>NZ_JAYXBK010000031.1:0-10863 GCF_036016995.1 Paraburkholderia sp. MPAMCS5
TGCTGGAAGGCATTGCCTTCAGGGACGGCGAACCGGTGCAAGACGATCAACCCGGTCAGCAGAAACTCGCCGCCTGACGTCGCCGGCTATCAACCGCTCATACACCAGACTTGACCGTATCTCCCGCGCATACGCTGTGTTCAGGTTGATGTGCTCGGTACCGAGCACGTCTTCCATGGTGCGAAGCGCGTTGACCTGGCTGTACGCGGTACTGATAACGGAGTGCTTTTTGACGTAGGGGCCGACGACATAAGCAGTCGAGCGGTGGGAGTCGACGTGATCGGAACCGGCTTGCGAGTCATCTTCGACCACCACGATCAGCGTGTCCCTCGCATACGGGCTGTGTGCGACGGTTTCGATCAGCTTGCCCACCGCGAAGTCGTTATCCGCCTCTTCCTGTTCAGCCGAACCCATCTGACCGACATTCTGGGCATAGCTCCCGGTGTGGTCGGAGCCCATGCGGACGAGTTCAAACGAAGGGAGCTGAACGTCTGCGACGTACTGCTGGAACTCGCGGTTCCATTCGAGTTCGCGGAAGGTGTCCGGATAGGCCTGGTCGAAGCCGCGGTAGTACGGGTCAGTCAGATTGACGAGCGACGGCTTGAGCGAGTGAGCCTGGACGATGTTGGAAGCAAACGGAGTGAGCAGCGGGCTGGCGATCGTACCGATCGAGCCAACGTTGTTGACCATGCCGCCGTAATTGCGGACGGCACCGCCGGCTTGCAGCACCGCATCGTAAATGCTCGCCTTTTGATAGCCAAACGGGGCATCCGGAACCGATACGTCGGCGATACCGGGCAGCGCATTGGCCGTGCCGCCCGGCAACGCCGACGTCGCGCTCGTGAAATTGCCGTTGGTGGCGAAGTCGCGCATGGCGGTGCTGGCGAGGCCCACCGGCAGACCGCGGTTGCTGCCCTCGGACTCGTACGACATGCCGCGGCTCACGCCAGCGTAGTTCTCCTGCTGCGACACCTCCTCGGTTGGCGTGACGTGCGCGTGCTGCACCCACGACCAGCCGTCCATCGAACCGTCGCCCGGGTCGGTGAAGTTGTCGAGCGTGACGAAGTTGCTGGCGATGTTGTGGAAATTCGGCGTAGTCGCCTTGCCGTACATCGTGACAGTCGGATCGCCATTCGAGCCGTTGCCGAGGTCGCCGAGTATCTGGTCGAACGTGCGATTTTCCTTCACGACGTAGATCACGTGCCTGATGTGAGCACGCAGGAATTTCATCGTCTCGCGATCGCTGTCCGATTCCTTCACCGAATAGTGATTGTTTTCGTTGACCTGGGTGGTCAGGCGCTCGAGCGCGTCGCCCGTGGGGACCGGAGCACTGACGAGGCTGCTCTTCTCCAGACCGAACTGATACTGGGCCGAGGTACCCGATGTGTAGAGCGGGTTCGGGCCGGTGACCGATTTGCCGTTGATGATGTACATCTGCGAGCCATCGGCGCTCAGCGTAATGTCCTTCGGCGCATAGGCGGTCGGAATCATCCCCCGGACAGGGTAGCCGTTCTCGCTGGTAAGCGAGACGACAGCGATGGAGTTGTCGCCGTTGTTGACCGCGTACAAGGTCTTGCCGTCCTTTGAAACGGTGACGTTGACAGTATCCCGGCCGCTGTACTTCCTGGTGTTGCCGCGGCCCTCGTCATCGCCATCGCCGTTGTGTCTGGCGATGTTGATTGTCTTTTCGACCTTATGGCTCGCAGTATCGACGACGGCGATCTGATCGGCGTTCGACACTGCGACGTAGAGCTTCGACTGATCAGGTGAGAGGGTCATGCCGTAGGCGTTGCCCTTCACGGGGATGCGCGTGATGAATTGCGGCGCGGCGGGATTCGCCAGGTTCAGTACCACAACTTCGCGGTCACGCACCGACGAGATGAACGCGGTGCCGTCGGCTTTCAGGGAAACCGCCCACGGGTACTCTCCACCGGCGACGCCTTGTTGGCCCGACGTATTGAACGGACGCAGATCGTATTCCGACACGAGCGTGTTCGAGGTCGTGTTGATGACGGAGATCGAATCGTTGTAGTTGTTGGCCACGACGAGGGTTCGGCCGTCGGCGGAGACAGCCAGTCCACCGGCATTCGGTTTTACGCCCGAACCGATACCTTTGGTGTGATTCAGCGCGATGGCTGTGGTTTGAACCCAATTGGCCGCCGGCGCGGCCGAGGCGCGGCTGTACACATACACCTTGTCGTCAGCGCCGCCGGTGCCGTACAGAGTTTCGTTACCGTTCCAGGCGAGACCATCAAAGGCGTTGTTCTGGTGAATGACTTGTGCCAGCTTCGGGTTGGCTTTATTCGCGCCCGACACGTCGAACAGGAGGATGTACTGGGTGGAGTCAGCCGTGTCCAGCGTGCTGTTGTTTGTACCCGTGTAGACGGTGTTGTAGCCAGCGGTGATCACGGCCAGCGTATTGCCGTCGGGGCTGAGTTGAGACTTGATGGCACCGCTGATCACTTGAGTCGGCTTGGCCACGAGCTGCGGATTAAGCAACTGCTGGACCGCGCCCGGAATGGCTTTCGGGGAGATGAACTGACCGGTCGGAAGCAGTTCCATGTTGCTTTGAGGTTCTGCAACGGCTTGAACGGCCGTGAAAACCATGGAGCTGGTAAGTAATCCGAACGCAATGTGAGACTGGAAGATGCCGCGTTTTTTCATTTTTCATCTCCTGACGACGTATAAAGCCGAGGTGCCCGGTCCTGGACCATGCTGTGCTCTCGAATCTCTTCTGTTGCCGTGACGTTTGGAGCTGCTTGTGCTGAGCGCTCCTGTTTCCGGCATGGGGAATTTATCGTTTGCGCGTGTCAGGGGAGTGAAGTATCTGTGTCAGAGTATTATTGCTTCGGTGGACTATGGATCGGTAATTTGTGGTCGGAGCGAGGAAAGGATTGCAATTGTTGCGTGCAAAATCTGCCGGTGCCGCCCCATGTGTCCAGAATCGGGTGCAGCAAGACGAGCGTTGCGGCGAAAATATTTCGTAAGGAATATGACGCTGTGCATTCATACGTCGATGCTCTAATGAGGCCGCTTTCCCGAACCCATTGGCGCGTCGCTTCCCGTAGTCGAAGGGCGTCAGCGACATGACGCGAATGTGATTGCCTCTGCGCATGGGGCGCCGCGGCCATACCGGCAATACGAATCCAGATAGGAGCGACATATGGAATGGCGTCAGATGGCACTCGGTTCGTTCGCGGCTGCAGCATTCGCGTCTACAGTTGCCTGGAGTGCTGGTAATCAGCATGACCCAGGCCGGCAGGGAGATGTGCATACGGCTACTCCGATCAAACACCTGGTTGTGATCTACGGCGAAAATGTCTCGTTCGATCATTACTTCGCAACCTATCCCCATGCGACCAACCCTCCCGGAGAGCCCGCATTCAACGCACTGCCTGGCACCCCTGAGGTAAACGGTCTTTCCGACACGTTGCTTACCCGCAATCCGAATTTCACCAATCCGCGCAACGGAGCAGGCGCGACTAATCCGTTCCGTCTCGACCGTACGCAGGCGGCCACGGCTGACCAGAATCACGCTTATACGGCAGAGCAGCAAGCTTACGACAATGGCGTTGCCGATCTCTTCCCGAAGTACACGGGCAAGGAATCGAGTGGCGGCGCGGGTGCTTTTGGCACGACCGGCCAGGTAATGGGCTACTTCGACGGCAACACGGTCACTGCGCTGTGGAATTACGCGCAACGATTCACCATGAGCGACAACGCCTATACCTCGACTTATGGACCGTCGACACCGGGTGCGCTCGAAGTGGTTTCAGGGCAAACCAACGGTATGAAGGTTGTGCTCACAACGAAGCAGCCTTCGGCCGCGGGCTCGTACTATGTGAATGACGGGCAGGGCGGCTTCACGATGATCAATGACGTCGACCCAGCCCACGACGCCTGTTCGAGCACGACAGATACCGCCCGGATGACTGGCAAGAATATTGGCGACTTGCTGAACGCGCGCAATATCTCGTGGGGCGGCTTCATGGGCGGTTTCAACCTCGCGACGGTGAACCCCAATGGCACGACCGGCTGCAAGCGCAGCACGCTGTCCACGGTCGTCGGTTCGGCCACGGCTGACTATATTCCGCACCATAACTGGTTCCAGTACTACGCGTCGACGGCGAATCCGAAGCACTATCGTCCGAGCGAGGTCTCGGCGATCGGGCACAGCATGAAGAACGATGGCCTGACGCCGGACCCTGCCAATCACCAGTACGATACCGACGACTTCTTCGACGCGGTCAGTGCGGGCAATTTCCCCGCAGTGAGCTTCCTCAAGGCACCGGCCTATCAGGACGGTCACGCCGGGTACTCAGATCCGCTCGACGAGCAGGCGTTCGTCACGAAGGTGGTCAACTTCCTTCAGCAGCAGAAGGGCTGGGACGAAACGGCCGTGATTGCGGCCTGGGACGACTCCGACGGTTGGTACGACCACGCGTATGCGTTGCCGACGAGCGCGTCGTACGATGCGACTGCCGATCAGTTGAATGGCCAGGGAATTTGCGGCACGGGCGCCGCGGACAATGGCGTGAAGGGCAAACCCGTGAATGGCCGCTGCGGCCCGGGCACACGCATCCCGTTTGTCGTGATCTCGCCGTGGGCGAAGGAGAACTATGTCGACCATACGCCGATCGATCAGTCGTCGGTAGTTCGCTTCGTCGAAGATAACTGGCTTGACGGACAGCGTATTGGCGGCGGCTCATTCGACGCGAAGGCGGGCAGTATCATGGGCATGTTCGATTTCAATCGCCGAGGCGTTGGCCGCCATCAACGCAAGCTCTTTCTCGATCCGCAGACCGGCCTGGCTGTCGAAACGCCTCCGGGGAGCTGACATCGGGGCGAGGCTGTCGCCGCGATCGGTGGCCCTCGCCGGAAAAGATGACGACTCGGCATTTCATTGTGAGTGGCAAGTTTGAACGTTCGCATGCCTTCCCTGGCTGGAAGGCATGCGAACAACGAGGCAAATAGCAGTCGTGTCAGATGGTTTATCGACAGCGCGTTCAGCCGGCGGGCAGAACCGGGTGATGAGCCCGCGCTGGCGTTGAACGCGCCCGACTACTCGCTTACAGTCGGACACTGGTGGCCACTCGATCGCCAGTAGCGTGCCTGTCTCTTGTAATTCCGGGTAAGCCCTTGCTTCGAACACGCCCCCATCCCCTTACGTCTGTTGACGACGCCGTACTAACGCTCTCCCGCCCAACTACGCATTGCTGAACCCCTGCGCATCGGTCAGCTTCGCCACGGCGATCACATCTGCGTCCAGGTTCGAGGATTGCCGTTCTCTCTCCCAGGACCTCGCCAAAGAATGCCTGCGGGAGCTAATCCCGAGAACATCAAACGTTCCAGCGAGATCATCGAGCGCCAGGTGAAGCACATGTCGCACCTGGTCAACGACCTGATGGATGTCTCTCGCGTCACCAAGGGACTGGTGTCGATCGACAAGCACGAGGTGAGCGTGGCCTCCCTCGTGACGAGCGCAGTGGAGCAATCGCGTCCGTTGATCGAGGCGCGTGGGCAGGCGCTGACGCTCGACATCGAGGACGACACGCTTATAGTGCTGGGCGACCGTAGCCGGCTGATCCAGGTACTGACCAACCTGCTCAACAATGCTGCGAAATATACCCAGCAAGGCGGACGCATCGCCCTAACGGCACGGGTGCGCGACGAGCAGATAGAGATCGGCGTCGCGGACAACGGCATCGGCATGGACGCGAGCTTGCTGCCGCACGTATTCGAACTCTTCAGTCAGGCCGAGCGGACGCCCGACCGTGGCGAAGGTGGGCTTGGTCTGGGCCTCGCGCTCGTGAAGAGTATCGTCGCGCTGCACAACGGGCATGTCACGGCAAAAAGTGCGGGGCGAGGCATGGGCAGCACTTTCACAGTCTCGCTGCCTTTGCAGCAGCAGGACGATGCACGCGCCGCCGGACCGCACACCGACCGGACGGCGGCCTCGCGGCGCATCCTCGTGGTCGATCCTGCCGAAGAGGGCGACGCAGCACTTTGGGCAGAACTTTGGGCAGCGCTTCAGGCAGAGAGATACACGGTCGTGCTGTGTCACGACGGACCGTCCGCGTTGGCGAGCGCAAAAGGCCAGCACCCGGATGCGATCTTGATTCGTACCGATCTGCCCGGTCTGGACGGCCATGCCCTCGCGCGGCAACTGCGCGCGTTGCATCCGGATGAGCGGGCGTTATACATCGCGGTGAGCGGTCCGTGTCAGTCGCACGACAAGATCGTCGCGCGGGGCGCCGGCTTCGATCATCATCTGGAGAGGCCGGTGTTGATCGCGTCCCTGAGAAGGATGCTGAAAATCGGGCCGACGTAAAAGCGACGACGCCATGTCCTGGATAGAGGGACGGCCGTCGCACCTTTGCAGGCGGCTATCGAAATCGCTCATCGACGAGCGGCCTCCCGAGGTCTCGACGCTCAGGCTTCGTACGCCGGTCGCATGCGGCAGTGCGCGGCCCCAACGCGTCACTCGTCGCGGCTGCAATGTCGCCACCTATGCGACGGCGACGCGTTCGAGAACAGCCGTTTGACCGCCGCTCCCCGAATCAGAAGACTTGCCGCTGTCCGGCGGCTCGACACGATACGCGATGAGCCGCGTCGCCACCGAGGCGACTCGATAGCTGCGAGTTTGCGCCGCGACCCGACCGTCTCCGGTTGATCGCCGATCCTTGCTTTGATCGCTTCATGGCGGCCATGTGGTGCCGCGGGGGTTTGCCCCTATGTGGCGATAAACAAATGGAATTGCTTCACGAGGAAATTTGATTGGATTTCTAACGGATGCGGACCTATCGTGCGTTGTCCGATGTGGCAATGCGCGCGTTCGGATCGAGAAAATGGCCTCGCCGATAGAACAAAAAACTCAGGAGACTTACCCATGGAACAATCCTCCACGGCGCCGAGTGTGTCGGAGCCGGACGCCAGCGGCGCTCAGAACATCGCTTCCAGCGGACAGGCTTCGCCAAGGGTTCGGCGAATTCAGCGGACCGCGCTTGCTCTGCTTCTCCTGAGCGGGGTCATCAACTACATTGATCGCGCAACCTTGTCTATCGCGAACCCGCTGATCCGGCACGATCTGGGACTTTCGGTCGCGGAAATGGGTCTGCTGCTTTCGGCGTTTCTATGGGCTTATGCGTTTGCGCAACTGCCCGCGGGCGCGTTCGTCGATCGCTTCGGCGCGCGGGTCATGCTAGCCGTGAGCCTCGCGACATGGTCGGTGGCGCAAGCATTCGGCGGCGTCGTGAGCAGCTTCGGCCAGTTCTTCGCCGCTCGCATGGTGCTGGGAATAGGGGAGGCGCCGCAATTTCCCACGAGCGCCAAAGTCGTTCGCGACTGGTTCGGCAAGAAAGAGCGTGGCGCCGCGACCGGCATCTGGAACAGTTCTTCGACGCTTGGCACCGCCATATCGGCGCCTTTGCTCACGGTCGTCATGTTGACGGTGGGATGGCGATGGATGTTCGGCATCATGGGCATCGCGGGCCTCGGCGTGGCACTGTGTTTCTATCTCGTGCATCGCGACCCGCATCAGGTCGACTTGACGCAGCGGGAGCGCGCCTATCTGTCTGACTTCGATGGGGACGTCCAGAGCCGTCCGACCTGGCGCGAGTGGCGCCGTCTGTTCGAGTTCAGCACTACGTGGGGCATGCTGCTGGGATTCTTCGGCACGATCTACGTCTTGTGGCTGTACAACGCGTGGTTGCCGACGTATCTGCAAATGGAATTTCACTTGACCATTGCGAAGTCGGGATGGGTGTCGGCGGTTCCCTATCTCTTCGGCGTGGTGGGCAGTCTTTCTGGCGGAAAGATCTGCGACGTTCTCGCCCGTCGAGGAGTGTCGGCGATCAACAGCCGGAAGTACCCGATGGCGGCGTCGCTTGTCGGTGTCGCCGTGTTCACGGTACTGACTGGCCTCACGCACAGCGCGACAATGGCGGTCGTATTTATCTCGATCTCGATGTTGCTGCTGTATGTCTCGAGCAGTGCCGCCTGGGCGACGGCGTCCGTGGCCGCGCCTGCCAATTGCACCGCGTCCATCGGCGCCATGCAGAATTTCGGAGGCTACTTCGGGGGCGCGCTGGCACCGGTGGTCACGGGCTTCATCGTGCAGCAGACCAGCTCGTTCCACCCCGCGCTGTTCGTCGGGGCGGGCGTTGCCACTGTCGCGGTGATCGGTTATTGGCTGCTCGTACGCGGCCCGATTCCGCCGGCCGCGCTTACCCGCGACGCGTAGCGGCAAGAGAATGCTGCCGCGAGCGAGAGTCTGGGCTCTCGCTCCGCTCAGCAACGATCACTCAGGTAGTGCGGCAGGAAGCTCGATGTCATAACGCTGCGCGCACGCTTGAAGTGCCGGGGCGATGCTCGGGTGCAGTGCGACTCCATCGCGCAGTTGTTCGCGCTTGAGGCTCAGGCCGCGATCGCCCGGCATCCGCACACCTGCCGTTCCGGGGCGGGGCGGATTATCCCGGCATGCCTCGCCGAGCCAGTCCATCTGCCGCACGAGCGCGGCGAGACCGCCAAAAGCCGCTGGATCGTATAGCGACAGAAACACGGTGGCGCCCCATCCATCGGCGGGATCGGCTCGACCGTGGGCTGCCAGACCTCCCGTCAGCGCCTCGATCAGCAACGCCAGCCCGAAGCCCTTATGTCCCCACGTCATGCCGCCAATCGGCAGGATCGATCCCGGCGGCTCGGCAGAGAGCACGCCGGGATCGCGGCTCGGCTGCCCATCCGCATCGAGGAAGCATGCTTCCTCGAAGAGTTGTCCTGCTTTATGCCGGCGCGCGGTCATGCCGTTCGTCACGGTCGATGAAGAGATATCGATCAGAAACGGCGTGCCCGAGGTTGGAATGCCCGCTGCGATCGGATTAGGTGTAAATACGGACCGCGTGCCGCCGTGAGGGGCCACGCTTTGCACCGCCGGGTCGGAACTGCTGAGCACGATCATGAATCCGTCGGCAGTGGCTTTTGCCAGATAACTGGCAAGGCAAGCGATGTGGTGGCTCCTCCGGATCACCAACGTCGCGCTGCCATATTCCCTCGCCCTCGGCGCCAGTGTTTCGATGCCGCTGAGAACCAGCCACGGCCCCGGAAGACGCCGGCCATCCCACAACAGGCTGGCGCCCCGGTCTGACACGACCTCAGGCTCGCCAACGCAGGTCATCGCGGCCTTCTCGATCTCACCGATATAAGCGGGCAGCAGCGCGAGGCCGTGCGTGTCATGTCCCATCAGGTCGCCGTCTACCAGCGTACGGGCGACTGCTAGCGCCTTGACGTCCTCCATTCCGGCCCTGAGCAGCAGACGCTGGGCGAAGCCTTGCAGTTCGTCGGCGCAGTATCGGACTTGTGTATTCATCGTGATCGCGTCAGTGAGAGTAATTGTTCGAAGACTATCGGGCGCATAAAGGCCGGATGCGCTCCAGATTGTCCATTGAGCTTTTGATAAGCGTCCAATTGCGAATTGGGTAAAATCGATTCCATCTGGTTATGAGTCGGGATGTGCTAACGCCTATGTCGCAGAACTCCACCGTCTCCGTTACCCAAGTGCTGACAAGGCTGCGCTTCAGGCATCTCCAGTTGCTCGAACTGCTCGGACGTACGCGCAATCTCCGCATCGCGGCGGAGCAGATGCACATCACGCAGCCGGCCGCGACGAAGATCCTGAGCGACCTCGAGGCGATGTTCGGTGCGGCGCTCTTCGAACGGCTACCGCGCGAAATGAAACCGACCGATCTCGGTACGCTGTCCGTGCGCTACGCCAGCACGACGCTGTCCGATCTGGGCAAATTCTCCAGCGAGTTCGCCACACTGAAGAATGGCGGCTATGGTCATCTGACGGTAGGCTTCATTCCGGCTTCCGCCGCGCAACTCGTCACCGAGGCGATCAAGGAGATCCAGCGCCGACGCCCGAGACTCATCATCAAGCTGGTCGAGCAAAGCAGCGATCAGCTTGCAACATGGCTTGAGGAAAGGCGTCTCGATGTGATGGTCGGGCGCCCGACCGACCCCCGACACGAAGCGCTTTTCCATATGGTCGATCTGCTGGCGGAGCCGGCGCGTGTGGTCGCCGGGCGGCATCATCCGTTGCTGAAGCAGCGGCGCATGGAGATCACCGACCTCGGCGAGTGGCCGTGGATCTTGTATCCGCAAGGGACCGCCATGCGGCAGCTATTTGAAGAGACGTTCGCGGCGGCCGGCATGGTCGCGCCGGTGGGCATCGTGGAAACGCCCTCGATTTTTTCGACGCTGGAGTTGCTGCAGGCCACCGACATGATCTCTCTTCAACCGCAGGCAGCGATGAACAAGTACGTCAATCATGGCCTTCTAGGCTATCTGAACGTCCCTATACGGCGGACCATGTCGAACTACAGCGTCATTACGCGAAAAGACGAAGGCACTTCGCAAGTGATGAACGAATTTGTCGCCATCCTCCTCGCAATCGCCGCGCAATGCCAGGTCGGCGACATGACGGTCGCGAGAGCGCGTTTCCCGGTTCCTTAACCAGAGTAATCAGGGGAACGGGAGTAACGAGAGTAACGAAAGTAACGAGAGTAACGAGAGTAACGAGGGGCAGCGTCCGCATTCTTTTCATGTGCCAAAGTGCCGCCCGCACTGCGACGGGCGGCACCGCATTGGCACGAGACGGCCGAGGGCGTGTGGAAACTGCTTTTCGGTGGCTGCGAGCGAGTTCGCCAGCCCGATCGATCGATCTTGGCGAATCGGGCGCACGCTAGCGTAAGGTATCAAGCGCAAAAAAGCCCCTCGGGGCCTTAGGTTTCACCTCTTCTCATCGCCTTTATTGTCCCGGCAACCCCAAGTATCTTCATGACGCGCTTCAGGTTGTACGCCAATACC
>NZ_JAYXBK010000032.1:0-5936 GCF_036016995.1 Paraburkholderia sp. MPAMCS5
TTGCCAATACGTTGAACACCAGGCCTCGTAAAACGCTCAACTGGCAGACGCCTGCTGAGGCTCTGGACGAGTACCTAAAATCTGTTCAACAATCTAGTGTTGCGACGACCGGTTGAATCCGCCTTGACAGCCCTGGTCCGAATGTAGAGTCACACCTTCATGGTGTCGTTGCTGCAACGCCATGTCCAGTGCGCGTAACATCAGTTCGGTGTACAGATGGTTGGACATCGCCCAGCCGACGATGCGACGGCTGAACACATCCAGCACGACCGCCAGATAGAGGAATCCTTCACCCGTGGGTACGTAGGTCGCATCTGCGACCCACAGCACGTTTGTCGCGTCGGCACTGAAGTGCCGGCGCACCAGATCAGGCGCACGCCGGGCGCCTGCGCGTGGCCGTGTGGTACGCGGCCAGCGTCGCCGGCTTGCCCCGCAGAGACCCGCCATACGCATGAGGCGCGCCACCCGCTTGCGCCCCACGTGTACGCCTTCGCGCGAGAGCTGCGCATGGATACGCGGCGCCCCATACGTGCCGCGCGAGCTCGCATGTAGCGTGCGGATGTGCGCGAGTAGTTGCGCATCGCTACGTGTGCGCAACGCGGGCTCTCGCACCAGCCACGTGTAATAGCCACTCGTCGAGACGCCGAGCAGCCGTGCCATCATCGCAATGGGCCAGCGGGCCCGGTTCGCCTTCATGAATCCGTACCGCCCTTCGGTGGAACGGATCCCGTCTCCCTCGCGAACCAGGCTGCCGCGTGAGAGAGGATGTCGCGCTCCATCTTCAGTTGCCGGACTTCACGACGCAGCCGTGTGAGCTCCTGCCGTTCGGCTGTAGTCAGACCGTCATGCCGCACGCCTGTGTCGCGATCAGCCTGCGCCACCCAGTTGTAGATGGTCTGTGCAGTCGGCTCGAACTCCTTTTCCAGTTCCTCCGGCCTGCGTCCGGCCCTCACCAGCTCGACCATTTGCGCCCGAAATTCGGCCGGGTACGGGGTACGATGCTTGCCCATAATCGGCACCTCCTTCTCCAAAGGATAGATGTCCGTTTTTCTGGGTCAACTTCAGCCTTCCTGTTTCGTTCGGTGAAAAACGACAAGGTGGTGGCGCTGGCGTCCTACCTCGAAAATAAGGGAGTCCCTGTTTACTCGCCCCGGTCGAACATGTTCTTCGACCGGGAAGAGGTGCGCTTGATGATCGGCGCATTGATCTTCCTGTTCCCGCAGTTCTCGGCCGCGCGGAAGTGGAATGCAGATGCTCATCTGGCCATCTGGGACTTCTACGACCAGCGATGTTTCGCCCCGTTCGCCGACGAGCTGCGAAAGCCCGAGAATGCGCGGTTGCTGAGTTGGGCCCGCCCTTTAGCCAAGCGTCACCACACTTTGACGCAGAACACCGACTATTCGTTTTCGGGGCTCTTTTACCAGTTGCTCCAGTTCCCGCTCTTCTCGCGTTACCTGGACGAGAGCGCGTTGAGCGGGGTTGACAAGGGGCGCGCAGCCCATAACCTTGCCACCCTGTCGAAGCTGCTGGCAAAGTTCGAGTACCTGCACTATGTGAACGTTCTGAACGTCGAATTCCTCGACAAGAACCTCCGAGACCTCTTCAATCAGTTTTTCCGGTTTCTAGAAGAGGGCGGGATCAACGAGTACGAGGACGATGCCGAATACGCACCAAGCGGATGCGTTTCGTTCCTCACGATCCGCCAATCGAAAGGGCTTGAGTTTCCGGTTGTGGTCTGCGGATCCCTTGAGACTGTTCCCCGGAAGCAGCACACAGACCTGGATGAGGTGCTCCAGCACAACTATTTCTCAAAGCCGCCGTTCGAGCCACTTAGCCACACCAAGTTTTTCGACTTCCGACGGCTGTTTTACACCGCGTTTTCCCGGGCGCAAAACCTTCTCGTGTTGGCAACCGTGGAGCGCGAGGGACGAGGCCGCTCGCCGTCGAAATACTTCGACGCGCACTACAATGCGCTCCTACGCTGGCGTGACCCGGCCTTTCAGCCCGAAGCGATGACGTTCGAGAACGTCAAAGAGATCAATCTCAAACAGCAATACTCGTTCACGTCGCACATCACGCTGTTCGAAAACTGCGCCGAGCAATACCGGTTTTTTAAGGAACTCGAATTCAACCCGATTCGCGCCGGCGCGCAGTTGTTCGGTACGTTGGTCCATCAGACGATCGAGGACATCCATAAGGCAGCGCTCCGGGGTGAGGAGCACCTGATAGAGCCAGAGCAGATCGAACGATGGATGAGCACGAACTACGCCTACTTGTCCAAGCGCGAGCGCCAGTACCTGGCGCCCCAGACCTTGAAGGCGGTGCTGCGCCACGTGTTGCACTATTACGAGCGTGAGAACGGACATTGGGATCGCCTCAAGGAGGCGGAGGTGGACATTTCGCTGGTGAAGGACGACTACATCCTGATGGGTAGTGTGGACCTGATCCGTGGTGAGCAAGACACGGTTGAAATCATCGACTTCAAGTCCGAAAAGAAGCCGGACATGGAGAAGGATCGAGAGCGCTTGCGACAGTACCAGCGACAGCTTGAGGTGTATGCGCACCTGGTCGAGAAGCGGACGGGACAGACCGTCAGTCGAATGCACTTGTACTACACGGGCGAAGAAGGTGGCAATCCCTATGTAACCTTTCCGAAAAACGAGCGCACGATCGGCAAAACCATCGCCGGATTCGACGGCGTCGTTGCTCGTATAAAGGCCAAGGATTACACAATGCAGGCTCGGCCGGTCAAGCTTTGCGCAAACTGCGACATGCGGCCGTACTGCGATACAAAAAACTGGAAGTTCGAAGCGAAAAAATCACGAATACTCAGAAAGACCTTGATCTAATCAAATCCGAGGCTCCGAGCGACGTCGGTGCCTATGTATTCCAGCCTATCAAAGGCTATCCCATGTTGAACTGGCGAGGCAAGCGTCCGTTCACGTCCACATAGTACTACCCTGCGCAGTTGAAGGAGCAATACGGGACGGAGGTCGACGGCTGGCTCAATAAGATCTTCTGGGGTGACAATCTGCAGGTGATGAGCCACTTGCTGAAGAAGTATCGGGGCAAGGTAGAGCTGGTGTACATTGACCCGCCATTCGACTCCAAGGCTGACTATAAGAAGAACGTGAAGTTGCGCGGGAAGGAGGCCACGAACGACCAGTCGTCGTTTGAGGAAAAGCAGTATTCGGACATCTGGAATAATGACGAGTACCTCCAGTTTATGTACGAGCGTCTCGTCATTATTCGTGAGTTGATGTCGGACGACGCATCCATCTATCTCCACGTTGGCCCTAACATCAGTCATTACGTGAAGGTGATTATGGATGAGGTCTTTGGCGAGGAGAACTACGTCAACGAAATCATTTGGAGGCGCTCGTTCGGTCACAGCGACTCTGGCAAGTGCGGGATCATCCACGATGCAATCCTTCTGTACGGCAAGACGAAATCGCGTATTTGGAACAAGGTTTTTCATGCGCCCGACAACGAATACTTGGAAACGTTTTTTGATTGCTATGACGAGGAGCGTAAGGAGCGCTATCAACGTTTGAGTCTGTCAGCCGGAGGCCTAAGCGGGGGCGGATATGTGTACGAGTTCAAAGGGGTACGGGCAAACTGGCGTTGCCCGCGCGAATGATGAATGCCATGAAAAACAGGTTCAGGAAATGCTGCAGCCTGAGCCAGGCGGGAAATCCCGTGACAACAGCCACTGCGGACGGCGGAATGCCCGGGTAGCGCACGAGGAATTCCTGCACTGCCGGAACTTGCCGCAATCCCTGTGCGATGGCCACGCCGATCACGAGCAGCACGAATGCGATTGGCAATTCCCACAGCACGTTGACCCAGCGCTGACGGATCCGGATCCGCGGCACGACGCCCGCCTGCGGCGGCAGCCAGTGATTCAGGCGAACCCGGTCGTCCGCGGGGCTCAGACTTGCCTCCGCAGGGTCATGCGGGGGCGCCGGGTGAATGTGTGCCATCCTTTTCTCCTCCTTGCAGTCCCGCGGCCTGGTGATTCCGTCAGTCGCGCATCAACCGCATTGATTCAGGTTAGCCGGCCGGCCAACCATGCCCTGGGCCTCATGCCTGGGGCCTCGTGTCCCGCGGTTATGCCACTGGTGGCCAATCCGTAGACAGCGTCAAGCGGCACGGCCGGTCAGCGACAACTATTCTGGCCGGTCGACGGGTGTAATTGTCGCTGGCTAATTCATAGTTGTCGCTTCTCCATCGTAATTGTCGTCGGGTAATTGTCGCCGGCGCGCGCTCTGTTTGTCGCTGGCCTTTCGACGGCGATAGCTTTCAACATTCAGCTCGAAGATCGTCGAGTGATGGACGAGCCGATCAATGGCTGCGACCGTCATGCCAGGGTCGGGGAACACGTCATTCCATCCCGAGAATGGCTGGTTGGCCGTTATGAGAAGACTTTTACGCTCATACCTCTCGGCGATAAGTTCGAACAGCACACTGGTTTCGGCCTGGTCCTTACGCGCGTACGACAGGTCGTCCAGGATGATGAGATCAAACCGATCAAGCTTCGCGAGCGCGGATGGAAGCTGCAGGCTCTGACGCGCAGCCTGGAGTTTCTGGACGAGCTCGCTCGTGCGTGTGAATAGCACTCGATAGCCGGCTTCGATTAAAGCGTGTCCGATGGCTGAACCTAAATGACTTTTGCCGCCACCGGGGGGGCCGAACAGGAGAATCGTGGCGCCTTTCTCCAGCCACGAATCTCCGGTCGCCAGTGCCGTGACATGCGCTTTCGACACCATCGGCACCATGCTGAAGTCGAAGGTGGCCAGCGTCTTGGTTGGATCAAGATGTGACTCGGTACGATGCCGCTCGATGCGTCGTTTGGCACGTTCGGCCAGTTCGTGCTCAAGCAGCGCCCCAAGCAATCGCGTAGCCGGCCAGCCTTCCTTGTCAGAGCGCTCAACGAACTCGGGCCATAACCTGCCGATGGTCGGCAGACGTAGCTCGTTCAACATCAGGGCCAGACGGCCGTTGTCATGGGCAGGGGCGTTCATGCTGCCACCTTGTCGAGAAGCTCGTCATAGACCGCGACGGGTGGCATTTCGACTACCACCTCGGGACATTGGGCCTGACGCGGCGCGAATTCATCGCGCAACTGCTTCAGATCGGGCAGTTCGCCTGCTTCGAGCAAGGCGTCGAGCCGCTCGGCCAGCAACGCCTCAACGCCGTGATGTCCTGCGAGTTCGAGCAGCCCTACGATCGTCTTGCATGCCTGGCGTTGCGTCAGTTGCGTCTCCAGCTTCTCCCAGGTCCGTCGGTAGGCTTCACGGGGAAACAGCGCGTCGCGAAACGCAAACCCCCTGAACGCCTGCGGCTTGCGCTTGAGAGAATCGATGAAGTGACGATAGTCCAGCGCGTGGCGGTTGTCGGCGGCACGGGAGCCTCGCGGCGTACTGTGCACCAGCGCGCCCGACAGATAGCAGTCGAGCCGGTCACCATAGATCCGCACCTTTAGCCTATGGCCGATCAGGCGCGACGGTGCGCTGTACAGGATGCCGCGCACGGTGAATGTGCTGCAGCGGGTCACGAGTGCTTCTTCCTCGACGAAGTCAGTAGTGCGACGTACGGGTAAATCCTGCAACTGTGCGCGCTCAATGCGAAACGCTGCGGCGTTTCGCCGGTTCCGGCGCATCACCACCTCACGGATAAATTCATCGTAGGCGGCCCGGTCAGCGAAGTCGCGATGACCGCGAAGCATCAAGGCCTGGTCGACCGCTTCCTTCAAATACCGATGCGATGACTCCACGCTGCCGTTCTCCCAGTTATGGCCTCGAGGCCATATTCACGAGTATGGTGCAGTAAAAAATATGTGCTGCTCGATAACGAACTAGGCCAAGGCAGTACCTTTGTGGAAAGCAAACAGCACATATTATTCGGTTACAAGGTGCGGAGGAAGGTCATCAGGT
>NZ_JAYXBK010000033.1:0-5558 GCF_036016995.1 Paraburkholderia sp. MPAMCS5
GATCTTTAAAAACTAACAGCCGATAAGTGTGGGCGCTTGATGCGTGACGCGGCGGCGGGTTCTTCGGAATCTGCTGCCAGGCGAAAGTATCAAGTCTCACACAGTAATGAAAGGAAGGTTTGGCCGTTGAAAGATGGTTGAACACTTCGTCAGTACGTTGAGTGAGCGACCGGGTGTCTGTGGGTAACCGCAGAGCCCGAAAACAGTAACAGGTTTGAACTGAAGAGTTTGATCCTGGCTCAGATTGAACGCTGGCGGCATGCCTTACACATGCAAGTCGAACGGCAGCACGGACTTCGGTCTGGTGGCGAGTGGCGAACGGGTGAGTAATACATCGGAACGTGTCCTGTAGTGGGGGATAGCCCGGCGAAAGCCGGATTAATACCGCATACGCTCTACGGAGGAAAGGGGGGGATCTTCGGACCTCTCGCTGTAGGGGCGGCCGATGGCAGATTAGCTAGTTGGTGGGGTAAAGGCCTACCAAGGCGACGATCTGTAGCTGGTCTGAGAGGACGACCAGCCACACTGGGACTGAGACACGGCCCAGACTCCTACGGGAGGCAGCAGTGGGGAATTTTGGACAATGGGGGCAACCCTGATCCAGCAATGCCGCGTGTGTGAAGAAGGCCTTCGGGTTGTAAAGCACTTTTGTCCGGAAAGAAAACGTTGTGGCTAATATCCATGGCGGATGACGGTACCGGAAGAATAAGCACCGGCTAACTACGTGCCAGCAGCCGCGGTAATACGTAGGGTGCAAGCGTTAATCGGAATTACTGGGCGTAAAGCGTGCGCAGGCGGTTCGCTAAGACAGATGTGAAATCCCCGGGCTTAACCTGGGAACTGCATTTGTGACTGGCGGGCTAGAGTATGGCAGAGGGGGGTAGAATTCCACGTGTAGCAGTGAAATGCGTAGAGATGTGGAGGAATACCGATGGCGAAGGCAGCCCCCTGGGCCAATACTGACGCTCATGCACGAAAGCGTGGGGAGCAAACAGGATTAGATACCCTGGTAGTCCACGCCCTAAACGATGTCAACTAGTTGTCGGGCCTTCATTGGCTTGGTAACGTAGCTAACGCGTGAAGTTGACCGCCTGGGGAGTACGGTCGCAAGATTAAAACTCAAAGGAATTGACGGGGACCCGCACAAGCGGTGGATGATGTGGATTAATTCGATGCAACGCGAAAAACCTTACCTACCCTTGACATGTACGGAATCCTGCTGAGAGGCGGGAGTGCCCGAAAGGGAGCCGTAACACAGGTGCTGCATGGCTGTCGTCAGCTCGTGTCGTGAGATGTTGGGTTAAGTCCCGCAACGAGCGCAACCCTTGTCCCTAGTTGCTACGCAAGAGCACTCCAGGGAGACTGCCGGTGACAAACCGGAGGAAGGTGGGGATGACGTCAAGTCCTCATGGCCCTTATGGGTAGGGCTTCACACGTCATACAATGGTCGGAACAGAGGGTTGCCAAGCCGCGAGGTGGAGCCAATCCCAGAAAACCGATCGTAGTCCGGATCGCACTCTGCAACTCGAGTGCGTGAAGCTGGAATCGCTAGTAATCGCGGATCAGCATGCCGCGGTGAATACGTTCCCGGGTCTTGTACACACCGCCCGTCACACCATGGGAGTGGGTTTTACCAGAAGTGGCTAGTCTAACCGCAAGGAGGACGGTCACCACGGTAGGATTCATGACTGGGGTGAAGTCGTAACAAGGTAGCCGTATCGGAAGGTGCGGCTGGATCACCTCCTTTCTCGAGCACATGCGTCAGAAGTGTTGAGCGCTCACGCTTATCGGCTGTAAGTAAAGACAGTCAATCAGGCAGACTCAGGGGTCTGTAGCTCAGTCGGTTAGAGCACCGTCTTGATAAGGCGGGGGTCGATGGTTCGAATCCATCCAGACCCACCAGTGTCTTGTCTGGTGCGCACCGGTTAATACCCCCTTGAGTAAAAAGCAGATTGATCTGTGCATGACTGGGGGATTAGCTCAGCTGGGAGAGCACCTGCTTTGCAAGCAGGGGGTCGTCGGTTCGATCCCGTCATCCTCCACCAATCCTCAATGCCTAGGGTTCGGTCGCAACCGAGCGTTACGCATTGGCGATTGAGCCAGTCAGAGCGGTAGGCGGTGCAAATCGCGCTATCGGCTGTCGTTCTTTAACAATCAGGAAGAAGTAGTAAAGAGATTCACGAAAGTGTACTTAGAGATGGGTGCGCGAGTAGGTGAATCAGGGTTGTGATTGTATCAATGTATTTTTTAAGTGATCGAAAGATTGCTTTGGAATACGGCGCAACACGAATACTCAACCTGTAGCGAGTGCGGATCGGAGTCCTTCGGGGCGAAAGAGACACACCCGTTATAGGGTCAAGCGAACAAGTGCATGTGGTGGATGCCTTGGCGATCACAGGCGATGAAGGACGCGGTAGCCTGCGAAAAGCTTCGGGGAGCTGGCAAACGAGCTTTGATCCGAAGATGTCCGAATGGGGAAACCCACTCCGAATGGAGTATCCATGACTGAATACATAGGTCATGTGAAGCGAACGCGGTGAACTGAAACATCTAAGTAACCGCAGGAAAAGAAATCAACCGAGATTCCCAGAGTAGTGGCGAGCGAAATGGGACCAGCCTGTACTCTTTATCTGTACTGTTAGTCGAATGCTCTGGAAAGTGCAGCCATAGCAGGTGATAGCCCTGTAGACGAAAACAGCATGGAAGAACTAGGTGTACGACAAGTAGGGCGGGACACGTGAAATCCTGTCTGAAGATGGGGGGACCATCCTCCAAGGCTAAATACTCGTGATCGACCGATAGTGAACCAGTACCGTGAGGGAAAGGCGAAAAGAACCCCGGGAGGGGAGTGAAATAGATCCTGAAACCGCATGCATACAAACAGTCGGAGCCTCGCAAGGGGTGACGGCGTACCTTTTGTATAATGGGTCAGCGACTTACATTCAGTGGCAAGCTTAACCGATTAGGGCAGGCGTAGCGAAAGCGAGTCCGAACAGGGCGTTCAGTCGCTGGGTGTAGACCCGAAACCAGGTGATCTATCCATGGCCAGGATGAAGGTGCGGTAACACGTACTGGAGGTCCGAACCCACTAACGTTGAAAAGTTAGGGGATGAGCTGTGGATAGGGGTGAAAGGCTAAACAAACCTGGAAATAGCTGGTTCTCTCCGAAAACTATTTAGGTAGTGCCTCGTGTATCACCTTCGGGGGTAGAGCACTGTCATGGTTGTGGGGTCCATTGCGGATTACTACGCCATAGCAAACTCCGAATACCGAAGAGTGCAATCACGGGAGACAGACATCGGGTGCTAACGTCCGGTGTCAAGAGGGAAACAACCCAGACCGCCAGCTAAGGTCCCCAAATATGACTAAGTGGGAAACGAAGTGGGAAGGCTAAAACAGTCAGGAGGTTGGCTTAGAAGCAGCCACCCTTTAAAGAAAGCGTAATAGCTCACTGATCGAGTCGTCCTGCGCGGAAGATGTAACGGGGCTAAGTCATATACCGAAGCTGCGGATGCACATTTATGTGCATGGTAGGAGAGCGTTCCGTAAGCCTGCGAAGGTGCACTGGAAAGTGTGCTGGAGGTATCGGAAGTGCGAATGCTGACATGAGTAGCGATAAAGGGGGTGAAAGGCCCCCTCGCCGTAAGCCCAAGGTTTCCTACGCAACGTTCATCGGCGTAGGGTGAGTCGGCCCCTAAGGCGAGGCAGAAATGCGTAGCTGATGGGAAGCAGGTTAATATTCCTGCACCATTGTTGAATGCGATGGGGGGACGGATCGCGGAAGGTTGTCCGGGTGTTGGAAGTCCCGGTCCTTGCATTGGAGAAGGCGCTTTGGCAAATCCGGGCGCGGAATTCAAGGGTGTGAGGCCAGTCTCTTCGGAGACGAAGCAATCGGAAGTGGTTCCAGGAAAAGCCTCTAAGCTTCAGTTCAACAAGACCGTACCGCAAACCGACACAGGTGGGCGAGATGAGTATTCTAAGGCGCTTGAGAGAACTCGGGAGAAGGAACTCGGCAAATTGGTACCGTAACTTCGGGATAAGGTACGCCCCTGTAGCTTGACTGGCCTGCGCCAGGAGGGTGAAGGGGTTGCAATAAACTGGTGGCTGCGACTGTTTAATAAAAACACAGCACTCTGCAAACACGAAAGTGGACGTATAGGGTGTGACGCCTGCCCGGTGCCGGAAGATTAAATGATGGGGTGCAAGCTCCTGATTGAAGTCCCGGTAAACGGCGGCCGTAACTATAACGGTCCTAAGGTAGCGAAATTCCTTGTCGGGTAAGTTCCGACCTGCACGAATGGCGTAACGATGGCCACACTGTCTCCTCCCGAGACTCAGCGAAGTTGAAGTGTTTGTGATGATGCAATCTCCCCGCGGCTAGACGGAAAGACCCCATGAACCTTTACTGTAGCTTTGCATTGGACTTTGAACCGGTCTGTGTAGGATAGGTGGGAGGCTGTGAAACGTGAACGCCAGTTTGCGTGGAGCCGTCCTTGAAATACCACCCTGATCTGTTTGAGGTTCTAACCTTGGTCCGTAATCCGGATCGGGGACAGTGCATGGTAGGCAGTTTGACTGGGGCGGTCTCCTCCCAAAGTGTAACGGAGGAGTACGAAGGTACGCTAGGTACGGTCGGAAATCGTGCTGATAGTGCAATGGCATAAGCGTGCTTAACTGCGAGACCGACAAGTCGAGCAGGTGCGAAAGCAGGTCATAGTGATCCGGTGGTTCTGTATGGAAGGGCCATCGCTCAACGGATAAAAGGTACTCTGGGGATAACAGGCTGATACCGCCCAAGAGTTCATATCGACGGCGGTGTTTGGCACCTCGATGTCGGCTCATCTCATCCTGGGGCTGTAGCCGGTCCCAAGGGTATGGCTGTTCGCCATTTAAAGAGGTACGTGAGCTGGGTTTAAAACGTCGTGAGACAGTTTGGTCCCTATCTGCCGTGGGCGCTGGATATTTGAAGGGGGCTGCTCCTAGTACGAGAGGACCGGAGTGGACGAACCTCTGGTGTACCGGTTGTCACGCCAGTGGCATCGCCGGGTAGCTATGTTCGGAAGAGATAACCGCTGAAAGCATCTAAGCGGGAAACTCGCCTTAAGATGAGATATCCCCGGGGCTTCGAGCCCCTTGAAGGGTCGTTCAAGACCAGGACGTTGATAGGTCAGGTGTGTAAGCGCAGTAATGCGTTAAGCTAACTGATACTAATTGCCCGTAAGGCTTGATCCTATAACAGGTGTGTCTTATCCCCGCGAAGGGGAAAACCGGCACCCATGTGGTTGAGATCAGTGTTGTGCCTGAAACAACACAGCCCAAAGACAGACATTCTCCCAGCTACTTCTTCCCGATTGGTCGTGCTGCCCCTCAAACGCAGCACGGCAACAAGTCATGCCTGATGACCATAGCGAGTCGGTACCACCCCTTCCCATCCCGAACAGGACCGTGAAACGACTCCACGCCGATGATAGTGCGGATTGCCCGTGTGAAAGTAGGTAATCGTCAGGCTCCCCAGCAGCATCAGAAACCCCACCCCTTCAAGGTGGGGTTTCTGCGTT
>NZ_JAYXBK010000034.1:0-4030 GCF_036016995.1 Paraburkholderia sp. MPAMCS5
ATACGAACAGCAGGGCTCCGCTCACGCGGTGAAGAATCGACACGCGTCCCGCGAGCGGAAGGCGATACGCCGTCAATATCTGCCCGATACCGATGTTCCGGAATTCCGGCCTCGGTTTTTTTACGGCTTCAGCCATGCTAGACCCCTACTATGTAGTCACACTAATCCGCAATTTTAGCGCCTTTTCATTTCGCGCTGCAGCGAAACCCACGACAGGTCCGTTGCAGCTCACGCAATAAATGGCGCCATGAAAAAGCGCGCGTGCGGGACGCCGCGCCCATGTCCAAGCCCGATTCAGCTCAGATCGTTCTGATAGTAGTACCCGGTTGTGACATACCAACCTCGCCGGACTTCCACCGGGCGGTCTCCGTAGGTATAAGACACGCGCTCGACCGACAGCAGCGGAAATCCCGGCGGCACATGCAGCAGATCGGCCACCTGAGGCTCGGCCGCCACCGCGCGGATTTTCTCCGTGGCGCGGATCATGCGGGTGCCGAACTCCGTCTCGAACATCGCGTAGAGAGGACCCTTGTACTCGGACAGCCGCTCGAGCGTGAGCCCGCGAAACACGGCGCCCGGCAGCCAGATTTCATCGAGCACGGTGATCTCGCCGTCGAATTGCAGCAAACGCTTGATCAGCACCACAGGGTCCGCGGGCTTCAGGTCGAGTTGCCGGGCAATATCAGCCGACGCGCGCAGACGCCGGCATTCCAACAGTCGGCTTACGTGGGGATGTTCCGCGCCGTCGTCCGCCAGCAATCTCAGGAAGCGAAACTGCGCGCGATCCTCGTTATGCGTCGCAACAAACGTGCCCTTACCCTGGCGGCGCACGAGCAGGTTCTCGGCGGCCAGTTCGTCGATCGCCTTACGCACCGTGCCCTGGCTGACCTTGTATCTGGCCGCCAATTCGACTTCACTAGGAATGATCTCGCCGGGCTTCCATTCGCCGCTTTCGAGGCCCTGCGTTATCAGCCCCTTGATCTGCTGATAAAGAGGACTGAAAGTGGGCGACGCAGCCGGGGCGGCCGCGGATACACCTTCGCCGGCAGCCGTATGACCGCTCGGATTCGTGGTGTTGGCCGGGTTCGAATTCATCCGCGCATTTCATCATAAAGCGCTAGGCCGCGTCCAGCACTTCCCCCTCGACAGATGTGTCTTATATAAGACATAAGATAAAGTTGACTTTGCGCCTGTCGACTCCTACACTCCTTGGCGAGCAAGGGTTTGCGGGTTTTTTGAAGGCAGTCGGCTGCGTTTCGTTTCGCAGCGCCGCCACACGCCGGCAGCCACTCTGCACCATGCTGTTCCCACGCAGTCCAGGTTTCGATTCGCCGCCATTCGTTGGCCAGACGCTTGCCGAAACGCGCTGTTTGCAGGAGCCCGCACCGTGCAGCGGCTACCCCGGCGCCTCAATGTCCGCATTGCCCTTTCGTGAAAACGCCGGGTCCGCCCGGAGGTTTTCCGTCTCTCGAGGGTTTCGGCGCGAAGCACCGCGTTCGGGCGCTCGGTAGTACAGGTTTCCGGCATGGCGGTCTTGCCGCAGCGCCGCTGTCGGTCTCGCAAGCAATGGGCCGTCCGCGAACAGTGAATTCCGCCGTGTTTCATAACGCTTCGCTGAACGCGCATATAGAATGGCGTTTTCCCTAGCGTCTAACGCATCGTCCTGGAGATTTCTCAATGGCTAAGCCCGCAAAGCGCGTTGCCGTCACCGGCGCCGCAGGTCAAATCGCTTACTCCCTGCTGTTCCGCATCGCCAATGGTGATCTGCTCGGCAAGGATCAGCCGGTTATCCTGCAACTGCTCGACCTGCCGCAAGCGCAAGGCGCCGTCAAAGGCGTCGTGATGGAACTGGATGATTGCGCATTCCCGCTGCTGTCGGGCGTCGTGATCACCGACGACCCGAAGGTCGCATTCAAAGACGCCGACGTGGCCCTTCTGGTCGGCGCGCGTCCGCGTTCGAAAGGCATGGAACGCAAGGACCTGCTGTCGGCCAACGCCGAAATCTTCACGGTTCAGGGCAAGGCGCTGAACGAAGTCGCCAGCCGCGACGTGAAAGTGCTGGTGGTCGGCAACCCGGCCAACACGAATGCGTACATCGCCATGAAGTCGGCACCGGATCTGCCGAAGAAAAACTTCACGGCCATGCTGCGTCTGGACCACAACCGCGCGCTGTCGCAACTGGCCGCCAAGTCGGGCAAGCCGGTCGCGTCGATCGAAAAGCTCGCTGTGTGGGGCAACCACTCGCCGACCATGTACCCGGACTTCCGCTTCGCCACCGCAGAAGGTCAGGACCTGACCAAGCTGATCAACGACGACGAATGGAACCGCAACACGTTCATTCCGACCGTCGGCAAGCGCGGCGCGGCGATTATCGAGGCGCGCGGCCTGTCGTCGGCGGCATCGGCGGCTAACGCTGCAATCGACCACGTGCGTGACTGGGTGCTGGGCACGAACGGCAAGTGGGTCACCATGGGCATTCCGTCGGACGGCTCGTACGGCATTCCGGAAGACATCATCTACGGCGTGCCGGTGATCTGCGAAAACGGCGAGTACAAGCGCGTGGAAGGCCTGCAAATCGACGCGTTCTCGCGCGAAAAGATGGACGGCACGCTGCAGGAACTGCTGGAAGAACGCGAAGGCGTTCAGCATCTGCTCGGCTAAGCCTCTGATGCAAAACAACCGGAACTCCGAAGCTTTATCGCGGCGGGTTCCGGTTTTTTTCGTGCGAATCGAGCCATTGCGCCGGTTCGCAACTGATCCGAACGCGTTTTGCCCAAGCGTCACGATGGCCTTGCAGAGCGCGCCCGAATCAGTTTTCCCTCAACACGACCCACGCCCCTGACGCCGAAGATGCGCGCCCTCACACCCGCCGAAGTGCTGTTCAACGGCGAAGTGCCGCCCACTGTGCTGCCTGCCTGCGATCACTACGCCGGCAGCGAAAAGCTGATGCTGAAATCGCTCGCGTTGCAGCAGCAACTCGGCCCGGTGTTCGACATCACGCTCGACTGCGAAGACGGCGCGCAAGTTGGCCGCGAAGCGGAGCACGCGGAACTGGTCGCGTCGCTGCTCGGCAGCGAGCATGATCGCTTCGGGCGCGTCGGCGTGCGGATTCACGACTTCGGCCACGCGCACTGGCGCGACGACGTCCGCCTGATTCTGCGTGCGGCGAAGCGAGCGCCGGCTTACATCACGCTGCCGAAAATCCGCAATGTGCCCGACGCCGCCGAAATGGTCGCGTTCGTCGAGGCCACGCGCCGCGAGTTGGGCATCGTGAATCCGGTGCCGGTGCAATTGCTGGTTGAAACCCACGGCGCGCTCGCGCGCGCGTTCGATCTGGCCGCGCTGCCGGGCGTCGAAGCCATCAGCTTCGGCCTGATGGATTTCGTTTCCGCGCACGACGGCGCGATTCCCGACACGGCAATGCGCTCGCCTGGCCAGTTCGATCATCCGCTGGTGCGGCGCGCCAAGCTCGAAATTTCGGCCGCTTGCCATGCCCATGGCAAGGTGCCGTCGCACAACGTCAGCACCGAGGTGCGTGACATGAGCGTGGTCGCGAACGACGCGGCGCGTGCCCGCAACGAGTTCGGCTACACGCGCATGTGGAGCATTCACCCGGCGCAAATCGAGGCGATCGTGGCCGCGTTTGCACCGCGCAACGAAGAAATCGCCACCGCCACGGACATTCTTCTGGCCGCGCAGTCCGCGCAATGGGGACCGACGCGCCATCGCGATACGTTGCATGACCGCGCGAGCTATCGCTATTACTGGTCGGTGCTGCGTCGCGCACAATCCACTGGCCGCGCGATCCCGTCAGAGGCAGCGCCGCTTTTCGTGGAAGTGGGCCAATGAGCAGACAAACAGGAGAGTGCGGAAGATGAGCGAGACCACGCAAACCGCCGGCGCACAAGGCGGCTTCAAACCGAAGAAATCCGTGGCGCTGTCCGGCGTGACGGCAGGCAACACGGCGCTGTGCACGGTCGGCAAGACGGGCAACGATCTGCATTATCGCGGCTACGACATTCTCGACATC
>NZ_JAYXBK010000035.1:0-3399 GCF_036016995.1 Paraburkholderia sp. MPAMCS5
CACGAGTATGGTGCAGTAAAAAATATGTGCTGCTCGATAACGAACTAGGCCAAGGCAGTACCTTTGTGGAAAGCAAACAGCACATATTATTCGGTTACAAGGTGCGGAGGAAGGTCATCAGGTCAGGCTGATCCCGCCATTGCTTTTGTCCTTCGGCACCGCCTTCCACTTCGCATGTCGCTAGCGCCCGCGCCTTTGTTTCCAGATTGATCTCGGCGTAGATATTGGTCGTCTCCAACGAAACGTGCCCAAGCCAGCCGCGTATCGTATTGATGTCGACACCGGCCTGGAGTAGTAGCGAGGCGGTCGTATGCCGAATCACATGTGGGTGCACATTCTTGCCGGCAAGCGACGGCGCGTTGGCTGCAGCACGGATAGCGCAGCGCTTGACCAATGCATGAATGCCGGAGCGCGTCATCGTCTGGTGGAATCGATTGAGGAACACCGGCGCGTCTGCGGCCCTCCCCTCGGACTGTGAGCGCAACGCATCAAGCGTGGATTTCCAGAGCGGGCAGCGGCGATGTCTGTTCCCCTTGCCGACGATGCTGACCGAGCGCGTGTGCCAGTCAACGTCGCCAATCTTGAGCTGCGCAGCTTCGCTTGCACGCGCTCCTGAGTTAAACATGAAGAGCAGTAACGCATGTTCGCGCTGCCCCTGCGCTGTATTGACGTCAGAGGCAGCGAGCAGGGCGTCCATTTCCTGCCTGCTAAGGTAGCTGATCTCCGGCCGACTGGTTCTCTTAACAGGAATCAGATGAATCTGTGCCCACCAGTCGACGTATTCAGGCGCATGTTCGCCGATGAAACGAGCCAGCGCATGGATGCCGCCAAGCCGCTGATTTCGTGTGCTGACCGTACAGTGGCGTTGTTCTTCCATGTGCGTCAGGAACAGACGGACCATTTGCGCGGAGAGATCATCAACGGTCAGGCGATCGATCCGCTTGTCGACCTTGGCGGCCAAATACGGAAGCAACAGCATGAGCATGTCGCGGTAACTTCTTTGCGTATTGACGGCAAGGTTACGTTCGCCCACCAGATACTCAATCAGGAAACGTCGGATCCACGGACCCAGCAGGGATGAGTTATTCATGTTGCACCTCAAGGACGTACGTTTCAAAGCGCGTGCTCGCTGCATTCAGCAACTCGGGCGTCAAGGTAAGGTAGCGTTGGGTGCCCGCGAGATCGATGTGGCCGAGATAGGTCGCGAGCTGCGGCAACAACAGTTGCAAATCCGCGCCGCGGCGATACCAGGCGATTAGCCGGTGCACTGCGCCTGAGTGTCGCAAATCATGCAGCCTCGGCTGGCAGGACGCACCGCCTTCGCGTTGGATATTTGCCAGAGTACGCTGTCGCTGAAAGGCCTTGCGCACAGCTTTCTGGCTCAGGGGGCGACCATCGCGTAAGCAGAAGAACGGCGCATCCGGTGCCTGCCCAAATCTCTGGTTGCGTAGCCGGGCATAAGTTTGCATCGCTCTATTCAGATCTGCGCCTAGCGGAACCAGCCTCGATCTATAGAATTTGCTCTCGCGCACGTGCAGGACGGCTTCGTCGAGATCGACGTCCTGCATGGTTAGCCGCAAGGCTTCGCCATGGCGGAGGCAACCGCCGTACAGAATCAGAATGAGTGCACGCAAAACATATGCATCCAGCAGACCGCGTGGACTGCATGCCGCCGACGCCACTTCGAGCAGGCGCTTTAATTCCTGCTGCGAATAAATGTAGGGTGTCAGCGGTGGCGGCAATCTCGGACTGTAGCGAGGAAGCGGCGAGGCCTTGACATATCCACGCGAGAGGGCAAAACGAAACAGACAGTCAAGTACAGACCTTCTCTTCCGGCAATGGTTAGTCAGCGGCCTGTTGCCAGTCAGAAAGTCCTGTACCTGCTCGACCGTGACCGATTCCACATCAATGTTGCCATCAACCCGGTGGCAGAATGAGGCAAGCGTGGCCGCCTCGGAATTGAAGCGCATGCCCAACGCCCGTTTGTGGCTCACGTATTGGGCGACGAGTTCGGAGAGCTTCATAGCAGACTCCCCAGATCGATTTCGGCCACACACCGCAGTCCGGTCAGGTCGACCTTTGCATAGATTCTCGTCGACGACGCGCTGCGATGGCCGAGGTGATCACCGATCTCCTTCAGCGCAAAACCAGCGTCGAGTAAATGCCGGGCATTGGCGTGCCTCAGGCAATGTGCGCCACGCCGCGGAATGTCGATGCCAAGCGTCGCGAGACGCGAGCGGACAATGCCGCTTACGCGCCCGGGTGACAGCGGTCGGATCGGCGCCTCGACCGACAGGAAGAGCTCTCGATGTGCGCTTCGTGGACGCGCTTCCTTCAGGTAGCGCAGAATGGCGTTTCCAACGGTTGCCACCAGCGGGTATTGCTGTGTGCAGCGTTGCTTCGGACGATTGACATGAAGGATCTCGCCGCACCAGTCGATGTCCTCCAGACGGAGCCGCACCACCTCGCCGCGCCTCAGTCCGTAAACAACCAGCAGCATGATCATCGCACGGTTGCGTAGATCGATCGTGCTCTCGCCGACAAAGCTGGCGACAAACCTTTGCACGTCATCCCAGTTCAGCCCGAGCGGCAACCCCTCCTCTCTATACACCACAGGTGCTTCAATGCCCGACGCAACGTTGGTAGCCCACCCTTGTCCTTCTGCGTACCGGAAGAAATTGCGCAGCGTGCTCGCAAGCGCGTGCAATGAGACTCTGCTCCAGCCGCGGTTGCCTTGATAGGCGAGGTAGGTGTCGACATCGTGGATAGTGAGAGCACCGAGTGCCTTGTCAGGGCGACAGACCATTGTCAGAAAATGGCCGATCTCATCACGACAGGTTGAAATCGTGGCAGAGGAAAGTCCTCGCTGGTCGCGCATGAAATCGACGTAGTGCTCGACATAGCGAACAAATGGTTCTTCTATAGGATGCCGTTCCTCCAGACGCCCCAGGAAGCGCAGCCAGGTCGTGGCGGTATGGATGAACAGAAGCCGCGAGCTGCGGGACTCGTTCGTGCGCTCACTTCGGAGAAGTCGAATCCGATGGTCAACCGCAAACGCGATTTCCTCGTGCGTTATTAACCGCGGGCGGGACAGATCAATGCTCTGTGAAAAAACCAGCAGGATCCACGCGATCTTCCGAATCGACCTGAGCGGATAACCCTGTCCCTGACAATGTACGAGGAAGCGCTTCCTGGATTCCACGCACGGCGCGAGATTGTGGGCAGCAAGAACATGCGGACGCGTAAAGAGAGTCTCGAACATGATATTCCCCCATCATTGATCAGTGGAATATCCGTATCAGCCTGAAAATTATGTCGTCATGGAAACGTCAACGCGATAGACGATGCGCGGTTGTTGCGAACCACTGTGACATATTTTTTACCGCGCCATTCTCGTGA
>NZ_JAYXBK010000036.1:0-2711 GCF_036016995.1 Paraburkholderia sp. MPAMCS5
TAAAAAAACCGAGGCCGGAATTCCGGAACATCGGTATCGGGCAGATATTGACGGCGTATCGCCTTCCGCTCGCGGGACGCGTGTCGATTCTTCACCGCGTGAGCGGAGCCCTGCTGTTCGTATTCCTGCCGTTCCTGCTTTATCTCTTCGACCAGAGCCTGACTTCCGAACTGAGCTTCGAGGTGTTCAAGGGCTTTCTCTCCAACATCGTCGTCAAGCTCATCACGCTGGTGCTCGCGTGGGCCTTCCTGTTCCACTTCTGCGCCGGCATCCGTCACCTCGTGATGGACACCAATCACAATGCGGTGACCAAGGAGAAAGGCAAGTCGAGCTCCATCGTCGTGCTGGTCGTGTCCTCGATTCTCACCCTCGCCTTCGCGCTCAAACTGTTCGGAGCATTCTAAAAAATGTCAGCCAATAACCGGATCGGTTCGAAGCGTCTCGTGGTCGGCGCGCATTACGGCCTGCGCGACTGGCTCGCGCAACGCGTCACCGCCGCCATCATGGCCATCTACACGGTGATCCTGCTCGTGTGGTTCTTCGGCGCGCGCGAGTTCTCCTACGAAGGCTGGGCCTCGATCTTCGCCACCCAGTGGATGAAGCTCGCCACCTTCGTCACGCTGCTGTCGCTGTTCTATCACGCATGGGTCGGCATCCGCGACATCTGGATGGACTATGTGAAGCCCGTGGGCACACGCCTGTTGCTGCAGGCGCTGACGATCGTCTGGCTGCTCGCGTGCGCGGGCTACGCTGCGCAGATTCTCTGGAGAGTGTAAAAGCATGGCTGCAATCAAGAATGCTCTGCCGCGTCGGCGTTTCGACGTGGTTATCGTCGGCGCGGGCGGCTCGGGTATGCGCGCGTCGCTGCAACTGGCGCGCGCCGGTCTGTCGGTGTGCGTGCTGTCCAAGGTGTTCCCCACGCGCTCGCACACGGTCGCGGCGCAGGGCGGCATCGGCGCCTCGCTCGGCAACATGAGCGAAGACAACTGGCACTATCACTTCTACGACACGATCAAGGGCTCCGACTGGCTCGGCGACCAGGACGCGATCGAGTTCATGTGCCGTGAAGCGCCGAACGCCGTGTACGAACTCGAACACATGGGCATGCCGTTCGACCGCAACGCCGACGGCACGATCTACCAGCGCCCGTTCGGCGGCCACACCGCGAACTACGGCGAGAAGCCCGTGCAGCGCGCGTGCGCCGCGGCCGACCGCACCGGTCACGCGCTGCTGCACACGCTGTACCAGCAGAACGTCGAGGCGAGAACGCAGTTCTTCGTCGAATGGATGGCGCTGGATCTGATCCGCGACGCCGACGGCGACGTGCTCGGCGTGACCGCGCTCGAAATGGAAACGGGCGACGTCTACATCCTCGAAGGCAAGACCACGCTGTTCGCCACGGGCGGCGCGGGGCGCATCTTCGCGGCGTCCACGAATGCGTTCATCAACACCGGCGACGGCCTGGGCATGGCCGCGCGCTCGGGCATCGCGCTGCAGGACATGGAGTTCTGGCAGTTCCACCCGACCGGCGTGGCCGGCGCGGGCGTGCTGATCACCGAGGGCGTGCGCGGCGAAGGCGGCATTCTGCGCAACTCGGACGGCGAGCGCTTCATGGAGCGCTACGCGCCGACGCTGAAGGATCTGGCGCCGCGCGACTTCGTTTCGCGCTCGATGGACCAGGAAATCAAGGAAGGCCGCGGCGTGGGTCCGAACAAGGATCACGTGCTGCTGGACCTGTCGCACATCGGCGCCGAGACGATCATGAAGCGTCTGCCGTCGATCCGCGAAATCGCGCTGAAGTTCGCCAACGTCGACTGTATCAAGGAGCCGATTCCGGTCGTGCCGACCATTCACTACCAGATGGGCGGCATTCCGACGAACATCAACGGTCAGGTGGTGGGCACGCCGAACGGCCACGAAGAAGTCGTCAACGGCTTCTACGCGGTGGGCGAGTGCTCGTGCGTGTCGGTGCACGGCGCGAACCGCCTGGGCACGAACTCGCTGCTCGATCTGGTGGTGTTCGGCCGCGCGGCGGGCAATCACATCGTCAAGCACGTGAAGGAGCTGAAGACGCACAAGCCGCTGCCGGCCGATGCGGCGGACTTTGCGCTGTCGCGTCTGGCGAAGCTCGACAGCTCGTCCTCGGGCGAGTACGCGCAGTCGGTGGCGAACGACATCCGCGGCACGATGCAGAAGCACGCGGGCGTGTTCCGCACGTCGGCGCTGCTGGCCGAAGGCGTGGAGCGCATCCGCGAAGTGGCCGAACGGGTGGACAACATTCACCTGAAGGACAAGTCGAAGGTGTTCAACACCGCGCGCGTCGAGGCGCTGGAAGTGGCGAACCTGATCGAGGTGGCGCGCGCCACGATGGTGTCGGCCGAGGCGCGCAAGGAAAGCCGCGGCGCGCACGCGCAGAACGACTTCGAGCATCGCGACGACGAAAACTGGCTGCGCCATACGTTGTGGTTCAGCGAAGGCGACCGCCTCGACTACAAGCCGGTGCACATGCAGCCGCTGACTGTCGAATCGGTGCCGCCGAAAGCGCGGACCTTCTAAGGCACAGATCAAAGGAATTCAGAAATGGCCAAGCGTACATTTGAAATTTACCGCTACGACCCGGACAAGGACGCGGCGCCGCGCATGCAGACGTACGAGATCGAGATCGACTCGCACGAGCGCATGCTGCTCGACGCGCTCGTGAAGCTGAAGGC
>NZ_JAYXBK010000037.1:0-2483 GCF_036016995.1 Paraburkholderia sp. MPAMCS5
GTAAGCGCCCGGGGAAGGCACGGCAGGTAGCGCTGGCGCGAGCTGAGGTTATATCGCGGCTACGTCAGGTTTCCAACGATGAGGCAGCAACTGGTCGATGTCAGCAGCGCGATGTGTTGGCAGGCGCGTGAGCACGTCCTTCAGATAGGCGAGCGGTTCGTACCCGTTCAGTTGCGCCGTGCGGATCAGGCTCATGATGGCAGCGGCGCGTTTGCCGGCGCGAAGTGAGCCCGCAAATAACCAGTTTTTCCTGCCGGTCGCCCACGGACGAATCTGGTTCTCAACCCAGTTATTGCACATTGGTACGTGCCCATCATCGAGATAGCGCGTGAGCGCCTCCCAGCGATTGAGGTTGTAGTCGAGTGCTTTCGCGATTCCTGAACCCTCTGGAACCAGGCGCCGCTGCGCACTCATCCACGCGTGCAGGGCATCCATGACTGGTCGCGATCGGGCCTGCCGCAGCACACGCCGCGCATCGGGATCAAGCACTGCTGCTTCACGTTCGATTTCGTACAGCGTGCCGAAGTATTTCAGCGCTTGCCCGGCAATCTCGCTCTGATGGTTTGCATGCAACTCGAAGAACGCGCGCCGCGCGTGCGCGGCACAGCCAATTTCCGTGACGCCCTGGGTAAAACTTTTCTTGTAGCCGCTAAAGTCGTCGCACACCAGCTTGCCCTGCCAGTCGCCCAGGAATGCGCGCGCATGCTCACCAGCGCGGCTGTCGGCAAAGTCGTATATCACCGCCTTGAGTGAGCAGTACTGCGTCGTGGCGTACGCCCAGAGATACGCACGGTGCGTCTTGCCCTTGCCGGGGCTGAGCATCTGCACAGGCGTTTCATCAGCATGCAGCACAAGCTCACGCAGCAGGTGTTCGCGCAGGGCATCAACTAGCGGCTGCAGTCGCACACCGCACACACCCACCCAGTCGCCCAGCGTCGACTGGGGGATCGCCAGACCCGCGCGTGCGCAGATGCGCTCAAGCCGGTAAAGCGGCAGATGATCGGAGAACTTCGACACCAGCACCCATGCCAGCAGCGCGGCCGTGGGAATACCCTTGTCGATGATGTGCGCGGGCACGGGCGCCTGTGTCAGCGTCTCGCATTGACGGCACACCCACTTGCCGCGGATATGTCGCTCGACTGTGAACACGCCCGGCGTGTAGTCAAGCTTCTCGCTGATGTCTTCGCCTATGCGCTCAAGCTCGCAGCCGCAGTGGCACCTCGTGGCATCCGGATCGTGATGAATGTCGGTTCGTGGCAGATGCGCAGGCAACGGCGCGCGTCGGGGATGTTGCTGTCGCGATGTGCGCCCGGGCGTGTCTGGCTGAAGCTGATCGAGCTCGGCTTCGATCGCGGCCAGATCCGTCTCGATCGCCTCGTCAAGCAGGCTCATCTGTTCCGTATTGAGCTGCTCGCTGCGCTTACCAAACTGTTGCCGCTTGATGACCGAGAGCTCATGCGTGAGCTGGTCGATGCGGGTTTGCCGATACTGCAGCTCCCGTTCCTTCTCACCGACTTCGCGTTCCCTGTCCGCGAGCTGGGCGGTCAGCCGTGCGGCCAGTGTGCGAAGCTGGTCGGCGCTGAGCGTGATGAGGTCGACAGGCAGGTCCATGACACCGAGTCTGCCAGACACGTCACACATCAGGAAGCGAAACTGTTTACGTGCGCGTCGACATCACACCACGGTAATGGCGTGATCGCTTGCCAGTGTGCGCCACGGCAGTCCCGTGACCAGCGCCCGCAACTGTTCCTCATTGAGCGGCAGTGAAACGGACTGCTCGCCGTTGCTCCAGATGAATCGCCCGCGATTCAGGCGCCGCGTGGCCAGCCAGATCCCCAGACCATCGTAGACCAGCACCTTCATTCGCGTCGAATACCGGTTGGCAAACAGATAGGCATGGTGGGGGCGCGCCGCGCCGAACACCTTGACCACGCACGCGAGCAGCGTATCGGCGCCCGCACGCATGTCCACGGGCTCGGTGGCCAGCCAGATCGCGTCGACGCGGATCATCGCAACCATCCCTGTAACCACGCCGTGCAATCGTCGGCCGCCGACAACGGCCAGTAGAGCGTCACCGTGGTCGCGCCGCGACGGACCTCGATGCGAATCTCGCCCGGTTCGGCCGCCGGCGGCGCTTCAAGTTGCAGCGGCACGAATGCCGCCGCCAGCGGTTGCTGCGCTTCCTCTGGCTCAGACATGTCAGCCGCGCGCTGCCGGGCTGCCACCACCCATCGGCGCAGCAGGTTCGCGTTCAGCCGGTAATGCAGCGCCACCGCGGCGATGGAGACGTGCGGTTGCATCGCCGCCCGCACCACCATCTCCTTGAATTCCCGGCTGTGTTTGCGACGCTCTATTGCCGGCACCACTTCATCATCAACCCGATCGTTGTCCGCCATCGTGTACACGTCTCCATCACGTTTTTGATGGACACGATGCTCCTATGCGCAGACCACAGCTTCAACGTGACTTCACCGGACCCTTAC
>NZ_JAYXBK010000038.1:0-1498 GCF_036016995.1 Paraburkholderia sp. MPAMCS5
CGATAAACCGGATTCTGCGTCTCTTCCCAATACGGATAGCCGAGCGTCGTCAGAAAGCGGTCGAACTCCGCGTTATCGGCTTCCGGCACCTGAATGCCGACGAGAATCGAGCTGTAGTCCGCGCCCTGATTCCGATAATGAAAGAGGCTGATGTTCCAGTCGGGCGCCATCGACGAAAGAAATTTCATCAGCGCGCCCGGCCGTTCCGGAAACTCGAAGCGAAAGAGCCGCTCGTCGTGTGCAAGCGGCGAGCGTCCGCCGACCATGTAGCGGATGTGCTGCTTGGACAGTTCATCGAAAGTGAGATCGACAGTGGCGAAACCGTGCGCCTCGAATGCGCCCGCAATCTGCGCCGATTCGCTGCGATTGCGGATCTGCACGCCGACGAAAATATGCGCCGAATCGGCCTGCGCAATGCGGTAATTGAATTCGGTGACGCTGCGCGTGCCGACCAGTTCGCAAAAGCGCCTGAAGCTGCCGCGCTCTTCGGGAATCGTCACAGCGAACACGGCTTCGCGCGCCTCGCCGACTTCCGCGCGCTCGGCCACGAAGCGCATGCGGTCGAAGTTCATGTTCGCGCCCGACGTGACGGCGATCAGCGTCTGATTCTCGATACCCTCGCGCTCCGCATACTGCTTCGCGCCCGCGACCGCGAGCGAGCCCGCGGGTTCGAGCACGCTGCGCGTGTCCTGGAAGACGTCCTTGATCGCGGCGCACAGCGCGTCGGTGTTGACGAGCAGCACGTCGTCGAGATATTCGCGGCACAGGCGGAAGGTTTCCTCGCCGACGAGCTTCACCGCCGTGCCGTCGGAAAAGAGCCCGACTTCGTTCAGCGTGACGCGCTCGCCGGCTTTGAGCGACGCCGCCATCGCGCACGAGTCGTCGGTCTGCACGCCGATCACCTTGATCTCGGGGCGCACCGATTTCACATACGCGGCCACGCCCGCCGCGAGTCCGCCGCCGCCGATCGGCACGAAGATCGCGTGAATCGGGCCTTGATGCTGACTGAGAATTTCCATCGCGACGGTGCCCTGGCCGGCGATCACATACGGGTCGTCGAACGGATGCACGAAGGTCAGGCCGCGCTCTTCCTGAAGCTTCACCGCGTGGCCATACGCATCGCTATACGATTCGCCGAACTGCACGACTTCGACGGTCGGGCCGCCATGCGCGCGCACGGCATCGACCTTGACTTGCGGCGTCGTGACCGGCACCACGATGATCGCCTTCACGCCCATGCGCGCGGCCGACAGCGCCACGCCTTGCGCATGATTGCCCGCCGACGCCGTGATCACGCCGCGCGCGAGCGACTCGGCGGGAATATGCGCCATTTTGTTGTACGCGCCGCGCACCTTGAACGAGAACACCGGCTGGTTGTCCTCGCGCTTCAGATAAACCGGATTGCGCAGACGCGCCGACAGATGCGGCGCGTGCTCAAGCTCGGTCTCGCGGGCCACATCGTAGACGCGCGCGGTGAGGGTTTTCTTCAGGTAGTCGT
>NZ_JAYXBK010000039.1:0-1471 GCF_036016995.1 Paraburkholderia sp. MPAMCS5
CCAGCCCTTTCAAGGTCTTGATCAAGATGTCCCGCCTTTGGCGCGTTTAAGCAGGCGAGCGGTACTGTGATGGGCGCGGGCTACCGCGCCTTCGACATAGGGTGCGGGTTTGCGGGTCTTGGGGCCACGCGTGCGTGTGCGCACCTGAATCGGGTTGACGCAGCGGGCCAGCTCGAGCAGTTTGCCGGCAATCACGTCGGGCGTGGCATCGCTCCAGTGCGACCATTCATCTGGCGGCAGCGCGATGAGCATGCCCTCATACTGGCTGCGAATCTGCACGGCGAGGTAATACGTCGAGACGTCCGGCGGCGCTGCACCTGTTTCATCGGCGCCAGCATGCGCAGCTTCAACACTGCGCTTGAGCGTGGCCAGCACGTTGTACGCCAGCACCGCGACGGTAAAGCCCAGCAGCGCGGCACGTGGATGACCCAGGGTGCGGATCTCGCTGTGCAGGACCGACTCGAGTCGCTGGAACATGCCCTCGATACGCCAGCGCTTGCGGTACAGCCGGGCAATCTCGTGTGCGCCCACCGCGGCAGGCAGGTTGCTCCACAACAGAATCACGGTATCGCCCGCTTCAGTCGGCTTGTCCAGCGTCAGCTCGATGCGACGCCAGACGACGCCAGCCTTCAGGTCAATGCGTTGCTCTCGCACCTGACCTGTCTCGATACGTCCACCGTCCACCCACGGCCCACTGCTGGTAAGCGCCGGGCTGTTGCGGCCGTGTTCGCGCACGATGAAGCAGGCCTGTGCCTGATGCCAGCCCTGCAGGATGGTCCCGGTGCAGAAGTTCCGGTCAGCCAGCCACAATTCGCCCGCGCCGGCACATTCAATCAGCGGGGCCATGGCCGAGCGCTCCTGCGCGTGCGCATCCTCGATGGCGACCAGATCCGTGACCAGACCCAGATCCGGCTCATAGACCACCAGCGCGTGCCCCGGCAACGCCGCGCCACGCTGCTCGCGCAACGCCGCCAGCCGTTTCTCGCTGGCCGGCAGGTGATTGCCATCAAGCACCCGCACACGCCAGCCGGGCAGGCTGGGCTGGCATGGCAACGCCGCCAGCACCGGCTCCAGACGCTGTGCGCTGCCCTGTACCAGGGCACGCAGGATCGCGGGTTCGGTGCGGTTGACCTTCTCGTAGAGCGCGGCCAGCGACACCGGCAGGGGCTTCGTCTGTGTCGCTGCAGCGTGCAGCGACGGACTCAGTCCCAGCGACACCAGCGTCATCAGTTCAACCACCGTCGAGAACAGCAATTCACGTGGATATTGCCGCTGCCGGTGCTCGGCGAACACCTCGTCGATCCATTGCGGTGCGATGGCTCTCTGTAGTGCCAGGCGTGCCATCACGCATACCGGTGCCTGCTGCTCGAAACGCTTCATCACCTCGTCGAACATCCCTTCCTACCCGTCGTTCCTTAACATCTCGCCAGGTTACCAGGTTTGCAGCGCAAAGACCTTGAAAGGGCTGGGT
>NZ_JAYXBK010000004.1:0-559674 GCF_036016995.1 Paraburkholderia sp. MPAMCS5
GATCAGTAAGCGACAACTGTTTGTCCGGTTCCTTCTTCAGTTGCTCCCTGATCTGCTCGAGCTCACGCATCCGCTGACGTAAGAGCGCGATCTTCTCGTACAGGCGAACGGTTTTCACATCGAGGCCTGTCGGGCTGATCCGGTCTGCGGTTTCAATCATGTCGAGATAGCGCCGAACGCTTTCCTCGATCTGCTGCTGACGCTTGTCGATCTTTCCTGCCGTGTAGTTCCTGTCACGGCTGTTCACAGCCTTGAACTTGCTGCCGTCGATTGCCACCATATCGCCGGATAGCAGCTTCAGCCCGCGACATAGTTCGACGAAACGACGGCACACGTTGCGAATAGCCGGCCCGTTGTCGCGGCGAAAGTCAGCGATCGTCTTGAAGTCTGGCACCAGACGTCCTGTTAGCCACATCAACTCCACATTGCGTTGGCATTCACACTCAAGACGCCTGCTTGACGGCACCCGGTTCAAATACCCGTAGATATAGATCTTGAGCATTACGCCCGGATGATAGGACGGGCGGCCTGTGAGCGCCGGCGTGGTACCGTTGAAGCCGAGTTCCGCAAGGTTCAGTTCGTCGGCGAAGGCATCTATCACCCTCACTGGGTTGTCCTGCCCGATGTAGTCGTCGACGCATTCGGGAAGGAGTGCGATCTGTTTGCGGTCGTCGCCTTCAACGAATCGCTTCATGAGTCACCCGGTCTCAATGTGTTGATTCAACTTAGGCGATAAATGCGTTTTCACACGCCCTTATATGGACACCGCCCGGTTTGCCAGATCGATCTTCATGCGATGTTCAAACGAGGTGTCGGCTGCGGTCTTATATTCGGCCTTTCGTGCAAGCCGAAGCCCGCGGGCCTTGATGGAATTCGCCAGGAACGTCCTCATCTCGGTCACGCACATTTAGTGCAAGGGCGTGTTCAGGTTTGCGCTCCTGCGGTCCGACCTGTTTTGCCATCACATGAGTATCAACCTCAGCAACCTATCGGTACTACAGCTCGACGCTCACTGTCCCTGCGTTAAGCGGGTTTTACGCTACTGTGGTTCTTTTCATACGCACTGCCGTGAGCGAGGATGGCCCATGCCGTTCGTGCCATCTTGTTCGCAAGAGCGATTGCTGCAATGTTCGCTGGACGTCGCTCCTGGATTGCTCTCTGCCATGCAGTCGGTGTTTTTGAGTGGTACATGACTGAGCGCGCCCCGTGAATGAGCAGCGTACGCAGATACGGATCCCCCCGCTTTGAAATCCCGCCTAGCCAGACTTTGCCACTGGTGCCACTTTGCCTTGGTACCAACCCCAGAAAGGACGCAAACTCACGACCCGACTTGAATGTCTTCGCATCGCCGATCGTGGCAACAAGCGCCGTCGCGGTAAGCTTGCCGATGCCGGGTACCGCCGCGATAGCCTGGCACTCGGCTTCTCGCTTGTGCCAGCTGCCTATCTGTTTTTCCAGCCTATCGATATCCTGTTCGATCCCGTCGATGCGCCTCAACTGGTCTTGCAGGCTGTTGAAAATAGTCCCGGGCAAGGCATCCTCGACCTCGGTCATTCGTGCACGGATCTCAGCCAACCCTGCCGCTCGTCCGACCCGAAACGACGCGCCAAACTCGTAAAGAAGGCCTCGCAGCTGGTTCACTTGCATGGTTCGAAACTTGATGAGCAGCGAGCGCATCCGGTGAAGAGCGAGCATCGCCTGCTGGTCCTCCGTCTTTGCCGCTACAGTTCGCATCCCCGGCTGCTGAACAGCAGTCCAGATCGCACGAGCGTCGGCTGCATCTGTCTTGTTCGTTTGAACGAACGGCCGGATGAACTTCGGGTGTAACAGCACCGCCTCGTGCCCAAGCGCCTTGATCTTTCGAGCCCACCAGTGCGCGCTGCCACATGCTTCAAATGCCACACGACCCGCTGGCCGTTGAGCCAGAAAGCTGATCAGTTCGTCGCGGCGAAAGCGCCGGTTCGTGATCTCGCCGGTCTGAGCGTCGACCCAGTACATCTGGAACACGTGTTTTGCAACATCCAGTCCGTATGTCGTAGCATTCATTTTGGGCTCTCCGTTCCTCAAGTGGACGTGTCGAAACTCCACTCTGGCACAATGATGCCGATCGGTTCAGGAGAGCCTCTGCGTTTGTGCCAGGCCCTGCGTCCCCGAAGGGAGGGCGGTGTCCATTCCATCTCGGCCGGGTGCCGACTCATGCAATTGCATACGCAGCTTCGCTAGGCTGCGATCGGCAGCACGCGACTCCTAGCAGGCTGCGGAAATGCCGCGCACTGAAGTCATCGCGACGAATAGCGAAAGCGTTGATATAGGAAGCTCACCCACCACGAAATTATGCGCGGCGCCGACACGTTCACCGAGAGTTTGTTTTCCGTGCGCAAGCTGGACGATTTCGTTCCGACCTCACATCCACTGCGCTCGATTCGCGTCATGGCGAACGAAGCGCTGGCGAAGATGGATCGGGTGTTTGCCGGGATGTACGAGGCCGACATCAAGGGAGGCCGGCCAAGCATCGCGCCGGAGAAGCTGCTGCGGGCGATGCTGCTACAGGTGCTATACAGCATCCGGTCCGAACGTCAGCTCATGGAGCAAACGCAATACAACCTTCTGTTTCGATGGTTTATTGGTCTGTCGATGGACGAATCGGTCTGGGTGCCGACGGTGTTCACGAAGAACCGTGAGCGTTTGATCCGGCACGATGCGGTGGTCGAATTCTTCAATGAAGTGCTGTCGCTCGCGCAGAAGAAGAACTGGTTGTCGGGGGAGCACTTCAGCGTGGATGGCACGTTGATCCAGGCCTGGGCGGGACACAAGAGCTTTGTGCGCAAGGACGATGAAGACAGCAGCAATAGCGACGATGGCAGCGGCGAAGCAGGCTTCAAGGGTAGTAAGCGGAACAACGAAACACACGAGTCGAAGACCGATCCCGATGCACGGCTTTATCGCAAGGGCAAGACGGCCAGCGAACTTCGTTACATGGGTCACACGCTGACAGACAATCGCCATGGGCTGGTGGTCAATGCCCGCGTGAGTCGCGCTGACGGATATGCAGAACGTGAAGCGGCCAAGGTCATGATCAACGATGCGCGGCAAGCGTCGAACAATGCGGTTGCGCAAATCACGCTTGGTGCGGACAAGGGTTACGACGCACAGGAGTTCATTGAAGCCTGTGAGCAGATGAAGGTCACGCCGCACGTGGCACAGAACACCTCCGGCCGACGTTCGGCGGTGCCCGATGCGATTGCGCGCAGCGTCGGCTACGCGATATCACAGCAAAAGCGAAAGCTGATCGAACAAGGTTTTGGATGGGCGAAGACCGTGGGCCGCATGCGCCAGGTGATGGTGCGCGGCTTGAAGAAAGTCGACCAGATGTTCGTGTTGAACATGGCGGCCTACAACCTCGTGCGCATGCGTTCGCTAGGACAGGTCCGCTCGTAGTGACAGCAATCGCGGGAATGAGGCGAAAAGTACGCCTCAACCCGTCGAAAAAAACTTGGATTTGCCTTGATATCTCGCAATGCAAAAAATTAACGACGAGACCCGCGCAAAGCCAAGAACGCTGTTTCCGTAGAGATGTATTTCCGCAGCCTGCTAGGCGTCGTTCGCAACACCTTCTCACCGAATGGCCGATCGTTGGCATACTCCGGCCATTGGCGTTTCATCTTGCTGAGGAGCAGTCGGAATCTTCCAACCCTTGGATCACTCGCACCGGTCGATGCGGCGTACTGTTTCAGGGTTCGCGGGCTCGTATCGACCGTTCCTTCGAAGACATTTCCTCGGCGCAGACACATTATGGACCGGTGCCTTTTCAGTGTCGCCGAATTTGCATCACACATATTTAGGCGCTATGTCAGCTCCGCGACAGTTAAACTTTAACCGGTGCTTGCCGTTATTAGCGGACTTGGGGTGGGACGTTCCCGCGCTCCGTCGGGAGGCGTTCGATGCTCGTCCTTAAAGATCGACGGGAATCTGATGTCTTGGTTAGAAGGGGAATCTATGGATCGTAGTTGTTGTCAATATTGTTTTGCTTACATCGAGCGCGACGCACGCAGCTGCGAATACTGTGGCCGGGAGGATCCTGTCGGAAAATCTTTTCTTTACAAAGGCGACAAACCAGGTGACCTTCTCTATAAAAGGCGGAAAGAAGCAGAAGCGCAACAGCGACGTGAGTCAATAGGGAAGGCCATAGGGCAGCGGGAACAGGCGGGGAACCAGAGCGCCTATGACCAGGACCGGCCGATATACACAATAACGCCAAAGCGGCCAGAGGCGCGCTCTACTACTCCTGAGGAGCGCCAGCGACAGTGGGAGGCGTCGCGTGAGACTAGAGAGTATCTTCAGCTTTTGTGTTCGCCGGACTATGACGAGAAAATGCGTAAGAAGTACGGTTTCCTAGGATATTACTTTCGAAGAGTCTTCGGCCTAGACATGCGCTAAGCACTGCTTCCACGTCGGCATAGACGCCCCGGGGCGACCTCCTTGCTTGGCGAAGCCGAGCAAGGAGGGTACTCCACGTAGCTCGACGGCGGGCGCGACTAACGGGGCGTACGGTCTACGAAATCCCGATGGATATGTCAAGAACAACGAGGCTATCCCGAGCGCGAAGCTTTCGCTTTCGATGAACGAAGTGCAGGATCCGCGTTGAGGGCCTTGTGCGCCAACGTCGTGCAGTCTTATCAGCTTCGAACACCCTCCGATGTAACGAGGAAATACTATCTGGAAGGAAACCAGGACGTGACGATCACTTCCGGAAAGGTGGATACGGGCCCTCACGTTCTTGTGCGGCCGGAGGAACTTCCAAAACGCTATCACTTGGTCGCGCCAAACGGGAACACAATCGAAGCTATTGCCAACCAACAGCAAGACGAACTTGTCTTTGCAAGCTATTCCAATGCAGAGGATTTCAATAATTGGTTCGCGGAGAATCCTAACAAAAGAAAGCTGGGAAAACAGGGATACAACATCACGGCGCCGAAGGTTGGCAAATATTCGGTTCGCCCGGTAAGCACCCCCGCAGCAGCAAGACAAATCTGGGTCGAGCAAGGGCACTGCATACGAGTCGTCAGTTCACAAAAGTCGACGACTGCGTTTTCCGCGTCCAGTCCCTGAGTGCGGAACTGGCGATTTCCGGCACCCGCGAAGATCTGCACCATTAAGCAAGCGTATCCGCGCTAACTTCACGGAATACCGCGCGTCTGTTTCGCTCCCAAAGAATATCCGACAGGTTTCGGAGAGGGACCAGCCGTTGGAATGACGGCTTCGCGTGTTGCGCGGTTGCGCGAACGGCAGCGATTGGCCGACTGTACGCATTCACCAAAGTCGCCTGAAGCCACCGTTGATGATTTCAATGGCAGCTCTGGTGCTCTCGGCCACAACCTGCCGTTCAGCGAGCGGGGAAACCTGCCGTTGGAACGGCTGCATTACTTCGGGAAACTGACGGACGCTGCCGTCGTCGGCGACGGCGAGAAAGGAAACGACCCCGCCGTAACTGGTCGCAAAACTGCTTGCGAACGGACAGACTGCGTCGGCGGCGGGCGGGGTGATCGGCAATCTGACATGGCAGCGCGAGTCGTGGAGTCCTTGCAGCATTAGGCGTATCAGCACTGCCGTTTGTGACATCGGCCGCCGATTTCTTTAAGGGCGCAAGCGTGGCCGCGCGGTCAGGCTTACTTCTTCGGCACGAGAATGGGCGCCCCCTTGTTCTTTAACAGCAGCACGAGGAACTTTGCCGGTTGAGTCTGGCTTGCGTTGCGTCCGACCGTATGAACATCGTTCGGGCCCTCATAGAAAGTTTCTCCTGGTCCCAGCGTGACTTCCTTGCCGCCCTTGACCTGCATGACGACCGATCCTTCCAGCACATAGATGAAGCCGTACCCGTTATGCCGATGAATACGATCGGCGGCGCCCGGCGGATACTCGACGGTGATCATCACGGCTTCCTTGCCAGGATATTCGTCGAGCGAGTTTGTCATCAACGGCGTGACGATGGCCGCGGGCGGCTCGGCGCGAGCCTCGCCCATCAATGCACATATAATGACGGCCGCAGCCACTGCGGCGTTTTTCAAGCGAAGCATGGTGGTGTGCTCCCCACATGACGCGGCCCGCCTGCGCGGGCGGAAATTAAAGAAAGACAGCAAAAGCCCGTCGTTCAGGCGGATTTGGCTTTGTCGAGGCCAAACGCCTTGTCGGACGAACCCGGCACGGCTTTGAACGCGACGTTCGCGCGTCCCCATCCCTTGATGGCCATCACTTCGAACGTCAGGTCCGACAGTTCCTTCTCGGAGAGCAGGGTCCGCGCGCGGTGGACTTTGCTCGATGGCTAAACCTCCAATCAACCCTTTTTTGCCTGCGCCAGCCACTGGTCAAGACTGACGCGGCCGATCCGCGCGTCGCCGAGCGGCACGAGCGATTGTTCCTCGACACGGCCGCCGTAGTACTGCGCATCGCGATCTGTCACCACCGGGCGTGCGTCGCCTATCGATTTCAGATAACGCGTGACGATCTCCGCGAAGGGCGCGCGGTCTGGGCCGGCGATCTCGACCGTGCCGTTCAGCGGTGCGGCGAGCGCGATCTGCGCGAGGTTCGCCGCGACGTCGTCTGCGGCGATCGGCTGAAACAGTCCGTCGCCGAGGCGTACCGTGCCGCCTTCCGTGCCGAAATCCGCGATACCGCCGATGAACTCCATGAACTGGGTCGCGCGCACGATCGTGTACGGTACGCCTGCCGCTTCGATCACCTCTTCCTGCGCAACCTTGGCAACGAAGTACGCGTTCTCCGGCGTGCGGTCGCAGCCGACGATGGATAGCGCGACGTGATGGCGCACCCCTGCGGCCACTTCGGCCTTGCCGAGGTTGCGCGCCGAAGTGCGAAAGAAGTCCAGCACCGCCTGCGGCTCCCATGACGGCGCGTTCGTCACATCTACTACGACGTCTGCGCTCACGAGCGCGTTACTCAGGCCTTCGCCCGTAACGGCATTCACGCCGGTACGCGGCGATGCGGCGAGCGCCTCATGACCCGCCTTGTTGAGTAGTGCGACAAGACGCGATCCGATCAAGCCGGACCCACCGATTACGACGATCTTCATGACAGATTCTCCAGATGAAAATAGATAAACGCGCGGGGTGCGCGGCGGGTGTCGTGTCGCGTGAAAGTGTTCGCCGCCGTCGCATTGCGTGAGGCTATTGTGGAAAAATCTTGCTCTAGCGAAAAGAGCCAAGAATTGGTGAACTGACTAGTCCAAGTCGTTTCCGTTCCCCTTGCCCGCGAGACCGTCATGACCGTGCCGACTTCCGCATTGATCATCGAAATCGATCGGCAGCATGAGTTGCCGATCTATCTGCAGATCTGCGAGCGTTTCAGGACCGCGATCGCTGCCGGGCATCTGCGTCCCGGCGATCGTGTGCCTGCACTGCGAGGCCTCGCCGCGCAGCTGAACACGGCGCGCGGCACGGTCGAGCTCGCCTACACGATCCTCGTCGACGAGGGCTACCTGCGGATGCGCGGCGCGGCGGGCACGTTCGTATCGTCGTCGCTGCCGGCATCGGCGATGCGCCCGTCGCGTGCGCAAGGGGTTCAGGACGCGCGCGGTAGGCAGAGCACAGCGGGAAAGGACACGCCGCAGACGCCAGACGAATCGCGCGGTGGTCAACCGGCACCGCGCCGGCAGGCCATCGCCGTCGCCATGAGCGGCGAGCCGCGGCCGTTGCAACCAGGGCTGCCCGCGCTCGACGCGTTTCCGGGCAGGCTATGGAACCGGCTCGTTTCGCGTCGCGCACGCAGCGGCGATCGCGCGATGCTCGCCTACCCGGATCCGGCAGGCTACCGGCTGCTGCGTGAACATATCGCCACCTATCTCGGGCTGTCGCGCGGGGTGACCTGCCTGCCGGACCAGGTGTTCGTGACCGGCGGCTACCGTGCGACGCTCGAACTCGTGTTGCGCAGTCTCGCCAGCCCGAACGATTGCGTCTGGTTCGAGGATCCCGGCTATCTGCTCGCGCGCGGTTTTCTGGCCGAGACCGGTGTGCAGCTCGTGCCGGTGCCGGTGGATGGCGAAGGGATCGACGTCGAGCGCGGCACACAGCTGGATGCGCGGGCGCGTTTCGCAGTGGTCACGCCGTCGCATCAGAGCCCGCTCGGGCACACGCTGTCGCTCGCGAGACGCATGGCGCTGCTGGCTTCGGCAGAGAAAGCGTCCCGCTGGATCATCGAAGATGACTACGACAGCGAGTTCCGTTATCTGGGCCGGCCGTTACCAGCTTTAAAGAGCCTCGACCGGCATGATCGCGTGATCTATTGCGGCACGTTTAGCAAGGTGATGTTTCCCGGTCTGCGGCTCGCGTATGTGGTGGTGCCGGAGCGGGCCGTCGAGCGGGTCGGGCGGGTGGCGCACAGCATGAACGCCGGATCGCCGACGCTATTGCAGGCGGCCGTGGCCGATTTCATTGAGCAAGGGCATTTTGCGCGGCATCTGAAGCGGATGCGTGCGTTGTACGGCGAGCGGCGCATGCTGATCGTGCACGCGCTGGAGCAGGCGTTTGGCGAACGGCTGGTTGTCGAGTTGCCGCCAGGTGGAATCCAGTTCACGGTGCAGTTCGCCGAAGGCCCCGATGGCCCGGTCGACGACGTCGCCGTCGCCTCGCGTGCCCGCGACGCGGGGCTCGCCGTGCTGCCGCTTTCGATCTGGTACGCGAATGGCCGCGCGCGGCGCACGCTGCGCGGCCTCGTGATGGGCTTCGCGAACATCGCCGATGCGGGTGAGGCAGGCCGTCTCGCGCGCACGTTGCGCGCGTGTCTCGACGCCTAGCGCGCGGGGGGCGTGCCCGGATTTCGAATAATCGCCGCACGGCGGGCGAATGCGCGTCCGTCACATGCCGCCGCTTCTGACACATGACGTGGAATTCGAGCAGCAGCGAATCGGGCGTGTCGAGGTGAACGAAGCGAGGCGGCCATGTACGTCTGCTTTCTAACCATCGGGTCCGTTTCAAATAGAGTCATCGAAGTCGCTGCACCTCCACGGTCCTCTGCGGGCCGATGGGAGTGTGAGTTCGCCGATGGCGTAGTTGACCGTACCGAGCGGCTGCTCAACTCTGATTGTGTTGAAAAAGTCGCCCGTGGTTCGGAATGTTCGGTATCCTGGAAGACTATCCTGGAAGACATCGATCGACGAGAGTGATTCGTCATGATGGGTCAACTGGGCAGTGGACAGGACAAACTCTTCTATTCGTTCAACCTTGATAGTCACGTCCCTCGCGAACACCTGTTGAGAGGCATTGATCACTTCCTCGACCTTCGCGATCTGCGCCAGCATCTCGCGCCGTTCCACAGTCCAATGGGACGGCCGTCGATTGATCCGGAGCTCATGATCCGCATGTTGATTGTGGGCTACTGCTTCGGCATCCGGTCCGAACGCAGGTTATGCGAGGAGGTCCATTTGAACCTTGCATATCGGTGGTTCTGTCGACTGGGTCTGGAGGACGTCGTACCCGAACACTCGACCTTCTCCAAGAACCGCCACGGTCGCTTCCGCGATAGCGATGTGTTACGCCATGTGTTCGAGTCGGTGCTGGGTCGCTGCATGTCCGAGGGGCTCGTAAAGGGCGAAGGTTTCGCTATTGACGAAGCATCATCAGGGCCGATGCAAGCCCTGCACGCGGTGTCCCAGGTACTGAGTCCATCAACTGGGGTTGCGTCAAGGACCAAAGCCGCGCAGTACGGGAATATCTAAAGGTATTAGAGGAAGCGAATCCGGCCGGCGCAGACGCGGTCGAGGAGGCAGAGACATCGACACCTCCAAAGAGAATATCTCTGACCGATCCCGCTGCGAGCTGGACAGCCGCCAAGGGTAGCCCAGCGTTCTTCGCCTACTCGATCAATTATCTGATTGACCTCCAGGCAGGGATCATCGTTGACGTCGAGGCGACGCCCGCGAACCGCTCGCACGAAGTGGAATCAACCAGGACGATGATTGACCGCGTTGAGCGGCGGCACGATCTCAAACCCCGACGTCTTGCAGGCGACACCGCGTATGGCTCGGCAGCGATGCTTGCCTGGATGATCGACGAGAAGCAAATTGCGCCACATGTTCCGGTCTGGGAAAAAACGACGCGCAAGGACAACACATTGTCCAGCAGCGAGTTTCAATGGGATGAACTGCCCAATGAATATCGCTGTCCCACCGGTCACACACTACGCAGTGATCGGCGCAACTTCAGAAATCCGCGCTCGCGCGTCACGAAGGCTGGCACGATCATCTATCGGGCAAGCCAGTTCGACTGCGAAAGCTGTTCGATGAAGGATCGCTGCTGTCCGAACACACCATTCCGCAAGATCGCCCGCAGCATCCATGAAGCTGCGCGTGACGGAACGAGGCATATTGCGAAAACGCCTGAATACAAGCGATCTTGCCGTGAGCGAAAGAAGGTGGAAATGCTCTTTGCCATCTCAAACGCATTCTGAAGTTGGACCGTCTGCGCCTGCGGGGTCCAAGCGGCGCCCATGATGAATTCCTGATGGCGGCGACTGCGCAAAACCTGCGAAGAATGGCCACGCGTTTCATGTCAGGAAGCAAGCAGATGAACCAGGCAGTGACATGACAAGAAACGAGGATCGTTGCCTCGCACAGGTTCGCCGCTTCGCCGATCGCCACAACTCGAAAACATGCCGCCAACTCCGGCGTCTCCGACAAAAACAAGACTTTTTCAAATGTGCGTGCGCCCTCGGCGGCACTCACTGTGAAGTCCTTGGCGGCGTGCAGATTCAGTCCGGGGCGAAACGCAACCGATCGTTATACTTGTGACGTCGAAAATCATGATCAGCTGAGCTGGCGCAAGGCAGTTGAATAGCGAAAACTATCGGAAGCGATTACATATGGACAGCGTAGAAAATGTTCGAGCGTTTCTCGCAGTGGCGGAGATCGGTAGCTTTTCCGGCGCGGCGCTGCGGTTGAACGTAGCGGGCTCGGTGGTTACCAAACGGGTCGGTGCGCTTGAAAAAGAACTGAATACGCTGCTGTTTCAACGCACCACGCGCAGTTTGCATCTGACCTCGAGCGGGCGGCAGACGGTTGCACTGGCGCGCGATTTTCTCGCCTCCTATGAGCGCCTGATGAGCGGCCCGGTTGACGATGGCCCGGCGCTCACGGGGAGATTGCGCATCAAGGCGCCGTCGTCGTTCACGAATCATTTTCTCGGCAAACTGCTGAACGACTTTTTCCGTGCTCATCCGAAAGTCGACATCGAATTGCAATTGAGGAACCGGCCGGTCGATCCCCTGCTCGAAGGGTTCGATTTCGTGATCACGGGTCTGCCGCTTGCCTATGACGGCGTCGAGGAATTTCCGCTGTGCCCGTTCAAACGGCTCGTCTATGCGTCGCCGGCGTATCTGGAGAAATACGGCGAGCCGGTTCATCCATCCGAGTTGCCCGCGCATCAATGCCTGCTCTATTCGTATCTCAGCCCGGTCCGTACGTGGACGTTCGACGAACATGGCTCGGGCCGCATCGACGTGGCCGTCAACAGCGCGTTCTCGACCAACGACATCGACGCGATGCATCGTGCTACCGTGGACGGTCTCGGCATTGCGGTGCTGCCGCGTTACCGCGCGAAGGTGAGTGTCAAGGAGGGGCAACTCGTGCAGATCCTCGCAGGTTTCGAGCTGCCGGACTTCTGGATCAAGGTGCTACGCCCGGCGGATCACAACAATCCCAAGCTGTTCCGCGCCTTGCTCGATTTTCTGACGCAAGGTCTCGCCGAACTTGCACGCGAGGACGATTTCCTCTGACGTTTATCCACTCTTCTGGCCCCACGCTCCGATATTTTCCAAAAACCATGTTCTGAACTTCCCCTTTGCTGCTATTTCCGACGTTCCGTTTCGGCGATCATTTTTCTGACAGGTCGCCCATTACCGGGTGCCCTGGTAAAAAAGAGGGTGCGCCAGCCGCGGCCCCGGACAATGAACAGGAGACGGAAGTGAAACATCTGGTTGCTTGCCTGCCATTGGCAGCGTGCGCGCTAGCGCACGCGCAAAGTAGTGTGACGCTATACGGGGCGGTGGACAGCGCACTCACCTATACCAACAATCAGGGCGGCAAATCGGCCGTGCAGACCTATAGCGGCGGGCGCGCCGGCGACAAGTTCGGCATGCGTGGCGTGGAGGATCTGGGCTCGACTCTCAAGGCGATCTTCGTGCTGGAGGCGGGTTTCAGCGTTGAGACAGGGGCTTTTCAGCCAGCCAACACGCTCTTTGGCAGACAGGCGTTCGTGGGCCTGAGCGGCGACTGGGGTAACGTCTACCTGGGTCGTCAGTACTCCATGACCAATGACTACTTCGTGCCGCTGAGCACGAGTTTTCTGTTCGCGGGCGGCCTCGGCGCCACGCTTGGCGATATCGACGGTTCGTGGAACTACAACAAGATCAGCAACGTGATCAAATACGAAAGCCCGGTCTATCGCGGCTTCAACTACAGTGCGATGCTGAGCCTCGGTGGTACGCCGGGCGATTTCTCGCATGACAGGACTTATGGTGCTGGCGCGCAATATGTAAATGGCGGTCTCACGTTTGCGGGCGCATATATGAACATGCGAACACCGACCACATCGATTTTCGGTGCGGCCAGTTCGCCGGTGACCGGAGCGGCCTTTGCCAATCCGGTCACCAATCCGATCTTCCAGAACTATGTCACTGCAACCAGCCAGCAGGTGCTCGGCGGCGGCGCGAAATACGTATATGGCCGCTCTCAATGGTCGTTTCTGTATTCGAACGTGCGCTTTCTCGACATTGTCCGAACGACGTCGAATCGCACCGCGCCTGCGAATGCCGCGTTCAACAACTACCAGTTGAACTACGCGTTCAATTTCACACCGGCCACAATGGGTGGCGTGGCATGGCAGTACAGCGCTTCGCCGGGCGGTCACTATAACTCGCTCGAAGCCGGCACAGCCTATCTCTTCTCGAAGTCGACCTACGTTTACGGCATGGCCATCTGGCAACACGCGAGCGGCGTCGATTCGACCGGCAAGCAGGCTGTCGCGAATCTGTTCGGCTTGTCGCCGTCAAGCAACTCGAATCAGCTGGCCCTGCGGGTAGGCCTCAGAAAGCTCTTTTAAGAGAGCGGACCCGACCCGCCAAACCAGGCGCCCACGACAGGATGTAGGTAGGAGACATGCAGCATGAAGCAGAATAATTTGATCGATGTGCAGGAGTTTATCGATACGCAGCCGCTCAGCCGCTTCCAGTGGCTGGTCATCGTGCTTTGCTTTCTGACGGTGGCGATCGACGGTATAGATATCGGACTCGCCGCTTATATCGCACCGTCGGTGCGCGCGGCGTGGGGGTTGACGGTCAACCAGCTCTCGCCGATTTTCCTGTTCGGCCTGATCGGCATGATGGCCGGCTCACTGATCTTCGGTCCGCTCGCCGACCGCTACGGAAGACGGCCGGTGATGCTCGCATCGGTCGCGTTTTTTGGTTTTGCAACGCTGCTCAGCCTGCTGGCCACCAACGTGACGGAGCTGGCGTTGCTGCGATTCGTTGCCGGCGTCGGCATCGGTGGTGCCACGCCGACCGCGGTCACGCTGACGGCGGAATATACCCCCACGCGCCGGCGCCTGACCCTTATCACGATCATGCTGTGTGGCAATTCGCTCGGCTCGGCGTTCGGCGGGGTAGTGGCCTCGCAGGTGATTGCGCGCTTCGGCTGGCACGCCATGTTGATCGTTGGCGGAGTGACGCCTTTGTTGCTGCTGCCGGTGTTGTGGTTGTGGCTGCCGGAGTCGATGCGCTTTCTCGCACTGCGCCGTCGGGATCGGCAAGCGGACCTGCGTGCTTTCGGCCAACGCATCGCGGCAGTTGCGGTGCCGGCGGATAGCCACTTTGTCGCGCGCGAACCGGAGCGGCTGCGCTCGGCGGTCCGTGAACTGCTGGTGGCACCTTATCGTCGTGGCACGCTCCTGCTGTGGACGACTTTCTTCATGGGTCTGTCGGTGCTGTACCTGATGTCGAGCTGGCTGCCGACCATCATCACCCATTCCGGCGGCACGATGAAGACGGCGGCGCTGACTACCGCGCTGTGGTCTGTCGGCGGCACGTGCGGCGGCTTGCTGCTCGGCCGCGTCATGGATCTGGGGACGCCGCACCGGGTGCTGGGTTGCGCGTACGGTCTCGCCGGCGTCGTGATCTACCTGGTCGGGCAGACCTATACGACACCCGCGGTGCTCGGCCCGATAGTTTTTCTCGCGGGCTTTTGCATCAGTGGTTCGCAGGTCGGCATCAACGGTCTAGCGGCGACTCACTACCCGACCACCAGCCGTGCGACGGGCGTGGCGTGGGCCACGGGGATCGGCCGTTTTGGCTCGATGCTCGGCTCGGTGATGGGGGGATTCCTGCTGTCGTCGGGCTTGGGTTATGAGACTTTGTTCATGCTGGTTGCGGTACCCGCACTGGTTGCCGCGCTGTGCATGTTCGGCATGCCCGCTGCCGTACCGCGTGTTCTGCACGCACGGCCATCCTGAAGTGTTTTCGATTAACTGGAGTGTTGCATCATGGCCATTTCGGGTTCCGCGTTTCTCGCGCTATGGAACGACGTCAGCGCTGAATCAGACACGGAATACAACCGTTGGCATACGGACCAACATGTGCCCGAACGGGTCGGCATAGCCGGCTTCATCTCTGGCCGCCGCTACCGGTCGTCGGCGCCGGGGCAGCACCGTTATTTCACGCTGTACGAGACCGAAACATCGGCGGTGTTCGATTCGGCGGCCTACCTCGACGTGATTGAACGGCCCACTGCGTGGTCGGCGTCGATGCGCCCGCTGCTGAAAAACGTGGTGCGTGCGACGTGCGACACCGTTGCGTCCACAGGCAGCGTACCGGGACAGGCTATCGCGTGTGTTCGGATCAGTGCGGCCGGACAGTTCGATGGACGGGCGCTGACCGATGCATGCATGGCGTTGGCGGGCGTGAGCTCGGCGCATCTGGGAAAGGTCAGATCATCGGTGCCGGACGCATTCGAGAAATGGTCGAATGCCGAGCAACCGAGCCACGTGTTGCTGGCGGAAGGCGTCGACGAGGCTACGTTGAGGACGCACGAGGCGGCGCTCGGCAAGCTCGCGCGTCGGTTTGCAGAAGCTGTACGGCCAGCCATTGTCGACGTCTACGAACTTGTCTTTGGCATCAAGCATTCGCAGGTAGACGCGTCGTTGCTGCGATCCGTACCGGCCTCCGATTCGCCGCTTTGAATCCGATACTGCAGTCAGGAGGAACCCATGCAAGCATTGCAAAAAACTGCCGCCGCATTCGGCCTCGAACTTCGTGAGATAGCGCCGCCGCAAACGCCCGTCGCGGGCGAGGTGATCGTCGAGGTGGTCGCCGCCGGCATCTGCGGCAGCGACGTCCATATCTACGACTGGTCGGGAGGCTACGACTTTCTGAAGCAGGCGTTTCCGGTCACGATCGGTCACGAGTTTGCCGGCAGGATCGCGACTGCGGGCGAAGGCGTCGTTGATCTTCAGGCGGGGCAGCCAGTCGTTGTGATTCCGTCGGTCGAGTGCGGCGTATGCCGCTTTTGCACGGCAGGGCGCCTCGACGAATGCCGTGATCGTCGCGGCATCGGCATGTTGCGCGATGGCGGCTTTGCGCGGTCCGTGCGCGTGCCTGCGATCAACTGTCTCGCGTTGCCCAGCGATCTCGATCTCGGGATTGCGGCGCTATGCGAACCGTTGTCGATCGGATTGAGCGCGGTTAAGGCCGCCGACGTGAAGCGCGACGACAAGGTGCTCGTAATGGGACCCGGTACCATCGGGCAGGGCATCGCGTTGCTCGCAAAAGCGCGCGGCGCGGACGTCGTGGTGGCAGGCTATGACGACAGGGACCGGCTCAATGGGGTGCGGGCGCTTGGCATCGGCAAGACACTTGATCTGAAAGAACGGCCGCTGTCCGATGCGAAGCAACTGAGCGGCGCGGACGAGTTCGATATCATCATCGAGGCGACCGGTGTGCCGTCCACGGTGCAGGCCGGTCTCGATCTCTTGCGCCCTTCGGGTGTGATGGTGATCTGCGGCATCCACGGCGCGCCGGTCAGTTTCGATGCGGCTAAACTCGTGCGTAATCGTCATCAGATTCGCGGTACCTACCGCGCTTCTCGCGCCACATGGGCGCAAGTGCGTGATTTTGTCGTCGAGCATCACGTCGCACTGGTGCCGATGATCACACATCGGCTGCCGCTTGCCGATGCGCTCGAGGGCTTCGAGATGGCGCGTAAAAAGATCGGCTCGAAAATTTTGCTGATGCCGTGACGACGTCCTCAACGGAGGAAAGATGCCACGCTATACAGCCTCATGCCATTGCGGCGCGGTCAAGTTCGCCTTTGACGCGCAGATCGACGAACTCGTAATCTGCAACTGCTCGTTATGCACGAAGCGGCATGCGGTGATGGCGAGTGTCCCGCGCGATAGTCTGCAGATAATGGAAGGGCACAGTGCGTTGAGTTCGTATCGATGGAATACCGGGCAAGCCCATCATCAGTTTTGCTCGACATGCGGCATCTACACTTTTCATCAGCGGCGCATGGATCCTGCCATGTACAGCGTGAACGCATTCTGCATTGACGGTCTTGACGTGTCAGCGATTCCGCTGCGGCATGTGGACGGAAGCAGGCGTTAGCCGCGTTGAAAACCGCTGCATCTTTTCGTCGTTCGGAGATATGCCGGCTCGGAGCAATATTTAGAGCTGTACGCGAACATAAAGTAGTGTCTGAAGGTTTTCGGCGCGGCACGTCTGCATCGCCGGCTATGGGCCAAACTTCAGACATTCAGTCTCAGATTGCAGGTGGCGGCTTCGGGTTCGGGTTGCGTCAGCCCGCTCTTCGAATTCATCGCCGGAAAGCGGCCAGTGGAATTCCGCTTCTCGGCCAGTCGGCAGTGGGTTTGCACGCCAAAGGCGACGAATACGGTGGCGGAGGCTGCGGCTCCAGCTCCGAAGTTACCATGCGGCTAACGCGCAACCGTTTCGAAACCTCGACCGGCTCCCGATGAATCGGAAAGTTCAAATCCATAGAGGCTTATCGCCGGCCTCTGCCACAGCCGCTTATTGCAATGATGCTCTCGGCCTTTCAGCCGCGACGGAGCGGCGCAGCTTCAAGAGGCGCAACACTAGCTCGTCGAATTTCGCTCTCAGCGCCGCGCGTAATGCTGGTCGATGCCTTGCGCAAGCTGTCTGACGAGCCGCTGCATCGCCACCTGAGTCCGCCATGCGACATGTGGAGTCACGATCAGATCCGTGCGCGCGCTGGTCAACAACGGATGATCGACCGCTGGCGGCTCCTGCTCGAGGACGTCGAGCGCGGCATTCGCGATCAGCTTGCGGTCGAGCGCCTCGATCAGCGCCCCCTCGTCGACAATGCCGCCGCGCGCGGCGTTCACGAGCGACGCGCTGCGCTTCATTTGCTCGAATTCGGCGAGACCGAACAGATGCCGCGTTTGGTCGGTAAGCGGGCAGTGCAGGCTGATCACATCCGCCTCACGCAGCACCTCGCCGAATGCAGCATAGCCTTCGCGCACCGCCATGGCGTGCCTGCGCTCGGCGAAGAGCACACGCATGCCGAACGCGCCGGCCAGTTCGGCGAGTCGCTTTCCACCGTGACCGGCACCGACGATGCCGAGCGTCGAACCGTGCAGATCCTCGATCGGATGCAGTTCAGCGTAAAAAGTGGGTGACCCGCTCCAGCCTCCAGCATAAACGGCGTTCCAGTAAGGAACCAGGTTGCGGCGCAGCGCGAGCATCAGTGCGAACGCGTGCTCCGGCACGGAGATCGTCGAATAGCCCGGACATGCGACTACTTCGATGCTCCGTTGGCGGCATGTTTTCATATCCAGATGATTGACCCCTGCGGCCGGCACGCCGATCACTTCCAGTTGCGGCAACTGCGCGAGCACCTCCCCCGTCAGCGGCACCTTGTTGGTCACGACGATCTGCGCGTCACGGCAGCGCTGTACCACCTGTTCTTGCGTAGTGGACGAATATTCGACCCAGCGATGTGGGAAGCGAAAATCGGGTAAATCGGCCGACAGCGTCGCGCGGTCCAGAAACACTATGGTTTTCAACAAGCTACTCCAAGCTCATTAACGTTCGGACGGCCTCGTGGACACTGTGTCGAGCATGCGCTGCTTGCCCGTCTGCACGTGATTCTCGAAAGCCTGTGCAGCCGCGTCGGCCTGACCCGCACGCAGCGCCTCGAAAAGCTCGCGGTGTTCTTTCGAGGAACGCTGCATCTGCGTGAACGAATACACACCTTTGTGAATGTAAAGCGTCAGTTCGTCTTCGACAGCCTGGTCGATCGTGATCAGCCGCGGATTTTTGGTCGCTGCCATTAGTTGACGGTGGAACTCGGTGTTCAAAGTCCGATACAGAGGGCTGTTGCGCTCGGCTACGGCGGAGTCCATCTTGTCAACGAGAAGGCTCAGGGACTGCTCCTCGTCGATGGTCAGACGCAGCGCGGCGAGCCGTCCCGCCGTGCGTGCGAGCCCTGCTCGAATCTCGTAGAGATCCATCGCCTCTTCGAGCGAAAGCCGCCGTACTTCGGCGCCCCGATTGGGGACGATTCGCACGAGCCCCGCTTGTTCGAGCGAGCGCAGGGCCTCGCGCGCCGAATTGCGGCCGACGCCGATCTGGTTTGCGAGCGCCTGCTCATTCACGCGTTCACCGGGGCGCAAGTCCCCCCGCTGAATCATGGCGCGAACCTGATCGCGAATGTCGTCGAGCTTCGACGCAATTACCTCGGGCGCGCGCGCGTTCCCCTTGCCGTTCGGCTCACTGTTAAACGCGTTTTTCATGTCGATTGCCCTTTCTGTACCATTCGATACCTTATTTTGCTTGCAGAAAACCCGTCGATACCCACGGAACCAGCACTATCACGATGAGGGCGACCGCCAAAGCCCCCAGATAGGGCCAAACGCGGCGCATTGCGGTTGACGGATCGACCTTGCTGACCGCGCACGCCGCGTAGAAGCCGAGGCCAAGCGGTGGCGCGAACAGGCCCAGTCCCATCGCGAATACCACGACCATTGCGTAGTGCACGTCCGAGATGCCCATCGCGCGCGCGATCGGGAACAGTAGCGGCCCGAACAGTACGATCGCCGGGATACCTTCAAGAAAGCTGCCGAGCATCACGAACGTAATCGCGGAGATCGCCAGGAAGCCGAGCTTGCCCCCGGGCGCAGCCATCATCAACGTGGCGAGTTGCGCGGAGAAGCCTGACTGCGTGAGCGCCCATCCCATCGCGGTTGCACACCCGATGATGATCAGAATCGCGCCAGACAGCGACGCCGCTTCCACCAGAATAGGATAGAGCCGGCTACAGTCGAAGCGGCGATACAGTAGCAAACCCACCACACAGGTGTAAGCCACGCCGATTGTCGCCACCTCCGTTGCTGTCGCGATGCCTTCCACCACGGCCGCGCGGATCACGAAGGGCAGCGCGAGCGCAGGCAGCGAAATCAGGAATGCGCGGCCGACCTGGGCCCGGGAGGCCCGTTGCACGCCTTGCAGGATTTCCCCGCGGCTTCTGAACCAGACGACTGCCGCGAGTGCTACCGCGCCGACCACGGCCGGCATGAAGCCGCCTGTGAACAGCGCGGCAATCGAAACGCCGGTTACCGACCCAATCGTGATCAGCACGAGGCTGGGCGGAATGGTTTCCGACATGGCCGCCGCCGAACTAAGCATTGCGACGAGGTCGCCTTCATTCGCACCGCGCTTTTTCATTTCCGGAAACAGGCCCGGCGCGAGCGCAGCCATATCCGCCACCTTCGAGCCGGAGATGCCGGAGACGAGGTACATGGCGCCGATCAACACATAGGCGAGGCCGCCACGCTTGTGCCCGATCAGCGAAGCGAGGAAACGGATCATCGCTTCGGCAAGCCCCATCGCTTCCATGAGCGCGCCTAGCAGGATGAACAGCGGGACGGCGAGCAGGATGAGGCTGGACATCCCCTGATTCATGGTGCTCACGACAATCGTCAACGGTGCGCCGGTGACGGTTGCAAGATAAGCAAACGTGCACACCCCGAAGGCGACCATGATCGGCACACCGAGACAGATGATCGTGACTACGCCGACAGCGAAAAAAAGAATCAGGCTGACTGCGGTCAGTGGCGCGAGCGCTTGCCGTGCGAAATAGAGCGCAATTGCGACCCCGGCCACCAGCGCGAAAGCCTTCACGCAGTCGCGCAGTGACGAGCGCTCGAGCAACCGCGTAACGGCGAGCACGAGCATCAGCACAGCCGCCACGGGAATCGCGGCCGCGGGGATGGCATTCGGCAGATCGAGCGCCGGCGTGCTGATGATCCATTCGTTCATCGCCCAGTCGGTTGCCGGCCGTACCAGCAGCAGCACGAAGGTCATCACGATAAAATTTCCGAGCGTTTCCGCAAACGCGCGGTTTCGCGAAGACATTCTGGCAACGAACATCGTCAGCCGCAGATGTTCGCCGCGCCGCAACGCCACCACTGCGCCCAGCATCGACAGCCAGATGAACAGGATCGACGCGAGTTCGTCACCCCAGATCAATGGATCCTGCAGCACGTAGCGGCAGAAAACGTTGGTAAGCAACAGCACCACTTCGGCCACTAGCAGCAACGCAGCGGGCACTTCGGTGATCCACTTGATGGCCGTTTCGAGTGCGCTGCCGACGCGCACGACCTTCGATATCGCATGCCGTTCCTTAGGCGCGCCCATGTCCTGGGCGAACACCTGCTCGGGATGAACTCGGGAAGTCATGACTCGTTCTCCAGAAACTCTTCGGTGGTCCGCGCTCATGCGAGCTTCTGCGTGTACTTCTCGAGTAACGCCCACGCTTCATCTCCGTATTTCTTGCGCCACTGGTCGTAGAAGCCGGCCTTTTGCAGCGAGGCGCGGAACGACTGGATGTCGGGTTTGTTGAACGCCATGCCGCGCGATTGCAAGGTTCCGACGAGCGATGTGCTCAGAGCGGCGACGTCCGCCCGTTCAGCCACCGCGGCCGCATTCAGGTGTTTCGCCACGATGGTCTGTAAGTCCGGTGGGAGCTTGCCCCAAGACCCCGCGTTGCCAAGGAACCAGAAACCGTCCCAGATATGGCCGGTCAACGAGCAGTACTTCTGGACTTCATAGAAGCGACCGGTTTCGATCAGCGCGAGCGGGTTTTCTTCCGCGTCGACGACCTTGGTTTGCAATGCCGAATAGGCTTCGCTGAAGTTGATGCTGGTGGGCGAGGCGTCGAGCGCCTTGAACATCGAGGTCCAAAGGGGGCTGACCGGCACGCGAATCTTTAGGCCTTTAAGGTCGGCCGGGCTTTGCACCGGCTTGACTGAGCTCGTGAGATGCCGAAAGCCGTTGTCCCACGGTTTCTCCATCGCGACGAGCCCGACCTTCGAGATCGCCGTGCGGATGTGGCTGCCGAGCTCGCCGTCCATCGCCGCCCATACCTGGTTGTAGTCCTTGAACGCGAAGCCGATGCCGTTGATCGCGGAAACCGGCACCAGCGTCGACAGCACCACGCCACCTTGAGTAAGGAAGTCGATGGCGCCCGATCGAACCTGCGACAGCATGTCGGTATCCGTGCCCATCTGACCGTTCGGGAAAATCTGCAACTCGACACGACCGCCGGATTCCTTCTTGATGGCGTCCGCGGCTTCTTTCGCGCGAACGTTGAGCGGATGGGACAGCGCGAGGTTGTTCGCGTACTTCAGCTTGAACTGCGCGGTCTGCGCCCGAGCGAGCGACGGCAAGGCGCCGGTCCCCATCGCCGCCACCGTGGCGGCTCCGAGCGTTTGAAGAAAGGTACGACGGGAATACAAACTCATTTTCGTCTCGCTCCATGGAAAGGAAATGCTGGATGACGCATTCGGCGGCGCCGCTGGCGTTCTTCTTGTGAACCTTGACTACTGAAAGTGTATGCGACGAATCACATTTCGCTGACACACACTCTAAAAGTGTTGACACTTCGATGTCAAGGTGTTGATATAAGAAAAAGAGTGCATGCAAGAGGCTTCCCGGGAAAGCACCTACAAAGCCGGGAAACAACCGCGATACCTGTCAGGAGGAGGCAAATGGAACTAGAGGCGCACTACCGCGAGCACGGCTTGCTGCTCGGAGGCCGCTGGCAAGCCGCGACGGCTGACAACGGCCAGCTTTCGATCAATCCGGCGACGGAACAGCGGCTGGGCTGCATGCCGCTGGCCACGCAGGCACAGGTCACCGAGGCCATCGACGCCGCGACCGACGCCTTGGCCGCCATGCGCAAGCTCACGGCGTGGGAGCGCTCAGCGCTGCTGCGCCGGGCTGCGACGCTCATCCGCGAACGCACGCCGCAACTCGCGCGAATCGTCGCGCTGGAAACAGGCAAACCGATCGCACAGGCCAGTGGGGAAGCGAATGCGTCCGCTGAGTCGATCGACTGGTTCGCCGATGAAGCGCGCCGTGTGTTCGGTATGTCTTACGAAAGTCGCGTCAAGGGCGGACGGTATCTGGTGCACTACGAGCCGCTCGGGGTGGTCGCCGCCTTTACGCCGTGGAATTTCCCGCTGCTATTGCTGGCCCGCAAGATGGGCCCGGCGCTGGCCGCCGGCAACACGATCGTGATCCGGCCGTCGAACGAAGCGGCCGGCGCGACGATGGCACTGGTGCGCTGTTTCGTCGATGCCGGGTTCCCCGAGGGCGCGGTCAATCTGGTGATCGGCAAAGCCGACACGATTACGCCGACGATCATGGCCGACCCGCGCGTGGCGAAGATCAGCTTCACCGGCTCGGTGCCTATCGGCCGTCAGATCGTCGAAATGTCCGCGAAGACCCTCAAGAAGGTCACGATGGAACTCGGCGGCCATGCGCCGGTGATCGTGCATCGCGACGCTGACATCGGCGCTTTTGCGCATCTGGCGTCGCTGGGTAAGTTCCGCAACGCGGGCCAGGTTTGCGCATCGCCGACTCGTTTCTATATCCACGAATCGATCTTCGACAAGACCGTGAAGGCGCTGGTCGAGCGCTCCGAAGCGCTACGCGTCGGCGATCCGTTGCAGCAGAACACCGATCTTGGTCCGCTGACCACGTCGAAGCGCCGCGACGCGATCGAACGTCTCGTCGATGAAGCCGTGAGTGAAGGCGCCAGCGTGCTATGCGGTGGCCGGCGCCCCTCGCAATTCGGTCGCGGCTGGTTCTACGAGCCGACGCTCGTCGCCAACCCCGCTTCCCACATCGGCCTGATGAACGACGAGCCATTCGGCCCGGTCGGAACGCTCACCCCGTTCACGACGATGGACGAAGTCATCACCGAGGCGAACCGGCTGCCGTTCGCGCTCGCGGCGTATGTCTTCACGCGCTCGATGCGCAACACGCTGGAGACCACGGAGCGCTTGCAGGCCGGCGTGGTCGGCGTGAACACGTTCGTGGCGTCGACGGCGGAGACGCCATTCGGCGGCAACAAGGACAGCGGGTTCGGACGCGAAGGCGGACCGAACGCGATCCGCGACTACATGGACACCAAATTCATCAACCTCGAATTGGCGAACGACGAGCCGCTCGACGCCACCGCCTGAACGGAATCCATTATGCGAAGCATCAAGAATCACGCGAAAGCGCAACTCGCCGCGGGTGCACTGGCACTCGGCATGGGGCTGCGCCAGGCCCGCACCGTCGACATCGCGCAGATCGCGCAGACGGCGGGTTTCGACTGGCTGTTCATCGATATGGAACATAATTCGATGGACATCGACACGGCCGCACAGATTTGCGCCGCCGCTCTGGTGGGCGGTGTGACGCCGATCATCCGCGTGCCGGGGCACGAGCCGTTCCACGCCACTCGACTGCTCGATACTGGCGCGATGGGCATCGTGGTGCCGCACGTGAGTACGCCCGAACAGGCCGCGCGGATCGCCGACATGTGCCGCTTCCCGCCTGCCGGCGGACGGTCGATCCCGGGCATGTTGCCGCAGGTCGGCTTTCAGGCTCTTCCGATCGCCGATGTGGTTCGCGCGATCAACGACGAGGTGCTGGTCGTGGCGATGATCGAAACCCGCGAAGGGCTCGAGAACGCCGACGCGATCGCGGCGGTGCCGGGCATCGACGTGCTGCTGGTCGGCGCGACCGATCTCGCGGCGGATCTCGGTATCACTGGACAACTCGGCCATATGCGTGTGGCGGCCGCCGTCGACGCCGTGTGCGTCGCATGTCACCGGCACGGCAAGGTGCCGGGCGTCGGGGGGGTGTACGACGAGGCCTTGATGACCGCCTACGTGCAAAAAGGCGCGCGTTTCATTCTCAGCGGCTCGGATCTCGCGTTCCTGATGACGGGGGCGAAGTCGCGTTCGGAGATGTTGCGTGCAATCCCGCTCGGCCCGGCGGAACAAGAGATGGCGCAACGCAAGGCGTCCTGATCGGAGAAGGAGGAGACAGAGTGAATCCCGAATACGCAAGCAATCTGGTCAACCGGCGCGACCTGAAACCCTATCTGAATGCCGATCAATTCGAATTTCGAGATTCGGTGAATCGGGTGCTGACGCGCCATGCATCGCCGGAATACGTTCGCCAGTGCGACGAAGAGAAGCGCTTCCCACAGGAACTCGTGAAGGTGGCCGCCGAACAGGGCTGGTTCGGCATCACGCTGCCCGAAGCGTATGGCGGCGTCGGTGGCTATCTCGACATGGCCGCTTATCTCGAGGTCGTCGCGTATCACACCATTGCGCTCGCGCGCTTCTGGAATGCCAACGTGAACATGGTGGGCGGCGCGCTGGCGCGCTTCGCCCCGGACGATATCAAGGCCTTAGTGTTGCCGAAGCTAGCCGAAGGGCGTGCCTTTCTTGCCTTCGCACTGAGCGAAAACGGCTCCGGCTCGGATGCCGCCTCGCTGACGACGCGCGGGGTGGCCGACGGAAACGACTTCATTCTCGACGGCACCAAGATGTGGATTTCCGGCGCGCTGCAGGCCGATTACATTCTGACCGCGGTGCGCACCAATCCGGAAGCGAAGAAGCACGACGGGATCAGCCTCTTCCTCGTACCGAAAGAATCCAGAGGCCTGACCATTAATCCGATCGATTTGCTCGGCGGCCACGCTATCCGGACCTGCGAAGTGGTGTACGACGGAGTGCGTGTCCCGAAAGAAATGATCGTGGGCGGCCTGCACGTGGGTTGGAAGAAGCTCACCACGGTGCTGTCGAAGGAGCGCATCGCGTTGTCGGCGATGTGTGTGGGCGGCGCGCAGGCGGCGATCGATCTTGCGCGCTGGTATGCGAACGACCGGAAACAGTTCGGGCAGTCGATCATCGATTTCCAGGCCGTGTCGCATCTGCTCGCCGATATGCAGACGCGCGTGGATGCCGCTCGCCTGATGGCGTTTCGGGCGGCGAAGCTGCTCGACGAAGGCGAAAGCTGCGACATGGAGTCGTCGCAGGCGAAGTACTTCGCGTCGGACACCTACGTGCAGGTTGCGACCGACGGCATCCAGATCATGGGTGCCAATGGCTACTCCGCCGAATACGCGATGCAGCGTCATTACCGCGAAGCCAAGATGTTCCAGATCTTTGGCGGTACCAATCAAATTCAGCGCAACATCGTGGCGCGCGCGCTCAAATCGTGAACGGAGACAGACGTGACGGCAGTTCGGACGTTGGAGAATTTCGGCTTTAGCGTCGACTACGCGCAAGCCGACGTAGTGGTGGTCGGCGGTGGCGGCGCGGCGTCGCGTGCTGCCGTGTCGGCGGCACAGGCGGGTGCGAAGGTCCTTATGCTGGCCAAGGCGCCGGTCGGACAGGGTGGCAGCACGGTGCACGGCGCTAGCGAAATCATGAGCATGGGGGCATCCGGCTACGGCAGTCCCGACGATAGCGCAACCGTGCACTACGAAGACACGATGCGTCCGGCAGCTGGCTTCATCGACCGCGACCTGGTGCGCGTTCTGGCGGAGGACGCACCGAAGCGCATCGCTGACCTGATCGAACTCGGCGTGCCGTTCGACCGCGTCGACGATGGCTATAAGCTCATCCGCAGCGACTTCGGCAGCTATGCGCGCGCGCTCGGCGTGAAGGGCAAAACCGGCAAGGCCTTCGTGAGCGCGCTCGCGGACGAAGCCAGAAAGCTCGGTGTCGAGACCCGTCAGCCGGCGGCACTGATCGACCTTCTGCGCGATTCGACAGGGCGCGTGAGCGGCGTGGTTGCGATGGACCTCGATTCGCGGCGGCTGCTGGTGGTCTCGGCGGGGGCCGTCGTGCTTGGCACCGGCGGCGCGCACGGTCTGTTCTCGCAGCAGGTGTCGACAGCGGAGATGACCGGTGACGGCCAGGCGATCTGCTTCCGCCACGGCGCAGAACTCGTGAACATGGAGTTCCACCAGTTCGGGCCGGCGATGGTGCACCCTTACGTGCAACTTTTCAGCAAGTCGTGCTTCATCCTGCATCCGAAGATGCTCAATCGCGACGGTCACGAATTCCTCTCGGACTATCTGCCGACGAGCGTGACGCCCGAGGCTGCGATGGACGAGAAAGTCTTCCCGTTCACGATCTCGAACGAGTCGCGCTATATCGATATCGCGATCGCAACGGAAATCGCGCAGGGCAGAGGCACGGAACGCGGCGCGGTGCATTTCTCTTTCGCCGACATCGCCGAGGAACGGCTGGCGGCCACCATTCCGAACACCATGCGCTGGATGCGCGCCAAGGGACTCGATCCGAAGCGTGATCTGCTCGACGTCGGTATTGCTTTTCAGTGCCTGAATGGCGGTGTCCGGATGACCAACACCGACGCGATGTCGACCATCGAGGGGCTCTTCGTGATCGGCGAACTTGCGGGCGGCGTGCGCGGTCCGGATCGTCCGGGCGGCAATTCGCTTGCCGAAGGTCAGGTTTTTGGTCATCGCGCGGGCGTGGGTGCGGCCGTATTCGCACGCGGCAGCGCGGCGCCCGGCACGTCCGATGTGGCGCCCCTTGCACGGCGACTCGAAACGGCGCTAAAACCGAATGCGTCGTTCGACGCTCAACGTATCGCCTCCGATCTGCGTGCAGCGATGCAGGCGCATTGCCTGGTCGAGAAGACGGAAAGCGGTCTGAACATCGCGTTAGCCGCCGCTCGCGAGGCGCGCGCGGAGTTTGCCGCAGGGGGCGCCGCTACGCCGCCGCAGGTGATCGATGCGTTGACGATAGACAACATGGCGACGACTGCCGACGTCATCGTGCAGGCGTGTATCGAGCGGCGCGAATCACGCAGCAGCCACTATCGCACCGACTGTCCTGAGCGCGACGACGCCCGTTTCAATCATGCATTGACCATCACGCGCGGTGAGGCCGACCCGTTCCGTCTCGCCTTCGACGTGCTCGATTACCCTCGTGCCGAACTCACGGACGCATCGCATTCCCAGGTGGCAAATCATGGATAAGAAGCAAGTGGGCCCGTTGTCGGGCTACCGCATTCTCGATCTCACCGTCATGACCGCGGGTCCGGTTGGTACAGTGTTGCTTGCCGACCTCGGCGCGGACGTGATCAAGGTTGAGGAACCGAAGGCCGGTGACCTCTCGCGCAATCTCGGTAATCAATTCGTCGAAGGCGAAAGCGTGCAGTTTTTGTCGCAGAACCGTAACAAGCGCAGCATCCGCCTTGACCTGAAGTCGCCGAAAGGACGCGATGCATTTCTGCGCATGGCGGAGCAGGCGGATGTCGTCGTCGAAAACTTCCGACCGGGCACGGTGGATCGGCTCGGCATCGGCTACGAGGCCGTGAAAGCGCGCAATCCGATGATCGTCTATGCAAGCGTGTCGGCGTTCGGACAAAGCGGTCCTTACGCCGCATGGCCCGCGAACGATCCGATCGTGCAGGCCGTGGCGGGTCTCATGGACATGACGGGCGAAGCGGGCGGCAATCCGGTTCGACTCGGGGCGCCGTTGCCGGACTTCGGCGCGGCTGCGCTGCTCGCGTTCGGCATCTCGGCGGCGCTGTTGCATCGCGAACGGCATGGCGAAGGTCAGCGCATCGATACGTCGCTGCTGTCGGCTGCGCTTTTCAGCACCATCCCGCGCGACGGCGAGACGCTGAGGAGCGGCAAAGCGCCGGAGCGCCTCGGCAGCGGCCATCCGACGATGGTGCCGTATCGTAACTATCAGGGCTCCGATGGCCGCTATTTCTTTGCGGCCTGCTTCACCGAAAAATTCTGGCAGAACCTTTGCCGGGCGTTGGGCCGCGAAGACTTGCTGAGCGATGAACGCTTTGTTGGCAACACCGCGCGGACTGCGAATCGGCATGCGCTCGACGTGATCCTCGAACAGCAGTTTCTACAGCATACCGCCGAATACTGGGTGGCGCATTTGAGTGCCGCGGACGTGCCATGCGCGATCGTGCAGGACTATCACACCGCGTTGACGGAGGACCCGCAGATCGCGCATAACCACGCGGTCGTCGAGATCGAACATCCGCTGGCGGGCAGGATAACGAACATCGCGAGCCCGGTGAATTTTCACGGCAGCCCGGTAGCTTACCGTCGCCCGCCGCCTACACTCGGACAACACACGGTTGAAGTACTTGCCGAGTTCGGTTTCGCAGAGGAGGAGATCGCAGCACTCGAAGGTCGTGAACCGGCCGCTGCCGGAGCGAAATCATGAAATCGTACAAATCGGACTACGTGATCGTCGGCGCGGGGACGGCGGGTTGCGTGCTCGCAAACCGCCTAACCGAAGATCCGAACGTCACAGTGATTCTTGTTGAAGCCGGCGAGCGCGATCGTCACCCGTTCATCCACGTACCGGCCGGCTTCGTGCGATTGCTCGATCATCCAACCGTGACATGGCGCTATCACACGCGGGCCGACGCCGAGACCAGCGGCCGTGCAATCCTGTTTCCGCGTGGACGCGGACTCGGCGGGTCCAGCGCGATCAACGGCCTGCTTTATGTGCGCCCGTTTGCGGAGGATATCGATAGCTGGGAGCAGTCGGGCGCCAAGGGCTGGACTTTCGGCAACTGTCTGCCTTTCTACCGCCGCTCCGAAACGTGGACCGAGGGCAACAGTCCGCAACGCGGCACGCATGGTCCAATCCAGGTCAGCCGGGTTAAGAATCCGCCGGAGATTTGCGGTGCGGTCGTGCAAGCCGCCCAAAAGGCCGGTCTCGAGTTTGTAGATGATCCTAACAGCGACACGCGCGGTCCGTCGATCTGGTACTACCAGCAAACGCGCGACGGACGTCGCCGGTCCAGCGCAGCGCGTGGTTATCTGCGGCCCGCAATGGTGCGGCCGAATCTCACGGTCGTGACCGGCGTCCAGGTGTCCGGGCTCGAAATGAACGGCAAGCACGTGAGCGGCATCAATGCGACGACGACCGCAGGCGTTTCGATGCAGTTTCGCGCGACCCGCGAGGTCATTCTAAGCGCTGGCGTGATCGGCACGCCACGGCTGCTCGAAATGAGTGGCATCGGTGATAAGGACGTGCTCGACAATGCGGGCATTCGAACACGCATCGCGTTACCGGGCGTCGGCAACAATTTGCAAGATCACTATGTAGTCCGGCTCGGCTATCGGGTACGGGGTGCAGGTACCGCGAACGAGCGCTCGCACGGACTCGCGCTCGCGCGCGAGATGATGCGCTACGTCGTGTCGGGGACCGGCGTACTGACCTATAGCGCGGCGATCGTCGGCGGCTTTGCACAGACGCGGCTCGCAACCCGGCCCGACGTGCAGTTCGTGATCGCGCCAGGCAGCTTCGTCGAGGGACGGATCGGGGTGCTGGAGTCGGAGCCCGGCGTCTCCTGCGGCGTCTGGCAGATGCGCCCGGAAAGCCGTGGGCACGTGCACATTACCAGCAGCGAGATGACGGCAGCGCCGACGATCGCACCGTCATACCTCAGTAGCGAACTGGACCGCAACACGATGGTGGAAGGACTCAAGATCGGCCGCCGGATCTTCGCGCAGCCCGAGGTCGCCCGCTATATCGTCGACGAAACCGTACCTGGCCGTCAGGCGGACACCGATGAGGCGTTACTACAATACGTGCGTGACAATGGCTCGACTGTGTATCACGCGGTTGGCACGTGCCGGATGGGAGAGGGCGAAATGAGCGTCGTCGATTCTGAGATGCGGGTGCGCGGAACGACCGGCCTGCGCATCGTCGACGGGTCGGTGATGCCGTCGATAACCTCGACGAACACCAATGCGACGGTGCTGATGCTGGCCGAGCGCGCAGCTGACATGATCCGGTCGCCTATGACGGCGCGCACTGCTTCGACATATTCGAAGGAGACGGTATGAAAGTGCTGGTAGGTGTAAAGCGAGTGGTCGACTACAACGTAAAGGTCCGGGTCAAGTCGGACGGCACGGGTGTCGACATTGCGAGCATGAAGATGTCGATGAATCCGTTCGATGAAATCGCGGTTGAGGAAGCGGTGCGGTTGAAGGAAGCCGGCGTGGTTAGCGAGGTGGTGGCGGTTTCTTGCGGTGTTGCTCAGGCGCAGGAGACGCTGCGTACGGCGTTGGCGATAGGCGCGGATCGTGCTGTGTTGATCGAGTCATCCGAAGACCTGCAGCCTCTGGCCGTTGCCAAACTGCTCAAGGCGCTGGTCGACAAGGAACAGCCTTCGTTGGTATTGCTCGGCAAGCAGGCCATCGACGACGACTCGAACCAGACCGGGCAGATGCTTGCCGCTTTGGCTAACCTTCCGCAAGCGACGTTCGCTTCGAAGGTCGTTGTGGCTGACGGGAAGGCGACCGTGTCGCGCGAAGTGGACGGCGGAGCTGAAACGCTGTCGCTGACGCTGCCGGCCGTAGTGACGACCGACCTGCGTCTCAACGAGCCGCGCTACGTCACGTTGCCCAACATCATGAAGGCGAAGAAAAAGCCGCTGGAAACGCTCAAGCCAGCGGATCTCGGCGTTGATGTCGCTCCCCGCTTGAAGACGTTGAAGGTGGCAGAGCCGCCCATGCGCAGTGCGGGCGTGCTGGTGTCCGATGTAAAGACGCTGGTCGAGAAACTGAAGACCGAAGCCAAGGTGCTGTAAGGGGAGCGCGAAGAAATGATGATTTTGGTAATTGCCGAACATGACAACGCATCGATCAAGGGCGCCACGTTGAATACCGTTGCTGCCGCACAGAAAATCGGTGGCGACGTCCACGTTCTAGTCGCGGGCCACAATGCGCAAGGCGCGGCCGACGCAGCAGCGAAGATCGCTGGCGTGGCGAAGGTGCTGCTGGCCGATGCACCGCAATTGGCCGAAGGGCTCGTGGAAAACGTCGAAGCGACCGTGCTGAACATCGCGAAGGATTACTCGCACATCGTGGCGCCGGCCACGGCCTACGGCAAGAACGTTGCGCCGCGCGTGGCGGCGAAGCTCGACGTCGCGCAGATCAGCGAAATTACGGCGGTGGTGTCGAGCGATACGTTCGAGCGCCCGATCTATGCGGGCAACGCCATCGCCACGGTGCAATCGGGCGATGCGATCAAGGTGATCACCGTGCGTGCGACGGGTTTCGACGCCGTCGCGCTTGACGGTGGGAACGCATCGGTGGAAAAGATCGAAGCGGCGGCGGATCGCGGTATTTCACAGTTCGTGAACCGCGAAGTCACGAAGCTTGATCGTCCGGAGCTGACGAGCGCGAACATCATCGTGTCGGGAGGCCGGGGCCTCGGCAGCGGCGAGAACTACACGAAGGTGCTCGAGCCGCTGGCGGACAAGCTCGGTGCGGCACTGGGCGCCTCGCGCGCAGCGGTGGACGCAGGCTACGTGCCGAACGACTACCAAGTGGGGCAGACGGGCAAGATCGTCGCGCCGCAGCTTTACGTGGCCGTCGGCATTTCGGGCGCGATCCAGCACCTGGCCGGCATGAAGGACTCAAAGGTGATCGTGGCGATCAACAAAGATCCCGAGGCACCGATCTTCAGCGTTGCTGACTACGGCCTTATCGGCGACCTTTTCACGACTGTCCCCGATCTGGTTGGGCAATGGCCGTGATGTCTGTACTGATGTGATGGACATGACGTTGGGCTTCGGCGGCGGCAATGGACGCAATGCAACGAATACGTATTGAGGCGGCGGTAGTGGGAAATGCCGACGATGCGGCCCTCTGGCGTTGGTTCTCGGCGCTTTTGAAGGAGCGCCGTATTCGGTGGCGTTGGTGCTTCGACAATTGGATCGTGAACGTTGACCGAACTCACGTTGCCACCGAAAGCAGCTTCGATCGTGCGGGTCGGCGCTGCGAAAGAGACCGCGAAGATCGAGGGATCGGCTGTTTCATGCACAACGGCGAAGCGTCGCATCGATGACCGTAAAATCGCTGATCGCTCGCCGTACTCTCACCGTAAGCTGCCGTTCGCAAGGTTGAGCGGCGAGCGGCCGGTCTGGGTGTGCGCTCTGAAAAGGTGACGCTTTCCAGCGGGTCCAAGCCCCGCCCGGAAAATGCTGCAGCCGGAAGCAACCTAGAAGGACTTTCCCTTTTGCGAGCTTGGGGTTCATTCGGTCATTGATTGATTCTCGAGCGCGGTGCGGTGAACGTCGCATGCTGCGTTCTTCGGGGGCCGGCCCAGCGCCGGGCTTGGCACATACATAACGAGCCGGCTCATGAATGGTTACTACAACCTGGCGCAACCGTCGCGGTGGACGGCGCGCGCTGAGTCCTATTGCGGTAAGTCAGTCGCTGCCGGCGTCGGGGCCTTGAGTGTCGAATCCGGCGACCTCGCGCAGCGCTTGCAGCATCGCCCGCGCACCCGGTGAGAGCCTGTCCCCGCGCCGTGTGACGATGCCCGCCGGCCCGAGCTTCAAATCGAGTTCGAACGGTAGCGGCTCGAGCGCACCGGCAATGCAATACGGCCGCACCGGCTCGCGCGCAAGCGGCGCGATCATATCGCTCATTTGCAGCAGACTCGTGATGACAGGCAGCGATGAGCTCTCGACCACATCCGTTGGCAACGCGAGCTGCCGTTCAAGGAAAAGTTGCGTGAACTGATTGCGCATCACGTTGCCCTTCGGCGGCAAGATCCACGTTTGCGGCGCCAGTTCGTTCCAGCTCAGAGTCTTGCGCCTGACGAGCGGATGGCCAACGCGTGCGAATAGCGCGTGCTGTGCTTCTGCGAGCGGGGCGTAGTGCAGTTCCGCCAGATCGTCCCGATTGCGGATTCGCGCGACGATCATATCCAGCTTGCCTTCCAGCAGACGCTGCACCAGCACCTCGCTGAACTCCATCTCGATGTTGATGCGAATCTGCGGAAAACGCTTCTTGAGCAGCGCCACGGCTTGCGGCACGAGGTTGGTGGCCGCCGTGACCTCGGTGCCGATCATCGCCTGCCCGGTCACGCCGGCCTTGAGCGCGGACACTTCGTCGTACGCGTGCCGCAACTCCGCCAGCGCGCTGCGCGCATGGCGGATCAGCACCTCGCCGTACCAGGTAGGCTCGACACCGCGCGGATGCCGTTCGAACAATGGCACACCCATCGTCTCTTCCAGTTCCCGCAGCAACTTGGTCGCCCCGGGCTGGGTCATGTGCGCGGCGTCCGCCGCGCGCAATACCGAGCGATGGGTGTCGAGCTGAACGATCAGGGCCAATTGGCGCGTCTTCAGGCGCGTGGGGTCGAAGCGGCCCGTCGCGATGCCCCCCGCGCCGGTGTCCGGATGAATGGCCGAGTTCACCATGTCGTCTCCATGTATTCCGTATCGATATAGATTTTGCGATATTTTTCATTATAAAAGCATATCGATCGATTCTACTATGCAGCAGACGCCCTGCATTCCACGGGCGGGCGGTTTCCCATCACAGGCATCGAGACTGGTTGCATCCAGCATCCGCGCATGCAGCCGCACAGGAGATGAACAAGCAATGAACATCCGTACCGCAGACTTCCCGCCGGAAGGCATCACTACCGACGAGTTCCTCGGCCGCGTCGCCAAGGTCCGCAGCGCGCTCGACAAGGCGGGCCTGGTCGGCCTGCTTGCATTCGGCGATTGCTGGCGTGGCGCGAACATCGGCTACTTCACCGAGTTCCGCCCGCTCGACGGCGTATCGGACATTGCAAACGCGATCCTGCTGCTGCCGGTGGACGGCGACCCCGTGCTGTTCGTGTCGGATCAATGCCTCGATTACGCGACGAGCGTGACCGCCTTCGAGGTGCGCAGCCTGCGTGAAGTCACGCAAGAGGTGCAGGTATTTTCGGCGCGGCACCGCAGCGGCACGGTCGGGCTCGCCGGCGCCGCCTATATTCCCGCGGACCTGTTGCAGCGCCTGGATGTCGGTCTTGGCGAACTGAAGCTCGAACCGACGATGGTGCTGGCCGAAATCAAGGCAATCAAGAGCGAGGCCGAAGTCGCGCTGATGCGCAAAGCCGCTGCCTTGACCGATTCGGCGATGGCCGCGATTCGCGACGCGCTCGCCGACCGCCGTCCCTACACGGAGCGTGAACTCGCTTTAATCGCTGACCGCGCGATGCTCGCGGGAGGAGCGGACCGGACCGCGTTCGATTCGATGGTGCAATCCGGTCCGCGCTCGGCCTATAACCTGGCGCGCCCCACCGACCGCATCCTGCAACCGGGGGATCTCATCATGACCGACATCGGTGCGCGTTATCGTGGGTACGTGGCCGATGGCGGACGCGGTTTCACCTACGGTCCGGCGACTCCCGAGAAAATGGCGATCGTCGCGGCAGCGGCGCGCGCGGTCGAAGCGGGGCTGGCCGCGGCGCGTCCCGGCATGGCGGCCATGGAACTGAACGCGGTGATCCAGCAGGCGCTGGTGAAATCGAACTACGAGCAATACTCAAGCGAAGCGCGCGGCCACGGCACCGGTCACGGCACCGGCATGGATCCAGAAGAAGAAGCGCCGTGGATCGGGCCGGGCAACAGGACCGTGTTGCAGGAAAACATGGTCTTTACCCTGAAGGCGACGATCACGGTGCCGAACGTCGGTGGTTTGCGCACGGAACGTATCGTGCGGCTGACCTCGGGCGGCGTCGAAACGCTCGACCAGTTCCCGATGGAACTGCACTGGTAAGCCCAGTGAACCGATCGTAACGTGCGGGCGAACCCGCGCCGCCGAGACGCAGCAGTTCAAAATATAGATTCCCAGAGAAGGGAGGAGACGTGAATACATCGCCCATTTCATCCGGCAACGCGCCGGTTATCAGCCGGTCGGCCGTCAACCGTGTGCTGGTCGCTTCGGTGGTCGGGACCGCCATCGAGTGGTACGACTTTTTTCTCTATGCCACCGCTTCGGCGCTGGTCTTCGCCAAGCTGTTTTTCCCCTCGTTCGATCCGATGGTCGGCACCATCGCTGCGTTCGGCAGTTTTGCGGTCGGCTATCTCGCACGGCCATTCGGGGCCGTGTTTTTCGGGCACTTTGGCGATCGCATCGGACGTAAGGCGACGCTCGTCGCGACGCTGACGATCATGGGCGTCGGCACTTTCGTGATCGGCCTGCTGCCGACTTACGCCTCGATCGGCGTCTGGGCGCCGATCCTGCTGGTCGCGATGCGCTTCCTGCAAGGGCTCGGCGTCGGCGGCGAATGGGGCGGCGCGGTGCTGATGGTGGTCGAAACGGCGCCGGCCAGGAAACGTGGCTTCTTCGGCGCATTCCCCCAATTGGGCGTGCCGCTCGGACTGATGCTCTCGACCGCGGTGTTCAAAGCCGTCTCGAGTCTGCCGTCAGACGCGTTCTATTCATGGGGATGGCGCCTGCCGTTCCTGCTGAGCGTCGCGCTGATCGCGATCGGCCTGTTCATCCGCCTGCGCGTCATGGAGTCGCCGGTATTCGAACAGATCAAGGCGAGCAAGCAGGTTGTGAAGGCGCCGCTGATCGAATTGCTGCGCCGGCATCCGAAAGACCTCGTGCTGACGATCGGCACGCGCTTCGCGGTCGACATCACCTTCAACGTGATCAACGTGTTCGTGCTGGTATACGGAACGACGCGGCTCGGCTTGTCGCGTGGACTACTGCTGAACGCCATCATTGTGGGCTGCGCGTTTGCGCTGATCACGCTGCCGCTGTTCGGCAAACTGTCGGACGTTATTGGACGCCGGACCGTCTTCATGCTCGGCGCGGTGTTCGTGGCGATCTATGGATTCGCGTTCTTTCCGTTGCTTGAGACACGCAGTCCGACCTTGATTTTCGTGGCATACGTCTGCGGTATCGCGTTGAGCCAGGCTTCGGTGTACGGGGTGCAATCGACGTGGTTTGCGGAACTGTTCGGGACGCGGGTGCGCTATACGGGTGCTTCGCTGCCGTATCAGATCGCCGGCATCATCACGTCAGGACCGACGCCATTGATCGCCACCTATCTGTTCGCGACGTATGGCCAGACGCTGCCCATTTCGATCTATATCGCGGCGACAGGGTTGCTGAGCCTGGTGTGCGCCTTTTTTCTTGCTGAGACTTTCAAGCGGAATCTGTCCGCAGAGCCGGAAGACGAGGCGGCCGCAGCGCTGGGCGCGCGTGCGTCAGCGCACTCGCCGCAACCCCTGTCGCGCTGAGCGCAAAAAAGTGATCATCACCTCGTCGCATTTGCGCAGGGCAATGCGAAGGGCTGGCATCATAGTGCGTGGGACGTGCCGGCTGTCGACGATGTTGGTCTCGGAAAGCTGCAGATGCGGCAGGCCGGATATGCGAAAGGACGGGGCGTGGGTCGGCACGTATTGGGGTCGAACTACTTCCACTATGTGCGCGATCCGTGGGGCTCGTTCTGGGAATATTCGGCAGACATCGACTATGTGGGCGCAGACACCGAGTGGCCGCGCGGCAGATTGGCCGTGATTCAGAGGATCCGGCAGCGCACGGCGTATCGCTGCTTGAAGAGCCTACCCGTTGTGGCTGGACGTGGCACTGGGCGCACCCATTCTGTATTCCGATTGGCGGCCCAATTATCGTTCCGCAATCCTGCGGCGGCTGCACTTTCCTTTGCGGTCGTTGGCGATGCGGTCGTATGAACGCCGGCTCGGCCGAAACGCGAGTGAGTCTTGACGACCGTCGGGTTGCATCAGTCCGCTCTTCAAATTCATCGCCGGAAAGCGGCCATTGGAATTCCGCTTCCCGGAAGCGGCCGGTCGTCAACGCGCACTGCCGACCCCTATCCGCCGTTCGATGCCGCGTAGCCTACACGTCCGCTTCCGAGGTAAAGCGGCCACGCCAGAGTAAGCCTAACGAGGAACCGTCAGTGCCTGTCCTTGCGGATGTTAGCCAGGAAGCGCGCGATGGCCATACCTGCCAAGACCACCGACATGAAAAACCGAGCTCGGGATCGGTGTCTTGACGAGAGTTGCGCACGCTGGCGCTGCCTGCTGGAAACCTTGGTCTCCATCGAGATTGCTCCCGCTCAACAAATTGTGCCGACGTGGTATATGATGAGCATCATGCAAAAGTCATCATTCGATCAGAAAACTGCCAGCCGTAAGGAAATCACGCACGAGCGCATCGTCGAGGTTGCCGCGCGCGCGATTCGGCGCAGCGGCTACGCCGGGACGGGAGTGGCCGACATCATGAAGGAGGCCGGTCTGACGCACGGCGGCTTCTACGCGCACTTTCCATCGCGCGAGGTGCTGCTTGCCGAAGCGGCTGACCGCGCCGGTGCTGAGGCCGTGGCCCGGTCGGAGCAGATCGCCGCATCCGTGCCTCCGGAGCAGGCATTGCCGTCGATGGTGCGCGCCTATCTATCGAAGGAGCACCGTGAAGCCATAGAGACGGGCTGCCCGGTTTCCGCCCTTGGCTCGGAGATGCCGCGCCAAGCGCCGGTCGTGCGGCGCGCGGCCACCCGCCGCATCAAGGAGATGATCGATGTCGTTGCGCGCCAATTGCCCGATTGGGGCCAACCGGGCGCGCATGAGCAGGCACTTATGACCGTTGCAACCATGGTCGGCACATTAGTGCTGGCGCGCGCCGTCGACGACCCCAAGCTGTCGGACAGTTTTCTTGAAGCCGCATTGAAAAAATTCGCGTCCACTGATGAGTAAATCCGCGTACCCTGCGTGCGCTTTTGATGGGCCAAAAATATGATGATCATCATATTTTTGGCAAGATGAATGCTTGACCAAAGACCTGAAGATCATTTCTCACTCCCCGAAGGACATCATGAAAACCGGAATAGCGCTTGTTACAGGTGCCTCTTCAGGCATCGGCGAAGCCACGGCAACCCGCCTTGCGGAAGCCGGATACAAAGTCTACGGCACTAGCCGGCGCGGTGCGTTAGCGGGCCAGCGGAGGTTCGAGATGTTGCCGCTGGACGTGACTAGCGACGAATCAGTCGAAGCAGCCGTCAAGGAGGTGCTGCGCCTACACGGCCGCATCGATCTCCTGGTAAACAACGCCGGCTTCGGGGTCGCCCCCGCCGCCGCAGAAGAGAGTTCGCTTGACCAGGCCCGTGCGATCTTCGATACGAACTTCTTCGGGATCGTCCGCATGACGCGTGCCGTGCTGCCCCATATGCGACAACAAGGTCGCGGCCGCATCATCAACATCGGCTCCGTGCTGGGTTTCTTACCGATGCCCTATATGGCGCTGTATTCCGCCACCAAGCATGCGGTGGCAGGCTATTCGGAGTCGCTCGATCATGAGTTACGTACGATGGGCATCCGGGTATCGGTCATTGAGCCTGCCTACATCAAAACGCCTTTCGACGCGAACTTCATGGCCCCTGACGCCCCGCTTGACGCGTACCACGAGGTGCGCGCGGCCGTGGACAAGAGAGTCGAGGAGGTGGTCGAGAATGCCGACGGCCCTGAGGTTGTGGCCGAAACTGTATTGCAGGCCGCGCTCGCGGCTCGCCCGAGACTCCGCTATGCAGCGGGCGGCCTCGCCGGACGCCTCCGATTGCTGCGCAGATTTGCGCCTGCGGGCCTAGTGGACGCCGGCATTCGCAAAGATCTGCGGCTCGCAACGTGGAGCTGTTACTCACGCAACAAGAAACCGTCAAGGAACAAAGAACCATGATGAAGGCATTCGTCGTCGATCGATATGGACGCAAGAATGGCGTACGAGCTGGCGATATGCCGGTCCCGGAACTGCGTGAGGACGGCGTATTGATCCAGATTTACGCCGCTGGCGTGAACCCGCTTGATTCGAAGATCAGGGATGGAGAGTTCAAGCTCATTCTGCCCTATCGTTTGCCGCTGATTCTGGGCAACGACCTGGCCGGGGTCGTTGTCCGCGTCGGATCGCGTGTGCGGCGATTCAAGGCGGGCGATGAAGTATATGCGCGACCGCCCAAAAATCGCATCGGTACTTTCGCGGAATTCATCGCGATCAATGAAGATGCCGTGGCCCTCAAGCCCAAAACGCTCAGTATGGAAGAAGCGGCTTCAATCCCGTTGGTGGGCTTGACCGCCTGGCAGGCGCTGATCGAACGAGGGCAACTGAAGAAAGGGCAGAAGGTGCTCATACACGCCGGCTCGGGCGGCGTTGGCACCTTTGCTATTCAACTGGCGAAGCATCTGGGCGCGACCGTCGCGACGACAGCGAGCGCCGCGAATGCCGGATTGATGAAGCAACTCGGTGCCGACATCATCATCGATTACAAGAAGGACGACTTTGCCGCTGTATTGAAAGACTGCGACGTGGTACTGGATATGCAGGGCGGAAATACGCTCGAAAATCACTGCAAGTGCTCAAGCCGGGTGGCAAGCTCATTGGGATCGCCGGTTCGCCCGATCCTGATTTTGCTAAGCAGATGGGTGCCTCCTGGTTCCTGAAAACGGCGATGCGGTTTCTAAGCTATCGCATCCGAAAAGCAGCGAGACGTCGTGACGTCGGCTATTCATTCCTCTTTATGCGTGCCGATGGAGGCCAGCTAGCCCAGATCGCCAAGCTCGTCGACGTAGCTGCGATAAGGCCTGTGATTGATCGGATTTTCCCGTTCGAATCAACGCAAGAGGCTTTGGCTTACGTCGAAACAGGACGTGCAAAGGGTAAGGTCGTCATCAAGATCCGATAGTAGAAGGGATCGCTGTTTGTTTCCGCGCAGAGGCAACGGCGCTTGCTCGACGTGAAGTTCTTGTAACGTCGAACGTTACCGTCCGTTGTCAGCGTGGAGCCGACCTTCAAACGTCCACGGAATACTCGAGCGGAATGGCCGTAACTGGCCGGCCGAGCGGCGACGTTTTTCGAAGACCTTCACTTTCGGGCTATCTTCAGGGGACATCGGGCACGGTTACCGGCTCGCGCTCAGTTCCTGCTGTCGCCGCACTCGCGCGTCTTCCTCAAGACGTGTCTCTTCGAGTTCCTGCAGCACGCCATCGAGGTCCACAGGTCGCGTGTCGACTTCGATGCGGCCTGTCAATTCGGCATCGACACGCAGCAGCCCTGCCTCGAAGAGCGTCCAGATCTCCATGCCATAACTCGCGGTGAGTATTTGCGGCGCAAACCGTCCGAAGTACGCGGCCAGGTTGTCGACGTCCCGCTTGAGCATCGAGGCGGCTTCGTTGTTGCCAGCTGCGTCGACGGCCTGTGGCAGATCAATGATCACCGGCCCATCCGCTGCCAGCAGGATGTTGTATTCCGACAGGTCGCCGTGAATCAACCCTGCGCAAAGCATGCGGACAACCTGGTTCAGCAGCAGCGCGTGCAGTTCGAGGGCGCGGGCCTCGGTCAGATCGACGTCGTTCAGCCGTGGCGCGACGTCACCCATCGCGTCGATCACCAGCTCCATTAGCAACACGCCGTCGGTACAAATATAGGGTTGCGGCACGCGCACACCTGCGTTGGCGAGCCGGAACAGCGCGTCGACTTCAGCGTTCTGCCATGACGCTTCCTGCATCTGGCGGCCGTAGCGCGTACCTTTTTCCATCGCCCGCGCCTGGCGGCTGTTCTTGACCTTGCGACCGTCCCGATACGACGCGGCTTGCCGAAAACTGCGCTGCTTCGCGTCCTTGTAGACCTTTGCGCAACGTGTCGATTCGCCGCTGCGCACGACGTAGACTGCTGCCTCCTTGCCGCTCATCAACTGGCCGATGACTTCGTCGATGAGGCCTTCTTCGAGAAGCGGTGCAAGTCGTTTGGGTATTTTCATACGATCGCCGGTCGCAGCTCGTCGAACGTGCCATCCACACGCGTGGATGGCGAATGGCCCGCTGACGTATGCGCGACCAACAAACCGATGAATCGCGCAGCCGGTGCTGGCGGCTGTAAGCTTGCTGCGTGGGAGATGGATTGAGTCATGCCGGATTATAAGGGTGGCCGAGGACGAGCCGACGCAAATCTCCTGGCGACTGCGTAGATGCATTGCGCCGCGCTACCGGGCCGCTCGCTGCTTGGTACGACGGGCAGCGCCCGACCCGCTCCGGCCACTGGAACCGGGTCCACTTCAATGACAGCTTCCTGGGTCCGACGGTCGACCGCCTCTTCGACGGCGGGCAAGTCCCCGGACGGTCGCGAACTGCCACCAAAGGCCGCGCAGCACCTTGACGCGGATGTCCGCTTGCCCGAAAAACCACGAGATCTCGTCTGATCTTACCGACGTTTGGTGGATACCTTGAAAGGGGCATACCATGCAGACTGAACTGCAGAATCTGATCAAAGGACGAAGACGTCGCGGCGGTTAATTGTTGAGGCTGTGTTAGATGCGCGATACAGGCGCTTGTATGCGGTTGCCTCAGCATGTGCTGCCGGCGCAACTGGCACCAACAATTGGCGTTGACCGCGGGCAGACGTTTCGAATAAGCCATGAACCCCCATCTTTCGGGTTTGACCGCCTTCGTGTTCGCAGGCGGTGGCAGCCTTGGCGCGATCGAGGTTGGCATGCTGCGCGAACTGCTCGAACGCGGTGAGCATCCGGGCTGCGTGGTGGGGGCCTCCGCAGGCGCGATCAACGCAGCGTATTTCGCAGGACAACCGGACGGCGCGGGCGTAGCAATGCTCGAAGCGCTCTGGTGCAAGATCCGGCGGCAGGACATCATGCCGCTTTCTATGCTCGGGCTGCTCGCGATGATCCTGCGCAGTCGTGCGCATCTCGTCGAGGCGAACGCGTTGCGTCAGCTGCTGGAGACGCATCTGTCGTATGAGCGGATCGAGCAGGCGACCTTGCCGCTTCACATCGCCGCGACCGATATGCTTACCGGCGACGAAATCGTTCTTTCTACCGGTCCTGTGGTGAACGCCGTGCTGGCGAGCGCAGCGATTCCCGGCGTGTTCCCGCCGATGCGTATCGACGGTGTGGATCTCATCGATGGCGGCGTCGCCAACAACACGCCGATCTCGGTGGCGGTTACGCTCGGCGCGACGCGCATCATCGTGCTACCGGCCGGCTTCGCGTGTGCGTTGCATGCACCGCCGCGTAGCGCGATCGCGCAGGCCCTGCACGCTCTGACGCTCGTCATCGCACGCCAGCTCGTGCGCGACCTTGAGTTCTATTCGACGCGTGTGCAGATCTATGTCGTTCCGCCGTTGTGTCCACTCGATGTCTCGCCTTACGACTATACGCAGTGCGCGCAACTGATCGACCGAGCTGCGCAGAAGACGCGTGCATGGCTCAGCGACGGTGGCCTCGAGCGCGCTTTGATTCCTGGTGAGCTGCGCGAGCATGCGCACGCCGCGCGCTAACGGCGCAAACAAAAACTGACGAGCTACTTTGTGCCAAGGGCCAGTGACCCGACGAGCATGACTGGCTGCCATTGGTACGCTATGTGATTCGAGTCGACATTCGAATGTCCGTCTGGGATCACAGGCGAACGGCTAGAAGTGGCCGGTCACTGCCTCATGCGATTCGCATACTCGGCGTCATCCTCGGATTCTCGGCGGACGGCGGCACTGCCTCAACCCGGCCAGATTCAGACACTCGCCTTATGCCGGCAAACGACTGTTCAATCGCCCATTGCGGCCTGTGCCGAGACGCAAGCGTTTGAGGTTCTCCCGAAGCGGGAGCCGACCAGAATGGTCGCGTCAGTGAACGTCTTCGTGCTCGCCAGAGGACTCGATCAGGTTGGGGTGGCCGATGCGTTGCTTGCTCGGCTCGAACGCCGTATGCACCGCAAAGCCAATTGCCGCGCCGATCAGTTCGGCAAGGATGAACCCGGGCACGCTGGATGGTGCGATACCTGCGAAGCTGTCGCTGAACATACGGCCGAATGCCGCGGCCGGGTTCGCGAACGACGTCGACGCAGTGAACCAATATGCCGCGCCGATGTACGCAGCCACCATGATCGAGGCGCGCCCGGCCGGTGCACGCAGGATGACGAGCAGCAGTCCGGCGGTGGCCACTGCTTCGGCAATCCATTGGCCGGTCCCGGCGCGCACCTTGCCCGAAAACTCGATGATCGGCAAACCGAACATTGCGTGCGCGAGCCATGCGCCGAGCAAAGCGCCAATCAACTGTGCCGCGATGTAGGGCACCAGTTCATATGCAGGCAGTTCACCGCGTAGGGTCATGACCATGCTGACGGCCGGATTGAAATGCGCGCCACTCAGTGGGCCGAACATCTCGATCAGCACATACAGTCCGCCCACGGTCGCCAATGTATTGGCAAGTAAGGCGATCGCAACATTGCCGCCGGCAAGTCGCTCGCCCATGATCCCGGAGCCGATCACCACTGCGAGCAACAGGCAAGTACCAATCAGTTCGGCGAGGACCTTGCGCTTCAGACCAATGGTTACGATCATGATTCGGAAATCGCTGTGAGAGCCCGCTGGAGGTCTTCGTTACTCATCGATTCGAGCGGCAGCGCGAGGAGTTGCAGCATCCGGAAGCCGATCGCCTGACGGGTGAGTTCGAACGCAACGCGCTTGCCTTCGTCGCCTCCCGGAGCAACGGACGGGTCCGGATAGCCCCAGTGAACCTTGACGGGACTGCCGGGCCAGTAGGGACATGGCTCCGCAGCGGCACTGTCACAGACCGTAATGACGATTCGCATGGCAGGGGCACCGCCATCAGCAAACTCGTCCCAGCTTTTGCTGCGATAGTCGCTCACATCAATACCCGCCTCCGTGAGCGCCTCGACAGCAAACGGGTTCAGGCGGCCGCCTGGCGCACTGCCCGCGCTGAAAGCGCGTACGTCCTTGCCGAGCTTCGAGGCCCAGTGATTCAGCATGGCTTCGCCGAGCACGCTGCGAGCGGAGTTGTGCGTGCACAGGATCAATACGTTGGTCGTCATACGTTCCTCGTTAAATCGCGTGCTCGACTCAGCAGCACGACGAAGACTTGACCGGAATCCCAACCGGTTTGCCCGACGACGGAGCACAGCACGCAGCCACCCCGGAGCCAGGTGCGGCAGTCTGTGTATCGCGCGACTCGCCAAACACGGGAATGTCGTTCAGCGTGTGATACGACTCCCATGCGATGCCCTGTGGATCAACGGTCCAGTACTTGTTCGAGTTCGCATAGCAGCAGGCCGTACCGATCTGCGCGTCGATGGGTAACGCTGCGCCTTCCAGCCGACTATGCATCTCGGTCAGTTCGGCCTCGTTCTCGACCTGCACGCCCAGATGGTCCAGACCAGGCGTGGCCCCGCGTTGCGAGATCGCGAAATTGACGCGCGGGTCTTCGAGCATCCACTTTGCGTAGTCGCTCTTGACGACGGTCGGTTCGGCTGCAAACAACGCCGAGTAAAAGCGGATGCTCGCAGCGAGATCCGTGACGGCGACGTGGAGGTGAAAGCGCTTCATGACTGCTTCTCCCTAGAGGGAGAACATGCTGATGCCGGCGAACAGGGGTTGCCGCCACAGCAGTTCTCGGTGAGATAGGCCAACAGGCCGTTCATCGTTGCGAAGTTCGCGCAGTAGATGACAAACCGGCCTTCCTGCCGGCTGGTGACGAGCTGCGCGTGAGACAGCTCCTTCAGGTGGAAGGAAAGCGACGACGGCGCGACGTCCAACAGCGAGGCAATCTGGCCTGCGGGCATGCCCTCGGGGCCGGCCTGCACCAGGGCGCGAAAGACCTCGAGTCGGGACTCGTGCGCGAGTGCCGCCAGAGCAGCGATGGTCTGTTTAGTTTCCATATTTCAATTATAGTCGAAATATGGAATCAGTGACACGGAGACCGCTCATTGCACACCGAATTCTCGACGGTGAACGACCGCTTAACGCAGGCGACCCAATCCTCCCATGAATCAGATACAGGGAGCAGCTCTCGTCGAAGTGCTCGTCCCCAGTGCGCAGATCCAGCATCAACAGTTGTGCGCCCATGCCGTTGACCGGTCATATCCCGTCCCGTATGATCCCGACAGAATCGAATTTCGATACAGTCGGAACACGGATAGCGTTTGATGAACGATCGAGATCTCTATGCCGGGTTGATCCGCCTGCACGTGCTACACCACGCGTCCAGGGAGCCGCTGTATGGCAAGGCGATGATCGAAGAACTAGGACGGCACGGTTACAAGCTGAGTCCAGGCACGCTTTATCCGATCCTGCACGGCCTCGAGAACAAGGGTTACCTGAAGTCCACGCTGGAGCGCTCCGGGCGAAGCGGCCGGAGGATGTATCGCGCCACTGTGACAGGACGCCGGGCCCTGGCATCTGCGAAACACAAGGTGCGCGAGCTTTTCAGTGAGCTCTTCGAAGAAATCTGATCTGCATACACTCTCGCCCAATCACCGTCATCAGAATCGAAAGCGTTATGGAAACAGGTATGTCGACGACGCAGCACGGCCGCAGAGGATCGATAGTCGAAGTTCTCTTGGTATTTCTGAAACTCGGCTTGACGTCCTTTGGTGGCCCCATCGCGCATATCGGATACTTTCGCCGCGAATTCGTTGAGCAGCGGCGATGGCTCGATGATGAAACGTTTACTGATCTGGTCGGTCTCTGCCAGTTTCTTCCCGGCCCTGCTAGCAGTCAGGTCGGTTTTTCAATTGGCCTGCTTCGTGCGGGGTGGCTCGGCGGGTTCGCGGCATGGTGCGGATTCACGTTGCCATCCGTCGCGCTGTTGATTGCCTTCGCCATTGCTGCCCCCGAACTAGGCGGCCCCGTGGGAAGCGGCCTGATCCATGGTCTAAAGCTCGTCGCGGTGGCGGTAGTGGCGCAGGCCGTGTGGGACATGGCGCGCCGTTTGTGCCCTGATCATCGTCGTGCCGGTATTGCACTCCTGACGATGGGAATTCTTGCGGTCTTGACGACGGTCTATGCGCAACTGATCGCGATCGTACTTGGCGCGCTCCTCGGTATCGTACTGTGCCGCTCGTCTGCTTCGGCAAGTGCGGGCGCCTTGCGGCCGCATACGCACGAGTTCCGTGTATCGCGTACTGTCGGCATGCTCGCACTTATCCTGTTCTGCGGACTTCTGTTCGTGCTTCCGGGACTCTCGGCATACGACAATACCCATGCCGTCCGCGTGTTCGATGCCTTTTACCGCTCGGGTGCACTCGTGTTCGGCGGCGGTCACGTTGTGCTCCCGCTGCTGCAACAAGAAACGGTCGTCACCGGCTGGGTATCGCCAAATGATTTTCTCGCGGGCTACGGGGCCGCTCAGGCTGTACCCGGTCCACTGTTCACGTTCGCCGCCTTCTTGGGATGGATCATGAGCGGCTCGCCGAATCACGGCTGGGGCGCACTGCTGGCCGTGGCAGGCATCTTTTTGCCAGGGCTGCTGCTCGTGCTTGCCGCTTTGCCATACTGGCAGGCGCTTCGCGCGCATCCTTCGATGGCGGCTGTGCTGTCTGGAGTAAATGCTGCGGTCGTCGGGCTGCTGGCAACCGCACTGTATTCGCCTGTGTGGACCAGTGCCGTCCGTTCCGGTATTGACTTTGCAGTCGCTAGTGCCGGCTTCTTTCTACTGACGCGCTGGAAGGTCCCACCGCTGGCTGTCGTCGTGCTTTCGGCGGTAGCGGGTATTGCGGAAATCGCCTTACGCTGATCAGCTACATGCAGTGCACTGCAGTGGATGAGGGCGAGCGATGCCGATCGCTGATACACATGGGGCACACAAAAATGAGAGGACAGCGGGAGCGATGGATGGCCGCTCCCCGTTGCATTGAGTCATTCGTATTGGCCGCTCGAATGGGTGGTCAGGGTCGGGAGGGTGAGTTCGCTGAGCGGGCGTTGCAGTCCTGCCGCGCGAAGCCGCCAACGTCAGCATTCCGCCAAACTGCTGACGTTGAACGCGACCCGCACCAATGTCCGCATAGGCCGACGAGCGGCCGAATGATCGATTAATCGTCGCGTGCGAAAGCTATTTGTTTTTTTGGAAAACTCCCTTCCACAAAGTCCCGCAACTGCGTGAGGTCCGTGCGCGCATACGCGGCCGTCGTCTGCACCGACGCGTGACCGAGCAGCGTCTGCGCAACGGGGAGTGGCACCGCATGATCGACGACCAGCGTGCGCGCATAGCCGTGTCTTAACCAGTGCGTCGACGCCGCGTGGATCAGCGCGCGCGTCGCTGCGTCACCGGCCGGGACCGTTCCTTCTGCCGCCTGCAGCACCGCCTTCACTTCATCATAGAGGCCGCTGTGCCCGAGTGCGTCGCGCTTCTCGCTGTGAATCAGGGGTAGTGACTCGAACGGCGCGGGTTCGGCGGCGAGACCGCGCAGGACGCGATAGTCACGCAACACAGGCGCGCAGCGCGACGGCAGCGGGATCGCGCGAAGCTTGTCACCCTTGCCGCGCACGTGCAACGTCCACTGACCACCGGTCGCGCCGGACGATCCGTGTGCCGGGCCGGCCGACTTGGAGGCCGCCGTGGTGCCGTCCGGCTCGACGCTCAGGCGCGGCAGTCCCAGCTCTGCAGACCACTCGAGTTCGGCGAGGCGCACCCCCGCGAAGCGGTAGAGCGACCAGATCGCACAGCGGCGCGCCCAGACCAGGACCGATATCGCCGGCGGCCGCGCGCCGGCCGTCACCGTGTCGCACTGCGCGAGCACCCGAGCGGGCAGGATCCGCGACGGCATCCACGTCATGCGGGCGGTCCCACCGCCTGACAGCTCGGCGGCGGGGTTGATCACCAGGTAGCCCGTCTTCTGCCAGTAACGGAACAGGCTCGAGATGACCGCGAGCGCGCGGCGACGGCCCGCGTCGCTACGGGGCGGTTTGCTGGGACGCGCGGCACTGGGCCGGGCCGGAACCGTGGATGGGGTGCCCCCCATGCTGCACGCGGGGCCGAGTGTTTGCCGGAAGGCGAGCAGGTCATCGCGCGTCAGGTCGGATAACGGGCCACGCCGGTGCGCCTCGCACCAGCCGATCAGGCGGCGCAGTTCGGTGCGGTACGCGCGTAAGGTGTGCGGTGAGCGCTGCGCGCGGTCGCGCAGGAACAGCGCGAGGGCCCGGGCGTCGTCGGTCACACCGAGGGAATTGGTGGTCGTCGCGTTCATGAAGCGTCCGGCGCGCGTGAGCCATGCGCGCAGCGCCGCGGGATTGCTGCTACGCGAGGCGGACAGCGCGACCAGTGTCGCCATGTCGACGACCTGCATAGCGGCGGCATCGAGCGTCGCCTCGGCGGGCGTGACGGCGCCGTCGCCTTCATTGGCTGCGCTGACAATGGGTTCGCCGCGCTGGCCGGCAGCGTCGGCTGTGTCGCCGTCGGGCAGATGCCGGAACCGGCGGCGGTGCGCGTGCAGCACGCGGGCGAGTACGGTATCGGGCGACGGTGCGGCGCCCGCGGCCGCCAGATGAAGGCGCCCCTGCGCCCAGTACTCGATCGCCACATCGTGCTCGAGCAGCAGCGCGAACACGGCCGGGTGCGCGTGCTTCGCGTCGGCGAGCGACGGCGCGGCGCGTTTCAGGTCGGCGAGCGTCCAGCGGCGGTACACGACGTGACCCAGTGCCTGCTCGAGATACGCGAGCGCGGCCTCGACGCCGGACGGCAGCCGCTGTGGTGGCAGCACGCCCGCATCGATCCAGTCGGCGGACTTCATGATGACGGGCTTTTACGCGCACGGGGTGAGCGGGGCCGTGGGCGCGGTGCGGCGGCGACGGCCGCCGCGTGGCCCGCGCTCATGTGTCGCGCGGGCGGGTGTCGGGCGGGTCGTTTGTGCGTGGCGACCTGTGTGGCGTGCGCCGCCGGGAGCGCCTGAAGGGCCTGCAGCGCCTGGAGCGCATGGCGCTGTTCGGCGACCACGGTCGCGAGTGCCGCGGCCTCGGCCGCCGCCTGCCGGTGGGCGTCGCGCCCTGTGGCGAGCTCTTCCAGCAGCCGCTCGCGCAGTCCCTCAAGCGCGGTGATCCGGGTCTGCGCGTCGGCGAACTGTTTCGAAAGCCGCTCGCGCTCGGCCGCAAGCGCGTGACGCTGGTGCTCCGTCTCCTGCAGCAGCCGTTTCGACAGGCCTTCGTAGCGGGCGTGGACGGCGGCCAGCGCCGCTGCATGGTCGGTGCGCGCATCCTCGAGGGCTTGGGTCGCCTGCTCGGCGGATTGTCTGAGCGCTGCGGCCGCCTGCTCGCGTTCGGCAAGGGTCGCCGTCGCGGCGCGGCATTCTGTGCGGGCCGTCGCGAGTTCCGTGTCGCGGGCCGACAGCTGCGCGCGCAGCTCGGCGAGTTCCACGCGCAGCAGTTCGACGCGCAGGTCCGCGTCGTGCCGGGCGCCCTGTGCGGCCTCCATCGCGTCGCGCGCCTCGGCTTTCAGGCGCACCACGTCATCGAGTTGCACACTGACGGCGGCCGCCCACAGCGCGCGCATCTGGTCGGCGATCGCGTCCGGCAGGCCGGGTAACGCGACCTCAGTGAGACCCGCCTGCACCAGTTCGGCCTCGATCGCGTTCAGCGCCCGCGACAGCACCGTGGGGTCGCCGGCGCCGAGCCGCGCGCGCAGCCGCCGCACGGAGACGGCGCGGCGGAAACGGTCCCGGGTGACCGGCGTGGCTGGGGTGACTGAAGTGGCCGGGATGGTAGTTTCCGCGTCACCCGCTTCGGCGAGCATGGCGAGCACGGTGGTGCGGATCTGGTCGGGGGTGACGGCGGCGGGGCGGGCCATGGCGGGACTCCGGCGCCCGGAGAAAGCGGTGGGGCGCGGTGACGGTGACATGTCCAGTCTAGTTCACAGTCTGGTTCACGCACGGCACGAACGTTAGATGACCGCTTTTGGACCGGAAACCGAACCCGTTCCGGTGATAAACGCCCTTATCACCGGAAAACGCGGGCAGGCGGCCGGGACCGCGGATGTGTGGCTATGGGCTCTGCGAGGCACGCTGGATACAGGGCAGCGTCGGTATGGCGCGCGGCACACCGCCGAACGCCGGCCGCGCGTACCCTCACTGATTTGAGGGAGGCATCACTCCGTTGTATAGCGTGAGGCTTTCCTGGGTGGGGTGACAGTCTCTGACGTGGCCGCGCGCTGTCGTTTCGGCCGTGGCTTTCGGCGTCGGGCTTTTGCAATCCGACCTTCGAGATCGGCGAGCAGATCGCTGGGAGCACAGCTGAGGGCAGTGGCGAGCGAGAAGAGCATGGTGAGCGTGGGCTGGTGCTGGCCGAGTTCGAGCATGCTGACGTAGTTCCGGCGAATCGACGCCTCAAATGCAAGTTGCTCCTGCGTCAGTCCAGCCGCAAGACGTCGTTCCCGCAACAGCACGCCAAAAACTGCCCTTACCTCTTCCAAATCTTTGCTCCCAGTGAAATGGGAGCACTCTCAGTTTCCCGCTATAGTTTGTCTTCCCAGTAGACTGGGAGTTAAGCGTCATCAATCGACCGGAAATGCTTGGGGGGCGGGGGAAGGGCGGCTTTTTAGAATGTGTCCGTCTTGGATTGCATTATTCGTGGTACCGGGGTCTGCAGTATTTGGGTTTATGTGCGCCTTGCGCCGGAACGCGTGCACTGAGAACGCTGATTTGTTCGTCTGCAGGCGTCAGGAAATGCCGATTCGACTTGATGCCATTTCACGCGTGCCGATCCGTTGCTTCGAGCGGTATGTTGGCAAGTTTGCTGTTTTGAGAGTGATCGTATGTTTTTGACTTCTGACCAGAACCGTCTGCCGGCATGGCCCGGCGTGACGTTGTCGGCCGTTACCGAGATGGCGGGTTGTGGTGATGTGCTTATCCTGCAATTTGCCGCTGGAAAGCGTGACCTGCCCCGGGTTGCCATGGTGGAATTCGCGTCGGGTGCGGCGAAAACGCTGCTGCAACTGACGGCAGATGGCCAGATTGTGCGGGGCGCGGCCGTGCTGAGCGCGAGGCCGCACAAGGACTCGGCACAATGGAATCTGGCACCGCTGAGCGAAATTCACATCGGCGCGACGGCCGCCTATGACGAAGACCATCCGCTGGTGTCGTTTGCGCGATTTACGACAGCAGCGGGTGAGGAATTCTCGATGCCGATCGGTATTGCGGAGAAACACTCTCCCGGAAAGCGCATCTACCCATCCACGCCGGCGCGTTCGTCAAAGGCTCGCCGCCGGAATCCGACGGGCGATGGCGTAGGGATGAGCTGACGGCATGCGTATCCATATCGCCTCGGATCTGCATCTGGAGATCGTGCACCAGAGGTTTCCAGGTTTTAACCCGATCGTAACAACGGATGCGGATGCGGATGTGCTGGTGCTGGCGGGCGATATTGCGAAGGGCACCGATGCAATCGAGCCGTTCGCGCACTGGCCGGTGCCCGTGATCTATGTGCATGGCAATCACGAAGCGTATGGCGAAGAGTACGATCCGCTCGCCGATTCCATCCGCACGCGCGCGGCCGGCACGGCGGTGCATTACCTTGAGCGCGACGCATTTTTCACGGATGACGTGCGTTTTCTCGGTTGCTGCCTGTGGACAGACTATGCGCTCAATGGCACGCGCGAGCGCAGCATGGCGCTGGCCGGGCGGATGCTGCATGACCATCGTGTGATCCGCGCTGGCGAAGGAGGACGGTTCCGGCCGGAGCATGCACTCGCCGAACATGAAAGGTCACTGGGCTGGCTGCGAAATGAGCTGGCAAAACCCTTCGACGGGCGCACTGTCGTGGTGACCCATCACGGCGTTGCGCCGCCCTCGGTGCATTCGCGTTATGGGAACGACCCGGTCAACGCGGCTTTCGTGAGCGACCTGGGACCCTTGCTCGATCTGGCCGACGTGTGGATCCACGGGCACGTGCATGACTCGTTCGATTATCGCGTTGGCCGGTCGCGGGTGATTGCCAACCCGCGCGGCTATGCGACGAACCGTCTGATGGCGCGTTCACCCATCGACCTGGAATGGGAAAACCCGGCGTTTGATCCGTCACTGGTCATTGAAGTCTGATCACACGCCGCGGCACGCCGCATTGAACAGTGCGATCGTCGGGTGCGACCCGGCGGTCGTAAAGAAAACGGGGCGCGGCGATAACGCCGGTACCCGGCGACAGTAAAACGCGGGACGGCGAGCGCGATGCGCCCGTCATCGACCGCATGAGGAGGAGCAGTTTGATCGAGATCGAGACGCTGGTGGAAGAGATATTCCGCCTGTACACGGGCCTTGAGCGGACCGGTATCCGGGCGATGGATGCGCTCAGTCTGACCGACCCGGAGCTGGTCGCCGAGCTTCTGGCCACGTTTGAATCCCGCGATAAAGCCGGCAGTTGGCTCGCGCGTCGCATGGCCGCATTCGGCGGGTGCTGCGCGCTTGAAATGCTGTCGCAGGGCGAGCGTGAGTCGGTGACGTCCGTCCTGCATATCCTGCGTGTGGGCCTGGAGGAATGAGGATACCAGAGGCATCCGGCAGCGGTTTCACCGAAACCTGCGTGGCTGGGATCCCCGTTCTCTTTCTCGATTTCGACGGTGTGCTGCATCCAGTGCGTGAACCCGCGCTAGACGAAGATTTCCGCCTCATTGAGAACCCGGGCCTTTTCGTCTGGCGCCCGATCCTGGAGGCGCTGCTGGCTGAACATCCCGCCGTCCGGATTATCGTCAGCTCGGACTGGCGACGCCTGTTCGATGACGCAACGCTGATGCAGCTGCCGGGTCCATTGGACAACCGGTTTGTGGGCGACCTGGAGAGTTACGGATCGTGCCGTTCTGAGGAGATCCTGATGGAGGTTCGGCGCAGCAAGCTCGTCCATTGGCTCGCTATTGACGATCATCCAAGCGTCGTTTCGGCTCAGGCAGAGGAACGCGGTTTTATCGCATGTGCTTCTGCGCATGGTCTGAGTGATGAAGCCGTACAACGGGCGTTAAGGGAAATGCTGCCCCCGCTTCCAGACAACCCGGCCGGGTAGGTGCCCTGCGCCGTGAGATTTCACTGGACATAACGCTCGTCACCACCGGCCTGACGTGTGCAAAAGACCACGTTTACAGGATGGGCCGCCAGAAGGGCCACCGGAAACGACTCTGGTCGAGCGAAAAGACTACGGATATAGGGATGCCACTTCAATAAGGAGGTCGCATGACCAAGGCGAACAGGCGAAAGAGACGGCGACAAGCCACGCCGCCGTACGAAAGCAGCGAGCAGCTTGAGGCACGCTTGACCGCATTCGCGCTTCGCACCCGCGAGTGGGCGATAAACGCAGCGAAGATACCGTGTCCCGATGACAGCATCACCGTCATGGCCGGACCGCTGCGACGACGCGTGCGCTCGAAGCCTGCGGTGTCGGACGAGCCGGTTGCTTCGACTGAAAAGGACACGGATGAGCCCGAGATCTGAGGAACGCGAGACCGGCATGGGTTGTAAATGCGCAGCACATTGCGCAGTCGCCGCGTGTCAGCCGCCGACGACCCAATGGATAAAGATTGACCGACGTAGACCAAGGTTCCTGGCAACCGCGTCCAGCGTACTCGCTGACTGATGTGCGGAATTTCCAACTCATGCTTGGCTTGGACAACCAGGGAACCGGCGAAAGATGCGCGGCGAATGTTTGTGACGTTACCTGAGCTGCTCCTCGGCCTGCAGACAGGGCGAGCGCAGATGATTCTCAAAGTACTGGCCGAGGGAGAGTGGATCAGCGCAGCCGCCGCGCCTGAGGCAACCGGATGGAAGCAACGCCGGTGGATCTTTGGTGTTCAGGCTGGGCGCCAGCTGTACTTCGCCCGGTACCAGTTCGATGAGCGCGACCAGCCGCGGCCGGATATCAGGGAGACTCTAGCAGAACTCGGAGCCGTAACGGACCCGTGGACGATTGCTGCCTGGATTCACTTTCCCAACGGCTGGATCGTCGACGACGGTGGCGCCCGGCCGGTTGCGTCAAAGGGACGCGCTCGACAACCGCGTCGGAGCGCTGGAAGCCGTGCGCCGGTTCCGCGGAACGTTTGTGGCGTGACGGCTTATCGATGTGATCGGGCTCTCACGCGGGCACTGTTCTTCCTGGCAGGTTGACTGATTTTCTACAAGGAAAGCCATGGGCACCAAAGACACTATCCGGTTTCAGGAAAAGGCAGGCGATCTGCCCGGCTGGACGCTCTATACCGAGATGTTCGAGACAGACGCCACCGGCGTGCGGTTTGGGAAGGTGGGCTGCGAAGAAGGCTGCCTGCGTTGTTCCAAGAACTATGTGCCATGCGGCGGCATCCCAGGCCCAGAAGGATTGGTGCCGAATTGCGCAATGCTGTAGCAGCATCAGTCTCACGCGATCGTCGTAAAGATGCGTGCCATCCACAGCCGCGAGCGCGTCGTCGATCGGCGCAAGTAGACGATCAAGGCGCGACAGTCTTCCAAGCATCGCTCCTATCTTGCGTTCGTTGGCAACGGCGCGTGGAAGGTCCTGTGTCAGCACCTTCTGCTCGCTCGCGGTCAGCAGCGCACCGCCGGTCTGGCTGAACGGCAGGTAGCCGAGTTCGTCCAGCACCACGAGGTCGGCGTACACCAGCCGCGTTGCGAGCTGTCCAGGCTTGCCTCCAAGCTTCTCCTGCTCGAGTGCGTTGACCAGTTCGATAGTGGAGAAGAAGCGCACGCGGCGGCGATGATGTTCGAGTGAGCTGCGCGACCTGCAGCTTGGTGCGCTCGCCGTTGATAACAGCCCAGTCCTCACTCCAGTCGAACTGGAACGCCTCGCCGGCAGCAAACCGGAGCGGTACGAAGGTTCCACGTCCGGTCGTCTTTGCCTGCTCGTGCTGTTCCTGTCGCCAGCGCCGGGCAAACGCCGCGACACGATCATAGGAGCCGGTAAAACCCAGCGCGCAAAGATCCGCGTGGATCTGTTTGAGGGTCCTGCGCTGCTTGCGGGGCCGGTTCGCCTCGGTCTTGAGCCAGCCTGCGAGCTTTGCGGCAAACCCGTCAAGCTTGCTGGGACTGTGGCGCTCGGGATAGGCCGGCAGGACGCCCCGGCGGGCACCCAAACTCCTCCGGGTATGGGCACTTCAAATTCCCCCACCTGACGCTCCCCGGCTGAACTGCTGAGCGACCACGAACGATGCTGCAGGACGTTTATTTTTGTCTCCTTCGAAGAAGAAGGAGGCCAAGGGGTGAACGTCTTGAAGCAGCATCTGCGAAGCACGATATTCACATTGCTCGAGCGCGGCGTGAGCCAGCGCCGGATTCATGAACTCACCGGGATCGACCGCAAGACGATCCGCCGTTACCAGGCGCTTTTCGAAGCACAGCGGGCAGCGGGCGCAAATTCCTCCATCGCCGCGCCCGCCGGCATGACGGAGCCGGCGGGCACGCAAACTCCTCCACCCCAAACTCCTCCACCTCCACGCCCACCGGCTTCCGGCGTTGCCACACCGGTCAAGCCGTTCAACTTCGCCCGCTCGGCCAGCGAACCCCATCGCGACTGGATCGAGCAGCAGATACGCCTGAAGCGCAACGCCCAGGCCATCTACCAGGATCTGGTCGACCAGTTTGGTTTTACCGCGAGCTACGACAGCGTCAAACGCTTCGTCCGCGCGCTTCGCCACGTCGATCCCGAGCAATTTGATCGCCTCGAATTCGCCGCCGGAGAAGAAGCCCAGGTCGATTACGGCGAAGGTCGAGGCGATGTTCCAGGAGGAGAAGCCGCACCTGCGGCCTCTGCCGGCCACCGGATTCCGCTACTTCACCGAGGTCGTGCGCACTGTCTGGGACGACACTACCGTGAGCATCGATCGCAGCAACTATGCGGCACGGCCCGCGCCCATCGGCAGCCTCGTGTGCGTGCGCATCTACGACACCACGATCGAGATCCGCGATCGCCGCACGCAGGAGCTGCTGCGCACGCACCCGCGCCACACGCAACCCGGCTCGCTCGAGCTTCCCGAGAGCGAGCGCCCGTTCAACCCGTCGCGCCAGACGGGCCTGGCGCTCGCCAGCGCCAGCGACATCGGTCCACAGGCGAGGGCACTGTGCCAGCACCTGTTCGACGCCGAAGGCCGCGTCGGCCATCGCGGCATGTGGGGCATCGTCGCGCTGGCGAAGAAGTATCCCGCGTGGCTCGTCGAACAGGCATGCGACCACGCCCTGCGGCACCACCTCTATCGCTACCGGCAGGTACGCGCCGTCGTCGAGCGGCTGTTCGAGCAGGCGCTGGAGCGCCTGGAGCGCGCGCCCCAGTTGGCCTTGCCGCTTACCCAGGAGCATCCCCTGATCCGGCCCGCCGCCGAATATGGCGAGCTCTTCAATGTCGGCGCACAGCACAGCGCCGGATCGCAACCCGCTCCGACCACTGGAGAAACCGCATGACTACAACGTTACCGGACATCGAGCGTGCCCTCAGGCTGCTGCGGCTGTCAGGCGTGCGTGACACACTCGAGACGCGCGTACTGCAGGCACAGGGTACCCAGCAACCGTTCCTCGAGACCTTCGCGCTGATCCTGCAGGACGAACTCGACCGGCGGCAGTCCCGCCTGATTGAGCGTCGCTACCAGCAGTCGGGCCTTGAAGAGAAGCTCACCCTGACGGAATTCGACTGGTCGTTCAATCCAAAGCTGCCTCGCCAGGCGTGCTTCCAGTTGCACGCACTGAAGTTCGTCGCCGAAGGCAAGAACGCGCTGATCATAGGCAAACCGGGGACAGGGAAGTCTCATGTTGCGAAGGCCGTTGCGTATCAGGCCATTCTGCAGGGGCACAAGGTTCAGTATCTCGAAACCGACGACTTCTTTAACCGCTATGCGCTCAGTGCACCCGAGCAGCGACAGGCGCGGCTGCGCGCCATCCTCGATTGTGATCTGCTCGTGCTCGACGACCTGTTCCTCTCGCGGACGATCCCCGACGACGCCGGCGCGCTGCTACAGACCCTAATCCATCAGCGTTACAAGCTTCATCGCAGCGTCGTTGTGACTTCGAACCGCGTCGTCCAGGACTGGGGTTCCTATCTCGGCGACAACACCATGAGTTCAACGATCCTCGACCGCCTCATGCACCACTGCCACCTGCTCGAATTCGATGGTCGTAGCTACCGGCTCAAGGAGGCCGCCGAAACCCTTGCGCGAAAAACGAAAGAGAGCTAAATAACGATCTCGTCCTGCTTCACGAGGTGGGGGAATTTACGCGCCCATAAGTGGGGGAATTTGAACTGCCCGCCCGGGGACGGTGCCAGCCCGTATGTAACGCCTGACCGTGTTTCTGGACACGCCCAGCCGTTTGGCAATCTCGCGCAACGAGACATGATCGCGAAAGTGTCAGCGTCGGATGATGCTCAATATAGCCACGTCGATCACTCCATTCCCCTGCCCGTTGCCGAGCAGGTCAGTGTTCTACGTGGGTCAATATTCGATGCAAATTACCGCGCAGGGTGGGTCAGGATTCAGTGCAAATCAATACCCAGAATATCGATTTCCATGATGAACCTCCACACGTCAGGTTGACGTCCGTCAGTGTCTCCCGAAGGGAGGCGTCGGGTCCATCTCATTACAACCTTACGAAGCGCTGGTCACCGCGGCTCGTTCGTTGCCGCTAATCGACGCTGGACTCAGCTGATCTGTAGCGCACGTCCGTTGGGCGGGATATAAAGGTCCTGAAAATACATGACCTCGCCGCGTCGGTCGTACGCGAAGATTTCCAGCACGGCACCCGAGGTCTCCGCCTTCAGACGCAAAGCCTTGCACACGTATGCCGGGAAGACGCGTACCGCAAGTTGCTCACTGAACTTCGTGAGTGGGTGATGGAACTCACGAGCAAGCAGATCCTTGAAATTCGCGCCATTCAGTTTTTCCGTATCGAGGGTTGCCAGTTCGGGAAACACCTCGGCATCGAAGTAGAGATGTGTGTAAATCGTAAATTCATTGGCAATGGAAAACAGCCGTTCGATACACATGGGCCTCGCAGCCTGCAACCGCATAGACCAGTGGCCGCGCTCCTTCTCCGCGCGCCGCCGCACTACCTTCGAAAAGATCGGCAACAGCTGTCCCGTCGCTTCGTCGATGAACCGGCAGTGCTGAAAGGGCGCATGCATCATCGTCGATCCATCCGCGACGAAAGTGCCTGTACCGTGCTTGCGGACCAGCTTGCCCTCGTCGACAAGCATGCGGAGTGAGCGCTGCACGGTGCCAAGACTCAGTTCCATCATGTCCGCAAGCGCATCTTCCGGCGGAAGCTTTGCGCCAGTCTCCAACCGGCCGCTCGCGATCTCGTCGGACAGATAGTTACGCAGCAGCAGGTATTTCGGCACTCCGTTTTGCTGCGGCAATCGCAGCGCCGGAACCGCCGTTTGATCGTTGATGTTGTCCATATCTGTCTCTTTCATGCGCCCAACCGCCCTTGAGCATTGCCCCACTTTATTGGGCGCATCAGATTCACGGGAGACTGGTGATTACCCTCGATTGACATCGCCTCACAGGCTTCGTAGTATGTCCTATATAGGACTATAGCTATATCGCCCACAATATTATAGCAAAAGCCCGACTTGGAGACGACGGATGATCATTGAAGAGCGCATCTATACCTGCTACTGCGGCAAGGCCCAGCAGTACGTGAAGATGTATCAGGAAGAAGGCCTCGCCATCCAGCGGCCGATTCTCGGCAACCTGGTGGGTTATTTCACCAGCGAACTCGGCGTGCTCAATCAGGTGGTCCATCTGTGGGCCTACGAAGACCTCCAGGACCGCGCCGCGCGCCGCGCGCGCCTCCTTGCGCATCCCGAGTGGAAGGCATACGCCGCGAAGGTCCAGCCACTGGTACTCAACCAGGAAAACAAGATTCTCATCCCCGCGCCGTTCTCGCCGTGGGCGAATGGCGCGCCCCATCCGTCTGTCAACCAGTAACGTTCGAACACGCCACCATGAAGATCACAGAAGTCATCGCCCATCAGTTGCTCGTCAATGTAGACGAACCATTCACCTCGTCCCGCGGCTGGATCTACAAGACCAAGGGCGCGCTGGTCGTCGAGATCCGCACCGACGACGGCATCGTCGGCTGGGGCGATTGCTACGGGCCAGCGGCCGTCAACCGATCCATCGTCGAATCGCTGCTGCGGCCCTCGCTGATCGGACGCGACCCGTTCGACGTCGAAGTGCTGTGGGAGGAGCTGTATAACAAGGTCAAGGACTACGGCCTGAGCGGCATGACCATTTCGTCTATCAGCGGCGTCGACATCGCTCTGTGGGACATCATCGGCAAGTCTACCGGTCAGCCCGTCCACAAGCTGATCGGCGGCAGCTTCCGGACTTCGTTGCAGGCGTACGCAACCGGGCTGTACTTCAGGAACATGGACCGCCTCAACGAAGAAGCGGTCGAAGAGGCGCTCGGCTACAAGTCGCAAGGCTTCAAGGCGATCAAGATGAAAATCGGCCTCGGCTCGCTGAAAAAGGATATCGAGCGCGTGGCAGCCGTGCGCGATGCAATCGGCTCGGACATCGCGCTCATGGTCGACGCCAACCATTGCTTCAACGTTCCACAAGCGATCAACATCGGGCGGGAGCTGGAAAAACTCGACGTGCATTGGTTCGAAGAACCCATTTCCCCCGAAGACCTGGATGGCTATGTCGAAGTGTCGCGAAGTCTTGACATGGCCATCGCGGGCGGCGAGAACGAATTCACCAAATTCGGCTTCCGCCGAATCCTCGAACGGCGCGCGATGGACATTGTGCAACCCGACGTCTGCGCAGCGGGCGGTATCACCGAATGCAAGAAGATCGCTGCGCTCGCGCAGGCAAATTCGGTTCAATGCGTACCGCACGCATGGGGCACGGCAATCGGCCTGGCAGCCACAATGCACTTCCTTGCATCGCTGCCATTCACACCTCCTTGCCTGGTGCCGACGCCACCCATGCTCGAGTACGAACAGACGTTCAACCCGTTCCGCGATGAACTAAGTTCGGCTGACCTGACGCATCGCGAAGGGATGGTCAAGGTGCCTACGGGCGCCGGCCTCGGCATCGAAATCAATCGCGAAGTGCTCGAACGCTACAAGGTCGCATGAACATGGCCGCGCCCAATCTGCCTGTCGTCCTGTGCACGCTGCCGCTCGATCCCGCAGGACTCTCGTTACTTGAAGGCATTGCGCACGTGGTGGTCGCGCCCGACCCGTCGGCCGACACGTTGCGGCATATGATAGGCGACGCCGACGTGCTCGTCGTGCGCTCCCAACTGCCCGCCGATCTGTTCGAACGGCCGACCCGGCTGCGTGGCGTGGTGCGCAACGGCACCGGCCTCGATTTCATTCCCGTCGCGTCAGCGAGCTTGCACGGCATTCCCGTCGCGAATGTGCCGGGCGCCAACGCGCAGGCTGTCGTCGAATACTGTATCGGCGGATTCCTGCTCCTCTCGCGCCGCTTTGCAGAGATGGATAGCGGATTGCGCCGCGACGGCTGGGCCGCGGCGCGCGCGCTGTCTGCGAGCACGTCGGAGCTGTCGGGCAAGACAGTCGGCATCGTCGGCGTGGGGACGATCGGTGCGTCGCTCGCACACGCGTGCCACTATGGGTTCGGCATGCGCGTGATTGGCTCGCAGCCGCGCCTCGACGCCCTGCCGGCCTTCGTCGAGCCCGTGGATATCGACACCCTGTTTGCGCGCAGCGATTTCATTTCGCTGAACTGCCCGCTCACCGACGCGACCCGTCATCTCGTCGACGCTCAGCGCCTCGAATTGATGAAGCCGCATGCGGTGCTCGTCAACGCGTCGCGCGGTGCGGTGATCGACGATGCCGCCCTCGTCGACGCGCTCAGCCGGCGTTCGATCAAGGGTGCAATGCTCGACGTGTTCACCGAACAACCTTTGCCGACCAGCCATCCGTTCCACCGACTTGACAATGTCGTGCTCACGCCGCACGCCGCTGCACTGACGCAGGAAAGCACGGCGCGCATGAGTCTGGGTGCGGCACGCCAGGTCGTCCAGTTGCTGAAGGGCGAGCGGCCCGAACATCTGGTCAACCCCGAAGTTTGGGGAAAACATTCGGCGCGCTCCAATGCGAGCAGCGCGGTAACTGATTCCGGAGTGTCCTTATGAGCCAATTCGACGCAAACCTGCGCATCGAACGGATCCACGCTTTTGCCACGTCAGTGCCGGTCAAAAACGGCGTGACGCTCGGCATCGGCCGCGCTGTCAAGCGTGACTGCGTGATCGTCAAGGTGGAGACAGCTAGTGGGTTGACGGGCTGGGGCGAGGCGCATCATGGGCGTTGCCCGGGCGCCATCGCGCACCTGATCAACACGACGCTGAGCCAGCTCGTCGTGGGCATGGATGCCGCCGATGTGGTCGGCGTCTGGTCGCGCATCTACTCCCGCCAGCTCGCGAGTCACGGGATGGCCGGAGCGGCCGCCCTGGCGATGAGCGGTATTGACCTCGCCCTGTGGGACATTCGTGGCAAGGCCGTCGGCTGGCCCGTCTACAAGCTGCTTGGCGGATCGCGGAGGCCGATCCGAGCATACGCGGGCGGTATCTCGCTCGGCTTCCAGCCGGCCGAGGAACTCGTCGAGGAGGCACGCGCACTCGTCGCGCAAGGCTATCGCGCCCTCAAGCTGCGCTTCGGCGATGCGGTACGGCGCGATGTCGAACGACTGGAAGCGGTGCGCAAAGCATTCGGTGACGACATCGATATCATGGTCGACGCGAATACGGGCTACAGCATGGACGACGTGCGTCTCGCGATGCCCGCGCTCGAAGCGAATCGCGTGCTGTGGCTCGAAGAGCCGTTCCCGCCGCACGATCACCGAAGCTATCGCGAAGCGAACCGGCTCGGGCCCGTTCCGCTTGCAGCCGGCGAAAACCACTTCACGCGCTTCGAGTTCAATCGCGTGATCGAGGATGGCGTGATTTCCATCTTGCAACCGGATCTCTCGAAGACGGGCGGTATCACGGAAGGGGTCCGCATTTCTGCAATGGCATCAGCATACAAGCTGCGAATCCATCCCCATACATCCGCAAGCGGCCTTAACATGGCGGCCAGTATCCACATGCTGAGCGCGATCGACAACGTCGGCTTCTTCGAAGCCGACGTGGCGCGCGAAAACGCCTTCCGCGACAGTCTGACGACTCGCCCTGACCGCCTTGACGCGAACGGCTGCGTGATCGTTAGCGACGCGCCGGGACTGGGAATCGAAGTAGACGAAGCGTTTCTTGCGGCTCACCCGGTAATCGATGGTCCCGCGTACGTTTAAGAGCCGCGACATAGACCGGCCAATATCAGATAAAACAGGAGACAAACATGCAATTCCTTCGGCGCGCTTTCGCTGCGTTCGCTGCATTGGCACTTTCCACGCTCTGCGCGACGTCCGTCGCGCACGCGGACACCTTCCCTGACAAACCGATCCACATCATCGTGCCGTATGTACCGGGGGGCTCGACGGATTTGCTTGCACGCGTCGTCGCGAAGCAACTGGCCGCGCAATGGGGGCAGCCCGTTATCGTTGAGAATCACCCGGGAGCCAACGGGATCATCGGTGCCGACCTGGTCGCGAAGGCACCTGCCGATGGCTACGTGATCGGGATTGCGTCTCCCGGCACGCACGCGGCCAACGCGAGCCTCTACAAGCATCTGCCCTACGACACGGTCAAGAGCTTCACACCGATCACGTTAGCTGTTAACGCACCGCTCGTGCTCGTTGCACATCCGTCGTTGCAGGTCAAGACCGTGCAGGAGTTGATCGCGAAGGCGAAAGCCAGTCCAGGAACGATCAGCTATGCATCGGGCGGCATAGGCTCATCTCAGCATCTGGCGATGGAACTGTTCGATCACATGGCCGGCATCTCAATGACGCATGTGCCGTACAAGGGTTCGGCGAACTCGTACACGGATTTGCTGGGCGGCCGCGTGAAAATCGAATTCGATGCCTTCACGGCTGCCATGCCTTACATCAAGTCCGGTCAGTTGATCGCACTCGGCGTCGCGGCCTCCAAACGCGTACCCGCATTCCCGAACTTGCCTACCGTGGCCGAGTCCGGTGTTCCGGGTTTCGAGGCGTCGTCGTGGTACGGATTCGTCGCCCCCGCGAATCTGCCCAAGGACGTGCTCGCGAAGCTGAACGCTGGCATCGTCAAGGCATTGCAGACACCGGCCGCTCACGAGACGCTGACCGGCGTCGGCCTCGTCGTGGTCGGCGATACGCCCGATCAGTTCGCGCAGTTCATCAAGGACCAGATTGCGCTGGCGGGGAAGGTCGTCAAATGGGCTGCAATCAAGCCGCAATAGCACCACTAACACGCATTCGGCCTAAACAGCACCCTCAGGAGGAAACAGACATGGAAGGTCTGCACAACCCACGCACTCGCGACTATGTCGGTGGCGCGTTGATGTTTCTGCTGGGCATGGCGGCGACGGTGCGCGGTACAAGCTACGGTATCGGCGACCTTGCCGATATGGGACCCGGCTTCACCCCCGCCGCGATCGGCGTCATTCTCGCCGTGACGGGCATCGCGATCGCGTTCGCGGGCCAGTCGGCTGGCGCGGCGGCATCGCGCGCCAGCGGCGATGCCGCGCCGCAATGGCGTGGATGGATCTGCATCGTGCTCGGCATTATCCTCTTCATCGTTTCTGCCGCCTACATTGGGCTGTTGCCCGCGACCTTCGCGATTGTCTTCGTATCGGCGCTGGGCGATCAACGCAACACGTTGAAAAACGCTTTCTGGCTGGCGATTGCGGTCTGCGTCGTGTGCGTGGTCGTGTTCTGGTGGGGATTGAAGATCCAGTTGCCGCTCGTTCGTTGGGGTTGAGACATGCTTTATCAATCGTTGGTGGATCTATGGCAGGGGTTCGGCGTTGCACTCGAACCGCACAACCTGATGTGGTCGTTTTTCGGCGTGCTGGTCGGCAACCTGATCGGCGTACTGCCCGGCATGGGAGCGCTGTCAGCCATCTCGATGCTGCTCCCGCTCACCTATGCGCTGCATCCTATTCCCGCGATCCTGATGCTGGCCGGCATCTTCTACGGATCCCAGTATGGCGGAGCGATCGGAGCGATCCTGTTGAACCTGCCCTGCCATCCGCCTCATGCCGTCACCTGCCTCGACGGCTATCCGATGACCCGGCAAGGCCGCGGCGGAGCGGCGCTCGGCATTACGATGATCGCATCGTTCTTTGCCGCGTCGTTCGGCATCATGGTCATGGTGTTCGCGTCGCCCGTACTCGTACGCGTCGCATTCCAGTTCGGCCCGACTGACATCTTTTCGATCATGCTGCTCGGCCTGCTGGTCGGCGCGACGATGAGCAAGGGCTCGAAGCTCAAGGGCGTCGCGATGACCGCAGTCGGGCTACTGGTCGGCGTGGCAGGCACCGATGTGAACACGGGCGTGGCGCGTTTCACGTTCGGGTTTACAGAGCTCTCCGACAAGGTGGAACTCGTCGCACTCGCCATGGGGCTATTCGGAGTCGGCGAGTTCCTGCGCGGCGTCAACCGGATGGATGTAGTGGGAAGTGCCGCCAAGGTAAGGTTGCGCGATATGCGGCCCGATCGCCAGGATCTGAAGCGCGCGTTCTTTCCGATGCTGCGCGGTACGATAATCGGCAGCCTGTTCGGCGCGTTGCCCGGCACTGGACCGACCATTACCACCTTCATTGCGTACGCGTTCGAAAAGAAGATATCGAAGACGCCCGAGCGCTTCGGACATGGTGCGCTGGAAGGCGTCGCCGCGCCGGAGGCGGCATCGCATTCGAAGACCCAGGTCGATTTCATTCCGACCATGAGTCTGGGGATTCCGGGCGATGCGGTCATGGCGCTGCTACTCGGAGCATTGCTGATCCAGGGCATTCAGCCTGGACCGCAGCTTATTACTGAACACGCTGATCTCTTCTGGGGATTGATCGCCAGCTTCTGGGTCGGCAACGTGTTGTTGATGCTGCTGAACGTTCCATTGATCGGTGTCTGGGTCAAGCTGCTGCGCGTGCCGTATCGCTATCTCTTTCCGACCGCGCTCTTTTTCATTGCTGTCGGGGTCTACAGCACTAACAACAGCCTTTTTGAAGTGGGCGAAGTACTCGTGTTTGGCGTAGCGGGTGCAATCTTCCTGGCACTCGACTTTCCCATTGCGCCGATTCTTCTTGGTTATGTCCTGGGTCCGATGGCCGAAGAAGATTTCCGTCGCTCTCTTTTGCTGTCGCACGGGGACCTTGCCGTATTTGTGCACAAGCCGATCAGCGCAGCGTTCCTCGGCATTTGCCTGGTGCTGATTCTCGCGCAGATCGTACTGGCGCTGCGTCGAAGCTGGACCGGCAGGAAGGAGCGTGAAGAACACAGACTGCGAAATTCGTTGAACGGGACCGAACCCCTGCACACGCACTCGTCGACTCGTGGGTGACGCGGGCAGAATTCGGTCCATTCGCTGCCGAAGACAAACGTCGTTTGCTGCCGCTCAGCCTCGCCGCCGAAGATTCGTGTCAGTTGGGCGGCAATTTGTCCACGAATGCGGGCGGAGTCAATGTCGTGCGGTACGGCATGACACGCGAACTGGTGCTGGGTCTCGAGGCAGTCCTGCCGAACGGCGAGATCTTTCATGGACTGCGCACGCTGCGTAAGGACAACACGGGTTACGACCTGAAGCAATTGCTGATTGGCGCGGAAGGAACGCTGGGCGTCATCACCGCGGCGGCGTTGCGTCTGTATCCGCGCAACGATGTGCGCGTGGTCGTGCTGGCGGCGGTGAATTCGCCGCAACAGGCGCTGGATCTGTTCGAGCTTCTGTTTGAACGCGGTGGTCCGCGCATGCAGGCATTTGAATTTTTCACGGCCGAATGCGTGGATATGGTACTGGCGCAGGTCGAGGGCATCCGTGTACCTTTCCGCGAGCGTCACCCAGCCCATGTGCTGATCGAATTTGCCGACACCGTGGACGAACCGGCGTTGCGCGCGCTCGTCGAGACGGTGATGGGCGGGGCGCTCGAGCGCGACCTGTGTGTGGATTCCGCAATATCCGCAGTCATCGCGCAGGTCAACAGCATGTGGCGGCTTCGCGAGGAGATTTCGGAGGCGCAGCGCGCGGATGGTCCGCATCTGAAGCACGACGTCTCACTGCCAATCGCTTCGATTCCCGCATTCCTTGCGTCGGTGCAAGAGCGGATCGACAAACGTCATCCTGACGTGCGGCTGATCGTTTTCGGCCATTTCGGCGATGGCAATCTTCACTACAACCTGTCGCGCCCAGAAGGTGCGCCGCGCGACTTCTTCGCGCAACATGGGGAAAGCTTGACCGCCGAAGTGCTCGACGAGGTCGCGCGTTATGGTGGCAGCATCAGCGCAGAACACGGTATCGGGCAACTGAAGCGCAACTATTTTAATCGCTATAAAGATCCGCTCGACATTCGCCTCATGCGAGAGATTCGAAAGTGCCTCGACCCCCACGGCATTATGAATCCTGGCAAGATCTCTTAAGCGATGCGGGCACGGCGGATCGGCGGGCGCGAGGGCGCATCGGAGCACCGTAACAACAGCCATGACAGTCCTCACGTCAACCGACGCGCCTCAGGAGATTCACCTTGAACTGGAATCTGCCGTCGCTAGCCGCGCTGCGCATCATGGAGGCGTCGGCGCGACACGGCAGCTTTACGCGTGCGGCGCGCGAGCTTCATATCACGCAAAGTGCAGTGAGCCGCCAGATCCGGTTGCTGGAGGAGTCTCTAAACGTTCGGCTCTTCGAGCGCACGCAGCAGCGCATTACTCTAACGCCTGCGGGCGCTGAATATTTGCGAAAAATCCGCGGCCCACTGGATGAACTCCAGAAGGCGACGCTCGCACTCGTCACCGGAGAGACCAATGCGGGGGTTCTAAACGTAGCGACGCCACCCGCGTTCGGCATGCACTGGCTGGTCCCCCGGCTGCCACGCTTTCAGCGGCAGTATCCTGACATCGTCATCAGTCTTGTCACGCGCAACGCGGTCTTCGATTTCTTGACAGAAGAGATCGATGCCGCTTTTCATTACGGCAACGACGACTGGCCGAATGTGGCCTCCATGCCGCTGACGGGCGACAAACTCGTGCTGGTGGCCTCGCCGGCCTACTTGGATCGCGCCGCGCCGATCCGCTGCCCGGCCGATGTGGCGAACGCCGTGAAGCTGCAGCCGATACGGCGGCCCAACCTGTGGCGAGACTGGCTGGCAGCGGCGGACGTAGACGAGGCTAATCCTTGGGCAGGGCCGCGCTTCGAGCACTACTATCTGATCCTCGAGGCCGCCGTTGCCGGCCTTGGTCTCGCCATCCTTCCGCGTGTGATCGTGGCCGAAGAGCTCGAGTTCGGCCGGCTCGTGAATCCGCTGAAGATGGAGTTCGACAGTCCGGACTGTTATCGCCTGGTATATCCGCCCAGCAATGAGAACGACGTCAAGTTATGCGCGTTCCGCAACTGGCTCAAGGCGGAATCGGCTCGTCCATAAAAGTCGCGCATCAGTTTGCTGTTCACTTGCCGACGGATATCGCATCGGGCGATCCGTTTGCGCTTGGCCGAAGCATGGCGACTCCCCTGGGACTCTTAAGGCGATGACAAATCGTCATGCCGTGACAACTTTATATCGTTTGCAGGGTCCCGACCATCCGCCGAGAATCAGACAACAGACTGGCTCAAGTGCTCGAGTGTTAGGTGTTCAAGTGCAAGGCCAGTTCGCTCGAGGTTCATAACAGCCCAGATCCACAGGAGTGCGCTGCGGATTCGAGGCACCATTGTGCGATTTACGAAGGAGACGATATGACGATCACGGTACGCCGCATGGGGCCCGGCTTTGCCGCCGAAATCTCGGGTGTGGATCTTTCGGCGCCTTTGCCGGAAGATAGCTGGCGGCAGATTTACGAGGCGTTTCTGCAGCATAAGGTCATCGCCTTTCACGATCAGAAGTTATCGGCGGCTGATTTCCATGCTTTCGGCGAGCGGTTCGGAATAATCGAGCCCCACACGGTCGAAATGTATCGCCATTCGGAACGTCCTGGGATCACACTCCTGTCCAACCGCACTGAACTCGGCAGACCGAAAGGTATCAAGGACGCAGGTTCGCACTGGCATTCTGATTATTCATACAAGGCAGTGCCGGCGAAGGCGACCATGCTGTACGCGCTGGAAACGCCCGACGAAGGCGGCGATACCCTATTCGGCGATCTCGCCGCAGCCTATGAGGCGCTTCCCGACGATATGAAGGCAAAGCTTCATGGTCTCAAGGCGCAGCATCACTACCGCTGGCACGTGGACCGCAATCATCCCGAGGGACGCTGGCAGTTGCTGACCGAGTCTGAGCGGGAACAGACGCCCGAAGTGATACACCCCGTCGTGCGCCGCCATCCCGAGACCGGTGAACTGTCTATCTTTGTATTTCCTGGCCTGACGTCCGGTGTGAAAGGCATTCTCGGCATGGAGCTGGCGCAGAGCAAAGCGCTTTTGCAGACGCTCTACGAGCACTGCGATCAAGCCGATTTTCAATTTCGCTACAAGTGGCGCACGGGCGATGTCCTCGTCTGGGACAACCGTGCGACGATGCATTGCGCCACGACTGACAAGCTACCACCTGATCAATTCCGCTCGATGTGGCGTATCAATACGACCGGAACGGCGCCCATCGCGGGCTGACGTTGATCGGTACCTTTGCGTCATTCCGGGCGGTGCGTCTGCGACGCGAATCCGCCCGGCCACTACAAGAAAGAGAGACGACCGGCGGCCGCTACGCACACCCAGGAGACAACGCAATGAGTCTGAGTTCCACGCAGGCCATTCCTGCACAGGCGTCGCAACGACGCGAAGAAGCGCAGAAGTTTCAGATGTCATCAGTATGGACGGCTTTCTTCGGCTTTTTCATCGACGTCTACGACCTGTATCTGCCCGTGATGATCCTTGCGCCGGCCTATTTGTATTTCAAGCCGCCGCAGCTCGTTTCGCCGCTGCTGGATTCCTTCATCTTCGCCGCCGCCTTGCTCGGACGTCCGGCAGGTGCGTTGTTCTTCGGCTACTTCGCCGATCGCCTGGGCCGCAAGCGCGTGGCGTCGGTGACGATGGCCGGTGCGGGCACAGCCGTCCTCCTGACCGCGTGCATGCCGGGCTATCAGAGCATCGGTACCGCGTCGATCGCAGGGCTAATCGTATTACGCTTCCTGACGGGCTTTTTCGCTGGCGGCCAGTACACCGGTGCAGTAACACTCGCGATGGAAACCTGTCGGCATTCGCGACGCGGCTTCTATGGCGGCCTTATCGGCTCAAGCTCGAACCTCTCGTTTATCGTGATGTCGCTGCTCGGGCTGCTACTGCTTCATCTGCTGCCTCATGCGGGACTCGATTCGCCTTACGTGCAATGGGGCTGGCGCGTTCCCTTCGTACTCGGCGCGGGATTGGCGTTTGGATTTCGCTACTACATGACACGGCACGTTGAAGAGTCGCATCGCTGGCTCGCCTCCGGTGAAGGCCGAACGTCGTTTGCGGCGCTATTCCGTGGCGTGCAGGTCGGCAGCCTTGTGCAGGGCTTCCTGCTGATGAACGGCTTGTGGCTCGCGTACATGGTTCCAGCGGTAATTATGCCGGCTATGCTGCGTACAGTTGTCAAGCTGAACGCGACGCAGGTTACGACGATCATGCTCATTGCGAGCGCAACCGCATTCTTCGGGTTCGTCCTCGGCGGTGTCGTCAGCGACAGGGTCGGACGGCGCATGGCGTTTCTGTCGCAGGGAATCGCGGCCACCGTCATTGCGCCGATCCTGCTGTATATCCTGGTCCGGCTTCCCGGGGATCAACTGGTTCTGGCCGGTGCATTGCAATCGATCGCATTCTTCCTGGTCGGGCTAGTGTGGGGTTCGGGGCCGCACAGTTACCTCAACGAGCGGTTTCATACCGGCAATCGTTCGGCGGGTTATGGCATTGCATTCAGCTTCGCGATCATCCTTCCGTCGTTTTTTGCCGTCTACCAGAACTGGCTGTCGGCCGTCATGCCGTTGCGCGACACGGCGCCACTGCTGCTCGTGATCGGCGGCCTCGTGGTGGTGATCGCGGCCTTCATAGGGCCGGAAACTCGGAAGGTTAATTACCTCGACCAGTAACGCGCAAGGAAACTGGGATTGCACGCGGGAATCGCAACGACGCGAGGCAGTCCGTCATCCTTTGGAGATGTCTCTTGGATAGCAGAAAACACATGCGAACCGGCGGTGAAGTGCTGGTGGACGCACTGCGCATCAACGGCGTGGACCGGATCTTTTGCGTACCGGGCGAGAGTTATCTCGCGGTGCTTGATGCGCTATATGACGCAAGTGGCGACATCGACCTCGTCGTATGCCGGCAAGAGGGCGGCGCTGCGTACATGGCCGAGGCGTACGGCAAGCTAACGGGCAAGCCCGGCATCTGTTTCGTTACGCGAGGGCCCGGCGCGACGAACGCTTCGGTAGGGGTGCACACAGCGTTTCAGGATTCCACGCCGATGATTCTCTTCGTCGGACAGGTGGCGCGCGAGCAGTCGGATCGCGAGGCGTTCCAGGAGATCGACTATCGGCGAATGTTCGGCCCGCTCGCAAAGTGGGTCGTGCAGATCGATGACACCGCGCGGATTCCCGAACTCATCGGGCAAGCGTTTCACCGCGCAGTGAATGGCCGGCCGGGCCCGGTGGTTGTTGCGTTGCCGGAAGACATGTTGACCGATTGCGCCGATATCGCCGACGCCCGCGCTTACACGCGAGTCGAAGCAAACCCGGCCGACGCGCAGATGGAACAACTGCGTGGGCTGCTTTCATGCGCCGAACGGCCACTGATGATCGTGGGAGGCGGCGGTTGGGACGCTGCCGCGGTCGACGATATCAGGCACTTCGCGGAACTGGCGGACTTGCCGGTGGCGGCGTCGTTTCGCTGCCAGGACCTTTTCGATAACAGTCATCCGAACTACGCCGGGGACCTTGGGCTCGCTGCACCGCCACTGCTGACACGACGAGTGAGGGACGCGGATCTGCTGCTGGTCGTGGGCGCACGCCTGGGCGAGATGACTACCGGCGGCTATACGCTGGTGGACGTGCCCGTTCCAAGACAGCGTCTTGTTCATGTGTATCCCGGCATCGAAGAACTGGGGCGCGTCTATCAGGCGGATTTGCCGATCAACAGCGGGATGAAAGCCTTTGCGGCCAGAGCAAGGGCGCTTGGTCGGATCGAACGACCCGCTTCGGTGTGGACCGAAGGCGCTCATGCCGACTACCTCGCGCATGTCGAGCCCAGTCGGCTGGGGCGCGCGCCGGGCGCCGTGCAGATGGAGGAGATCATCGAATGGCTGCGTGGCCGCCTGCCTGCGGACGCCATTCTGACGAATGGCGCCGGCAACTACTCGGCTTGGTTGCATCGCTTTTATCAATACCGGTCGTTTCGTTCCCAACTGGCGCCGAGCAATGGTTCGATGGGCTACGGCGTGCCCGCGGCGATCGCGGCGAAGCTAATGGCGCCTCAGCGCATGGTGGTATGTCTCGCCGGCGACGGTTGCTTCCTGATGAACGGACAGGAACTCGCCACGGCCGTTCACTATCGCGCCAACGCGATCTTTATCGTGGTCAACAACGGCATGTATGGGACGATCCGGATGCATCAGGAGCGGAGCTATCCGGGCCGGGTCAGCGGGACGGCGCTGACGAATCCCGATTTCGCGGTTCTGGCGCGTGCGTACGGAGTGCATGGAGAATTTGTCGATACCACGGCCGCGTTCGCCCCCGCGTTTGAGCGCGCGGCTGCTTCTGGTCGGCCTGCGCTGATAGAGATCCGAGTTGATCCGGAAGCACTTACGCCGCGTATGAGCCTGACCGAAATACGCGAACAGGCATTGGCACAACTCGCGCGGTAAGAGAAAGTACCAGTGCGGGATGCGCGGACTATCCCGAGCGGCTGCCCGATCCAGATTGCCCGTCACGAGGAGCTTCGATGGATTTTGGCCTGAATGGAAAAACCGCGCTCGTGTGCGATGCGAGCAAGGGACTCGGCTTCGCCTGCGCTAGAGCATTAGCGGCAGAAGGCGTTGCGCTCATCATGGTTGCGCGGGGCGCCGATGCGCTTGAGGGTGCCGCGCGGGAGTTGCGCAGCCACGGCGGCGCGGTGGTCGCCATCGCCGGTGACATTACGACACCGGCCGGGCGACACGACGCGCTGGCAGTCGCAGCGCAACTTCCGGCGGGGCGCCGGGACAATTCGATATCGTCGTGACGAATGCCGGCGGCCCTCCGCCCGGCAACTTCCGCAACTGGAATACGGAGCAATGGATGCGCGCGATCAACGCGAACATGCTTAGTGCGATCGAGTTGATCCTTGCGACGGTCGACGGGATGATCGAGCGCCGTTGGGGACGTATCGTCAACATCACCAGCGCAGCAGTGAAGGCGCCAAACAGCTATCTGGGGTTATCGAACGGCGCACGTTCCGGACTGACCGGCTTTGTCGCCGGCGTCGCGCGTGAAGTCGCGCCGCATGGTGTGACGATCAACAGTTTGCTGCCCGGCAGCTTCGACACCGAACGGCTGCGCGGCAACTTGCAAAATCTTGCATCAAAAAAGGGGATTCCTTTTGAGGTGGCCCGTGACGCACGGTTGCGCGAAATACCGCCCGGCCGATTCGGCCATCCAGAAGAATTTGGTGCCGCGTGTGCATTCCTCTGCAGCGTTCAGGCCGGCTATATCAACGCGCAGAACCTTCTGCTCGACGGTGGGGCGTATCCGGGGACGTTCTAATCGCGAGCGTCGGCGGGCTCAGAGGTGGCGCTGCTCGTTCGGACAGGGGCCTGAGATTTTTAAGTGGAACCACCGGAGCATTCATGCAGCCGATTTGATCGCAGGCAGCGTCGCGAAGTATGCCTCAAACGAGAACACGAACGGCCTTCTGCGGCAATACTTTCCAAAGGGCACAGACCTATCCCGTTGGAGCGCTCGAGAGATCCAGGCCGTCGCCAATGCACTAAATACCAGGCCCCGGAAAACGCTTGGTTGGAAGACACCGGTCGAAGCTCTGGACGACTACCTAAAATTTGTTTAACAATCTAGTGTTGCGACGACCGGTTGAATCCGCCCTGGCTGCCCCGGTCGCTATGCACGATTACGCCAGCTTCCGGGCGGCGCCGGAACCACGCCATGCGCAGTGCGTCCGTGACCAGTTCAGCCTTCATGTGCGGCTGCATCGACCAGCCCACCACCTGCCGGCTAAACAGGTCGATGACGACAGCGAGATACACCCAGCCCTCGGCCGTCGCCAGATAGGTGATATCGGTCGTCCAGACCTGGTTCGGTGCGGTGGCGGTGAAGTTGCGCTTCAGCAGGTTCTTTGCGACCGGCCGGTCGTGGTTCGAGTTCGTCGTCTCGATGTACTTGCGCTTGTGGCGCGCCCGAATGCCATGCTGCGCCATCAGCTTTCGAACCCGCTCCTTGCCCACGCGCACGCCGCGTGCGAGCAGTGTCAGCGGGCGGCGTTATAGAGCCAAATCAGGGGCGGCGTAATCGGGCCACCTCATGGGAGGCGTAATGAGGCCACTCAAGGCTCGGCATGTAGAAGCACAGCAGTAGCAGGCAGCAGCGCGATTCGAACTTTCCCAATGGGTACCGACGTGACGACAGAGATCTCGAGAAGATTAATCAACCACATAGCGCGGTTGAGCACTATGAGTCACATTTAAAGAAGCCGACGATGTTCTGCGTGATGTCTCGCCCAGCCTCATCGTAGTTGCAAATGAGGTAACGGCTGCCGTACAGAGCGGTGCGGGAAACCACGTATAGGCGGAGCATGAGCATTTCGCGTAAGTTCTGGTCATACCACGGCCGTACCTGGTTGTAATTATTGGTCTTACCACGGTTTTACCGAGAGTCTATCGTGCAGATTGTTCGTCAAGAAGAGGACAGCAAAGGCTTCGAGAAGGTCTTCTCCTTCCTTCGCGACCTGTTGCTGCAGGGCGCCATTCAACCGGGCGATAAGCTCATCCCCGAGCGCGAACTCGCTTTGCAGCTGGGCGTGAGCCGTCCCGTCGTACGCGAGGCGTTGCGCGCGCTGGCGATGATCGGCGCGGTTGAAATTCGCGAGCGCGTCGGCACCATCGTGACCCGACCGGATGTATCGACACTTGGCGATTTCTTCGCCTTCGCGCTCGCGCAGGAAAAGGACGTCGTCGAGGACGTGATGGAAGCGCGTATCGCCATCGAATGTCAGTCAATCCGACTTGCGTGCCGCCGCGCGAAGCTTGCCGACCTTGAGCGCATGCGGGCGGCGCTCGACCAGATCGAGGCGACGGTCGATCAGCTTGAGCTTGGAAGCCAGGCGGACTTCGAGTTTCACGCAGCGCTCGTACAAGCTGGCGGCTCCAAGACATTGATCAACCTTCATCGCACGGTCGGCGCGCTGCTCATGCATTCGCATCGGCATCGCCGTGAGACTGTTCAGCTTCACCCGGATATCAAGTCGCGTGTCATCGCCGATCATCGCCGGATTTTTCAGGCGGTAGTCGATCGCGACGAGCAGGCCGCCGACCAGGTCTTACGCGAGCACTTCGGCATCGGCGACGAGTATCGGCACAAGGCCGCAACCGAATGGAAGTCTTCCTGAGCGCTGGGTGGTCTGGCGCTTTCAACATTCTCTAAAGAGATCAGAAGAGGATTCGATGTCACAAGGCACAGCGTTGCGCACGGTGGGTTTCATCGGGTTGGGTACCATGGGGCGCGAAATGGCGCTGAACCTGTTAAAGGTGGGCATTGCGGTGCGGGTGTTCGACGTGCGCCATGAGGCAGTCGACGAACTGGCGGCGCTCGGCGCCCACGCGGCGAGCAGCGTGGCCGACGCGGCGCGGGGTGCGGATGCAGCCATCACGATGCTGCCCAACACACCCGACGTGGAAGCGGTCGTGCTCGGAGAAGCGGGCTTGCTGGCCCATCCGCCGGCGGGGCGCCTGATCATCGACATGAGCACGATTGCGCCCGCAGCGGAGCGACGCATGCACGCGCAGTCCGCGGCGCAGGGCATCGAATATGTCGATGCGCCGGTGTCGGGCGGTCCCATCGGTGCCAGGAATGCCACGTTAACTATCATGGCCGGCGGCACGGCGCAGGGCTTCGAGATGGCGCGGCCGTTCTTCAAGGCAATGGGCGCGACAGTCACGCACGTCGGCGCGAGCGGAGCGGGCCAGACAGTGAAGCTCTGCAATCAGCTCATCTGCGGCATCAATATCCAGGCCATCTGCGAAGCGCTCGCGCTCGGCCGCGCGTCGGGCGTGGACCTCAAACAGTTGCGCGAGGTCCTCCTGGGCGGCTCGGCAGCATCCTGGATGATGGACAAGCTGGCGCCCGCGATGATCGACGGTGATGCGTCCGCGGGCTTTCGCATCGACCTGATGCTCAAAGACCTGCGCCTCGTGCAGGAGCAGTCGCACACGCTCAACGTGCCGTTGCCGGCATCGGCGCTGGTAACGAACCAGTATCTCGACGCGGTCGCGCACGGGGAGGCACGCAACGGCAATCACGCGTTGTTCCGCGTGTACGACCGCATGACGGCCCAGAGCGCCAACTAGTCGCCCGCTTCGCACATCGCTCTCACCGCCATGACGAACCTCGATTTCTCCACTGTCCTTGAGCACTGGCCGGAACTGATGCAAGGCGCGTTCCTGTCGCTGATTCTCGCGATCGCAGCGACGATACTGGGATTCGTCATCGGCACCCTGTGCGCGATCGGCCGCCGAAGTTCGATTGGCTGGCTTGCCGCGACCTGCGGCGGCTATGTCGAGGCGATCCGCAACACGCCATTGCTCGTGCAGATCTTTCTGGTCTATTTCGGCCTTTCTAGTATGGGTTTGCGGCTCTCCGCGGTCACCGTGGCGATCCTCGCGCTTGTCATCAACGTGGGCGCGTACGCGGCCGAGATCATGCGCGCGGGCTTCGATTCGATCCAGCGCGGCCAAATCGAAGCGGCCGAGTGTCTCGGGTTGTCGCGCCTGCAGGTCTATTGCCATGTGATTCTGCTGCCGGGCCTGGAGCGTGTCTATCCCGCGCTCACGAGCCAGTTCGTGCTGATGATGCTCGCTTCGTCTGTGTGCTCGCAGATATCGACCGAAGAGCTCACCGCAGTCGCGAACTTCGTTCAGTCGGAGACGTACCGGCCGCTCGAAACGTATCTCGTCGTTGCGGCGGCATATGTGGTGCTGTCGCTGCTGATGCGAATTGGCTTCTGGACGCTGGGAACGTGGCTGTTTCCCCGACGTCGCAGACTCGGCACGCCGCTCTGACGCGCGCTCATTACACGGATATTGAAATGCCTGGACATCTGAACGCCACTCATCTCGAGTTTTTGATTGACGGAGCGCTCTGGACGGTCGTGCTCTCGCTGGTCGCGCTGATCGGCGGCGGCATGGGTGGCTTCCTTGTCTCGCTGGCCCGCATCTCCCCGCGCGAAGGCGTGCGGATGGCCGCAACCGGCTACGTGCAGCTCATACAGGGTACGCCGCTTCTGGTCATCATGTTCGTGACATATTTTGGATTGCCAACCATAGGGGTAGCGATTTCCCCGCTCGTCGCGGCGGGCTTCTCGCTCACGTTGAATGTCAGCGCCTATCTCGGCGAGATCTGGCGCGGCGCGATCCAGTCAGTGCCGAAACCACAGTGGGAAGCAGCAGAGTGTCTCGCGCTCAGTCGCACGCAGCGCATGTTCAGGGTGATTCTCCCGCAGGCGGTCAGGATTGCCACACCGCCGACAGTCGGCTTCACGGTGCAGGTCATCAAGAACACGTCGCTCGCGTCGGTAGTGGGATTCGTCGAACTGGCTCGCTCCGGGCAGATCATCAACAACTCGCTGTTTCAACCGTTCATCGTGTATCTGATCATAGCCGCTGTCTATTTCTGCTTGTGTTACCCCATCTCGCGTCTTAGTCGCTCGCTCGAACACCGCACCGGATTCGCGCGCGAGCTGAAATTGGAGGCCATCGCGCATGACTGAATTTGTACAACCGGTCACAGAGGCCGCGCTTTACCACCCCGGCGCATCGGCAATCTTTCCGCAGGCTGCCGATCCCGTCGTCCTGGTCAAGGACGTGCACAAGCGCTTCGGCGCCACGCAGGTCCTGAACGGCGTGAGCTTCGAAGTGGGTCGCGGCACGGTGACCGTGATCATCGGGCGAAGCGGCTCCGGCAAGAGCACGGCCTTGCGCTGCATCAATCGCCTCGAAACGATCGATCGCGGCGAGATCACGGTGTGCGGGCACCGGGTGGACGATCCGAACGTATCGCTCAAGGTGCTGCGGTTGGATGTCGGCATCGTGTTTCAACAATACAACCTGTTTCCGCATCTGACGGTCGAGCAGAACATTGCGCTCGCGCCTCGCCTGGCGAAGTCGGTTCCCAAGCACGAGGCGCGCGAACTGGCGCGTGAGGCCATCCAGCGAGTAGGGCTGGCGGACAAGGCCGATGACTATCCCGAGCAGCTTTCGGGCGGTCAGCAGCAACGCGCGGCGATCGCCCGTTCGCTCGCGATGCAGCCGAAGGTCATGCTGTTCGATGAAGTTACCTCGGCGCTCGATCCGCAACTGACCGGCGAGGTGCTGCGCGTCATCGAGGACCTGGCGGCCGGTGGCATGACCATGATCATGGTGACGCACGAAATGGGCTTCGCGCGCAACGTCGCGGATCAGGTGTTGTTCATGCATCAGGGACGCGTCTGGGAACGCGGGGGTCCCGAGATCATGCGCGCGCCGGTGTCTGCCGAATTGGCGCAATTTCTCGACAGCGACCTGTAACGCGTTGCCGCACAGGCGGAGCAACATGCGATGACAAATCTATTCGATATCAACAAGGAGACCCCATCACCATGATGAACAGAAGGAAGCTCACACTGGCCGCGATCACAGCCTGCGTTCTGGGCACGGCCATCGGCGCCGCGCACGCGGACGTGCTCGACGACATCACGAAGTCGAAGTCGATCCGCGTCGCGACCGACCTCGCCATTCCGCCCTCGGGGATGATGGATGCGGGCATGAAGCCGATCGGATCGGACGTGGAAACCGCGCAACTGCTCGCGAAGGACTGGGGAGTCAAGCTCGATTTCGTGCAGACGACAGGCGCGACGCGCATCCCGAACCTCCAGACCGGCAAGGCGGATGTGGCCATCTCGACGCTGTCGGTGACGCCCGAGCGCGCCACGGTGATCGATTTTTCGAAGCCTTACGCGGTGCTCGAATCGGTCATTGGGGGGCGCAAGGACCTGCCGGTCAAGAGCATCGACGATCTGAAGGGCCGAACGGTCTGCGTCACGCGTGGCACGACACAGGACCTTGAAGTGACGAAAATGTCGCGTGACAAAGGCTTTCAGGTCGCCCGCTACGACGACGATGCGACCGACGTGACTGCCGCGGTCAGTGGTCAGTGCGATCTGATCGCCACGTCGCTCACCATCGTCAACCAGATCACGAAGAAGACACCCGATCGGCCGTTCGAGAAAAAAGTCGTGCTGCACAAGTTCGATCTGGCGATTGGCGTGAAAAAAGGGCAGACGCAGTTGCTCGCGAAGCTCAACGAGTGGATCGACGCGAACCTGAAAAACGGCAAGCTTAACGCCATCTACAAGAAATATCACGGCAACGATCTGCCGCCCCAGATGCGTTGAGCAGGCTCTAAACCATAAAGGCGCGCGCGTGGCGCGCCGCGACCTTCAACACAACAAAAGGAGTTTGGGATGCGCATCGTAATCGGTTCGGATCACGCGGGATGGTCGTTGAAATCCACAGTGACCGGCCATATCAAAGCGTTGGGACACGAGGTCATCGACGTCGGTGGCTTCAGCGACACGCCGGTCGATTTTCCGGACATTGCGCAGCTTCTGACGAGCGAGGTCCTGACGGGACGTGCCGAGCGCGGCATCATGGTGTGCGGCACCGGAGTCGGCGCGTCGATCGCGGCGAACAAAATAAGGGGCATTCGCGCGGCGGTGTGTCATGACATCCATTCGGCGCACCAGTCTGTCGAGCACGACGACGTCAACGTCATGTGTTTAGGCGCTCAGATCGTTGGTGCGTGGCTCGCGACGGATCTGATCGATGCTTTTCTGGGTGCCGAATTCTCGACCGACGAAGATTTCCGCCGGCGGGTGGAGAAGCTGAACGCGCTGGAAAAGAGCCTTAATGTCTGAGCGGGGAGACAGCGCATGAAACAGGGTCATGTCGTCGTGCTCGGCAGCGTGAATGTGGATCTGGTGCTGCGTTGCGCGGCCTTGCCCGTCCCCGGACAAACCGTGAAGGGCAGTGATTTCCAGCGTTTGACGGGTGGCAAGGGCGCTAATCAGGCGGTGGCCGCGGCCCGCATGGGGGCATCGGTGCGATTCGTCGGCGCCGTTGGCGCGGACGAGTCCGGACGCCTCGCGCGCGCCGCGCTGAGCGCGAACGGCGTCGACGTGCGCCATCTGAAGGAGGTGAGCGATGTCGCGACGGGCGCCGCCATGATCCTCGTCGATCAAGCCAGCGGGCAGAATTGCATCGCGTTGTATGAAGGTGCGAATGCGCATGTCGATACCGCGTTGGTCGATGCGGCTGCCGACGATATCGCGTCGGCCGCGCTGCTCGTGTGTCAGCTCGAAACGCCCGAGTCCGCGACGCTCCATGCTGCTCGGATTGCGCACGAAGCAGGCGTGCCGGTCTTGCTGAACCCGGCACCCGCGATGCCGATCGATGCGGCGTTGCTTGCGTTGGTCGATATCCTCATTCCAAACGAAAGCGAGGCCATGGTGCTCGCGGAGCAGCCTGCGGACGGTGCATTCGACCAGGATCGTGCGCTCGACGTGCTGCTTGGAAAAGGCGCTCGATCGGTACTGATCACGCTGGGCGTCGATGGCGTGCTATACGGCGACGGCAGGACGCGGCTGCGCCGCGAAGCCTATATGACGCAGGCAATCGATACATCCGGCGCGGGCGATGCCTTCATCGGCGCGTTCGCCGCGGCGCTCGTTTCAGGCAGGCCGCTGGAGCACGCGATCGAATTCGCGCAACGTGCGGCGTCGATCAGCGTGACGCGTCGAGGCGCGATGGCTTCGCTGGCCTATGCGCGAGAGCTTGCGGGAGATGGTTGATGACGACCGCACAGCCTCGGATTCGGGCTGCGCCATTCGTTGGTTTGCATGATTTTGTTCCTCCTGAGGCACCGGCAAATGGCGGCTCGGACCCGTGGCGAGAACAGATTTACTTGAAGAAATGCTGCATGAAATTGTTCTTTCAAGGGCTATGGAAGTCATTTTTGTAGGTTTGCCGACGCCCGGGCCGCACTTTGGATGGGATCCAACGTTCTCATGTCGTTCAATCCTCGAGTGCTTCAATCGTATTGGCAGCCGCTTGTCGGACTGTTCGCGCGCTCAGCAACAGCCGGCTGGCGCGCATTCAGTCGTTTCCGAACAGTCCGACGCTGCAAGAGCAGATGCAGGTGGTGAACGGCGTCGGCAGGAAGCTGTTTTCATTCAGACAAGGGACGAGAACAAATTCATGCAAAATTCGGAAACAAAAGTTTGCAAACCAACGGCGGACCGCATGCACTATTCTGACATCCTATGCATTTGACTTAAATATAATTAACCATTTCGAACGTTGTGTAGGAATGCTTGACATAGATGCGGATGCTTTCAAAATCTGCGTCCCATCCAAACCATACGAGTCAGCACGTAGGGAGACGCCGCGGAGTTGCCCGCGGCGTAGCGGTGATAACCCGCGCTTATCACGGCAAAGCGGGGCAAGGTGAGGACGACGGGGAGTGAGACTTTGCCAACTTTTCGGCCATTGCTGACGTTCGAGGGGCGGTCACAGTGCGGCAACTTATAGGCGGCGGATTGCCGCCACTCACACGATCGTAGCCTCGAATGACAGATGCCGATGCAGTGAACGAGTACTCTCGACCCGTTGGTGCCGGTCAAGCCGTAAGATCTGAAAAGGCGGGTATTAGTGTCGAGCGGTCGCTCGGTAAGTAAGTCCTTGCCGTACTCAAGTGCTTTGTCCTTGTGACCTGCGGCGGTGATGCGGTGGAAGCCGAGCTGGCTATCGCGGGTTGCAAAAGCTAATCTGGTCCGATCCATGTCGCGTAAAGCCTGTTCGCCGGACAACGCGGCCTGTGAGGGATTCTTCGGCAGGCTGAAGACCGAGATGTTCTATCCACGAGACTGGCGTTCGACGACGCGACTATTCTTTTGAAGAACAATGTGCAACGAAATCGGGCTAGGATGACCAAGGAAAAGCCTACAGGATCTATGTGAACGAATCCAAGTAACGCATTTCGTGACGTATCGGCAATGGTCAAGACGGTGCGTGGTCACCTCTTACGTCCAGGTGAAATCGCGTGTTTCTGAAGGGAACTTAGACGACTCCCGTCGGGGGCTCTTCCAGGTTGTCAAATACCGGGCTGTTTCGGAGGGTCAGGCACGCGTCGACCACCTTGCCGGGCCGCCTCTGTTGCGAGTCATCCTTGTGCTTGAGGGCCGTCTGCCTTCGGAACTCAAGCAGGTCGCGGAGATCCTTGACGTCCCATACGTAGAACAGGTAGTTCCCGAGTCCTGATCAACCGCAGTAACAGACGCCGGTACTTGCTCAAGTTTCATTTTCTTTGCGTTCAATCTCCAGGAGCTGTCGCAAATCCACCTGCAAAGCATCGCAAAGAATACATTTCGCTATAACATTCGACAGTGTTCATTTCATCGCTCAAAAAGATACACAGAAGACTTATGCTGAATTGAAATTTGCCCTGTTAGTTGGGCCGACCGATCGCTAAGAATACGAATGGGACGATAGTATCATCATACGATTTCGTCGATGCCGCGATCTTCGATGCGATCCGTGAACGTGGCGACCGCGGCCTTGAAGAGCCGCGAGTAGTGACGGTACGAGTCGAAATCGGTGGGCAGCAGGATCGCATCCGGCGCGAGCACGGCCGCCTTCATCATGCCCATGGCCGAAAACACGCCGAGCGCGCGGGCTTCGTAAGTGGACGTGGTGACCACGCCGCGCCCCGCGTAATCGCGCAGTTTCGCGAAACTGCGGCTGCCGTCTTCGAGCGTTTGCGGCGCGGCATTGCGCCCGCCGCCTATCACCACCGCCTTGCCGCGCAACTCCGGATAGCGCAAAAGCTCGACGGACGCGTAGAACGCGTCCATGTCGAGATGCGCGATACGGCGGCTTGCTGGATTCATGGGGGCGGACAAGGAGAAACGGATGTGTGCCCGTTATGTTACCTTGCTCCGCTCTCGCAAGTACCGCCTAGAAGCGATAGCTCACGCCGAGCTGCACGACCGGATAGACCTTGTAGCGCTGTACCTTGTCGCTGATCTGCTGTTCCTGTTCGTCGATGTTCGCCTGCGTCGTGTACATCGAATAGATGGCGGGCACGTTGTAATGCGTGCGCGGCCGGCCGTAGGCCACGCCCAGATCGAACGTGAGGCCGAAACCCTTCGAGACCGGCTTGTGTCCGTAACCGATGCCGAGATAAGGCATCACGCGCGGCAGCGTGACAGTTGCGGAGGGCGCGCTGCCGACGGCCGGCACAGAGTCGTCGCCGATCTTATAGTTGCCTTGCGCGTTGGGCACCGCCTGCGCCGAGAGTTCGTCGTCGTTGATCAGGGCGCCCGCGGTCAGGCGAAAGCCGCTCGACCTGAACGGAAACACGTCGAGATAGAGGCCGCCTTGCAGCAGCTTGAGGTGGCCGTTGTATTGATTGTCGTTGACGTTGAACGAATGCGAGAAGCCGAGACCTTCGAATTCCGCATGCACGCCCGTCCACGCATTGAGCGGCAACGCGGCGCCGATGCCCGCGCCCAGGGTGCCGCCGTGTCCATAAATCTCTTGCGCCTGCGCTGCGCCCGTCATGAGCGCGAATGCTGCCATCGCGACGAAAGCCGCACTTTTTACCTGCTGTTTCACCCGTACCACCGCTTGTCTCCCGACAAAATCAATTGCATGCCGGTGACTTTACGGTGTACCTGCGCAGTTCAAATGAATGAAAAGCGGGCAATTGTTGAGGCTCTTCGCACTCAAGTTGGGTGGCGTGGAAAAAGCGGAAATTATGCCCCGCAACTTCTGCCGAACAGGCGATCGAGGCGGTGTGGCCGTGCGAAACAGGCCCTGTTTGAAGGGGTATTTCGATGAACGAGATGAACCGGGCGCTTTGACGCGGGCGCGCCGACGCGCCCGCGAACGTCTTACTGCTTGATGCCTTCAGCCTGAATATGCAGCGTGGTCTGCATCTTGAAGCCATAGGTCTTGCCGAAGTCCACGCCGAAATCGTCGCGGTTGAACGTCGCCGTGGCTTCGGTGCCGCACACTTCGCGCTTGAGCATCGGGTGCATCACGCACTTGAACGATTCGATCTTCAAATTGACCGGCTTCGTTACGCCATGCAGGGTCAGCGCGCCGATCACTTCCACCGGCTTGTCGCCGTCGAAGCGGATTTGCGTGCCCTTGTAGGTCGCGGTCGGGTACTTCGCGACGTCGAAGAACTTGTCCGTGACCAGTTCCGCGTCGAGCTTGTCATTGCCGATATCCACCGAGTTCATGTCGATCGTCACGTCGACACTGCCGGTTTTTGCCGCGCGGTCGAGCACCACGCTGCCGCTGCTCTTCTTGAACTTGCCGCGCCAGATCGACAGGCCGCCGAAGTGATCCGTCTCGAAGCTCGGATACGTGTGGGTCGGATCGAGTTGGTACGTGTCGGCGGCCATTGCGTTGAACGACAACAGCGCGGCCAATGCGCCGGCGGCGAGCAGGAATTGCTTCTTCAAAATGTTCTCCAGGTTTCTAAAAAGTGCGATGAGGCTTTTGTGTTTCGTCGTGATGCTTTTAATCACTTCTTGGAAGCGACGAGGTGAAACTTGATGACGACTTCGTCCGCGACAACCGACGTGTCTTTCCATTCGCCGGTGCCCACATCGAACTGCGAGCGTTTGATGGGCAGTGAGCCGTCGAAAGTCTGAATCGAGCCCTGGCTTGCAATGACGACCGGCACGACCACGGTTTGCGTTTTGCCCTTGATGGTCAGCTTGCCGGTGATCTTGTACTGATTGCCGCCCGTCGGCGCGATCGCGCTCGAAACAAAGGTGGCCGCCGGATACGTGGCGCTGTCGAACCATTCCTTGCCTTGCGCCTGCTTGTTGTAGTCGTCGGCGCCGAGGTCGTAGCTGCCCGTGTCGATCGACACCGTGGCGTTGCCCGCCGCGGGCCTCGCGGGATCGAACGACAGTTGCGCGGAAAACTTCCTGAACTTGCCGTCGACCGGCACGTTCATCTGCTTCGTCGTTGCAATGACGGTGCTTTTGCTCGTGTCGATGTCGGCATGCGCGAGGCCTGCGCCGAAGAGGGAAAGGGCCGCGACGCCCGCGAGTATCGCGTGTTGAAGTGTGGTTTTCATAGTGGTACGCATCCTATCGAAACCGCGCGCGTTGATTGCGCACAGCGGGGAATTTGATTGCCAACGCGCTGTAGCGAATCGGCGCCGCTATTCGGCTACTTGAGCAACGGAATCATCCGCGCGAGCAAGCCGTCGCGGTCGACGAACTGATGCTTGAGCGCCGCGAGCACATGCATGGCAACGAGTGCAAGCAGCGTGTAATTGAGCAGTATGTGAACGGTGCGCAGCGTGGCCTTGAGCGCCTGATCCGGGCCGATGAAAGTCGGCAAGGGCACGATGCCGAGATACACCACCTGAATGCCGGCCGCGGAACTGTAGAAGTAGCCGGACACGGGAATCGCCAGCATCAGCACATACAGCAGGCCGTGCACCAGATGCGCCGCCGCTTTCTGCCAGGCGGGCGTCGCGCTGTCGAGCGCGGGCGCGCGATGCGTGGCGCGCCACAGCACGCGCGCCACCGCGAGTGCGAATACAGTCACGCCGATCCACTTGTGCCACGAAAAGTACTTTAGCTTCGTCGGCGTGAAGCCCGGAATGTCCGTCATGATCCAGCCGAGATAAAAGCCGCCGACGATCAGCACGGCGATAAGCCAGTGCAACGCAATGGCGGCGCCGTGATAACGGTCGTGATGAATGGAGCGGGACGTGTCGTTCATACTCGCGGGTCGCAATGTGTCGGGGTGAGTGCGAATGGTAGGGATGTCAAGGAAGCGTGAATAGGCAGGCGCGGAAGAACACATCGTTCTAACGGTGACGCTAATGCGCTCCGGGTTCGCGGCTTGCAAGCGGACTGGAAGGCTGAGCGGGAACCGGGTTGAGTTATCCTGCGCAGCGGGCTGTGCTTATGTATAACCATCCAGTGAAGGCTGACGTGTGACTTCGACCATTCTTTCGTGGGGTATCGCCGCATTCGCGACGGCCGGTGTGATCACGCGGCCTTTCAAATGGCCCGAGGCGGTGTGGGCCGTGGCCGGCGCAGTGCTGCTCGTCGCGCTCAAACTGCTGCCGGTGCATCTCGCGATGGAAGCCGTCGGCAAAGGCGCCGACGTCTATCTGTTTCTGTCCGGCATGATGCTGCTCTCCGAAGTGGGACGCCGTGAGGGGCTCTTCGACTGGGTCGCCGTGCTCGCGGTCAATCATGCGCAAGGCTCGCCGCGCAAGCTCTTCCTGCTGGTCTACCTGGTCGGCGTGGTCATCACCGCCTTTCTTTCGAACGATGCCACCGCGGTCGTGCTCACGCCGGCTGTATTCGCCGCCGCGAAGAAGGCGAGGACGCCTCCGTTGCCGCTCCTGTTCGTCTGCGCGTTCATCGCGAACGCGGCCAGCTTCGTGCTGCCCATTTCCAATCCCGCCAATATCGTGCTGTATGGCAATCACACGCCCGCACTCGGGCCGTGGCTCGCGCGCTTCGCGCTGCCTTCGGCGCTGTCGATCGTCGCAACTTATCTGCTGCTGCGCTGGACGCAGCGCGACGCGCTTGCCGGCGCCTGCGAGGCGAATCTCGAACCGCTGCAACTCTCTTCGAGCGGACGTGTCGCGTTGGCGGGCATCGGCGTGACCGCCGTCGTGTTGCTCGCGGTGTCCGCGTTCGACATTGCATTGGGTTTGCCCACCGCGATACTCGGCGCGCTGACGGCCATCGTCGTGCTGATTCAGGAGCGCAAATCGCCGCTGCCGATGATCCGCGAAATCTCGTGGAGCGTGCTGCCGCTCGTGGCCGCGCTGTTCGTGCTGGTCGAAGTGCTGGACCACACCGGCGTGATCCACCAGTTGGCCGCGTTGACGCAAGCCGGCGCGCAACACGGCGAAGTGACCACCGCCGGTTGGGCCGGCGGCGCGATTGCGATTGCCAGCAATCTGATGAACAACTTACCGGCAGGTCTCATCGCCAGTTCGACGGTGATGCAGGCGCATAGCCCCGAGCGCGTGATCGACGCATTGCTGATCGGCGTGGATCTCGGACCGAACCTGTCGATCACCGGCTCGCTCGCGACGATCCTCTGGCTCAACGCAATCCGCCGCGAAGGCGAAGACGTGAGCTTCATGAAGTTCCTGAAGGTCGGCGTCGTGGTGATGCTGCCCGCGCTCGTGCTGGCGCTGGCGGCGCGCATTCTGAGCGGCTGAAGCGCCGGCATTTGCCGGAACGCGCCTAGCGATGCCCGCTGATTTCCGGCGCGATCGCGGCGTGATTGAGCAGCGCCACCAGCGACATCCCGCCGATCACATTGCCCACGAGCGTCGGCGCCAGAAAGCGCACGAAGTAGTCGTGCAGGCTGGCGTCGCCGCTCATGAACGCATAAGCCACTTCCGTCGATCCCGCAATGATGTGCGAAAGATGGCTGACGGCCACCACATACGTAATCAGCAGCACCGTCAGCAAGCGAGCCGAGCGCGCGCTCGGCAACAGCCACACCATCAGCGCGATCAGCCAGCCGGCCAAAATCGCCTTCACCATGGTGGGCAACATATGCTCGGAGCCGATCGCCGCGCGCGACACTTCGCCGAATGCATCCACCACGGCGGGCGTGAACACATCGGGAATGCGCAGCATCGCCGCGAAAATCCACGTGCTGATCAGATTGACCGTGAGCACAACGGCCCACAGGCGCAGCGCCTTGAGCAACGTGAGCGGATCGCGCCGCGTCAGGACGGGCAGCACGACGGTCAATGTGCTTTCGGTAAACAACTGCTGCCGGCCCATGATCACGAGCACGAAACCAATCGAATAGCCGAAGCTCGACACCAGATGGCGCCACGATGTATCCGGCAAGCCCGCTACCAGCACCACCTGCACGAGAAACGAAAAGCCCATCGACAAGCCGGCCGCGAGCGACGACCAGATCAACGCGCCGATGGTTCGCGCGAGCGCCGCTTCGCCTTCTTCGCGGACAATCTCGTGCAGCACGAGCGCGCGTGGCGCGGTGTGAGTCGCGGCCTGGTCCTGTTCGCCCTGGTCCAGATGCGGCGACGCGGCGCCGGCGTCTTCGGCGCGCGGCGCGTCGTGAGCGGCCTTGTCTTCAGGGTCTTTGCGATTCCCGCGATGCGTCATGCCGGTCATGAAACGGCGTCCTTCGCGCGGGGCGGCGGCGCGAGGCGAACGGAATCATCGCTTTCCCGCAGCGCGCACAGCATGGCTTCGAGTCTCGCGATCCGCTCGCGTTGGGCTGGCATCAGCGGTCCGCTCGACAGCAGGCGCAGGCGTTTGGCCCAATACGACAGCGGGATGCGGTCGTTCACCGAGATCAGCACGAACACCCGTTCGAGGTGAGCGATCTCTTTGTCAAGGTTCTGGTAGCTCATCTGACGTATCCGACAAAAGAGGTGGGCGGCAAGGCGGTTCCGGCACTACATAGCGCGTGGAGCAAGTAGCGTTCCGCCATTCCTCAGGACAACGGGAATTCACCAGGCCTTGTCGCCGTCAGCTTGTCCTATGCTGGAGAACGGCGCTCGTCGCGGTGGCATGGGACGCGCGGCGCAACAAGGCGGCATGACGCCCAAAACCAGGCAAAGCGCAGCGCATACAGCCGCGCAAAGTCATTTCATTCGATGTCGCGCACACGCGCTTGCGTGGCCGTCCGGGCGGCCCACGGCGGCTGACGGCGCGGTGCGGCATCCGCGACATGAAACGACATACATCTGCAATTGCCGGGAGGCAGCGGTTCGACAAGAATTCGGCCAGTCATTGAACGGATCGCGGCACCAGCAGGCGACGCTCGATGGCTCTATCGAAGGAGTCAGTCATGAAAAAATTGCTCGCCGCCCTCCTGTTGTGCTGCGCCTCCACCGTCACGTTCGCCCAGGCCGCGCCGCAAGGCGGCAATCCGCAACGCATGGAGCGGATGGCTCAGCAGTTGCAATCGCGTTTTGCGAACGCCAACACCACGCACGACGGCAAGCTCACGAAGGATCAGGCCGCGACGGGCATGCCGATGGTCGCCAGCCACTTCGATGAGATCGATACGCAAAAGGCCGGCTACGTCACGCTGCCGCAGATCGAGGCGTACATGCGCGAACGCGGGGCCGCGCGCTGAGCCGCGCGATGAAACCCGCCACGTTCAGCCGGCTGCGATTCGCGAGCGCATCGATCGTCGTGTCGATGAGCGCGGCGCTTTTCGGCTGCGCGAGCGTTGGCCCCGATTTCAGGGAGCCGGACGTCACGCTGGAAAACCAGTGGCTGGAGAGTTTGCCGGCTTCGGCGCAGACTGCGCCCGCCGCTCAGGCCGCGTGGTGGAACGCATTCAACGATCCCGTGCTGAGCGCGCTCGAACAGCGGGCGTATGAGCGCAACCTGTCGTTGCAGGTCGCGGGTTTGCATATCTTCAAGGCGCGCGCGCAGCTTGCCGTCAGCGCGGAAAATCTGCTGCCGCAATCGGGCAGCGTGTCGGCGGGCGCGAATCACATCAACACGAGCGGCGTCGGGCCGTTTCCGCCGACTCATTTGTGGGCCGAGCATTTTCGCGTGAATGCGGGTTGGGAGCTGGATTTCTGGGGCAAATATCGGCGGCAGATCGAATCGGACCGCGCGCAACTGCGCGTGTCGGAGGCGGCGTACGACAATGCGCTCGTGTCCATGTTCGCCGATGTCGCCAACGCGTACATCGATCTGCGCGCGTTGGAGCAGCGCATTGTCGTAGCGCAGCAGAACCTCGAATCGGTGCAGGACAGCCTCAAGCTGACGCAGGCCCGCTATAAACGCGGCGCGTCGAGCCAGCTCGACGTCGAGCAGGCCGCCACGCTGGTGGCGGAAACCGAGGCGCAGATTCCACCGCTCATCAAGGCGCGCGCGCAGGATCGCGACACGCTCGCGGTGCTGCTCGCCGATCCGCCCGATGCCGTCGATGCGCAACTCAAAAGCAGCAGCGCCGTTCCCGTGCCGCCGACGCAGATCGACGTGGGCATTCCCGCCGATCTGTTGCGGCGCCGGCCCGACGTGCGTCAGGCCGCGCTCAATGCGGCGGCGCAATCGGCGTTGATCGGCGCGGCGAAGGCGAAGCTGTATCCGTCGTTGTCGTTGACGGGGCTCTTTGGTTTGTCGTCGGGCGAACAGCATGGCATCGGATTGTCGCAATGGGGCAGCAAAACCATTGGGCTCTTTTCGGCGGGCGTCACGCTGCCCATTTTCGATCGCGCGCAATTGAAGAACGCCGTGCGGATTCAGGACGCTGCGTTTCAGGAAGCCGTGCTCGACTATCAGAACACGGTGCTGCAAGCGCAGAAAGAAGTGGAAGACGCGATTGCCGCGTTGCGCACCTCGCTCGATGCGCTCGCGGCATCGGCGCGCGCGTCGGATGCATCGCGGCGCGCATTGCGGCTCGCCAACGCGCAGTATCGCTCGGGCTATGTCACGTACGACTCGGTGCTGGACGCATCGCGGTCGGCCTTGCGCGACGGCGATTCGCTCGCGCAGAACCAGGGCATCGCCGCGCTGGCGGCGGTCTCGTTGTATCGCGCGCTCGGCGGCGGATGGGAGCTCGCGCAAGGGCAGCAGGTGGTGAGCGAACAGATCGCCGACGAGATGGCGCGGCGCACCGATTGGGGACGCTTGCTGAACCCGCCTGCCAATTCGCCGCTGGCGCGAGCGAATGCGGAGTCGTCGCCGAACGGGAAGTAACCACGCGGGAAATAACAACATGGCCAGACAAAGAGGAGTGAGCTGGTGTGAGGCGAACGCGTGGACGCGCGGCGCGCAGCGATGCTTCGCGTTCGCGTTCGCGATCGCGCGGCGCGCGATAGCCGGCATCGCGTTGCTCGCGGGATTGAGCGCCTGTCACGAGAACAGCGCGCCGGCTGCGGAAAACGCGCCGCTGCCGCAAGTCAGCGTGACGCGGCCCGCGCCGCGCGAGGTGCGCGAGCAACTCGATCTGATGGGCAGCGTCGCGCCTTCGGCAACCGTCACGCTGGTCGCGCGCGTGCAGGGCGTGCTGAAGGAAATCGGTTTTACGGACGGCGCCAACGTCAAACAGGGGCAAGTGCTGTTCCGGATCGAACCGGACACGTATCGCGCGCAACTCGTGTACGACCAGGCTGCGCTCGATAACGCCGAGCAGGAACTCACGCGCCAGAAGCAGCTCACGTCGGATAACGCGACCTCGGAGTCGTCGCTGCAAAAGGCGCAGACCACGCGCGACCAGGCGCTCGCCAAACGCGACATGTCGCGCATCAATCTCGGCTACACGGAGATACGCGCGCCGTTCGCGGGCCGCATCGGCGCGCGTGCATTCGATGTCGGCAACGTGGTGGGCGGATCAGATTCGACCAAGCTCGCCACGCTCGACCGTATTCAACCCGTGTATGTGAATTTCACGCTGAACGAGCGCGACGCCAATCGCATCGGTCTCTTCACGCACGCGCCGCGCACGGTGCGCGTCAACGTGCCTGGCGCGACGCGCGAGCAAGGCGAGGACGCGGCGCTCGAATTCGTCGATACGCGAGTGGACCCGTCGAGCGGCGCGATCAAGCTGCGCGCCGACGTCGCGAACCACGACGCGCATCTGATTCCCGGCATGTCGGTGGAAGTGCATATTCCCGCGAGCGCGCCGCAAAACGTGCTGCTCGTGCCCGACACCGCGTTGCTGCGCGAACAGACGGGCGCCTCGGTGCTGACCGTGAATGCCGCGAGCGTGATCGAGAAACGCGGCGTCGCGACAGGCGGCCTGTATGGCTCGCTGCGCGCGATCACCAGCGGGCTCGCCGCCTCGGATCGGGTCGTGACGGGCGGCGGCCTCGCCGTGGCGCCAGGCATCAAGGTGCAGGTCGTCGACGCCGCCGCGCAGGGCCGCTCATGATCCGCTTCTTCGTCGAGCGCCCCGTATTCGCCAATGTGATCGCGCTGATCGTGATGCTGCTCGGCGCGGTCGCGCTGATCAATCTGCCGATCGCGCAATATCCGCCGATCACGCCGCCCACCGTGCAGGTGGTCGCGCACTTTCCCGGCGCGAGCGCCGCGACCGTGATCGACCGCGTTGCGTTGCCGATCGAAACCCAGGTGAACGGCGTGGAGAACGCGCTGTACATGCAATCGACCAGCACCAACGACGGCACCTATACGCTCACCGTCACGTTCGCGGTCGGCACCGATGTCGATAAGGCGCAGGTGCTCGTGCAGAACCGTGTCTCGGCGGCGACCGCGCAATTGCCGCAAGCAGTGCAGCAGCAGGGCGTGACGGTGCGCAAGCGATCCACCGCGATCCTGCAGTTGTATACGCTGCAATCGCCCGATCCGAAATACGATTCGCTGTTTCTCAGCAATTACGCGGTGATCTATCTGCGCGATACGCTCGCGCGCTTGCCGGGCGTCGGCGACGTCACCGTGTTCGGCACTGGACAGTACAGCATGCGCGTCTGGCTCGATCCGCAAAAGCTCAGCGAGCGCAACCTGAGCGCCGCCGACGTGATGCAGGCCATTCAAAGCCAGAGCAAGGACGTGAGCGCGGGCCAGCTCGGCTCGGAACCCAACGCGGGCGGCCAGGCGTTCCAGCTCACGGTGACGATGCGCGGCGCGCTGTCCGACCCGCACGAATTCGACGACATCATCGTCAAGGCGGATTCGAGCGACGGCGGCCATTTCGTGCGTATCCGCGATGTGGGGCATACCGAGCTGGGATCGTCGAGTTACGGCCAGTTCTTCAATCTCGACGGCAAGCCCGCCGCTGGCATCGCCATTTATCAGTTGCCCGAAGCAAATGCGCTCGAAGTGGGCAACGCGGTGAAGGCAACCATGGCGCGCCTCGCGAAGGACATGCCGAAGGGCGTCAGCTATCAGTTGCCGTTCGACACGACGATCTTCGTGCGGCAATCCGTGATCGACGTGTACAAGACGCTTTTCGAAGCGGCATTGCTGGTGCTCGCGGTGATCCTGCTGTTTTTGCAGAACTGGCGCGCGATGCTGGTGCCCGCCACGACAATTCCGGTGACGATCATCGGCACCTTCGGCGCGATCTACGTGATGGGCTTTTCGATCAATCTGCTGACGCTGTTCGCGATCGTGCTGGCCATCGGCATTGTCGTGGACGATGCGATCGTGGTGGTCGAAGGCATCACGCAGCATATCGAGCAAGGCAAGACGCCGAAGCAGGCCGCCATCGACGCCATGCACGAATTGCTCGGGCCGATTGTCGGCATCACGCTCGTGCTGGTGTCGGTGTTTCTGCCGTCGGCGTTTCTCGGCGGCGTGACGGGCCAGATGTACCGTCAATTCGCGCTCGTCGTGGTCGCCACCACGGTGATCAGCGCGATCAACGCAGTGACGCTCAAGCCCGTGCAGAGCGTGCGCTGGTTGCGCCACGCGCGCCCCGGCACACCGAACGTGGTGTATCGCGTGTTCGACCGCGCGTATGCGCGCGTCGAAACGGGCTATGTGGGCGTGGTGTCGTGGTTCGTCGAACGTTGCAAGCTCGCGCTCGTCGTCGCGCTCGTGCTCGGCGCGTCCTCGGCGTATCTGCTCACGCGCGTGCCGACCAGTTTCATTCCGCTCGAAGATCAGGGCTATATGCTGATCGCCGCGCAACTCGCGGATGCCGCGTCGCTCGAAAGAACGCGCGAGGCGAGCACACAGATCGAGAAGCGCATCGGCGCGATTCCGGGCGTGAGCCATGTGGTGTCGATCGGCGGTATCTCGCCGCTCGACAACAACGCGTCGTTGCCGAACGCCGCGCTGATCTACGTGACGCTCGACGACTGGAGCCAGCGCGGCAAGGGCCGCGATCTGCGTTCGCTGTATCTGCGCATGAACAGCGAACTGGCGAAGCTGCCTGACGTGCGCTCCGTGGTGATCGTGCCGCCGCCGATTCAAGGGCTCGGCAACAGCGGCGGCGTGCAGATGCAGGTGATGCTCACCGACGGCTCGCAGAACTATCAGCGCTTGCAGAGCGCGACCGATGCGCTGATTGCGAGCATGTCGAAGCGCCCCGAGTTGCAGCGCGTGTTCAGCCCGTTCCGCGCATCGGTGCCGACTGTCGAACTCACGCTCGACCGCGCGAAGGCCGAGTCGCTGCAAGTGCCGGTCGGCAACGTGTTCGATCTGCTGCAAGACTACGTGGGGTCGAGTTACGTGAATCAGTTCACCACGTTCAACCACACGTTCCCTGTGTTCGTGCAGGCAGACGGCGCGTTTCGCCGCGAAACCGACGACATTCGCCGTTTGCAGATTCGCAGCAACAGCGGCCATATGGTCGAACTGGGGACGTTCATCGACGCGCGCACGAGCGTCGGCCCGGCGGTCGCGACGCTCTATGACCTCGCGCCGGCGGCGGCCATCAATGGCAATCCGGCGAGCGGCTACAGCACCGGCGACGCGATCAAGGCCTTCGAAGAGGAAGCCGCGCGCATTCTGCCGGCGGGCGTCGGCTATGAATGGACGGCGATGTCGTATCAGGAGAAGCTGGTTGGCAACTCGGCCTACTGGGTATTCGCGGTCGGCGTGCTGCTGGTGTTCTGCGTGCTCGCCGCGCAATACGAAAGCTGGCTGCTGCCGGTCGCGGTGGTGCTTGCCGTGCCGCTCGCGCTGCTCGGCACGGCCGGCACGCTGGCCTTGCTAGGGACGGCCAACAATCTGTACACGCAGATCGGCCTTGTTTTGCTCATCGCGTTGTCGGCGAAGAACGCGATTCTGATTGTGGAGTTCGCGCGGCATTTGCGAACGCAAGGCGCGGACATTGCCGAGGCAGCCGTGGAAGCCGCGCGGCTGCGCTTTCGGCCCATCATGATGACGTCGTTCGCCTTCATTCTCGGCGTCGTGCCGCTGGTGATCGCCACGGGCGCGAGTGCGAGCGCACGCCGTTCGCTCGGCATCGCGGTGTTCTCCGGCATGCTCGCATCGACGTGCATCGCCGTGTTGTTCATTCCGTCGTTCTACGTGCTGTTGCAGCGCCTCGCCGAACGGCAGGCCGCGCGCAAGACGCGAACCGCCGCCTGAAACAAGGAGCTTTCGCATGGAACGCCCCGCCAGAATCATCGTGCTCGACGACGAAGTCGAATTGCGCAACATGCTGCAGCGCTTTTTGCGCGGGCAGGGTTTCGAGGTCAGAGTCGCGGAAGACAGCAAGCGGCTCGATCGCTATCTGGAGCGCGAGCCGTTCGATCTGCTCGTGCTCGATCTGATGATCGGCGAGGAAGACGGCCTCGTCATCTGCGCGCGTTTGCGCGCGAAGGGCCAGACCTTGCCGATTCTGATGCTGACCGCGAAAGGCGATCCGCTCGACAGGGTGCTCGGTCTCGAAACCGGCGCCGACGACTATCTCGCCAAGCCGTTCCTCCCGCGCGAGCTGGTCGCGCGAATCAATGCGCTGCTGCGCCGCCAGAAGATGGCGGCGGGCGATGTCACCGTGACCTCGCAAGCCGTGCGTTTCGGCGACTTCACGCTCGATGTCGGCAAGCAGCAACTCACGCGCGGCGGCGAGTTGCTCGACATTCATTCGGCGCAGATGCTGCTGCTCGTCGCGCTGGCGTCGTCGCCGAACCGGCCGGTGAGCCGCGACAATCTGCTTGCGCGCGCGCGCGGCCGCGACCACGACGCGCTCGATCGCAGCATCGACGTGCAGGTGTTGCGCCTGAGGCAGATCGTCGAGGACGATCCGTCGAAGCCGCGCTTCATCAAGACGGTGTGGGGCGTCGGCTATATGTTGATCGCCGACGTCGAGTCATGACTCAGCCGCTCATGCAACGCGTGCTGCCGAGGACGTTGCTCGCGCGCAATATCGCGCTGCTGATCGTGCTCGTCATGTTGAGCCAGGTGTGTTCGCTCGGCGTGCTGCTGCACTATGTGCAGCGTCCGCGCGTGGAGCGCGCGGCGGCCGTGTTCGCGAGCTACGTGACGACGCTCGACAATCTGCTGCAAACCACGCCGCCTGCCGCGCGCGGCGCGCTGACCGCGCGGCTCGATGCGCGCGCCGAGCTTCCGGACAACGCCGTGGCCGAGCCGCCGCCGAGTCTCTTGCGCGCCTATCGCAACTATCAGCGCAAGGTGTTCCTCACGAGTTTGCGCGAGCATCTTCCCGCGGGCCTCGCGGCGCGCTGGCAGACCGAAGGCGGCCAGCGCCTGTGGATTCGCATGCACGCGCCCGCCGACGCGCCCAACACGCCTTACTGGATCGCGTTGCCGATTCCCGAAGATGCGCAAGGCAACGGACTCGACGCGGCGATACTGCTGTCGCTCGGTCTGGCCGCGCTCGCGGCGCTCACGGGTTACGCCATCCAGCTTCACCTGAACCGGCCGCTGGAAGATCTGGCGCGCGCGGCGCGCCGCTTGAGCGCGGGCGAAACGCCGCCGCCGCTGCCGACTGGCGGGCCCGTCGAAATCGCCGCCGTGAGCAGCGCGTTCAACCAGATGACCCATGCATTGCACGAAGCCGAGGCGACGCGCGCGCTGATGCTCGCGGGCATCTCGCACGACATTCGCACGCCGCTCACCAAGCTGCGCCTGTCGATGGCCATGGCGATGCCGGACAACAGCGACAGCAGTTTCGTGGTCGCCGCCGAGTCGTATCTCGATCAGATCGAAACGATCTTGCAGCAATTCATGGATTACGCCGGCAGCGGCGAGCGCGAACTCGCCGAGCCCGGCGATCTGAACGCATTGATCGAGCGGCTTGCCGGCGACTTCGCGGGACTCGGGCACGAATTCGAACTGTCGCTCGCGCGCCTGCCGTTGCTCGCGTATCGCCCGGTGAGCATGATGCGGCTCCTGATGAACCTGATGCAGAACGCAATCGTCTATGGCGGCAGCGGCCTTGCGGTGCGCAGTTGGGCGACGCGCGAGGCCGTGCATGTGGCCGTGGGCGATCGGGGCAAGGGCTTATCGGCGCAGGAGCTGGAGCAATTGAAGGCGCCGTTTCAGCGCGGGCGCAACGCGCGCTCGCATAGCGGCGGCACGGGGCTGGGACTTGCGATTGTGGAGCGGATCGCGCGGCTGCACGGCGGCAGAGTGGAGTTTCATGCGCGCGATGGCGGCGGGCTGGAAGTGTGGGTGGCGTTGCCGCTGTCCGTCATTCGCGATCGAGCCACGCATCCAGACCCACGCGAAACGCCACACCCGCAATCACGGGCACCGTCAGCATCAGAATGATGCCGAAGTTCGGAATCGGGTCGCCGTAAGCGATCGGCTGGTACAGCACGACGCCGGAGACGAGCGCGAAGACGATCACCCCGACCACTACCATCAGAAGATTGCGCGCGGTGATCGACAGCCCTTTGGGCTTGGCGTCGGCAGGGCTGGGGCTCGCGTCGGGGGCTCGGTCGTGTTGGGCGGGCATGATGGCTCTCGTGACTTCAGGCAGCGTGGGCAGAACATCCGGCGTGCGCCGGATCGCGAAACGGGCGCGCCCGGCATCATACCAGGGCGGCCCCGCGCCGCGCATTTCGGGCCGCGCAAGGCGGCGTCGCTATCAACCAATATATGCCGCATTTCGGGGCGCGGCGCGAAATACGCGGGTCCGAATCGGGCGCGCCGCGCGCTACGATGCCGCTTCGCTCGGATGAAGCCATCCCGCGAGTTCCTGCCGCAACTGCGCGATATCGAGCGGTTTGCCGAGCATCCGCGCGCCGGGAATGCTGTCGCCAATCGGCGCGTTCGAGCCGTAACCCGACACGAGCAGCACGCGCACGTCCGGCTGCTCGCGCAACACGGCGCGCGCGAGATTGTCGCCCGACATGCCCGGCAACGTGAGGTCGGTGCAGAGGATGTCGTAGCGTTGCGCCGGCACGAGCGGCAGTGCTTCTTCCGCGCTCGCCACCGACGTGCAGTCGAGTCCCAGCGCGCCGAGCAGACTGCTGAGTGCCTCGCGCGAATCGGCGTCGTCCTCGACGAGCAGCACGTGAGCCGGCGAGCGCGGCGGCGTGGCTTCGGGGCTGCCGGTTTGCTGCTGCGGAACCTCGCGCGCGGTGGTTTCCCCGCCTGGCGGGTCGTACGCGACGGACGGCACGCACGCGGCAATCTCCCGGTCGGTCATCTTGCCGACCGACGCCGCGCGGGCCGCCGCCTCTCCCGAGGTGCGCAGCACGCTGCGCACCTTGCGCGCGAGATCGTCGCGGCGGTACGGTTTGGACAGCAGCGTAATGCCGGCGTCGAGCTTGCCGTGGTGCACGATTTCATCGCGCGTATAGCCCGAGGTGAAGAGCGTCGGCACGGCGGGCACGTGCGCCGCGGCACGCCGCGCCAGTTCGACGCTTTTGATCTTGCCCGGCATGACGACGTCGGTGAACAGCAGATCGATCGGCACGTCGCTGTGAAAGAATTCGAGCGCCGCGTCGCCGCTCGACGCGGTCAGCACCTTGTAGCCGAGCTGCGCGAGCATTTCGACGGCCGTCAGGCGCACGTCGGCATCGTCTTCGACCACGAGGATCGTCTCGCCGCCGCCCACCGGCGCGCTGGTTTGATCGACGGCTTCCGCCGTCTCGGGTTCGCGGCAGCGCGGGAAAAACAGCGACACGGTCGTGCCGCGTCCCACTTCGCTTTCAATCAGCGTGTGGCCGCCGCTCTGCTTCGCGAAGCCGAACACCATGCTCAGGCCAAGGCCGGTGCCGTGACCGTCGGGCTTGGTCGTGAAGAACGGCTCGAACACGTGTTCGAGCACTTCGGGCGACATGCCCGCGCCGGTATCGGTGACGGAAAATACCACGTATTCGCCCGGCGTCAGCTCGGGCTTGTCGTGGCAGAACGCCGCGTCCAGCACGCGGTTCGCGGCGCGAACGGTGAGCGTGCCGTCGGCCTTCATTGCGTCGCGTGCGTTGATTGCGAGATTGAGCAGCGCGTTTTCGAGCTGGTTGCGATCGGCCTGCACATGCCACAGGTCGTCGCTCAATACCGTTTCGATCCGGACCGTCTCGCCGAGTGAGCGATGCAGCATCTCGCTCATGCCGGCGAGCAGCCGCCGCGGATTGAGCACCGTGGGCGACAGTGGCTGACGGCGCGCGAAGGCGAGCAGATGCGCGGCCAGTTTCGCGCCGCGCTTGACCGCGTCGGTTGCCGCCGACAAACGGCGCAGCGTGGCGGGATGGCCGCCGGCGTCGGCGGCCATCATCTGCAGATTGCCGTTGATCACTTGCAGCACATTGTTGAAGTCGTGCGCGACGCCGCCTGTCAGGCTGCCGATCGCTTCCATCTTCTGCGCCTGGCGCAACTGTTCCTCGGCGAGCGCGCGCGCGGCGACGGCATCGGTCACGCGCTGTTCGAGCGTCTCGGTCAACTGGCGCAACGACTGTTCGGCGATCTTGCGCTCGTGAATGTCGATCAGCACGCCTGGAAAACGCGTGGGCTCGCCGTTCTCGTCGAATTCGCACTGGCCGTTGGCCTGCACCCAGCGGTACTCGCCGTCGGCGCGGCGAATCCGGTATTCCACGCGAAACTGCTTGCCGATGCGCGCCGCGTCGCTGTTCAGGCGCTCCAGCAGCGACTGGTCATCGGGGTGAATCATTCGTCTCGCGGCGTCGTGCTCGACGCCTTTCGCGGCTTCTTCCACCGAAAACGAAAAGGTGCGCGCAAAGCGCTCGTCGCCGGTGATCTTGCCGCTTTGCATATCGACTACCCACGTGCCGAGCACGGCGCCCGTATTGAGCGCGAGTTGCAGGCGTTCGTTGGTCTCCTGCAACTCGGCCTCGGCGCGATGCCGCCAGCGCTCGGTGAGCACGCGCGAGGTGGTTTCCACGACGATGGCGAGCACGCCCGCGGGCGCGCCGCTGTCGTCGGGGACGGGGCTGTAGTACAGATCCATCCACACGTCTTCGGGCTTGCCTTCGCGCAGCAGCACGAGTTCCTTGTCGCGATACGACAGGGTGCCGCCGGCGAGACAGGTATTCATCACGTGGCGATTGAATTCGGCGACCTCGGGCCAGCCGCTTTCGACGGGGCAGCCCAGCAGATACGGATGCCGTCCGCCCGCGAAAACCGCGTACGCGTCGTTGTAGATCATGTAGCCGGCTTTGTCCCACAGCAGCACGAGCGGAACAGGGGAGGCGAGCAGCATCTGAACCGTCGCGGTGAGACTGCGGGACCAGCTTTCTGTGGGGCCGATGCCGGTTGCCGACCAGTCGAATTCACTGATGCGTCGCGCCATCTCGCCGCGCCAGCCTGGGCAGCCATGATCTTGTGCCGGGAATGGCATGCTGCGCTCCACAGGGATCACGTTGATGGTATTGGTTTAGTCTGCCGATTCGCAGCGCGCGCGTAAAGCGCCGCGGGCCGGCAGGGAGCGTAACGGTTTTTCGCCGCGCGCCGTCTGTCGATTCGAAGCAGATTCGATGCCGGCTGCGATTATTGTAGGCCACAACGACGCCGCAGTGACGTGCCGACGCGATACTTGGCGGGCTGGGCGCCAGACACCGCGGCGTCCGCGCAAGTTTTACCTGGAGGGCCGCGCAAGCCGGATAGAAAGCGGAAAGAAAGGGTGGCGACAGGCGCAATAAAAGGCCCTCGACTCAGGCTTCCCACGGCGAATCGCGCGTGATGTCGGCGGTCTCTTCGACGCTTGCGTGTGCTTACAAATTGCTTGATGCGCATGGGCGCGAATCGTGCTGATCCTGATTGCTTGCGCGCGCAACCATGCGCGCGAAGGCGTAGGCAAACCGCCGGCGAGCACGCGTGCCGCGCCGGCTTCGAAGATCGACAAGAGCGGACCGCGCAATGCCGAAAAAGCCCGTCGCAACCAAAAGGTTGTCGAGCAAAATCCCCAACAAGCTGCCCGATCCCGACGCGCGCCAGTCGCCGCTGACGACGCGCCGCAATTCGAGAATGGCGCGCTCGGCGCATGCGTATGTGCGCGGCAGCACGAGCCGGTTTTATGAGTGGCTCGACGGAATCGAAGGTCACGCGCTGCCCGAAGGCCCGGCTGTGTGGATTTGTGGCGACTGTCATACCGGCAATCTCGGGCCTGTCGCGGATGCGCGAGGCCGCGTCGAGATTCAGATTCGCGATCTCGACCAGACCGTGATCGGCAATCCCGCGCACGATCTGATCCGGCTCGGGCTGTCGCTCGCCACGGCCGCGCGCGGCTCCGATCTGCCGGGCGTGACGACCGTGCGCATGATGGAGGCGCTCGCCGACGGCTACGAACGCGCCTTCGACGAAAGCGCGGGCGAGGCCGACATTCACGCCGAGAAACCGGAGGCCGTGCACGTCGTGATGAAGAAAGCGATGCGCCGCTCGTGGCGTCATCTCGCGGAAGAGCGGATCGAGGACATCGAGCCGACCATTCCGCTCGGCGCGCGCTTCTGGCCGCTTGCGAAGCACGAGCGGCGTGAGATCGAGGCGCTTTTCAAAACGCCGGTCGCGGAACTGGCGACCGCGTTGCGCGGCCAACGGCCGAGCGCTGACGTCGAAGTGCTCGACGCCGCTTACTGGGTCAAAGGATGCAGCTCGCTCGGACGTTTGCGCTATGCGGTGCTGCTCGACATCGACGGCGCGGCGGTCGAGGGCGACGACCTGTGCCTGATCGACATCAAGGAGGCGGCGCAGGCAGCGGCGCCCCGTTATGCAGGCGTCAGAATGCCGCGCGATAACGCGGAACGCGTGGTGGAGGGCGCGCGCCATCTCTCGCCTTCGCTCGGTGAGCGGATGAGGTCGGCGCGTCTTGCGGACCGCGCGGTCGTGCTGCGCGAGTTGCTGCCGCAGGACATGAAGCTGACGATCGAGCAGTTGACCCGCGAAGAAGCGACCAGGGCGGCGCGCTTTCTTGCGTTGGTCGTGGGCAAGGCGCATGGACGGCAAATGGATTTCGCCGAACGCAAGGCGTGGCTTGCCGAGCTGCGCAAGAACCGCTCGAAAACGCTCGACGCACCCGGCTGGCTATGGACCAGCATCGTGCAACTGGTCAGCAGTCACGCCGCTGGCTATCTCGAGCATTGCCGCAAGTATGCGACCGGCGCGCAGGACAATTGACGCCCGGACCGGTCAGGCGACGCGATCCGCGTCGTCTGGAAAAATCGTACTTATTTTCACGGGCCTAAATATTTGTAGGATGTTTGCCGATATGCATGGGTAGAGTGACCGGACCCGACTGCAAGCCACCCTCATGCTCTTTCCTTCGCCGCAGCAATCCTTCGATCCCGGCCTGCGCAGCCGCTTTCATCTGCGCTCGCTGGAACATCAGCGCCCGCTGTCCACGATGACGATGGCGTTTACGGTCGTCGCGTTCGTGTGTCTCGTGGGGGCGCGCGGACTCGTCGACGGCGCGGCGTATCCGCTCGCCTGGCGGCTCGGCTGCGCGCTGGTGCTGGCCTTGCTGGCGGGCGCCATTCCCTGCGCGAAGTCCACGAGGACATTCGGCGCCATCGGCGTGGCTTTCGCGCTGACGCTGGTGGGCGGCCTCGCGCTGAACGTCGCGGGGGTACAGCAGCCGCTTCTGTGGACGCTGCCGGCCATGGTGGTCATACCGGTCTGCGCTGCGCCGCTGTGGCTCACGCCGACGCATTTTTTCGTCGGCAGCGCGGTCTTTTATGCATCGGCGCTGGCGTTGCTGCCCGGCGCGCCGCGCGCGGCCGAGGCCGACATCGTGCTGTGGATGTGGGTCGCGGCCATCGGCATGCCGGCCGCCGTGGTCTTTCATTTCGGCTTCTACTCGTTCCGGCGTAATCACTTCCTGCTTGAAAACCAGCTCGCTCAACTCGCGGCCACCGACCCGCTGACCGGCTTGCAAAACCGCCGCGCATTCGTCGCGCAGGCCGAGCGGCGCTTGAACGCGATGGCGCATGGCGCGCGGGTCAGCGCGATCTTTCTCGACATCGACAACTTCAAGTCGCTGAACGACCGCTTCGGTCACGCGGTGGGCGACCTCGCGTTGCACCAGGTGGCCCAGGTGCTGATGAAAGGCACCGGCGAGAACGAAAGCGTGAGCCGGATCGGCGGCGAGGAGTTCGCCGTGCTCTCGTGCGAGGGTCTCGACGGCGCGCTGCGTGCCGCCGAGCGGCTGCGCGGCGCGATTGCCGCGATCGAACGCCCCGACGGCAATCTCACCGCAAGCTTTGGCGTGGCCGAACATCGCGTGGGCGAAAGCATCATGGTGCTGCTCGACCGCGCCGACGAAGCCTTGCTGCGCGCCAAGCAGTCCGGCAGGAACCGCGTGTCCGCCGAGCGTCCGCTGCCCGACGCGTCGTTGCAACGGCTGATCGAGGGCGCGTGTGCGGGAGAGGGCGCGGCGAACACGCGGCATCGATGGGAAGGTTACTATCTGACCTCGCATTTCCAGCCGCTTTTCAGTTTGTCGCATCAGAAGCAGGTTGGATTCGAGGCGCTGTTGCGCGGCGAACTGGACGACGGCACGCTGTTGCCGCCCGCGGTGTTGTTCGCGCCCAAGCCGTCCAGTGACGAAGGCGTGCTCGACCGCGCAAGTCACGCCGTGCATCTGTCCAACGCGCGCGAGTCGCTGCCCGCGGGCGAGTGGCTCTTTCTCAACATCCTGCCGTCCACGTTCGTCGCCGAGGGCTATGCGGGCGAACTCGCCGCGATGGTGCGCAGAGTGGGGCTCGACACGGAACAGGTGATCCTTGAAATTCTCGAATCGCACGGCGGCGGTGTCGATGAGATGTCGCGCGCGGCGGCCTGCTACCGCGAGCAGGGTTTCCTGATCGCAGTGGACGATTTCGGCGCGGGGCAATCGAATCTCGACCGGCTGCTGCGCATTCGCCCGGACATCGTGAAGCTCGACGGCGAACTGATACGCGCGACGAGTCACGGCACCGAGCAGCCGATCTTGCCGAAGCTCGTGTCGTTGCTGCATCAGGCCGGCATGCTGGTGGTCGTGGAAGGCGTGGAGACGACGGACGAGCTGATCCTCGCGGTCGAATCGAACGTGGACTTTGCGCAAGGCTATCTGCTCGGGCGGCCGGCGGCGCGGATTGTGCCGCCAGAGTCCGTGCATCTGCGCATCGACGATGCTTTCGACGTGATCGCGCAAGGCCGGGCGCATCAGCATGCATTGTTCGAATCCGAAGTCGAGCCGTATCGCCGCGCGTTGCTGGATGCCGCGCACGCGTTGCGCGCGGGCATCGGCATGGAGCGCGCGTTCGCGCTTCTCGCGACGTTCGAGCGCTGCATCAGCTGCTTCATTCTCGACGACGCAGGCAGACAGGTCGGCCATGAAGTGCCGGGGCCGGCATGGAGCCAGGCAGGCGCCTCGCTGCATCCGGTGGCGAATCCGCGGGCCGCGCGGTGGGATCACAGGCCGTACTATCGCAATGCGGTGCTGTTGCCGGGCGTGGCAATCGCTAGTAATCCTTATCTTTCGCTCGCAAGCGGAAAGCCGTGTATCGCGGTGACGCTCGCCGCGCAATTCGCGGACGAGCGTTCGGTGATCGGCGTGGAACTGGACTGGTCGGCGCAAGGCTTGCCGTGGCCGGCGGGAGAGTGAGCGTGCGTTGTCTTCTGGCGCGTGGCGCTCAGTAGCCGCCTTTCTCCATGCCGCCTTCCCTGGCGATTCCCTTATACGACGCCGCCAGGTCCGCCGCCGCGCGGCTCAGCAAACCCGTATCGGTTCCGACCGCGACAAAGGTCGCGCCCGCCGCGAGGTAGTCGGCGGCCATCGCGCGGTCCGGCGCGAGCACGCCTGCGGCTTTGCCCGCGCGCCGAACGCTTTCGATGCCGCCGCGAATCGCTTCGCGCACGCGAGTGTCGCCCGGCTGACCGAGCAGACCCATCGACGCGCTCAGATCGGCGGGGCCGAAAAATACGCCATCCACGCCTTCAACCGCTGCAATCGCGCAGAGATGCTCCATGCCTTGCACGGTCTCCACTTGCACCAGTACGCAGAGTTCGTCGGCGGCTTGCGTCAGATAGCCGGGGATGCGGTTCCAGCGCGACGCGCGCGCCAACGCGCTGCCCACGCCGCGAATGCCGTGCGGCGGATAACGCGTGGCCGCGACGGCGTCGGCGGCCTGTTCGGCGGTGTCGATCATTGGCAGCAGGAGTGTTTGGGCGCCGATGTCGAGCAACTGCTTGATCAACGCGCAGTCGCTTCGCACGGGGCGCACGACCGGATGCGACGCGTAGGCCGCCACCGCCTGTAATTGCGCAAGCGTGCTGCGCACGTCGTTGGGTGCATGTTCGTTGTCGATCAATAGCCAGTCGAAGCCGGCGGTGGCGAGCAGCTCGGTCACGTAGGCGTCGGCGAGCGCGGCCCACAGGCCGAATTGCGGCGCGCCTTCACGCAGCGCGCGTTTAAAGGTGTTGTGCGGCAAGGGCATGTTCGGCACTCAAATGAAATTCAAACCGATGCCGCCGAGCGGACCATAGTCGACATGGAACGTGTCGCCCGCTTTCGCGGCAATCGGGCTCGTGAACGAGCCGCTCAGGATCACGTCGTGGGCGTTGAGCATTTCTTCGTAGGGCGCGATCTTGTTGGCGAGCCACGCGACGCCCGTGGCCGGATGATTCAACACGGCGGCCGCGAGTCCGCTTTCTTCGACGGCGCCGTTTTTATAGAGCAACGCGCCGACCCAGCGAAGATCGACGTCAAGCGGACGCACGGGACGCCCGCCCAGCACGATGCCCGCGTTGGCCGCGAAGTCGGAGATCGTGTCGTACACCTTGCGCGGCGCACGCGTGTCGCGGTCGAACTGCTCGATGCGCGCGTCGATGATTTCCACAGCGGGCGTGACGTAGGCCGTGGCGTCGAGCACGTCGAACAGCGTGACGCCCGGACCTCTCAGCGGTTTGCTCAAAACGAACGCCAACTCGACTTCGACGCGTGGCGCGATGAAGCGGTCCGCGCGAATGTCCTGGCTATTGTCGATAAACATGCTGTCGAGCAGCGGGGCGTAGTCGGGTTCGTCGATTTGCGACGAGCGCTGCATGGCGCGCGACGTGAGGCCGATCTTGCGCCCCTTGATCACGTGTCCTTCGGCGAGCTTGAGCTTGACCCACTCGCGCTGGATCGCGTAACCGTCTTCGACGGTCATCTGCGGATAGGCCGCGGAAAAATGGCGCAATTGCGTGCGGGTCTTCTCCGCGTGATCGAGTTGGGCGGCGAGATCGCGAATCGTGTGTTGGTCTAGCATGATGAGTTCTCTATCGCTACTTTGTCTTCAGGCGCGCGTGCAGATTGTTGTGCTTCCACGCGCCGGCTTCGCTGAATTCATTGATTTCCAGCGACAACGCGAGGCCCGTCTGTTCAAACTCGGTGGCGAAGTGCTGTTTGATGAGCGCGAATAGCGCGTCGTCGGTGGCCCGTTTCGTGGCCTCCGAGCGGCCCGCGGCGATTTTGAGGTTTGCGTGCAGGAAGGCGGCGTCGGGATTTCCATCGGCGATGCAGTACTGCTCGCACGGCAGCGCGCGCACGCGAATGCCGCCGAGTGGAAAGACGCGCTTTGCGCTTTCGTTTCCGCTTTCGCTGTCGTTTTTATCGCTGCCATGCTCGCGCTGCGCGGCGAGGCATTGCGCGAGCGAATCGCACAAACGTCCAATGCTGTGTGCGTCGGCAAGATTCGCGCTGTATTCGAGTGTCAGATGCGGCACGTTCGGCTCCTTCTATCAGGTTCAGGCAGGCAGTGGCGTGACCGGAAAAATCGCGTTGATCTGTCCGGTTCCCGAACTGCCGAAATACGGCGTGACGACTTCCACCTTGCCGTCATAGCGGTCCCAGCCGAGTGCGCCAAGCAGCATCGCCGTGTCGTGCATGCCGCCTTCACCCCAGCATTTCTCGTTGTAAAGCGGCAGCATCTCGCAGAACGTCTTCCAGTCGCCGGCTTCCCACAACTCGACGACCTTGCGGTCCATCTGTTCGAGAAAGGGATTCCAGACCTTGTGCATGAACTGCTCGGCGGTGCCGTTGTTCGCGAAGTGATGGCTGAGCGAGCCGCTCGCGAGAATCGCCACGGTCCCCTCATAACGCTCCTCGATCGCCCGGCGCACGGCGAGGCCGAAACGCGCGCTCGTTTCGAGGTCGTGCCACATGCACCAGCCCGCTACGGACACTGCCCTGAAATGCTGGTCGCCATTCATATAGCGCATCGGCACCAGCGTGCCATATTCGAGTTCCAGCGTGGTCTCGCTATGCGCGCGGCTTTTCACGCCCATTTCGTTTGCGACTTCGGCAATCAGCTTGCCGAGCGCCACATTGCCGGGATAAGCGTACGGCATGTTGTTGATGAAATGCGGCAGTTCGTTGCTCGTATAGACGCCTTCGAATTTCGGCGCGCAATTGATGTGGTATTCGCTATTTACGAGCCAGTGCACGTCGAATACGACAATCGTGTCCACGCCCAGTTCGCGACAACGCCGGCCGATTTCATGATGTCCGTCGATAGCGGGCTGCCGGCTGCCTTTATGCGGACCGTCGAGTTCGGACAGATATAACGACGGCACGTGCGTGACTTTTGCTGCTAGCGCGAGCTTGCCCATCGCGGTCTCCTGATCGGTGTGTCGCGAGACGCCGTGCGCCTCGCGCGTGAAGTGCGCGGCGTCTCAGGCGCCCCAGCGCGGAATGTGATGCGAGCCGAGCGACACGCACACGTTCTTCGGTTCGAGGAACACTTCGTAGCTCCACGTGCCGCCTTCGCGCCCCACGCCCGAGGCTTTCGTGCCGCCGAACGGCTGGCGCAAGTCGCGCACGTTCTGGCTGTTGACGAAGCACATGCCGGCTTCGACGGCCGCCGCCACGCGATGCGCGCGCCCCGTGTTCTCGGTCCAGATGTAGCTCGACAAACCATAGGCGATGTCGTTCGCGAGTCTGATCGCGTCGGCTTCGTCGTCGAATGGAATCAGGCACGCGACCGGCCCGAAGATCTCTTCCTGCGCAATACGCATGCGGTTATCGACATCGACGAATACCGTAGGCGCGACGAAGTTGCCTTGGCGCAGCGAGTCGGGCAAATCGGGCGTGTCGAGTCCGCCGCATGCGAGCGTCGCGCCTTCTTTCGGACCCAACTCGATGTAGCTGCGCACTTTCGCCAGATGCCCCTGGCTGATCATCGGCCCGACGATCGTGCTGTCGGAAAGCGGATCGCCCACCGGAAGACGCTTCGCGCGCTCGATAAAGCGCTCGGCGAATTTCGCGTAGATCGACTTCTGCACGAGAATGCGCGAACCCGCGGTGCAGCGTTCGCCGTTGTTCGAGAAGATCATGAACACGGCGGCGTCCAGCGCGCGTTCGAAATCGGCGTCGTCGAAAATCACGAACGGCGATTTGCCGCCCAGTTCCATCGAAAACTTCTTGAGGCCCGCGGTTTGCACGATGCGGTTGCCGGTCGCCGTCGATCCGGTGAACGAAACCGCGTGCACGTCCGGATGCGCGACGAGCGGCTCGCCCGTTTCCTTGCCGAAACCGTGCACCACGTTCAGCACGCCGGCAGGAATGCCCGCTTCGAGCGCGAGCGCGCCGAGCATGGAAGCCGTGAGCGGCGACAGTTCGCTCATCTTCAGCACAGCCGTGTTGCCGAACGCGAGACAGGGCGCGACTTTCCACGTGGCCGTCATGAACGGCACATTCCACGGCGAAATCAGCGCGCACACGCCGACCGGATGAAACAGCGTGTAGTTCAGATGCGTTTCGGTGGGATACGTATGGCCGTCCACGCGCGTGCACATCTCCGCGAAGTAGCTGAAGTTGTCGGCGGCGCGCGGCACGAGTTGCTTGCGGGTTTGCGAAATTGTCTGGCCGGTGTCTTTTGTTTCGGTTTCCGAAATATCAGGAACGTTCTTCGCAATCAATTCGCCGAGCTTGCGGATCAGCTTCGCGCGTTCAGCGGCGGATTTGCCCGCCCACGCGGGAAATGCTTCCTTCGCCGCTCGCACTGCTGCGTCCACGTGTTCCGCGCCACCGCGCGCCACTTCGGCGAGGACTTCCTGGGTGGCCGGATTGACCGTCTCGAAGTAGTCTTTGGCGCCGGATGGCTTGCCGTTGATCAGATGGTCGATTCGCATTGCGTGTCCTTGACTATGCTTGCTGCGGCTCAGGCGCGGCCAAAATCCGCGTCGGATGCGATGGTATTGACGAGGCGGCCGAGGCCGTCGATTTCGCACACCACTTCGTCGCCCGCGTTGACGTTGACGACGCCTTCCGGCGTGCCGGTCAGAATGACGTCGCCGGGCGCGAGTGTCATGAAGCTGCTCAGGTATTCGATCAACGCGGGAATGTCAGTCACGAGATCGCGTGTGTTGCCGTGCTGTTGCAGCGTGCCGTTCACGAAGGTGCGCAACGCAAGTTGCGTGACGTCTTCGATGTCGGCGGCGTCCACGAACCACGGGCCGAGCACCGTGGCGCCGTCGCGATTCTTCACGCGCAGGTTGGGGCGGTAGTAATTTTCGAGGTAGTCGCGGATCGCGTAGTCGTTGGCGATCATGTAGCCGGCCACGTGCTGCATTGCGTCGCCGCGCTTCACGTTGCGCGCGGTTTGCCCGATCACCACCGCGAGTTCGCACTCGTAGTGCATGAAGGTGACATCGTCAGGGCGGCGCGTGAAGCCGCGATGACCGATCACCGTGCCAGGTCCCTTGAGAAATACGAGCGGTTCTTCCTGCTTGTTGAACTGCAATTCCTTCGCATGCTCGGCGTAATTCAGGCCGAGCGCGAAAACGGTGCCGACTTCGATGGGCGCGAGCCACACGACCTCGTCTTCGCGCCGTACACGGCCGTCCGCGAGAAGCACGCCTTCTTCATGCGGACAGGCTTCGTGAATGGCGCCTGCATACGCTACACGGCCGCGCATCATGGCTGTTCTCCCTCTTGTTCGGTCGCGCCGGCGAACGACACCTGGAGCGGCGGCAATGCGCCGATCGACAAGGTCGCCGTGTCGCCGATATGAGCGACGGGCGAACCATGCGGCACGCCCAGCGTGATGATGTCGCCCGCCGAAAGCGTCATGAAGTCGGTGACTTCGGCGAGAAGCCGAGCCACACCGCGTACTGACGACGCGGTGTTCGCGGCAAACGCGTGCGCGCCGTTGAGCGACACCTGAATGACGAGTTCGTCCGGATTCGCGACGTGACGCGCCGAAACAAGCGCGGGGCCGACGACGCAAAATCCGTCGCGAGCGCGCAAGCGCACGGAAGGCCGGTACACGCTTGCGTGAGGCACGCTGAGATCGACCACGAGCGTATAGCCCGCCACGTAGTCGAACGCGCGCTCGGCGCTGACGCGCGTTGCGGTGCGGCCGATCACGATGCCGAGCGAGGCGCCGACTTCGACGCCGGACACATCGTCGGGTATCGCGACTCTCGCGCGATGTCCCGCGAGCGTGTTGCGCGGCTTCAGGTATAGCACCGGCGCTTTGGGCGGCGCCTTGTAGGGCGGGGCGTGCATGGCTTCGCCCAGGGCGTCGAGCGCGCCACGGTCGTTGAGCAAGGTTCCATAAACAATGCCGCGAACCGGCGCGCGACATGCGGCGCCGCGTGCGAGCAGCGCCGCCGCAGCGCGCGCATCGACGTCGCGGGGCAGGGCTTCGCCTTCCAGATGCAGCAGATGATCGGCAAATGCAAACATGACTGAGCTAGGGCTCCGGATGAAGTACCAGGCATAAACACTAACATGTTAGTAGTATTGCGCTTGATATGATCCATGGTCAATAGCCAGTCGGCTGATCGCGGGTTTTCCCTTAAGCTTCGACAGGCTGCATTCAATCAACGTCCACTATGTCCGCTTCTTCTGTACGAGTTTTACACCGCAACTTGCCGATGCTGCTGTTGCGCGCCCGAGAAAAAATGATGGAGCGTTTTCGTCCGTTGATCACGGCGCATGGGTTGACCGAGCAGCAATGGCGCGTGATTCGCGCGCTCAATGAGCATGGCCCGATGGAGCCGCGCCATATCTCCGACATCTGCACGATTTCGAGCCCGAGCATGGCGGGCGTGCTTGCGCGCATGGAGAGCATGGAGCTGATCACAAAGGAGCGTTTCGCGGAAGACCAGCGCCGCGTGCTGGTTTCGCTAACGGACACGAGCACGGAACTGGTGCGCGTGATCTCGAAGGAGCTGGAGGCGCACTACCGCGGGTTGGAGCGCAAGGTGGGGCCGGAGATCGTCGAGCGGGTCTATCGCGCCGTCGACGATCTGCTGGCGGGTCTCGAAGAAGAAGACGAGTAACGGCGCAAGACGTGAGCGCGCCTGCTCACCAGCCCTGCAAGCGCATCCACGGCACGCTTTGGCCGTCGGGCGCGACCGCCTGATACTCGGGAAACTGCGCGCCGGTCGCGCACGCATGATTGGGCAGAATGCGCAGCTTCATGCCGATTGGAAAGCGCTGCGCGATGTCGGCCTCGCCGGCATGCGCGCCTTCTTCTGTTGAAGACAGAATGCCGTGCTCCTGGTTCGCGCCGCTCACAATGTAGCCGGCAAGCGGCGTGCCGTCGAGCAGACACGGCACGCCGTAGCCGAAATCGTGCGCCTGCTTCGAGGTGCCGCGATCGCGGCTCATGGCCATCCATCCCGCGTCGAGAATGGCCCAGCCCTTGTCCGCCTGATGACCGATTACGGTGGCCAGCACGCTGAGCGCGATGTCGCCGAGCGAGCACACGCCGATGTTGTGCATGACGAGATCGAACAGCACATAGACGCCCGCCCGCACTTCGGTCACGCCTTGCAGTTGCGTCGCGGCGAGCGCCGTTGGTGTAGAACCGACGCTGACTTCAGGACACGCAATGCCGGCTTCGCGCAAGCGCTCGGCCGCGCGCACGCAACCCGCGCGCTCCTGTTCCGCGAGCGCGGCGAGCGCTTCGGGCGTGTCGAGTTCGTAGCTGGAACCAGCGTGCGTCATCACTCCGCCGACCGTCATGCCGTTTTCGTGAAGAATCCTGCCAACGTCCAGCAGGCTTTCGTGTTCCGGCGTAATGCCGGAGCGGTGGCCGTCGGTGTCCACTTCGATCCACACTTCGAAGCTTGCGCCGTGCTGATCGCCAAACGCGGCGATTGCCGCCGCGGCGGTGGGGTTGTCCACCACCAGCTTCAGATTGCAGCCCTGGCGGCGCAACGCCAAGGCTCGCGGCAGCTTCGAAGGTGCAATGCTGACCGCGTAAAGAATGTCGCTGACGCCGGCGGCATAAAACGCTTCCGCTTCCTTCAGCGTCGAAACGGTAATGCCGCGCGCGCCCGCCGCGATCTGTGCCCGCACGACGTCGATGCATTTGGTGGTTTTCACATGCGGGCGGAATGCGACGCCGAGTGCGTTCATATGCGCCTGCATACGCGCGATGTTCCGCTGCATCCGTGCGGTGTCGATCAGGGCTGCGGGCGTGTCGAGATGTTCGAGTTTCATGATTTGACCAGGAAATCAGGCAGTATTCGGAAGGCAAGCTGGACGCGGTGAATCGCGGCGGATTCGATGCAATTATAAAGTTTTGCCCCGTGCACAGTGGTCAGTGTGGCTAACTCATAGATTCATTACGGCTTAATGTGCCGCCCGCCACGGCGGCATTGGGCGAAATCCGGTCTGCAAATATTGCGTGAAGGTTCGCGTCCGCGCGGGCAGCAGACGCACGAGCTTGCCTTTCGCGAATCGTCAGCAGGAAGCGGAGATCGGCGGAATCGTTCATGTGGGATGCTTGCAGTGCTCGCCGGCGATGCAAGGTAAAGTGACGCTTGCGTCACGCAGCCGACGGCCTCCAACGCTCCAGTTGGATGCCGGATTTTTTGCAGCTTTTACTTGAAGAGAAGCCCGATGCCTTTGTCACATGAGGCGGATGCCGCGCCAGAGAGTGCCCTGAAACAAGCGATATTTCTGCATACCGGCTGGCGCAGCGCGGGCACCTGGGTCTGGTCGCGTCTGCGCGCGCTCGACGCCGCGACCGGCTATTACGAGCCGCTAAGCAACGTACTCGCGGATTTGACGCTCGCCGACGTTTCGGCGAGCCGTCCCACGCTGACCTCGGGACATCCGCCGCTGGAGGCACCTTACTTCGACGAGTACCGGCCGTTCCTGCACGAAGGCGCGCGCGGCGTAGCCGGATACAGAAGGCCCTTCAGCACGGATCGTTTCGCAAGCGTGCCCGATGCGGAATTCCCCGCGTTGCAGGCGTATTTGCGCAATCTGTGCGATCACGCGAGAGCACAAGGCAGCGTGCCGGTCCTCAAATTCTGTCGTTCGTCGGGCAGGTTGCCGTGGCTCAAGCACGCCTTTCCCGGCGCGCTGCACGTGGGCGTGCTGCGTAATCCTGCTTCGCAATTCGCGTCCGGGTGGCTGCTCGGCCAGCAATGGCGCAATCCGTTTTTTGTGGCCGCGCCGTTTCGTGTGCTCGGATTGAATCGCGCGGAACCGCTGGTGAGGCAGGTGATCGATATGTTCGATGTGAAGTTGCCGCCCGGCGTGCCGTCTTCGGACGACGCCTACGCGATGGCCTGCGAACACTACGCACGCAGCGCGGAGGGCAACAACGCCTATCGCGCGTTTCTCGCGCTGTGGATTCTTTGCGCGTGGCGAATGCAAGGCGCCGATCTCTTTGTTGACATGGATCTGCTCGGGCAATCGCGTGACTACGCTGACGCGCTGCGTGCGGGTTTCGAAGCGCAGGGCGGCTTGTCGCCCGATTTCAGCAGCGCGCGCGATCTCGTCGACGAAACACGGCGGCACGCAGCGCGCATGGTGGGCATAGACGGCGGTTCGATGCGCGCCGTGCATTCCGCGGCGCTGAAATTCCTCAAGGCGCAAAGCGGTGTTGACCCCGCGTTCGTCGAACGGATTCGCGAGAAGATGGTCCTCGCAAACGAACTCACCGCGCAGTGGCGTTGAGTTCAATCGCGGTCTTTTACGGCTATACGGCGGCCTTTTTTGCTTGCGCCATCGTTTCGGCTCGCAGCCGCTCGTAGCTGAGCTTGTCGAGCGGCACGGCGTCGGGGTGGCCGAGATCGCTGAGCTTGACGCGGAAATTCTCGCGCGCGCTCCACGCGGTCACTGCCGCGATAATGGTGATGGCAAACGTAATGGCGCCAATCGTGAGCGGCACGTTGTGCGATCCCGGCGGCGCGACATAAGCGAACAACGCGGGCAGCAACGCGGTGATCGTCGTGCCGATGTTCTGTCCGATCGCCATCGCCGAGACGCGCGAGCGCGTGGGGAACAGCTCGGGATAAAAGCTCGGGAACGTCGCGTTATAGCCTTGATAGATGACGCCCCACATGAGGATCGACATCACCATCGCGAGCGGCACGTTGTGAATGCTGATCGCGTACAGATAGCCGAACGAGAGCAGCCCCGCGCCGAGTGCGCCGACAATGATCGGCAAGCGCCGGCCGATCCGGTCCGACAGATTGCCCACATACGGAATCACGAGCACGGCGACAATGTTGCCAATCACCGGAATCCATAAATAGACGCTCTTCGAAAAGCCGATGCCGTATGACACCTGCACGGCATACGCGGCCCCGAAAATCGTCGCGACCACGGGAATGACATTCATCAGCGAGCAGCCCACTACGCGCAGCATGTCGAGCGAGTTGTAGCGGAACGCTTCGGCAATCGGCGATTTCGGCACGCCGCCCGTGGCGTCTTCGTTGGCGAAAGCCGGTGTTTCATCCACCTCGCGGCGAATGATGTAGCCGGCGATCAGCACCACGGCGCTCAGCAGGAACGGAATGCGCCAGCCCCACGCGTTGAACGAACTCTCTTCCATGTAATAGGCGAGCGGCAGGAACACGGCTGCCGCGAGAATCTGCCCAGCCTGCACGCCTTGCAACGTGAAGCTCGCGTAATAGCCGCGTCGCCCGAACGGCGCATGTTCGAGGATCATCGAACTGGCGCCCGAGATTTCTCCGGCGACTGCGAAGCCCTGAATCAATCGAAGCACGACGAGCAATGTGGGCGCGAGCAGGCCGACATGCTGATAGGTGGGCAGGAGGCCGACTGCCATCGTCGAAAAGCCCATCATGAACATGCATAGCAGCAGGACGTTCTTGCGGCCATGCGTATCGCCCCAGTGCCCGAGCACGAACGCGCCGATGGGCCGCGCGACATAACCCACGCCATACGTCGCGAGCGAGGCGACGATGGCGATCTTCGGATTGCCGGAGGGAAAGAACAGTTGAGGAAAGATGAGCGCGGCTGCTTGCGCGTAGATGAAGAAATCGTAGTACTCGAGTGCGGAGCCGATCCAGCCGCTCGCAGTCGCTTTGCCCGCCTGCCCGCTATGCTTGCGGCTGCTTGCCGATGCGTTCGTTGCCATGTCACCTCTCCTGAACGAAACGTTAGGACCAGCTACTCCGGCGGCTTTAATTTGGCGTCGGCGCGACGAACTGCGCAACCAGGATTTATACCGCGAGATAGCCATGCAAAAGGTGGCATGCTGCGGCGCGACAGGGGGCAATCGGGCGCGGGAAGCCTGATTGCAGTCCAACGCAGTTGCAACGCAAAAAAACGATGCGGTGAGAGGCGGGCTTGACAGCATCTCGAAGAGAGAGGATTTGCATCCGCTATCTACACACCTGACGACGATTCCTCTTCGGCTTCGTCCAGCACCGCGTTTTGCACGGCCATGGCGGGGCTCACATAAGGCGTGGACTGGCGCACTTCGTCCATGGTGTAGCGCAGACGTTTGCCTTCGACATACACGCGCAAGTTCCGGTATTTGACGAGATACAGCAGCCCCACGAGCGCAGCGGCGAAACCTGATGCCGCGCCGACGCCGAGCGCCCAGCGCGGCCCGAAACGATCCGCGACCCAGCCGACCACAGGTGCGCCGAGCGGCGTGCCGCCCAGCGCGATGGCGAGCAGGATCGCGATCACGCGGCCGCGCATGGCCGGTTCGGTGGACAGTTGCACGAGACTGTTCGTGGAGGTGTTGAAGGTTTGCGTCGACACGCCGATGAAGGCGAGCATGACGCCGAAGAGAACATAGTTTGGCATTAACGAAGCAGCGGTGCAGCCCACGCCGAACACGCCCGCCGCGCCGAGCAGCAGCGCCATGTGCGGTTTCGCGCGGCGCGCGGCCAGCAGCGCGCCCGTCACGGAGCCGATCGCCATGGTCGAACTCAACACGCCGTATTCGCCCGCGCCCGCATGGAACGCGGTCACCGACATGGTCGAGATGAAGATCGGGAAGTTGAGCCCGAACGTGCCGATCAGAAACTGCATCAACAGCGCGGCCTTCAGATCAGGGCGTTTCCACACATACTTGAAGCCTTCGGCGAAGCTGCCACGCGTGCGTATCGCAAGCGGCTTCACGTGCAATTCGCGCACGCGCAGCATGCGCAACGCACCGAGCACGGCGACAAAGGAGAGCGCGTTGATCAGAAACACCCAGCCCGTTCCGACCGATGCGATCAGGAGGCCCGCGACCGCCGGACCGATCATGCGCGCCGCGTTGAACGAGGTGGAATTGAGCGCGACCGCATTCGACAGATCGCTTTCGCCGACGAGATCGGACACGAAGGTCTGCCGCGCGGGCGAGTCGAATGCCGTCACGCAGCCGAGCAGCCCGGCGAAGAGATACACGTGCCAGAGCTGCACGAGGCCCGTGATGGTGAGCACGCCGAGGCCGAGCGCGAGGCTGCCCATGGCCGCCTGCGTGATGAACAACAGCTTGCGGCGGTCGAAGTGATCCGCCGCATAACCGGTGAGCGGCAACAGCAACATTTGCGGCCCGAATTGCAGCGACATCACGATGCCCACGGAAGTCGCATTGTGCTGCGTGAGTTCGGTGAGAACGAGCCAGTCTTGCGCCGTGCGTTGCATCCACGTACCGACATTGGAGACGATCGCGCCGCTCGCCCACATCCGGTAATTGAAGTTGCTCAACGAACGGAACGTGGTGCTCACTGGAACTCCTTTGGCGCGAGACGTTGTGCGGTGCGTGGCATGCAACTCATGATCATGCGCGCGTTTTTTCCAGCAGATCGAGCACTTCCTGCGTCGTGCCGGTTTCGCCGAGGCGCGGGAAGATGCGTGTGAGGCTGTGCGTGTGAGCGTCCTGATGCATGTCGGTCATCGCGTCGACGGCGAATGCGATATTCAGCCCCAGTTCGTGGGCGAAACGCGCGGTGGATTCGACGCCGATGCTGGTCGACACACCCGCCAGCACGATTTGCGTGACGCCTTGTTCGCGCAGATACGCTTCGAGATCCGTATTCGTGAACGCGCCCCACGTGCGTTTCGTGACCCGATGATCCGACGGTTGCTGGTTCAACTCCGGCACGAGATCGGCGAATCCAGCGGGAAATCCGCTTGAGGGGCGCTGCTGCTCGGCGCGTCCCGGGGCGCCGCCCGTCACGTTGACGAGCACCACGGGCAGACCGTGGCGGCGAAACGCGTCGGCCAATGTGGCAGCGCGCTGGACGACCTCGGCGGTGGAATGCGCGGCGGGCATCGCGACGATGCCTTGCTGCAGGTCGATCACAACCAGGGCGGTTTGAGCGTCGAGTGTGGTGAGTGCCATGATTGTTCCTTCTGCGATGTACTGGACGATTTACGAGTCGATCAGACGTTTGAGCAGATCGACGCCGATGGCGAGCTGCTTCTGCTCGGCCGCCGAAAAGCGCGTTTGAATGGTGCGAAAGAGCCAATCTTCGCGCGCGGCGCGGCTTGCCTTGATTTTCTTGCGGAAGGCGGACGTGAGAGACAGAACAGTCTGGCGGCCGTCGTTCGGATCGGGCGCGCCGCTCACGAGACCGGCGGATTTCAGAACCGAAAGCGTCTCGCCCATGGATTGCGGGCGCATGCCATGTGCCCGCGCGAGTTCGGTGACCGTGGCCGGGCCGTCGCGCTCCAGCACGCCGAGAACCTGTATTTGTGACGGCGTGAAATCGCCGAGATGCGCCTCTTCGCGCAGACGGCGGCGCAGTTTGCCGTTGAGCACGCGCAGGTCTTCGGCTAACGCGTGGAGGGAATCCGAGTCGAGCGCGAGATCGTTCTTGCCCATGCTTGTCCGCAAAATTTATGAAGGTTACCTGCGAAGGCTACCTTCATAACTCGTGACGGTCAAGCTAAGCTTCATGAACACTCATAAAGCTTAGGGAACCTTCAGGCAACGGGCAGCCGCTCGGTCCGCGCCGCGACGGGTGCGCCGCGCGAAGCTGGCGCGGCGTCTGCCGCGCGCATGATCGCGAGCAGCTGGTCGAGCGGCATCGGGCGGCCGGTCAGGAAGCCTTGAACGACGTCGCAGCGCACGTCGTTCAGCCATTCGAGCTGCGCCGGATATTCGACGCCTTCCGCGACGACCCGCAGCCCGAAACTGTGCGCCATCGAAATGATCGCGGTGACGATGGGTTGGCCGCCATTCGGCAATGGACAGATGAAACGGCGGTCGATCTTGATGCTGTGCACCGGAAAAGATTGCAGATAGGAGAGCGACGAATAGCCGGTGCCGAAGTCGTCGAGCGAGAGCCGCACGCCGGCCGCGCGCAATTCCAGCATCGCCTGAATGCCGACCGCCATGTTCGACATCAACTGGCTTTCCGTCAGTTCGAGTTCGAGCAGCGACGCGGGCAGGCCGCTTACTTTCAGGGCATTGCACACTTCATTCGTGAATGTTTCGGCGCGCAATTGACGCGCCGAGACGTTCACGGCCACATGAATGCTCTCCTTGCTGCACGCGTTCCACTGCGCGGCGTCGCGGCACGCGCGCCACAACACCCAGCGGCCGAGCGTGACGATCAGATCGCTGCTCTCCGCGATCGGCACGAATTCGGCCGGGGAAATAGGGCCTTCGGAAGGATGCGTCCAGCGCACCAGCGCTTCGACGCCGAGCAGCCGGCCCGACAGGCAGTCGAATTGCGGCTGGTACGCGATCTCCAGTGCGTCCTGTTCGAGCGCCTTGCGCAGGTCGGCCTCGATGCGCGCGCGCCGCTGCGCCTCGGCGGTCATCTCGCTTTGAAACTCCACGGCAATGCTCTTGCCCCGGCTTTTCGCGGAGTACAGCGCGATGTCGGCGTTGCTGACGAGTTCCGCGATTTCGACCGTGTCCTCGGGATAAACGCTGAAACCCACGCTTGCCGTCACGACCGATTCGAGGCCTTGCAGCACGAACGGCCGCGACAGATTACGCGCGATGCGGTTCGCGGTTGCGCGCGCGCGAACGCGGCTCGCATCGGGCCCGAGAACCACGGCGAATTCGTCGCCGCCAATGCGGCTCACGAGATCATGAGGCCGGACGACATTGCGCAGCGCGTCGGCGACCTGCTTCAGCAGTTCATCGCCCGCGCCATGACCCAGCGTGTCGTTGACGGTCTTGAAGTTGTCGAGGTCCACCATCATCAGCGCGACGTTTTTTTTCGCCGTCCCCGCCTTGTGCAGACGCGCCTTCAACTGATCGTAGAACGCGCGGCGATTCGGCAGGTCCGTGAGCGGATCGGTCGAGGCGAGATATTCGAGGTCTTTTTCCGCGCGCGACACGCGCTCGCGCATGCGCTTCATCACGAGCGAGGCGATCCACACCGAACACAGCGACGCGCTCACGAGAAAGCAGCCGTACTGAGCAAGCTGCATTTTGATCGAGCCGGTCGTCGCGACGATCACGATGTTGCCGAGCAACTGGTCGTTATGAACGATCGGCGCGGCGACCACGACGTCGTCGAGCGAGAGACGGCGCGCGTTGCGCAGATGGCTGAGCGTGCGTTCTTCGTATTCCTGGCGGTTCAGGCCCGCGCGCGCATAGCGCACGAAGAGCTGGCCGTCGGGCGTGTACACGGTGGCGCTTTCCACGTGCGGGACTTTGCGCAGCGAATTGAGGACGTCGGCGGTCGAGTCGCGGTCGCGGAACATCGCGGACGCGGTCAGATTTTCGGCGAGCACCAACGCCTGCACGCTGACGTCGTCGGTCAACGAGGTGCGCAGCGACAGCGCCTGATAGACGAGCAGCACGACGCTCGAAATCAGCAGCGCAATCGCCACGCCGACAAGATTCACATGCTCGCGTGGCCATGCAAATCTGGACCACGTCGTGAAGATTTTCATAGGACCGTCCTCGCGAGGCGCATGAGGTTCGAGCTGAGCGTGATGCGCCGGCGTGAAGCTTCGCTCACGTTGATGTCGAACTTCAGATGCTCGCCTTCGCGCACGAGGCGAATCACCCAGTTCTGCCCGATTGCGCCGGCTTCGCTCACGATCACGACGGGCGCGTCGGACGCGAGCAGGGTCTTTATCGCTGGAGTCAAGGCGGTGCCGGCCGTCAGCACCGCGAGATTGCAATCCGCCGGCTTTTCCGGGCGCGGCAACGGTCGAACGCGCCACACCTGTTTGCCCGCGTGTTTGCCGTCGAGCTTCGCGAGCGCCTGACCGAGCGGGCTGTCCTGATCGACGCACACGGACAGCACGTTGTCGGCGGTATAGCCCGATGGCCATTCCGTGAACTGCGCGAAGTTGAAGATGTAGGCCGCTTCGAGCGCCGGCAGGTCCACTTGCGCATCGACGGATCTCTGCACGGCGAGCGACAACGCCAACACGAGACACGCCGCCATGAGCCTGATGCGAACGCGCTTCATGTCAGAACCCGTACACGGCCTTGACGAGGAAGGTCCGGCTTTGTTGCGCAACAGTCTCCTGAATGAAGCCGGGGCCCACGGGATCGGCGTACCGTTTGTCGGTGAGGTTGTAGATCGAAAACGAAAGATCCGCGCCGCGAATCAGCCGGCGCGTGTCGAGCGTGAGGTTGGTCAGGCAATAGCCGCCGGCTTCGCCGTGCACGGCAAGACGCGAAGACGTGCATTGCATTTCGAGCCCCGTCATCAGCGCATTCGAGAAGAACGGCGCCGCGAGATTCGCTTTCGCGAGATGACGCGGCGAGTTTTGCAGCGCCACGCCGGTGTCCGAATCGTGAGCGATCTGATACGAGTAGCTCGCGCGCAAACGCGCACCGGCCAGATTTTGCTGGTACGCGAGTTCCGCGCCTCTCGCGTTTGCGCGGTGAGTGTTGCGGAAAATATAGAGGCCGGAATCGCTCAGCGTCGCGGTGATCAGATCGCGCGCGCTGTACTCGAATAGCGAGAGCGTGGCGCGTCCCGTCGTGGATAGGGCTCTTTCGTAGACGAGTTCGGTCGTCGCAATATGCTCCGCGCGCAGCGACGGATTCTGCATCTGGCCGCCGACGCCCGGCGCCGCGTAGTACATCTCGTAGGCGTTGGGCGCGCGATACGCCTGTCCGTACAGCAGCTTGAACGTGTCGCGCGGCGTCAGCTTATAGACAAGCCCGATGCGCGGACTCAGGTTGCCGTTCGACGCGGTTTGCTCGTCGTAGCGCAAGCCCGCATTCAGTGTGAAACTGGCGGGCAGTGTGATTTCGTCTTCTATATAGACGCCGGCGCGGTTGCCGCTGTGATGATCGTCGAGAAGCTGCGTATAAGGATCGACGTTGAAGTTGGTCTGGTCGAGGCGCGCGTCTCTCGCGAAGTCGGTGCCGATCACGATGCGATGTTGCGCGAGCGACGACACGGTCGCATGCACATCCGCGCCGTACCACAGTGCGTGGGCGCCATCGACGTTGCTCACATCCGGCGCCGGACCGGTCAGCGCGGGCATCCGGTAGTCGTAGCGGCCCCAGTACACCTGCGAGTTCAACATGACGCCGGACGACAGCGCGTGCTGATACGCGAGGTCCGCATAGCTGTGCGTATCGGTCACGCTCGTCGGCGTATTGAACACCGCGCCGTACGGCGCGTCGGGCACGCCCTTGGTGCGGTTGCCGTAAATGAAGCTGAACCGGAAGTCGCCATACGCGGCCTTGGCGAGAAAGTCTTGAGCGCGGTCGTAGTCGAGCCGGTTCGCGACGCCATGGTTCTGATCCGGCGTGTCGAATTCCGGGTAATAGAGATCCTGGCCGTTTCGTTCATACGATGTGGCCGAAAGCAGCATGTCAGCGCCGTGCGCGCCATGCCATCCATATGACGCGCGCGCTTTCTTCTCGCCATAGCTGCCCGCCGCGACTGCCGCTTCCGCGCCCGCGAGATCGCTGCCATTCTTCGTGATGACATTGATCACGCCGAACAGGGCATTCGCTCCATACACGGACGAGCCTGGACCCGGCACATACTCGATACGCTTGACGAGCGCCATGTCGAGCGGAAAGTCCGTGCCGATCGGCGCCTGGTCGAACACGCCGTCGTTCGTGCGCATGCCGTCGATCAGCAACAGAAAGCGGCTGTTGTAATCGCCCGGACGCTGGAAGCCGCGCGCGCCGAGATACTCGTACGAGCGGTCGTTCGTGATGTAGAGGCCGGGCAGCGACGCGAGCGCGTCGGCGAGCGTGCGCCAGCCGAACTGGCGGATGTCCTCGTCCGTGAGCACGACGACTGCCGCGGGCGCGTCGGTCACGGACTGGTCGAAGCGGGACGCAGTGCTGACGGTGACCTGCATCAGCGCTTCGAGGGGCATCGCCGCCAGGTCCACGGTGTCGGCAGCGGGCGCGTCGCTCGCACGCGGTTCCGCATCGGCGAACGCGGGCGACGAGCATAAGGTTGCCAGACCCGCAACCGAACACACGACGAGGCGATGCGAAAGGGAAAAGTAGGCGCGCGTAGTAAGAGCCATGACAGCTTGTCGATTGCGGAAACGCTCCTTGAAGTGGATCGTCATCTGCTGGTTATCGGCTGCGAGCGAGGAAGCTTGAGTCGGGGCGATGAGCGGCAAGCCCTGCTGGGCAAGGCTTACGGTTTGCCTTCAATGAGCGGGGCGCCGTTGTAAAAAGGCGCGGATCGTGGGTTGATTTGCGCCATGCGTCGGCGCACCAAAGCGCGGCTACGCGCGGCAAAACGGGTCCATTACGCGCCTTGCTAATTGGCGCAACAGCGCGCAGGGCATGGGTTTCGGCGGGATTCGCAGGACGGCGCGCCAGGACGAGGCACGCGGCTTGCTCACGGGACGCATTTCCTTTTGCGTTTTGCGAACCTATTCATCATGCGAGAAATCTCTTCCCCCCAGGCACTAGGCTCGATGCGACAGGCGATGATCGAACGCGATCTTGCCCACATCGAGCATGTCCTCATGCTTGCGCGCGCCGGCGCGCGTGAAAACCTCGCTTTTCCCGTGAGCTACTGGCACGAACGCCTGAGCCGCCTCAAGGATGGCGGCCAGTTGTGGGGCGCTCATCTTCAGAAAATCGACAGCTTGCAGCGATTGCTGAATGGCGCGATGCCGCCGGTTTGAGCCGCCTGGGGCACTCCACGGATTTGTTGCGAGCCTCTTCTTCTAAAGCGCCTCGCGCGCCTGGTTAGCCAAACACCGCCACGTGTCCTGAGTTTTCCCTCATAGCGCGCATGCGTGCCTTGACGTTGTCACGCATGTGATCAAGCATGCAGTCACGCATGCCGGCGTGCCGGTGCTGATCGGACGCGTCTGTCCTCATTGCAACGCGTCGTTCGAGATTGCATCTGTCGGCCGCTCTCTTTTCCCGCGTCGTCGTTTCTCTTCTGTTCTTTTCTCCGTTTTCGCCCTCCTGTGCTCACGCTCGCTCGTGGGCCACTTCGTGCGGCGCGCTTCTTGCGTCATGACCGCAACGCATGCCGGAGCATCGGCAGCGCGGTCAGCGAAGTGCACCGTCGTGCGCGCAAAACCACGGAGAGCGAAATGGAAACAGGAAAAGTGGAAGGAACTGTGAACGAAATTGGCGGCAAGGTGCAGCAGAAGGCGGGCGAACTGCTGGGCGATACGGGCATGCAAATGGCCGGCACCGCTCGCGAACTGGGCGGCAGGGCGCAACAGGTGTGGGCCGATCTCGCCGACGTCGTGCGTGAGTCCACCGTCGAACGGCCATTCACCGCGCTCGCGATTGCCGCGGCCGCTGGCTTCCTTCTCGGCGCGTTGCGCTCGGCAACGGCGCGCGACGATCGCGACAGGTAATACCGTTAGTTACGGTTGGCACAGAGCCGATTGCATCGTTTCGATGAAGCTCGCCGTCCGCTGACGCATCGGGCGGCGAGCCTTTAGCGGCGGCGTAATCGCTGCGGGAGATACAGGATGTCGATACATTCAAAACTGAGCCAATGGCGTAACGTCGCGCGATTTTGCAGTAGCCGCGCGGTCGATTACGCCGAACTTCTGGCTCTCGAACTGGACGAGGCCAAGTCCCGGCTGGTGCGCGAAGTCATCGCGATGGTCGTGCTGGCGGTCGCCGCCATGTTCACCCTTTCTTTTCTTTGCGTGGCCATCATCGTCACGGCGTGGAATACGCCTTACGTCGTAACGGTAGCGTGGGGCGTCGCGGCCGCGTGGCTGCTCATATCGATCGCCACGTTCGCGATGATGAAGGCGCAAAAACCCTCCGAGCCGCTGCACGTGTTGCGCGACGAAGTGTCCTCCGACCTCGAAGCCATGAAGGATGCGCTCAAATGAAACACGATCGGGCATGGCATCAGGAACACCGCGCAATCATCCTTCAACGGATGGCCCTGACACGCGCGCAATTGCTCTCGGCCAATCTGGCGCTGCACGCGCCGCGACGAAGCACGAAGGCGGCCGTGCCCGCCGTTCAGGTGATGACGTCGCTTGCCGACACGCCCTACCTGGCCCTCGTGCTGGCGGCGGGTCTGGCCGCCGTGCTCGTCGGACCGCGCAAGGCGATTGGCACGGTCGCGCGCTCTGGCGTGATGGCCTGGCTCACGAAGTCCGCGAGGAGCGTGTTCCAGCGCTAACGCGGCATGCGGCGCGCGGCGCCGCCTATTTACACGCGCGATGTAGCAACTATCGCGTGATGCCGGTCGCGTGGCGCGGTCGCACGGGCGTTCCCGCGGACACCGGCTAGCGGTGAACCATTCATTGTGGAGAAATTCATGAAGGCGCTCAGATGGCACGGCAAGAAGGATATCCGCTGCGATACGGTACCTGATCCGACGATCGAGCATCCGCGCGACGCAATCATCAAGGTGTCGAGTTGCGCGATATGCGGCTCCGATCTTCACCTCTACGACGGCTTCATGCCCGGCATGGAATCGGGCGACATCATGGGCCACGAGTTCATGGGCGAAGTGATGGAAGTCGGCAAGGAGAACACGGCACTGAAAGTCGGCGACCGCGTCGTCGTGCCGTTCACGATTATTTGCGGCGAATGCGAGCAGTGCAGGCGCGGCAATTTTTCGGTGTGCGAGCGCAGTAACCGCAACAAGGGCATCGCCGACAAACTGTTCGGCCACGCCACGGCAGGCCTGTTTGGCTACACGCATCTGACGGGTGGCTATCCGGGCGGCCAGGCCGAATTCGTGCGGGTGCCGTATGCGGACAAAACGCACGTGAAGATTCCCGACGGTCTCACCGACGAGCAAGTGCTTTTCCTCGGCGACATTTTCCCGACTGGCTGGCAAGCGGCCGTGCAATGCGATATCGATCCGGCCGACACCGTCGCGATCTGGGGCGCGGGTCCGGTCGGACAAATGGCGATTCGCAGCGCCGTGCTGCTCGGTGCGAAGCAGGTCATCGCCATCGACTGCGTGCCCGAGCGGCTCTCCATGGCGCGCGCGGGCGGCGCGATCACGATCGACTTCAAGAAAGAGAGCGTGCTCGAACGCCTGCAGGAATTGACGCGGGGCAAAGGCCCGGAAAAGTGCATCGACGCGGTCGGCATGGAATCGCATGCAACGCGCTCGATCGACTCGATGTACGACCGCGCGAAGCAGGCCGTCATGCTCGAAACGGACCGCCCTCATGTGCTGCGCGAAATGATCTACGTGTGCCGTCCGGCCGGAACGCTCTCGGTGCCGGGCGTGTATGGCGGACTCATCGACAAGATTCCGTTTGGCGCGGCGATGAACAAGGGCCTGACGTGGCGCATGGGACAAACCCACGTCAACCGCTGGACTGACGACCTGTTGCGGCGAATTCAGGAAGGGCAGATCGATCCTTCGTTCGTGATCACGCACACGGTCGCGCTCGATGAAGGGCCGCGCATGTACAAGACGTTCCGCGACAAGGAAGACGGTTGCATCAAGGTCGTGCTGAAGCCTTGAGCGGCTTTCATTGCGGCGCATGCGCGTCACGTTTTTCGCTCTATGAGCCGGCGCGATGGCGTCGGCGCTTCAAGATCAAGGTGATCCACATGGATGATGAATCGAAGCAGCAAGGCGCTCATACTTTGAAGGAAAGACTGCCGCAGCCGGACTCGGTCGCGCGCGGCCTCGGATGGTTCAGCATCGTGATCGGCGTCGCGCAACTGGTCGCGCCGCGCACGATGGCGCGGGCCGCGGGCGTGGAAGGCGGCGCGGGCGCAATGCGCGTCGCTGGCTTGCGCGGGATCGCCTGCGGCGTCGGCATTCTTGCGTCACGCAATCCGCGGGCGTTCTTGTGGGCTCGAGTGGGCGGCGATGCACTCGATCTCGGCTCGCTCGCGTTGTCGTCAGCGAGGCTCGGCGCGCGCGAGCGGCAACGCGCGGCGAGGGCGGCCGTCAATGTGGCATGCGTGGCCGCGCTCGACGTCTATGCCGCGAACGGCACGACGAGCGCGTCGCGTGCGCCGTCGATCGACTATAGCGACCGCACCGGCTTCGCGCGTTCCCCCGAAGCGATGCGCGGCGCCGCGCTTTCCGACTTCGACATTCCGCGCGACATGCGCACGCCGGACTTGCTCGCGCCTTATACGCGCAAGCAACAAACCGGCGCGAAGGGCGAGCGCCTACGCGCCGGAAGGATCACGAACGAAGCGTGAGTGCGCCTATGCATTCGAGTGCGAAAGCGTATCGGCCAAACGGCGCGACACGCTTTCTTCATCATGCGGACAGATCGCCTTTGCCGGCGGGATGTCCTTTCGGGTCCGGTTCGAGATCCGGATCGACATGATCGTGCTCCGGCGTGTACGGCCCTTCCGACGGATGCTCCTTGCCCTTGGGCACTTGCGTCGCGTCCATGTTGCCGTGCACGCGCTGCTTGACGGTGCCGTCGGATTTCACCGTGACGTCGTGCTCTTTCAGCGTTTCGCGCCGCTGATCCGCGCGTTCGACGGGATCGGATGGTTCGGGATTCATCGTTTTCTCCTTTGACGATTGATTCACGCTTGCAAGGAGTCGAGCAAACGCGATACCCGCGTCATCGCGGACGGTTCATCCGCTGCCGTGACGTCGGAATCAGGATGAAGCGAAAGCCGTGAGCGCGGAGACACGGCATGGCGGTCGGGCATTTCACTTTCACATGGCGGCGGGCGAGCGCGCCCGCAAGGACAGCGGCATTCCATCATGACAGTCGATCAACGGCTTCGCAGCATGCGCAAGACCATGCGCGACATGTTCGGCATCGCGCGTTTGCGCGCGGGCCAGGAGGACATCATTCGCAGCGTGTTGCAGCACCACGACACGCTGGCCACGATGCCGACCGGCGCGGGCAAGTCGCTGTGCTATCAGTTGCCTGCGCTGCATCTCACCGGCATGACGCTGGTGGTCTCGCCATTGATTGCCTTGATGAAGGACCAGGCCGACAAGCTGCTCGCGGCCGGCATCGACTGCACGCTGGTGAACAGCACGCTGCGCAGTCGCGCCGAACGCGAGGCGCTGCAACGGATCGCGGCGGGCGAGAGCGGCATTGTGTTCGTGACGCCGGAGCGTCTCGCGCAACCGACTTTCATCGCGACATTGCGCACGCGCCCCGAGAATCGGGTCGGTCTGGTAGTGGTGGACGAAGCGCATTGCGTGTCGCAATGGGGACACGATTTTCGCCCCGCGTTTCTGGAGATCGCGGCCGCGGTGAAGGCGCTCGGTCAACCCACGGTGCTCGCGTTGACCGCCACGGCGACGCAGCGTGTGATCGACGACATCGTGCATTCGCTTGCCTTGCGCGATCCGTGTGTGGTGCGAACCGGCACGTATCGCGAGAATCTGCGCTATCGCGTGGTGCAGGTCAGCGCGGCGGGCGGCAAGGACGGCGCGGCGCGCGCGATGGCCGCCAAACGCGAGCAGTTGTCGAAGCTGGTTGCATCGTTCGAGGGCGCGGGCATTGTCTACGCGGCCACCGTGCGCGATGTCGAGCGGATTCACGGCTGGATGAAGGAAGCCGGCGAGTCGGTGTCGCGCTATCACGGCCGCATGCGGGGCGCCGCGCGCGAGGAAGCCCAGGAGCGGTTCATGTCCGGCGGCACGCGCCTGATGATCGCGACCAACGCTTTCGGCATGGGCATCGACAAAGCGGATATACGCTTTGTCATTCACTACCAGATGCCCGGCAGTCTCGACGCTTATTATCAGGAAACGGGCCGCGCGGGCCGGGACGGCGAAGCGGCCGATTGCGTGCTGCTCTTCGATCTGAACGACCGGCGCATCCAGCAGTTCTTTCTCGCGGGACGCTATCCGAGCGCCGAACTCGCGCAACGCGTATACGACACGCTGGCCGCGCACGTCGCCGAAGAACCCGCAGGCGTCACGCTGGCCGCGCTCAAAGCGGCCTTGCCGGATGTGGGCGCGGGCAAACTGGAAGTCGCGCTGAACATGCTGGTCGATGCGCGGGTCGCGGGCCGCGACCGGCAACGCCGCTATGGTCTGCGTGATGGGAGAGAGCGACGAGAGCGGCGAGCGCATGAAGGCGCTCGGAAATCCGCACGCGACATGATCGCCGAAGCCGCCGCGCAATTCGAACAGATGAGCGCGCACGACAGGCAAACGCTGCAACAGATGATCGATTATGCGCAAACCGGCCAGTGCCGCTGGCGCGCGATTCTCGACTATTACGGCGACACGCCCGCTCTCGAGCGCTGCGGCGTCTGCGATAACTGCGTGCATCCGCCGCACATCGACGTCGCGCCGAATGCGATCGTTGCCGGGGAAACCTTAGCGGGCAACGCCTCTTCGCGCGGAAAAAAAAAGGAGCTGCGAAACCAACCTGTCTGGGCGCCCGGCGATGCGGTGCGCGTGCCGCGCTATGGCGCGGGCGAGGTGGCGCTCGCGAGCGGCGAGCAGGTGGCCGTGCAGTTTCCCGACGGCAGCACCCGCACGTTTCTCGCGAGTTACGTCAGGGCGGAACGCCGAGCTTCGGGCTTGCAGGCGGAAGTCGCCGCGGAACCCGCCGCCGAGGTCGCCTCGATCCGCGCGCGGAAGTAACGCGCGGTTTCCTTCAGACCCTCGCCGAGCGACGTTTGCGGCTGCCAGCCGAGCAACTCGCGGGCGCGCGAAATATCCGGCTGACGATGCCACGGGTCGTCGGTCGGCAGCGGATGCAATTCGAGCGGTGACGTCGAGCCGGTAATCGCGACGATCCGTTGCGCGATCTCGCGCATGCTGACTTCGTGGGGATTCCCGAGATTGACCGGACCGCCGGGATCGTCGGCAGTATTCATCAAGCGGATGAAGGCGTCGATCATGTCGTCCACATAGCAGAACGAGCGCGTTTGCGAGCCGTCGCCATAGACCGTGACCGGATCGCCGCGCAGCGCCTGCATCATGAAGTTCGATACGACGCGGCCATCGGCGGGGTGCATGCGCGGCCCATACGTATTGAAGATTCGGGCGATACGGATCGACAGTCCATGTTGACGGCGGTAATCCACAAAGAGCGTTTCGGCGCAGCGCTTGCCCTCGTCGTAACAGGAGCGCGGGCCGATGGGATTCACGTGGCCCCAGTAGTCTTCTTTCTGCGGATGCACGAGGGCGTCGCCATACACTTCGCTCGTCGATGCCTGGAAGATCTTTGCCTTCACGCGCTTCGCGAGGCCGAGCATGTTGATCGCGCCATGCACGCTCGTCTTCGTGGTCTGCACCGGATCGTGCTGATAGTGGATCGGCGAAGCAGGGCAGGCGAGGTTGTAGATTTCATCCACCTCGACGTAAAGCGGAAAGGTCACGTCGTGACGCATCAGCTCGAAATTCGCGCAGTCGAGCAGATGCGCGATGTTGTCCTTCGTGCCCGTATAGAAGTTATCGACGCACAGCACGTCGTGGCCTTGCGTGACGAGCCGCTCGCACAGATGCGAGCCGAGAAAGCCGGCGCCGCCCGTGACGAGAATCCGCTTGCGGGTGAGTTCTTTCATTTTGCATCGTCCTTGTGAGGGTTCGGCGGAGTTCGGCTCACGCTCGGGTTCAGGTCGTCACTTGCTGCAATACGTCGTGCCAGTCCTGCGCAAAACGGTCGATGTGAAAGCGCTCCAGCGCGGTGCGCCGCGCGCCTTCGCCGAGACGCCGCGCTTCGGCGGGATCGCGGATCAGCTCGTGCATCGCGTTGACAAGCGCGTTCACGTCCGTGTGCACGAAGCCGTTTTCGCCATTGCGAATCACGGTTGCGAGTTCGGTGGTCGCGAGGCCGACGATCGGCATGCCGATCGTCATGGCTTCGACAATCGCGAGACCGAGACTCGTCCAGCGAATCGGATTGAAAAAGAAGCGATAGCGCGCGCTGAACGCGGCCAGCTCCAGATTGCCGATTTCGCCGAGGCCGTCGAGCCGCTCCGCATCCATGCCGACCAGATCGAGCGGCACGCGCGTGCGCGCTTCGGCGAAGACGTCGGCGCCGAGCCGGCGGCCACGCTGCGCGAGATGATTCACGACCACGATGCCGCGTTCCAGTTCGCCGCTATAGTGCACGCCTTCGGGCACCACCACGCCGTGCTCGATCACGCGCGTGGGCGTCACGCCGCAATCCCACATCAACTGATTGAAGTGCGTGACGTGAACCAGCAGCGTGTCCGGGTCGTCCACCCAATGCCATTGCTGAAACGGGTTGTCCTGCGGCGGATCGTGTTCGATATACACGCGCGGCAAACGCCGCTGCGCTTCGCTCAACACATGCTCGCGGTCGTATTCCCAATGGGTCTTGTGCTGATACAGGATCACGTCGAATTCCTGATCGGGCACATCGTCCGCGTGGATTTCATGCACGTTGTCGCCCCACGGCAGCACCCCCACCTTGCCTGCGTAGCCGGGCGGATTGCCGGGCTTCGTGACCAGATAGAAGTCGTGCGGCGCCTGGGTCAGGTAGTACAGATAGTTGCCGTGCACATGCCATGTCAGCACGCGCAGGCGGCGGCAGTTACGCAGCATGATGAAACTCCTCGACGGGCTCGGCTGCGGCCGGTGCATGCAATGCGTAGGGCGCGGCAGGGCACGCGCCGCGCACTTCGGCGAGTTGCGCGCGCGCTGTCTCCACCACCTGATCGACGCCGATGTTGAGCGCGCAGGGATGGCCGTACGGGCACTCGCGAAACATGCACGGACGGCACGGCGGATAGTCCGCGAGCACGCGATGCCGCGCATGGTCGAGCGGCGCCCAGCGCCGGGTATCGCTGCCCGAGGCGATCACGACCGAGGCAGTGGCCATGGCCGCGGCAATGTGCGAGATGCCGGTGTCGTTGCACACGACGAGCCGCGCGTGCGCGACCAGCGCGGCCAGTCCGCCGAGCGAGGTCGTGCCGGCCACATGCAACGCGGGCGCCGTCATCGCGCCCAGCACCGCGCCGGTGAGCGACGCTTCGGCGGCGGTGCCCGTGATCGCGATCTGCCAGCCGTCGGCGGCGAGCTGATCCGCGACTTCGGCGAAACGTTCGGCGGGCCAGCGGCGCGACGGCAATTGCGCGCCAGGATGAACCAGCACGAGACGGTGCGCTTCGATGCCGTGCGTGGCCGCGATGGCCGCGTATTCGTCGCCGTCGCTATCGCCGAGCGGAAACGACAGGCGCCGGTCCTCGGGCGTTGCGCCGAGCGCGCTCATCAATGCAAGGTAGCGCTCGGACTCCGGCAATTCGTCGGGCCACGCGATGAACACACCGTCGCGTCGCGGCTCGTGCGGCTGCACGAAGCCCGCGTAAGCGCGCGCGCCGAACTGAAGCAGCAGATCGTTCGCGATGCCGCCGCTGCCGTGCAACTGGATTGCCAGATCGAAACGCCGCGCGCGCATCCGCTCATGAAACGCGGGAAGATCGCGATTTGTTTCGGGCTGCTCAGGAAATCCCTCGGCGCCAGGAAACACGATCAGTTCGTCGACGAGATCCGCGTAACGCTCGACAAACGTTTGCGCCCAAGGCAAGCCGATCAGCGCGATATGCGCGCGCGGCGCGGCGGCGCGCAATGCGCGCAAGGCCGGCACCGCGCACAGCATGTCGCCGAGCTGCAGCGCGCGAAAGACGACAATGCGACGCGGCGCGAGCGTGGCGAGAGACGGGGCTGCATTCATAGAAAGAACACCTTGTAACGGACAGCACCGTAGAGCCTCCAGAAGATCGAGAGGAACGGAATGGGGACGGAGGTCCATGCCATTTCGGCGATATGCCGCAAGCTGCGGTCCCGCCCGCGCAAACGCGCCACGCAGAACCATGACGTGAGCGCGGCCCACACCAGCAAGGCGATCGTCAAGGTGTTGCCGTCGCCGATCGACGCGCCAATCACGGCGGCCACCGCCGCGCACAGAATCAGGTAATAGAGCAGCGGAGCCGCCGAGCGAATGCGTGTTCTGAACAGTTCGGGATGCTTCTTGTAGAGCAGCGCGTCGAACTGGCTCTTCTTCTGCTGCGAGATGCTGACGCCCCAGCGCGCGGGACGCACGGGATGCACCACGATCGCATTGCTCGCTCGCACGATCTTGCCACCGGCTTGCAGCAGCGCGAATTGCAGGTCGGAATCTTCGCGCCACGCCGACGTGAAGCGTTCGTCGAAGCCGCCTGTCAGCGTCAGAAAACTGCGCGCGACGAATACATTGGCGGTCGCGAACTCGGCGCGTTCGAGGCCGCTCGCGTCGGCTTCGTAGTCGGTCGGCGAGTCGGGCAGCGGCACGACGATTCTGCCCGCGGCGGCGGCCGCGTCCTGGCGAATCGCGGTCAGTCCTTCTTCGAGCCAGTGCGGATCGGGCAACGTGTCGTCGTCGGTGAAGGCGATTACCGGCGAGCGCGCCAGTTGCCAGCCCGCATTGCGCGCGCCGGCCGGCCCTTGCGTGCGCGTGACCGGCACGTAGCGCACGGAGAGGCCGCGCCGCGCCTGCTCGTCGGCGAAACGCGTCACGCAGTCGCGCGTCGCGTCGTCGGGGCCGTCGTCGCAGACCACGATTTCGTAGCGGTCGGCGGGAAAGTCCTGTTCGGCGAGCGCGCCCAGACACTTCGCAAGCATGTCGGGGCGGCGATAAGTCGGCACGACCACCGACACGTCCCGGTTCGCGAGCAGCACGCCCGGATGGTCGGCGACAAGCGGTTCGGCCACGCTGTGCAGGCTGCCGAAACTGCCTCGCACGTCGATCGGTCCCGTAGCGGAGGGGCTCATGCGCTGCTCCCTCCTTTCTCGACGAGGAACGGACCGATCACGAGCGCGTCGAGCGGCGAAGTCCAGAACGATTCCACGGCATCGCGCGGCGAATTCACCATGGGCTCACCGCGCGTATTGAACGACGTGTTGACCAGAATCGGCACGCCGGTGCGCGCGTTGAACGCGGCCAGCAGATCGTAGTACAGCGGATGCTGCGAGCGGTTCACGGTCTGCACGCGCGCCGTGCCGTCCACGTGACGCACGGCGGGAATGCGCGCGGCCTTGTCAGCCTGCACGTCGAACACGAACAGCATGAACGGCGCGACCTTGCCGTTCACGAACCATTCGCTCGCATGCTCTTCCATCACGACGGGCGCAACGGGACGGAAGTCCTCGCGGTCCTTGATCTCGTTGAGTTTGGCCTGCATGTGCGGATCGACCGGCGACGCGAGGATCGAACGCGCGCCGAGCGCCCGCGGACCGAACTCCGTGCGGCCCTGATACCAGCCGATCACCTTGCCGTTTGCCAGCAGATCGGCGGTTTCGCCGGCAATGTCCCGAAGCCGCCGATACGGCACCTTCGACCATTGCAGAAACTGTTCGATTTCGGCTTCAGGATAGTCGGGGCCGAGGTACGCGTGATCCATCGTCCAATGACGCGTGCGGTCGCCGCGCGCGCTGCGCTCGCGATAGTCGGTCCAGAGCGCGGCGCCTAGCGCGGTGCCCGCGTCGCCGGCTGCGGGTTGGACCCACACGTCTTCGAACGGGCCCGCGTCGCGCAGCTTCGAATTCATCACGCAGTTCAGCGCGACGCCGCCCGCCATGCTGAGTCTGCTCAAGCCGGTCTTTTCGTGCAGCCAGCCCGCGAGTTGCAGCACCGTTTCCTCCAGCACGCGCTGCAACGAATGCGCGATGTCGAAGTGACGCTGTTCGAGCGGGCCGCCGCGTTCGCGCGCCGGGCCGAAGCGTTGCACGAGGCGCGGCGCGTCGACGGTATAGCTGCCGTCGCCGCGATAGCGCACGATGTCGCGGAACACGTCGACATGTTCCGGCTTGCCGTACGAGGCGAGCGCCATCACCTTGTATTCGTCCGACGAGTGCAGGAAGCCGAGCCAGTCCGTCACGGCTTCATAGAGCAGACCGAGCGAATGCGGCAACTCGACCTGTTTGAGCCGCGTGTATTCGCCGCCGACGAATTGCCCCATGCTGGTCGTCACGCCTTCGCCGCGGCCGTCCATGGTGAGCACGGCGGTGTCTTCGAAAGGCGCGGCGAGAAACGCACTCGCCTCATGCGCGAGATGATGGTCGACGAAATGCCACTTGAAGCCGTTCTCGCGATCCACGCCTTGAAAACGCTTGCGCAGATGATGAGGCGCGCCGTCGAGCAATTGCCCCTTGGCGTTCGCAATGTAGCTGAGAAAGAGCGGGTCCCACGGCGACGCGGACGGGTTCGTCAGGTGTGTGGCCGGATCGAACGGCAGTTCGATGGTCGCGCCGGGACGCGTGGGCATGCCGCCGAAGAGGCTCGGATCGTACGAGTAGGCGACATGATCGACGTCGGCGAGCGTGATGCCGGCGGCTTTCAGGCAATAGTCGATGGCGTCGAACGGCAGTTGCCAGGTCGAGAACGGCACGGGGCGCTTCGCATGCTTGACGTGCGTGAAGCGTTCGTCTTCGGCGGCGGCGAGCACCACACCATCGCGCAGCAGGGCTGCGGCGCTGTCGTGATAGACGGCATTGATTCCGAGTGTGTACATGGGCGTTCGCAGTGAGAGTGGGTTTCAGGGCGCCACGGGTTCATCGGCGCGCGGCGGAACCGCGTCGCCGTGATGGGCGTTGGGCTGACCGGGCAAGCTGCACGGGCGGGTCAGCGCTGCGGCGCGCAACTCCAGCGCCGCCTGCACGACTTCGGCAGGCGTCACGCCGAGCAGGCACGCGTGATGATGTTGCGGACACACGCTGCGATAGCACCAGCGGCATTCGACATCGCGAAACAACACGCGCTGCGGCGTTTGCCACGGCGTGTGCTGTGGATTGGTCAATGCATATAGATCGACCACCGGCGTGCCGAGCGCGGAGGCGAGATGCACAGGCCCGCTGTTGTTAGACACGAGTACGCTCGCGGGTTCGATCAACGCCGCAAGTTCGCCGAGCGTGAGCGTGCCGCTCAGGTCGTGCAGTTGCGCGCGAACGTCGGGCGAAGCGGCGGCCAGCACCGCTTCGACGAGCGCTCGCTCGCTCGCGCTGCCCGTGATAAGCAGTGGCGCGCCGGTCTCGCGCGCGAGGCGCGTCGCCACCTGGCCGAAGCGCTCGGGCGGATAGCGGCGCGACGCGGCGGTGGCGCCGGGATGCAGCACGATCCATGGCATTTCGCCGTGCACGCCTCGCGCGGCGAGTTGCGCGCGGAGCGTCTCGCGATCTTTCTTTCGCACCGCGAAGCGCATGCGCGTGTCGGGCGCGCGCGCGCCGACCTGGCGCACGAGGTCGAGCTGGCGTTCCACTTCGTGGCGCGTGCGCTGTTGCGGCTCGGGTTCGCGAAGCCAATCGGTGAGCAGCGCATACGGGTTTTCGCGGCAATGCGCGAGCCGCCGCGGAATACCGGCGAGATAACACAGCATGGCCGCGGGCAACGGGCTCTGGCTATAGACGGTGAAGATCACGGCCGCGTCGAAGCCGCCACGGCGCAAACGCTCCTGCATGTGCTGGTCGTCGGCGAGCGAACGGGTGTTCGTGTGCGCACTCGCGACCCACGGCGCTTCGTATTCGATCACGTCGTCGACGTCGTCGAGAAACGGTGTGAGCGCCACGCCGCTGCGCGACGCGAGCAACGTGATATGGCGCCCCGGCGCGGACTCGCGCAACGCGTGCAGCGCGGGCGTGGTCATCAGCACGTCGCCGAGATTGTCGAGCCGCACGCACAGAATGCGCTTCACGTCCTCGCCCCAATGCGCGAGCTGCGGCGCTTCGGCGACGCGGGCGTGAGCAAGCGTCGGTTGCGGGATCAGATGCGGCCCATTCATTGAGCGGCTTCCTCGCCGGCGGGCGCGGCGCGCGACGCTTCGCCGACACTACGCGCGACGATCCGCGCCGCTTCGTACAGGTCCGGGGCGCGCGCGGTGGGCACGCGCTTGGGCCCTTCGATCCACTCGGTTTCATGGCCGTTGTCGAGCAGAATCGTGCGGCAGCCGGCGCGATTGCCCGCTTCCACATCGTCGAGAATGTCGCCGATGAACCAGCTTCGCGCGAGATCGAGCCGGTGTTCGCGGGCCGCGCGCAACAGCAGGCCGGGAGCGGGCTTGCGGCAATCGCACGCGGTCGCGTAAGGGGCCACGGTGCCTTCCGGATGATGCGGGCACCAGTACGCGCCGGAAAGCGATGCGCCGCACACGGCGAACACGCGCGCGAGTTCGGCTTCCACATCCTTTAACGACGCGCGCGCGAATTTGCCGAGCGCGACGCCTGATTGATTGCTGATCACAAACAGCGTGAAAGGCTGGCTCGCGAGCAGCGTCAACGCTTCGCGCGCGCCGGGTGCGAGGCGCATCAGCGAGGGTTGGATGTTGTAGGGCACGTCGTCGAGCAACGTGCCGTCCTTGTCGAGAAACACAGCGGGTTGCAGCATGATGAGAGCCTGTGCGGAAAAACGTGAGCGAATTGCCGCAGGCGAACAGGGTGTGCGCCTGCGGCTCGGCAAAACCAGGCTGTGCTAGCGGCGTGACGCGGCCTCCTAACGGAACGACGCGCCCGCTGCGGCCCGCATTGGAACCGCCACGCGTTCTTCGGCGGTGCGGTTTGGCACGAGGCGCGCGGTGCGCATGTAGATTTGCGCGAGCGATTCGCCCACGCCACGCCATGTGAACTCCTTGCGCGCGCGTTCGAGGCCCGCTTCGCCCATGCGGCGCGCGAGCGCGGTGTCGCGCCGCAACAGATCCAGACGCGCGGCGAGCGCGGCCGGATCGCGCGGCGGCACGAGAAAACCGGTGATGCCGTCGAGCACTGAATAGCGGATTCCGCCGACATCGGCGCCGATCACGGGCGTGCCGCAAGCCATCGCCTCGACCGGCGTGATGCCGAACGGCTCGTACCACGGCGTCGTGACGAATACGTCCGCCGCGCTGTAGAAGTAGCGCAATTGCGCGCGTCCGCGCCGCCCGACGAAGTGCGTCTGCTCGGCCACGCCGCATTCCTGTGCGATGCCGCGCAAGCGCGCGATCTCCGGCGTGGCCATCTCATTGGGCGCGTCGGAGTTGCCGCCCACCACGTAGAGTTGCGCCGAGGTTCTGAACGCTTTCTTCAGCACGCCCGCGCCGCGCACCACATTGTCGATGCCCTTGCGCTGCACGAGGCGGCCGAGTTGCAGCACGGTGAACTGATCCTGCTGCCAGCCGAGCGCCTCGCGCGCGACGGCGCGCTCCATCGGATGAAACTCGTCGGCGTCGAAGCCGCAAGGCACGATTTCGATGCGCGCCGGGTCGGCCCGATAGTGTTCGATCAGATCGGCTTCGTCCTGCGGGCACTCGGCGACCACGACATCGGATTGCGCGACGAGGTCGTCTTCAATGGCGAAGCGCTCGTCGGGGAAACCGTCGTTCGCGCCTTGATGAACCCGGCGCACGCGGCCGAGCGCATGAAACGTCGTGACGAGCGGCACGCCGAGCGCCGCTTTCACTTTCATCGCCGCGAGGCCCGACATGAAGAAGTTTGCGTGCATGACGTCATACGGCGTCTTTTCGCGGCGAAAAAATTCGATCAAAAACGCCGCGAACTCATCCATGAACGGCAGCAGTTGTTCCTTGGGCAATTGCCTCGGCGGCCCGGCGGGAACATGAATGACGCGCACGCCCTCCATGTCCGATACGAGCGGCAGCAGCGCGCGGTCGCGCCGCGTGAACACATCCACTTGATGGCCCATTTCCGTCAGCTCGCGCGCGACATTGGCGACGTAAATATTTTGTCCTCCACTATCGACGCCTCCGGCGACGGCAAGGGGCGAAGCGTGTTCGCTGATCAGGGCGATCTTCATTGACATTCCTTCGCGAGGTAGGCATGGGCAGGGCTGCTTGGCGCGTTTCGCTGACACTCCGCTGGAATCTCGCGCAATACGACGCTGTCTCCCGGCAAGAGCATGTGGTGTGCCTATGTCGGAGAACGGGAGGCGCGCTGCGCAATCTCGTGCGGAGTACGGAGAAGCGCTGTGGCGTGCCCTTTTTCACGCGTTTAAAACGGTGTGGCGTTCCCTTTTTCTACACTCGGCCATGTAAATCGGGCAGCGCATCGCAGACGACGCGACGTATTCCTCACGATCGAGCGGCAATCCTGGTGGTCGGTTGCACGTGGCGCATGCTATGTTTTGTCGGAGAGCAGGCTCGGCACTTGCTCGTGACTGGCCTCGGCGCGCGCGCTTTTTTTCCGCATTCTCGTCGCGCTGTTTGATGAAATGCCCTTTGAATACCGATTTAATTTCCGCTTCGTGTCATTACCCGGCTGCTGGATGAATCGCTTAGCGCCGGTCCTCACAAGGACACCATGCCGAACTCCGCAACGCTGCCCCGTTCCCAGTTGAGCCGTCGCATTGCCGCCGACCTGATGCGCGCGGTCTGGCGTTTTCGCACCCAGACGCTGATCGCGCTGTTGCTGATGGTCGCGGCCAAGCTCTCCACCGTGATGATTCCGCTGGTGCTCAAGCATGTCGTCGACGAACTCGGGCATCCCGTGGCGCAGGCGCTTTTCCCCGTGTTTCTCGTGTTGGCGTATGCGCTGCTGCGATTTCTCGGCGACGCGCTGAACGAAGCGCGCGACGTGGTGTTCAGCATCGTCACGCAGCGCACGGTGGCCGCGTTTGCCGAGCGGACTTTCGCGCATCTGCATCGTTTGAGTGCGCGCTTTCATACGAAGCGAGAGACCGGCGCGATCGTGCGCGATGTGCAAAAGGGCGCGGACGGCATCGGCTTTTTACTCGGCGTCGCGCTCTTCACCATCGTGCCGACCGCTTTAGAGATCGCCACCATCGTCGCCATCATGGTGCATAACTACGCGCGCGAATTCATGCTCGCGATTGCCGCGACCTTCGTGTGTTATGGCGTTTATACCTTCGTCTTCACGCGGCGGCGCGTCGCTTATCAGCGCGCGGTGAATGCGCTGGAAGCGCAGTCGGACGGCCGTCTCGTGGATAGTCTGCTTAACTATGACACCGTCAAATACTTCGCGACCGAAGAGGCGGAAACGCAGCGCCTCGGCAGCGTGCTCGAAAAATGGGTGCATGCGCGAACCGCGAATCAGAACGCGCTGACCGCGTTGCACGTGGGGCAAAGCGCGGTGATCGCGCTCGGCATCGGCGCGATCATGCTGCTGGCCGCCCAGCATGTGATGGCCGGGAGCATGACCGTGGGCGATCTGATTCTGGTGAACGCGTACATCATCCAGATTTGCATGCCGTTGAATACGCTCGGATTCGTGTTTCGCGAGACCAACGACGCGTTGGTCAACGTGGAGCGCATGTTCGAAATTCTCGCCGCGCGCGGGCGCGTGGGCGAAGATATCGACGAACCCGCCGCGCAGCCGCTAGTAGTCACCGCCGGACAGATTTCATTCGAGCACGTGGACTTCGGTTATGACCCCGCGCGGCAAATTCTGCGCGACGTGGATTTTCACGCGTATCCGGGCAAGACGCTCGCGATCGTTGGCGGAAGCGGGTCGGGCAAGTCCACGCTCGTGAAGCTGCTGTTTCGTCTTTATCAGCCGAGCAACGGCGCGATTCGCATCGACGGACAGGACATCGGGCAAATCACGCAGAAGAGCTTGCGCGAAGCTATCGGCATCGTGCCGCAGGATACGGTGCTGTTCAACGACACGATCGCATACAACATCGCGTATGGCCGGCCTTCCGCGACGCGCGCGGACGTGGTGCGGGCGGCGCGCGCGGCGCAGCTCGACGAGTTCATCGAGCGTCTGCCGGATCACTACGACACGCGCGTGGGCGAGCGCGGCGTGCGGCTTTCGGGCGGCGAGCGGCAGCGCATCGCGATTGCTCGCGCCATTCTCAAGGACCCGCGCATTATCGTCTTCGACGAAGCGACGTCTGCACTCGACACGCGTTCCGAGCGCGCGATACAAACCGAGTTGACGCGGCTCGCACAAGGCCGCACGTCGATTGTGATCGCGCACCGGCTGTCCACCGTGGTGGACGCCGACTGGATTCTCGTGATGGAGCATGGCCGCGTGGTCGAACAGGGCACGCACCGCGAACTGCTTACGCGTGACGGCGTGTACGCGAAGATGTGGTCGTTGCAATGGCAGCAAGGCGAACTGGAGCACGCACAGCGCAAGTTGACCGCGCAGTCGGTGAGTCTCGCGGCGTTGACGGCGGGCGTGATCGATTCGTTGCACGACGAAATCGCGGCGCGGCGCGTGACCCTGTATCCCCAGATCAGCGACAACGATCTGCGCGTGACCGGCGACCCCAGCGTGCTGCAACCACTGATCGCGGAGTTGTGCCGCAATGAGATCGGTCACGCGAAGCCGGGGCAACGCATCGCGCTGAGTGTCGAGCGCCATGACAATCACGCGTGGGTCACTGTGCTCGGCATGGGCGAGAAGCCCGCGGAACTCTCGCAGGCGGCGGCGCGCTATATGGAAGATGCACTGGCCGCCGCGGGCGGCAGCTTCACGCTGTTGCCGCTGAACGGCCGGCTCGCGTACGTCGCGATGCTGCCGCTGCGCCCGGTGGCCGATGCGGCTTCGCAAGGACAGCCGCCGCCGGCGTCCGACATCGACGGCGCGACGCCGCTCGAAGGCCTCTTCGTCATGGCGATCGACGATCAGGAAGACGCGCTCGATGCGCTCGAAGCGGTGCTCGTATCGAACGGCGCGCGCGTGCGCACCGCATCGTCGGGAGAGAAGGCGTTGGATTGGCTCGCGCAGTCGGACACGACGCAATGGCCGCATGCGTTGCTATGCGACATCGTGCTTGCGGATGAAGACGGTTACGAGGTGCTGCGTCGTTTGCGCCGCCTCGAAGGAGAGCGGCAATTGCCGTTGCAGGACCGCGTGCCGGCCATTGCGTTGACGGGCTATGCGCAGGGCGATGACCGCATGCGCGCGCATATGGCCGGCTTTCAGGCGCATTTGACGAAGCCCGTGTCGCCCGACAAATTGATCGGCGAGATTCGCCATCTCACGATGGCGTCGGCTCGCACGGGCGCGTAACGCTTCCTCGGCTGTTCACGTCTGCACGTCGGCCTTGCTGACCGTCGGCTCCGCGTGCATGTTCGGCATGTTCGGCGTGTTCGGCGCGGGCGTCGCCGCATGCCGCTCGCCGGTTCGCACCCGCTCGCGCAGGTCCAGCACATGATGCGGTACCACATTGCGGCGTCTCAGGGTCCATGCAAAGCCGCGCAGCAGCGAGAGACCGTCACGTGCGAGCGTGCCTTCGTGTGTGAAGGCCGCGAGCGCGTGCAGGGTCGCGCGGCAGGCTTCGGGCCACGGCAAACGAAGCCACGCAATCCACGCGGCATTGCGCGCGAGCGAGCGGCGGCGCAAGCCGCTATCGCGCGAGGGCGACGGATGATGATGCACGGTCAACTGATCGCAATAGACAATGGACTGAGCGCATGCGAGTACATTGAGCGCGACGAGTTCTTCTTCGCCGCCAATAAAGAGCCGCGGCTCATAACCGCCTAATCGCCGGAACAACGAAGTGCGAAAGACGCACGCTCCCGCCATATAGCCGATCAATGCAGGGCCTGGCAGTCCTTCGCTGCCGAGTGGACTCGCGTGCATCGCCGAGCAGGTCGGATCGGTGAGCTTCTCCTCTCCGACCACCACGCGCGCGCTCAGCACACCCACATTCGGCCACGCGTCGAGGATTTGCACCGCACGATCGAGCGAGCCAGGTTCCCACCAGGTGTCGTCGTCGCAGAACGCAACGTAGTCGGTGCCGACGCAGGCGGCGGCGCGATTGCGGCCGGCAGCGCCGAGGTTCGCCCCGCATTCGACGATGCATACGGTCGGGAACAACGTCTTCACAAGCGCGACGGTATTGTCGTTTGAGCCGTTATCCGCCACGAAAATGGGCGGGTTTTCTGGAAGGGCGACGAGACGTTCGAGCGTTGCCACAAGTTCGTCGGCGCGGTTGTGTGTCAGAACGACGACCGAAATGCGCCGGGAAGGTGATTTTTTTTCCATGCTGATTTTTTCTTCAACGAGGCGATGCCCGTTTCAAGCAAACGCTGTGCCTTCAGGCTTCAGTTTGCCTTCACTCTCTTTTTAGGTGCCAATACTTTTCCGTGGAATACAGTGTGGTTTCGCTCTGCGGACCGAATGCGCGTAGCTGGCTCGCGTAAGCGGCGATGGCTTCGCGCTTTGATTGTTCTGCATGCTCCGCAGCGTGAGCACGCGCGCTGCAAAGCTTCTCGGCGGGACTGAGCAGATAGCCGCGCTTCTTCAGTTCTTCAATGCGCGCGGGCGCTATGTCTTCTATGTGTCGATAAGGCACTTCTTCATAGGCAAGAAATTCGATCCCCGCTGCGTCGCTCAATAATTCGAGGCATGCGTCCGAAACCAGTGTGTGGTCGGAATGAAAAAGGCCGAGCGGAATCAGCACTTTCTCGGGGTGGTACTCCAGAAGCGTTTGACGGAGCGCGCAAGTCAATTCCTCGCGCGACGGAGACTGGAGATATTGCGAATCGCAGAAGGGCAGATGAACCGGCCTCGCGTTCAATATTTTCAGCGCGCGCGAGTCCTCGCCCTTGCGGGTTCGCATGGCTTCAAATGCGTCTTTGAATCCCGATTGACGGTCCCACTCAGTGGACATGTTGGCGCGCGGCGACGCGGTAAAGACGGTGCAGACGATGCTGGCCGGGTTCGCCTGGAGCAAGGCGCCGCAACTGAGCACGGCATCGTCGAGGTGGGGCGAAACAACGAACAGGCGGGGGCGCGATTGCATCATTATCGTAATGGACTCTAACTGACGTGCTGCAAATGAGTGGACACGAACGCAGTGAGAAGCAAGTCGCGGGCCGCATTCGCGAAGCGCTATTCAGCCATTGAGCTATTCGACGGCGATTGATCCACGCCCGGAAACGGGAATGCGCATTGCTGCGCAATGGCTAGATTGTTTCCTGCGAGCGACGCCATGAGCGAAAAGAAAACTCCGCCGGGGGCGCGCATACCCATTGAAGCCGTTGAAGTGCGCAAAGGGCAGGTCACGGAGAAGCTTCCTCGCGATGTCTTCCGCGAGCGCTTCATGGCGCGGTTCTACGACCCGGCATTTCGCATGGAAGATGACGCACTCGCACGCCTGGAGGCTATCGCGTGGGACGCGTATTTGAACGCGCGCAAATCGCCGGTCACGGAGAAGGCGGGCGCGGGTTATGCCGATCCTGACTACGACCTTTCCGTCGAGTGGCGCGCGGCCAGTGAGCGGATCAAGGCCGCGCAGGCCCGGCAGCGCGATCCGGCCACGCGGTCGCGCGTGCTGATCGTGAATGCTTCATCGCGAAACGACTATACGTGTCCCGGCGAAATGTCGAAAAGCTTCCGGCTCGGGAAGATCATGCAAGGTACGCTGGAGCGTCGCGCTTTCGAAGTGGACTTCCTCGATTTGTCGCGCCTGAATTCCGATCGCGATCTGCATATTCATCCATGCAAAGGCTGTGTGTCGACAGCCATGCCGCTTTGTCACTGGCCGTGCAGTTGTTATCCAAATCATTCGCTGGGTCTGGTCAACGACTGGATGAACGATATCTACGAGCAATTTGCCGCGGCTCATGGCGTGATATTCGTCACGCCCGTGTACTGGTATCAGGTCAGCAGTCCGCTGAAGCTGCTGATGGATCGCCTGGTTTGCGCCGATGGCGGCAATCCCGACCCCTCGTCAACGCATGGCAAGAAGCCCGACGAAGCGAAACGGATAGAACTGGCCGGCTGGGATTATCCCAAGCATCTGGCGGGCAGAGCATATGGTGTCGTGGTGCACGGCGACGTTGCAGGTATTGAAGGCTCGCGCCGCGCCCTGAGCGATTGGCTCGGCTGGATGGGGCTGATCGAAGCCGGTCCGAAGTCGCGGCTCGATCGCTTTATCGGCTACTACGAGCCCTATGCCACGAGCCACGCGACGTTGGATCGCGACTCCGATATGCAAAAAGAAGTGGTGAATGTGGCCGAGGCCGTGGCCCAATGCATCGATCAGATTCGCAGTGGGCACCTGCAGCCCGGCGACACGCTGGAAACGCCGCGCGCGAAGTAAATGGAAAAAGGATCAGGATGGCAGATAACAGGGATTCGACAACCGAACGGCGCCGGCTAGGCGACTGGCTACCCAGCAACGAAGCGCATCTGGCCAAATACCGCACGGATCTCGCCGAAAAGGCGCGCGCTCGCGCGGCGCACGCGCCGCGAACGACTGCGGTCGAGGCGCTGGCCGCGCTGGTGAACGGCGATCCGGTTCTTCGCATGGATATGACGCGCGCCATCGAGCAGGCGTTGAACGAAGGCTATGTGCTCGGCTATTCGTCGATCGACGAATTGATGGTGATCGTCGATTACATGATGACCTATGCGCCGCCCTTCAGCGAAAGTAGTCTGATTCATTGCCCGTTGAATGCGGTGCTCGACTGGCCCATGTGCATGCCTTCGGGCTATGCGCTTTTTCGCGATCCCGCGCTGAACGCGCAACTCAAGAAAGTGCTCAATTGCTGGTGCGCGTTTTTGAGCGGACCTCATTCGCGAGAACATTTGACGACGTCGGCGCCGAATGGATGGTTCTCCTCCGAGGCTGACGAGAAGATCAACCTGTCACAGTTCGTTTGCGATCCGGAAAAGGCGCATTGGGGATTTGCTTCATGGAACGACTTTTTCACGCGCCGCTTTCGCGAAGGCGCGAGACCGGTGGCTGAGCCGCATGACAGCAAGATCATTGTCAGTGCCTGCGAGGCGGCGCCCTACAACATCCAGACCGATGTCAAACTGTGCGACACGTTCTGGATCAAGGCGCAGCCTTATTCGCTGCTCGACATGTTCACGGAAAAGGAGCGCGAACTCGCGCAGCGCTTTGTCGGCGGGTCGGTTTACCAGAGCTTTCTCAGCGCGTTCAACTACCACCGCTGGCATGCGCCGGTGAGCGGCGTGATCAGGAAAGCGTATGCACTCGACGGTACGTATTATTCGGACGCGGATGCACAAGGGCGAGACGCCGGCGGTCTGAACGACTCACAAGGTTATATAACGGCCGTGGCCGCGCGCGCGGTTATCGTGATCGAAAGCGATGATCCCGCTATTGGGCAAGTGGGCTGCGTGTTCGTCGGCATGGCCGATGTGTCGTCATGCATGATCGAAGCGCTGCCCGGACAGCGCGTGAAGAAGGGCGACGAAATCGGCTTTTTCCAGTACGGCGGCTCCACGTGCTGTCTCGTGTTCGAACCAGGCGTGATTCGCGGCTTCGTACCTCGGCCGCCGTTCGATCACGCGCCGCCAGTCAAAGTGAATGCCCATATTGCGACCGCGGCATAAGCCGCCGCGGTCGAGGCGCATTACGACTCGCACTGCGACTCTCAGTACGACTTACTCCGTCTGTTGACCCGATCCGAGATCCGCGCCAGTCACCGGATCGGTCGCCGTATTCGAGGCGGTTCGCGAAGCCAACGCGCCGAGCACCTTGACATCCGCCTGGCTCACCTTGACCGATGGCAGGCCGTCGCCGCCGTCCACCGCCGGTTGCGGCGACTCCACGAATTCCCATTCCGGTCCTTCATTCCACGGACCGCGCGCATCGCCTTCGCCAGACGACATGTTGTAGTACACGTTGGTAAATTCCGGAACGCCAGGCAATTTACCTTGCGGGAAGTTCGGCTGAATAGAGTGCAGCGCCTTTTCGAATGACTTCTGGTGAGCGATTTCACGTGTCATCAGAAAGCCGAGTGCTTCCTTGATGCCGGGGTCGTCCGTGATGTTGAGAAGCCGCTCATAGACGATCTTTGCGCGTGCTTCCGCCGCGATGTTCGAGCGCAGATCGGCAGTCGGCTCGCCGATCGTGTCGATATAAGCTGACGTCCACGGCACGCCCGCGGAATTCGTCAGCGCGGGGCCGCCGCCATACAGCAGCGCGGTCGTGTGCGAGTCATTGCCGCCGCCCGTTAGCGAACGATATAAGTCCGCTTCCTTCTCGACACCTTCCGCGAGCTGACCCTTCGCGCCCTTGTTCAACATCGCGACAATGGAGCCGATCACTTCGAGGTGACTCAGTTCTTCTGTCGCGATATCGAACAGCATGTCCTTGCGGCCCGGATCTTCTTCGGCGACGGCTTGAGTGAAGTACCGGCACGCAGCCGCAAGCTCTCCCTGAGGCCCGCCAAATTGCTCGAGCATCAGATTGGCGAGACCGGGGTTGGGAGTGGCGACACGCACCGTATATTGAAGTCGCTTGTTATGAACGAACATTGGCTTCTCCACTTGAGTAGATTAGGGAAACTACGCACTGCATGCTGGCCTGCGCATTCGCCATACCCGGAGAATGCGAAGCGTTCCAGCCGAGTCAGCGCGACCTGTTCGTTTCTTGCTCGCCGGTGTGCATTACGTCTTGTCGCCGACAGCGCGGCTGCCCACTGCATCGAGCTTGCTTTGCAATTCCACCTTGCGCTTCGCCATCTTCTGGCCGAGTGCCTTTCCATCCAGATTGACTTTGCGCAATTCCGGAAAGAGTTCGCTTTCTTCTTCTTCGATGTGATGCTGCACCATCTCGCTCATCACCTTGAAAGTCGCATCGAAGCCTTTGTCGCCGGCCTTCAGCGATTCGAATTTGCGGATCAGCGTTTTCACGAGAAAGTGCTCGACATAGGCTTCTTCGACGTCGACCACATCGCTTGACGGCAGCGCTTCGTTCGCGGCCGGATAAAGAAGTTCTTCTTCGATGATGGTGTGCATGGTCAACTCTTCACACGCGCGTTGCGCCAAGGTTGCCTTCGCTTCAAGATCGTCGTTCTGGGCTTTTTTGAATGCGTCGAAAAGTCGTTCTACTGCCCGATGATCTGCGATCAGTAATTCGAGTGCATCTTCGCTGCCGGGGCCGGTTTGCTTTTCTGTCATGTCGCTCTCCTTGTTGAACGCCGCCTGGCGGCGGCACCTCTGAGCGCCAGACCGCAAGCAATGTGCCTGATTGGAAAGCGGATCAGCGTCTACTTTTGCGCGGCGCCGCCGCATTCAGAAGAAGATTGAAGGTGGCGCTGTTTGTTTGAGGGCGAGCGGAGGTTTCGTCTTCTTTAGCCTTTGATTTTCGCTCACGCGCCGCACCGCCTGTGCTGCCTGTACTGCGTTTGCCGCCTGTACTGCGTGTTCTGCCGGACAACTGTTGCTCCAGTTCGGCGCTATCGCGCTCTTCCTCTGCTGAGTCTTCAGGTTCTTCTTTCGCCGGTCCGCGCCTGGCATTTTTCATTGTCGCCGCGCCGGCAATGTGTTCGATCACGGACATAAACGATTTGCGCGCCGAGCGTAGCGATTCGCCGGGCAGCATGGTGAGGGCGACCACTTCGTGCAGCGAGCGTCCGTCGACGGTGCGCTCGATGGGCTCGGTGTCCCACTGCGGATTCGCTAGCGCGAATGCGGCGATAAGCCGTTCAAGAACGGCAGGCGACAGCACGCCGCCGTCATAAAGGTTGATGATCGCGCGCTCGGCGAGGCTGAACGGCGTGACAGAAGTCTTGGGCATCGGCCGCAGTTCCTTCATGAGTCATTGCGAAACACCGAGAAGAAGTGAATCAGAACATCCGCAATGGACTCGACCTGCGCGCCGGTCCCATCGGGCTGCTTTCTTCAAGCAGTATCTGAACGATGCCTCGTGTCGACACGCTGACCCACGTCGAGTGAATGTCTTTGGCGTGAATCCAGCGGCACCGGCTGATTTCCTGACTCGGTACCGGCTCCATGTGGTCTGGAATACGCACGGCGAACACATAGTGCCGCGTGCGCGCTCCCCAGAATTCGAAGATGTACTTGAGCGCGAGGTCGCCCATACGCGTTTCTTCGAGAAGTTCGCGCACGGCTGCGATCCGCACCGGCTCGCCGATCTTGCATCGGCCGCCGGGCAGCGCCCATCTTCCATTCGCTCGCGCGACAAGCAGAATGCGATTAGCGCGCAGGCAAAGTACTGTGGCTCGGTGCTTCATGATGTGTAAGGGGCGTCCTTGGTGAGCATGCCGCGTGCCTCGTCTCGCGCATGGCCGGGAACTGCAAATGCTACGACCAATGCGATCTCTTCCGGCCAGCATATCGCGGCCATTCATGCGATTCAATTCGAATCATTCTGCAAAGGTGGTGAATATGTCGAAGCCACATCGGGTGCCCCCCGCACTCGCGGTTCCCGCAGTCGTATTTGTCATTATCGGTTTGGTGCTCGCCGCCGGCGGAGTTCCGCTTGTGAAGCTTGGCGGTTCCTGGTATTACGTGGTGACGGGTCTCGCGATTGCGCTCACGGGACTGCTGCTCGCCATGCGCCGCCGCTTCGCCTTATGGCTCTTTGCGGTCATTCTGTTCGGCTCGACGATCTGGGCCGTGGTGGAAGCGCGCTTCGATTTCTGGCAATTGCTGCCGCGTTTGTGGGTGTGGCTCGTGCTCGCATTGTGGCTGCTGCTGCCGCCGGTTACGCGCAAGCTCGTGTTCGGTCCGCCCGCCGCGCATCGCGAGGGCGTGGTGCCGTTGGCCGGCGCCGTCGTGTTGACGGTGCTGCTCGGCATCGTCACTGGTTTCAATCATCCCTACGATCATCCCGGTACGCTGGACGTGACCTCGGCGGCTTCCGCCACGTCGCTTGCCGGCGATTCAAATCGCCAACCGGGCGACTGGACGGATTATGGCGGCTCGCCGCTCGGTCAGCGCTATTCGCCGTTGACGCAAATCACCCCTGAAAATGCGGGGAAATTGAAAGTGGCATGGCAATTCGAAACAGGCGATAAGCCGGGCCCTGGCGACCCCACTGAAACAACGGATGAGAACACGCCGATCAAGGTCGGCAACAAGCTCTTTCTCTGCACGCCGCACAGTATCGTGATTGCGCTCGATCCGGCATCGGGTAAGGAACTCTGGCGGTACGATCCGCATATTCAGAGCCCTGTCGGTTTCAAGCATTGGGAACATATGACGTGCCGCGGCGTGTCTTATCACGATGACGCCATGTACCCCGCGAATGCCGCGGTTAGCGCGGCCGATAACGCTGCCGCTGCATCGGGTGCCAACGCGAGTCCCAACGCGGGTGCCAACGCGGGTGCCAGTGCTGCTGCTGCGTCCGATACTGCTGCTTCGAATGGCGCGGCTTCCGCACCGTCTGCCGATCTCGCGTCGGCCGCTTCCGCAGCGGAGAACACCGCGCAATCCGCTTCGGCGGCGTCCGCGGCCACCGACTCCTCGGCGGCCACGCAGCCAGGTGCGACCACGGCCGAGAACACGGCCACTAACACGGCCACCAACACGGCCACCAACACGGCCACTAACACGGCCGCGAGCGCCGAATGCCCGCGCCGCATTTTCCTGCCGACTGCCGATGCCCGCCTCATTGCGCTCAATGCGGACACGGGCCAGCCGTGCACGCACTTCGGCAATAGCGGGCAAATCGACCTGCGCACGAATATCGGTCCGTTCACGCCCGGTGGTTATTACTCGACGTCGCCGCCTGCTGTGACGCGTGACCTCGTGATTATCAGCGGCCACGTCACCGATAACGAATCAACTAACGAGCCCTCTGGTGTGACGCGCGCGTTCGACGCGCACGACGGTCATCTCGTGTGGAATTGGGACGCGGGCAATCCGGATGCGACGCAGCCGATCGGTGCAAATCAAACGTATGTGCGCAATTCGCCGAATATGTGGTCGGTATTCAGCGTCGACGAAAAGCTCGGCATGGTCTATTTGCCGCTCGGCAATCAGACGCCCGATCAATGGGGCGGCGTACGCACGCCTGCCTCGGAAAAGGTGGCGGCGGGCGTGGTTGCACTCGATCTCGCGACCGGCAAGATGCGCTGGAATTACCAGTTCACTCACCACGATCTATGGGACATGGATGTGGGCGGCCAACCGTCATTGATCGATTTGCAGACGCCCAGCGGCGTGCAGCCCGCGCTGATCGCATCGACGAAACAGGGCAGCCTCTATGTGCTGAACCGCGAAACAGGCAAGCCGATTGTGCCGATCACCGAGGAGCCCGTGCCTCAGGGCGCGGGAAAGGGCGATCACACATCGCCCACGCAACCGTTCTCCGCACTGAACTTCAAGCCGCCGAGAGTGCGCGAGCGCGACATGTGGGGCACGAGTCCTTTCGATCAATTGTGGTGCCGCGTGAAGTTCAAGTCGCTGCGTTACGACGGCATGTTCACGCCACCGTCAGAACAAGGATCGCTCGTATTTCCGGGGAATTTCGGGGTATTCGACTGGGGCGGCATTTCGGTCGATCCGGTTCGCCAGATTCTCATTGCGAATCCGAGCTACATGGCTTTCACGTCGAAGCTGGTGCCTCGCTCGCAGATTCCTTCCGGGAACGGCGAGTCGAAAGGCAGTGAAACGAGCGGCATCAAGCTCGCGCGCGGCACGCCGTACGGCTTCGAGTTGAATGCATTTCTTTCGCCGCTCGGCATTCCGTGTCAGGCGCCGCCGTGGGGCTATGTGACGGGCGTGGATTTGCGCACGAACCATATTGTGTGGGAGCACAGGAACGGCACGATCCGCGATAGCGCGCCGCTGCCGATTCCGATGCCGCTCGGTGTGCCGAGTCTGGGCGGCATGATCACGACCGCCGGCGGCGTCGCCTTCCTCTCAGGTACGCTCGACTATTATGTGCGCGCCTATGATGTGCGCACTGGTAATCGCTTGTGGGAAGCGCGCTTGCCCGCCGGCGGCCAGGCAACGCCGATGACCTACGCCGATAGCAACGGTAAGCAATATGTACTCGTTACGGCGGGCGGCCACGGTTCGCTCGGCACGAAGCAGGGCGACTATGTGATCGCGTACTCGCTGCCTTGATCTGGAGAGAAAAGTTCTGCTTGGCGTATTGCGCGCCGGCCGATGTGAAAGAACATTGGCCGGCAGCGCCGCGCGCTCGGCATCGCGTGTGAACGAGTTGAGCGCGCGCCGATTAGGGGTTCATTGAAAGGGTCATTGAAAAGCTTACGTGTCGGCGCGAGAGATCGTTCAATGCGTGGCCGCGTGCAATACGGCTTTCAATACGGCCGCCACGAAACCGACTGCCGCCACCCCGAGCAGCCACAAGCCGACAAACCATGCGATCCGCCGCCACATATCAGTGATAGCCCTCGCCGATACGCATTTTTCCTTTGAAGACGGAATAGGCGTAGAGGGTGTAGCCGAGAATCATCGGGATGGTGATCGCCGAGCCTACGAGAAGAAATAGCAGGCTCGCATGAGGCGCGGCCGCATCGCGGAAAGAGATGGAAGGCGGCACGAGATACGGATAGAGGCTGATCAAAAGCCCCGCGTAGCAGAGAATGAAAATGCCGTAAGCGAACAGCAAAGGCAGTACATGACGCCGCGCGGAAAGGCTGCGCCAGAAGCCGACCGCGAAAAGCATCAGCAATACGGGCACGGGCGCGGTGAGTGCAAGGTCAGGCCAGCGGAACCAGCGCTCGGTGAGCGAGCCTGGCAGCATCGGCGTCCATAGCGTGACGACTACGATCAGCGCGAGAACCGCGACGGCCATGGTGCGCGCGTGTCGTCGGCAACGCTCGTGCAGCGCGCCTTCCGTGCGCCAGATGAGCCAGCACGATCCAAGCAGCGTATAGCCGACGACCACCGCGAGCCCGCACAATACGGTGAAGCCGGTGAGCCAGTCCCACCATCCGCCTGAATACGAAACGCCTTCTACATGGATGCCTTGAAGCAGCCCGCCCAGAACCAGGCCCTGACATAACGCGGCCACGGCCGAGCCGGAGAAGAATGCGACGTCCCACCACGCGCGGCCCGCACCTGTCGCGCGAAAACGAAACTCGAAGGCCACGCCGCGAAACACCAACGCGAGCAGCATCGCGATGATCGGCGGATACAGCGCGGGCAGAATGACGGAGTACGCGAGCGGGAAGACCGCGAAGAGTCCGCCACCGCCTAATACAAGCCATGTTTCGTTGCCGTCCCAGACTGGCGCGATGGAATTCACCATCAGGTCGCGATCGTCGCGCTTGTGCTCGACTGCGAACAGGATGCCAACGCCCAGGTCGAAGCCGTCGAGCAGCACATAGGCCAGCACGGCGAATGCGAGGATAGCCGCCCACACGAGCGGCAGATCAATCGTGGCGGAGGTCATGGCGATTGTCTTCAGCGATGGTCCGGTCGGCGGCCGATGCGGAATGCCGTTGTGCGGGTCCGGGCGCAATGCCCGCGCTGCGATGCGGTTTGTCCTTTGCGGGCCCCGGCATGTCGAGCGAGGGCGGCCTCGCCGTGAGCCGCAAGAGAAACACTAAAGCCGCGCCAAACACGATCAGATACACCACGCCGAAGGCTGCGAGCGATGTCGCGACACCGGGCGCGGCGATCGGCGAGACGCTGTCGGCGGTGCGTAAATGGCCATACACGGTGTATGGCTGGCGGCCGACTTCGGTCACCGTCCAGCCGCATAACAACGCGATCAGGCCCGAGGGGCCCATCGCCACCATGAGCCGATGCAGCCAGCGCGCACGATAAAGCGCGTGACGCGCCCGCAACGCGAGACTCGCAAAGCCGGCTAGCGCCATCAGCACGCCGAGCCCGACCATCACGCGAAAAGCCCAGAAAACCACCGGTGAAAACGGACGATCGGCACGAGGAAATTCCTTGAGTCCTTTAATGGAGCCGTTCCATGTGTGCGTGAGAATCAGCGCGCCGAGGTGTGGAATCTCGACCGCGTAATCGGTCGTCTCCGTTTGCATGTTTGGCATTCCGAACAATATGAGCGGCTGTCCCGGCGTTGATTCCCAGTCGCCTTCGAGCGCCGCGATCTTGGCGGGTTGATGTTTCAACGTGTTCACGCCGTGCGCGTCGCCCGCGAGCATCTGGATCGGCGCGACAATGCATGCCATCCATAACGCCATGGAAGCCATCAGGCGCGCGGGCTCATTGCTCGAATCGCGCAGCAGATGCCATGCGCCGACCGCGCCCACGATGAACGCCACGCTCAGATAAGCCGCGAGCACCATGTGCACGAGCCGGTAGGGAAACGACGGATTGAAAATGATGCTCAGCCAGTCGGCAGGAAAGAAACGGCCGTCGACCAGCGTGAAGCCTTGTGGCGTTTGCATCCATGAATTCACGGCCAGAATCCAGAATGCACTCGTCAATGTACCGATTGCAACGAGTACCGTGGCGAGAAAGTGCAGCCTCGGTCCGACGCGCTTCATGCCGAACAGCATCACGCCGAGAAAGCCGGATTCCAGAAAGAAAGCGGTGAGCACTTCATAACCCATCAACGGACCCACGACCGGACCGGCGCGGTAGGCGAAGCCCGCCCAGTTGGTGCCGAACTCATACGACATGACGAGCCCCGACACCACGCCCACGCCGAACACCACCGCGAAAATGGTGAGCCAGTAGTGAAAAACCGCCAGATAGACGGGCTTCCCGGTGATGAGCCACGCGCCTTCGAGCACTGCTAGATAGCTCGCCAGTCCGATCGACATCGCCGGAAAAATGATGTGAAACGCGAGCGTGAAGCCGAATTGCGTCCGGGCGAGAAAGAGAGCGTCAACCGAGGGAGACATCGCAGTACCCCGAGTAATGGACCGAGATGAACGGGCTGCTTGCGAACCCAGCGAATGCATGACCGATTCATCGACTTCAAGCCTACGTCATGTGCGAAAAAAACAATAGAAATACGATTGTCAGGAGCATGCGCTTTTTCGGTCAACGGGTACGGCCTTTGCTGTGAATCCGTATTGGCGTTCGTGGGGAGGCGGTGATGAAGGAAAAGGACGTGACGCGGGACTACCCGTATGCATCCGGCGGATGGGGCTCGCTCAAGGCAGTAACGACGATTCTGGCGAAAGAGCATGTCGGCCTGAAAGACAGCGCGGTGCTGGCGAAGCAGAATAAACCGGACGGCTTCATGTGTGTGAGCTGTTCGTGGGCCAAGCCCGCCGACCCTCACATGTTCGAGTTTTGCGAAAGCGGCGCAAAGGCCACGGCGTGGGATCTCACCTCGAAACGAATGACGCCGGAGTTCTTTCAATTGCACACGGTGACGGAACTGTTGTCCTGGCACGACCACGATCTGGAAGAGGCGGGGCGGCTGACGGCGCCTTTGCGCTACGACCCGGCCACCGACAAATACGTGCAAGTGGAGTGGCAACAGGCCTTTGACGAAATCGGCCGCGAGTTGAGCAAGATGGAACCGGATAGCGCGGTGTTCTATGCGTCGGGCCGCGCGTCGCTCGAAGCGTCATACATGTATCAGCTTTTCGCGCGGATGTACGGCACGAACAATTTGCCCGACAGCTCGAACATGTGTCACGAGAGCACTAGTGTGGGGCTGAAAGAAGCGATCGGAGTGGGCGTGGGCACCATTACGCTCGACGACTTCGAGAAGACCGATCTGATGTTCTTCTTCGGCCAGAATGTCGGCACCAATAGCCCGCGCATGCTTCACCAGTTGCAGGACGCGCGCAAGCGCGGCGTGCCCATTATTACTTTCAATCCGCTTCGCGAGCCAGGACTGATACGGTTTGCGAATCCGCAGTCGCCGGTGCAGATGCTCACGCCTGAGAACACGCAGATCAGCACGCAATATCATCAGGTGAAGACAGGGGGCGACACGGCTGCGATTCTCGGTATTTGCAAGGCCGTCATTGCCGCCGACGATCTCGCCGTCGAGCAAGGCCGGCCACGCGTGGTGGATGTTGATTTCATCCGCGATCACACGACCGGTTTTGAAAGCTTTGCGAACTATGCGCGCGAGGCGTCGTGGGCGGATATCGAAAAAGTCAGCGGATTGACGCGCGAGGCGATCCAGGCCGCAGCCGACGAATACATGAAAGCCAACGCCGTGATGATCCATTTCGGCATGGGACTCACGCAACACAGACTCGGCGTGCAGAACGTTCGAATGGTGTGCAACCTGCTGTTGCTGCGCGGCAATATCGGCAAGCCCGGCGCCGGACCTTCTCCTGTGCGCGGCCATTCGAATGTGCAAGGTCAGCGCACGGTCGGCATTACGGAGAAGCCGGAACTCGCGCCGCTCGACCAGCTCGCCAGTCAGTTTTCTTTCGAACCGCCCCGTAAAAAAGGCATGAATACCGTCGAAGCATTCGAGGCCATGCTCAAGGGCGAAGTGAAGGCCGTCTTCAATCTCGGCGGCAATCTCGTGCGCTCCGTGCCCGACCGCTTGCGGATCGAACCGGCGTGGCGAGACTTGCGGCTCAACGTGAATGTCGCGACCAAGCTCAACCGCAGTCATCTGGTGCACGGCGAGATCTCATACATTCTGCCGTGCCTGAGCCGCATCGAAATAGACCGGCAGGCGAGCGGGGATCAGGCGGTATCCATGGAAGACAGCACCGGCTGCATGCACGGTTCGCATGGCATGGCGGAGCCCGCGAGTGAGAACATCCGCTCGGAGCATGCCATCATTGCGGGCATTGCGAAAGCCACGCTCGGTGCCAGGTCAACCGTGGATTGGGATGCGTGGCGCGACGATTACGCGGTGGTGCGCGACGAAATTGCGAAGACCTATCCGGACATCTTTCACGATTTCAATCAGCGCATGTGGACGCCAGGCGGCTTTCACCGGCCGCTCGCTGCCCGCGAGCGGAAATGGAAGACAAAAAGCGGTAAGGCCGAGTTCCTCGTGCCGCATGCGCTGGGCGAAGATCCCGATATGCCCGCGCGCGAAACGGACGCTTTACGGCTGATGACGCTGCGCTCGGACAGCCAGTTCAATACGACAATCTATGGTCTGGACGATCGATTCCGCGGCGTCAAAGGCTCGCGCATGGTCGTGTTGATGAATGAAGCCGATATTGCCGCGAGCGGCTTGTCGGACGGCGATAAGATCGGTTTGGAGACTATTTCCGACGATGGTTTCGAGCGGCGCGTGAGCGGCCTGACCGTGAAAGCGTATGACATACCGCGCGGCTGTATTGCCGGCTATTACCCGGAGTGCAATCCGCTGCTGCCGCTTTGGCACTACGCGAAAGAGAGCAAAGTGCCGGGCGCAAAGTCCATTCCTGTGAGGATCGTCGAGAAGCCTGCGACGCGCGTTTCGGCGTGAGAGGTTTGCCGGGCGAATTGCCCGGCAAATCCAGATTCCGATGAGCGGTTAGTTCATTGTCAATTCGTTGTTAATCGGCGTATCGCATTCTGCGTGTTTTCGGCAGGCAATGCGTTGCGCCGATCACCACCAGCGCTCCGAGCAGGAATGTGGCAATAGGGAATGTGCCCGCTGTATTCACCGCGATTTCGCCCGGACGTTCGCCAAGAAGCTGAAATCTCCGGCGCGTCATTCTCGCGCCAAGCGAACGCAACTCGTTTTTCAATGTGCGCTCCGCCGTTGGTAGAAGCATGCTCTCTTCATCCGCTACGTGATGCATGACCTCGCGCATCAGCTTATGAAACAGGGCGTCGTATGCGGCGTCCTCGGGGCCGGTTGCGCGAAGTTTGGCGATTGTCGCGCGCATTTCGTCGTGTTCGGGACGGCTCTTTGACAGTGTCGGATTGTCGTTGACTACCTCGGCGAGTGCCGGATAGAAGATCTCTTCTTCCAGTTGCGCGTGAATTTCCAGTGCGGCACACACCGAATTGACAATGGCGCGTTTGCGCCACCACGCGCTGTCGGCGTGATAGCGATGAAACGCGGTCAGTACATGCATATGATCGAGACGGATCATTGCGGTGATGGTCGGGGACATCGACGAATAAGTATCGGGCATGGCGGTTCTCCAGGACGACGCGGATGCGCGACTCCCCGCATGCGGCATACCCGCTCCTGCGCGCTCAGTCCGGAATCTTTTCGATGTCGTGCAGCCAGATGGTTGCCTCGCTATCGCTCGGCGCGCGCCAATCGCCGCGCGGCGATAGCGAGCCACCCGAGCCCACTTTCGGCGCATTCGGAATGCAGGAACGTTTGAACTGACTCGTGCGGAAAAAGCGATCCGCGAAGATCGCGAGATTGCGCTTGATATCCGTGAGCGTGTACTCGTTGTGCGCCATGTTTCCGGTTTCCGGCCAGACACCGCGGTCGCGCTCGCCCCATGCGGAAAGCGCGAGAAAGGCGACTTTCGACGGCGTAAAGCCGAAGCGCAACAGGTAATACAGATTGAAGTCCTGCAGTTCGTAAGGGCCGATGATGCTTTCCGTTTTCTGGTCGATCACTTCCTCGACTTCGCCGGGCACGAGTTCCGGACTGATGTCGGTGGCGAGAATCCGCTCCAGCACGCGCGAACCCGCGTCGCCTATCTGATCCGTTTCGGCGCCCCAGCGCACAAGGTGAGAAATGAGCGTCTTCGGCACGCTTGCATTCACGTTGTAATGTGACATGTGATCGCCGACACCATAGGTGCACCACCCCAGCGCCAATTCGCTCAGATCGCCTGTGCCGATCACGATTGCCTGATGATAGTTCGCGAGCCTGAAAAGATGACTCGTGCGTTCGCCGGCCTGAACATTTTCGAACGTGACGTCGTATTGTTTTTCGCCCGCTGCGAAGGGATGGTGTAAATCTTCGAGCATCTGCATGCAGCTTGGACGTATGTCGATTTCTTCCATCGAGCAACCAACAGCCTGCATGAGATCTTTCGCCTGGGCGAGCGTGCGGCCGCTGGTTGCAAAGCCCGGCATCGTATAGGCGAGAATGTTCGAGCGCGGCAGCCTCAGTCTGTCCATCGCTTTTGCGCAGACAAGCAGCGCCTGCGTGGAATCGAGTCCGCCGGATACGCCGATCACGAGTTTGGAAATCTTCGTCGCGCCTAATCGCTGAAGCAGTCCTTGCACCTGAATGTTGTAGACCTCGGCGCAGCGCTCGTCGCGCGTTTCGGGATTCGACGGCACATAAGGGAAACGGTTGATTGTGCGCGTAAGCGGCAAATCCCTTGCGCCCGGAAGAGAAACCGGCACGCTGACCGCCCGGAATGCGCCGACCTCGTTGGCGTGCCGGCGTGTGGACTGGCCGAACGTGGTCTGCCGCATGCGCTCGCGCGACAGCCGTTCGAGATCGACGTCGCCGTAAATCACGTGAGAGGTGTCGAGAAATCGCTCGGATTCCGCGAGCAATTCCCCATTTTCGTAGATGAGCGCCTGGCCGTCCCAGGCGAGATCGGTCGTGGATTCGCCCCGGCCCGCCGACGAATACAGATAGGCGGACAAACATCGCGCGGATTGCTGTCCGACCAGTTGATGCCGGTAACCGGACTTGCCGATCACGATGTTGGAGGCCGACAGATTCACGAGTACCGTCGCGCCGGCCAGAGCGGCGAACGAGGAGGGCGGCACGGGAACCCACACGTCCTCGCATATTTCGATGTGAAAGCGCAATAGCGGTGCGGCCGGAATGTCGAATAGCAATGACGCGCCGAATGGCGCTTGCTGTCCGCACAACGTTATTTCCGTGGACGACGCATTCTCCGCCGCGCTGAATTGCCGGGCTTCATAGAACTCGCCGTAGTTCGGCAAATAGCTCTTCGGCACTGCGCCGCACAACTTTCCGTTCGAAATGACCAGTGCGCAATTGAAGAGCTTATGGTCCACTTTCAAAGGCGCGCCGATGACGAGTACCGCGGCGATACTCGTGGACGCCGCAACGATCTCGGCGATAGCGGCTTCGCAAGCGTCGAGCAAGGTGCGCTGATGGAAGAGGTCGTCGCATGTGTAAGCGGAAATGCCCAGTTCGGGAAACACCACCAGCAGCGCGCCTTTTTGCGCCGCTTCGCGAGCGAGTTGCAGGGTTTGCTTTGCGTTGAACGGCGGGTCGGCGACGCGGCACACCGGCACCGCAACCGCGACGCGTGCGAAGTCGTGACTGTAGAGGTTGAAAAATGATCGCGTCATGATGCGCCGTGCCTGAAGAAGATGGGATGTAATGTGTCCGGGCCCTTTCAGGCGGAGCGCAAAGCATTGCGCCGCGCAGTCGGCAATTGATTGAAGTAATGCTCGACCCGCGAAAGCGCGTACAGCGCCGCGCGTTGCCGGATGGTCGTGCGGTCGCCGTCGAATACGCGTGTTTCGCTGAACATGTATTCGCCGTCGCGGCGTTTATAGCGCCATGCAAAGCACTGCGTGCCGGATGGTGGATCGGTGTCTTTGGGCGGCGGCCCCGCGAGCCCCGTGTTCGAGACCGCGATCTGTGCCGAGCATGCTTCCAGCGCGAGCACGCCGGCGGCCATCTCGCGCGCGACGGCCTCACTCGTCAAGCCATGTTCTTCGATTGTTCGCGCTTGCACATTCAGCACGCGACATTTGCCCGACGGCGAGTACACGACGATGCCCACGTCGAGACACGCGCCGCTGCCCGGCACGTCGGCGATCAGCGAGGCGATGAGGCCGCCGGTGCACGATTCAGCGGTGGCGATCACGAGACCTCGCGACGAGAGAAACCCAACTACGCTGCGGGGAATGTTCATGGGCGTCCTCACTTTGTCCGCACAAATTCCGGGCTCATCGTTCATGTATAGGCACTCAGCCAGAAGCCAGCAAGTGCGATTCCCGTTGCACGCGCATTTCGCGCGCAGCGGCACGCGGATTGCTTGAGAAAGTGGTCCCCTCACCGGGACGCCATGGTTGTTTGTTCGGTTCGGCTCGCCCATCGGCGGGCCGTTTTTTCATGCGCCGCTGCGCACGTGCCGTGTGCGCCGATCGGTACAGCGTTTGCTGTTTCTCTTTGGCATGCGACGGAAAAGGAGGCGGCGCCCATGATGTTCCCGACAATCGTTATCAACCGCGAGGACGCGTCCTCGACCGATTCGCAAACGCTGCTCGACGAATTGAGCGCCACGCTCGCCCTGCTGACCGGCGACGGCGGACAGAGCCGCTTTTCAGTTTGCGACGTCGCGCTGGAGCGCTCGCGATTTCTGGTAGCGAGAAGCGGCTTCGCCACGCCGCTCGGCTGCGGCGCATTCCGGCCGCTGGGTGAGCATATCGCCGAGATCAAGCGTCTGTACGCGCGTTGCGGCACAGAGGGAGTGGGCAGTGCGATCCTCGCGCGGCTCGAGCAGGACGCGGCGGAACTCGGCTATCAGGCGCTGTGGCTCGGGACGCATCAGGGTAATCGCCGCGCCATCGAGTTCTATGAGAAGCACGGCTTTCATCGCATTCCGCCGTATGGACCGTACGTGAGCAAGGCGCACGCGTGCTGCTTCGAGAAGCGTCTGGATCGTCAGTCGCCCGACAATCGGCGCGAGGCGACCATGCGCGATGCCTGATGCAGTGTCATCTTTATGCGGACGGCGTTGCCGCATAAAGTACCATTCACATCGGCACATTGCTTCGCGTGTAGAGGAGCGGAGTCGATTGAACGAAACGGCCGCATGGCGGACGGCGCGAATTCAAATAGTGCGGCGAGCAGCGCAACATCCGAACATGTTGCAATATAGAGCAATTATTGTGCCTCGCGGCGCTGTGAGCCTTTGCGCGCGGTTGCGCCGGATGGCGGCGGTGTTATGTAATCACCGCTTCATATCGCGGGCGTTCGCTAATAAAATGGCGCTATGCGCATCAACCCGAGGCGGCCGTTTTCCGAGGGGTTTAGTGCGAGGGAAGGCAAAAGAACGGCAAAAGATACGCGATGTATAGGTCGAGGCGCATTAATTTGCCGACTCGATTCAGAGCGTACTCTCCATGGAGCAGGTTAATGGCGCAGGCATACGAGCCCGATGACATCATTCAAAACTGGGCCAATCTCTGGGTTCAGTCGCTGCGCGACTACGCAGTAATCGGCCTGTCGGAAGACGGCCATATCCGCTCCTGGAATCCCGGCAGCGAGTTGATTCACGGCTATCGCGAAGACGAGGTCATCGGCCAGCCGCTGGACATCTTCTATTCCGGCGAAGGGCGCGCCAAAGGGCTCCCGCAAGCGGCACTGGCCACCGCGCGCCGCGAAGGGCGCTTCGAGGGCGAAGGCTGGCGTTTGCGCAAGGACGGCCGGGCGTTCTGGGCGAGCGTCGTGCTCACGGCGCTGCGTTCGAGCGACGGCACGCTGCTCGGCTTCGGCGAAATCGTGCGCGACATGACCGACAAGAAAACGGTGCACGACGCGGTGCTCGAAAGCGAGCGGCGTTTTCGTCTGCTGGTCGACGGCGTGACGGATTACGCGATTTTCATGCTGTCGCCGGAAGGTACGGTGACCAACTGGAATTCGGGCGCGCGCCGCATCAAGGGCTATACGGCCAATGAAATCATCGGCTCGCATTTTTCGCGCTTCTACACGCCTGAAGACGCAGCGCGCGGCCTGCCGCAGCGTGGTCTCGCAGCGGCCGCCCGCGACGGCCGCTTCGAAGCGGAAGGCTGGCGTGTGCGCGCAGACGGCTCGCGTTTCTGGGCGCACGTGGTGATCGACGCGATCCGTGAACAGGACACGCTCGTCGGATTCGCAAAGATCACGCGGGACATCACCGAGCGCATGGAGGCGAACCGCCTGCTCGAAGAGACGCGAGTTGCGCTCGTGCAGTCGCAAAAGATGGAAGCCATCGGCAAGCTGACCGGCGGCGTCGCGCACGACTTCAACAACGTCATGCAGATTCTGCGCGGCAATCTCGAACTGCTGGAAAGCCGCCATAAGCGCGACGGATGGACGCGCGAGCGTCTCGACAAGGCGATCGACGCCGTCGAGCGCGGCGCGAAACTCGCCTCGCAACTGCTCGCGTTCGGACGCCAGCAGCCGTTGCGGCCCATCGTCATCAATCTCGCCGCCGCGATTCGTGGCATGGACGACCTGTTGCGCCGCGCGCTCGGCGAGACAGTGGAGATCGAAACAGTGGTGGCGGGCGGCCTGTGGAATACGCTGCTCGACGTGCATCAGATGGAGAACGTGATCCTCAATCTCGCGATCAATGCGCGCGACGCGATGAAGGAAGGCGGCAAGCTCACGATGGAAGTGTCCAACTCCATGCTCGACGACCAGTACGTCGCGGGCGTTCCGGACATCCCCGCGGGTCAATACGTGATGCTTGCCGTGACCGACACGGGCGCGGGCATGCCGCCGGAAGTGGTGCAACGCGCGTTCGACCCATTCTTCACGACGAAACCCGAAGGACAGGGCACGGGTCTCGGGCTCAGCATGGCCTATGGCTTCGTGAAGCAGAGTGGCGGCCACATCCGGATCTATAGCGAAGTCGGGCATGGCACGACCGTGAAGATCTATTTGCCGCGCTCGACAGAAGCCGCAGTGGAGACGCCGCCCGCGCCGGCCGTCACGCTGCTCGGCGGCACGGAAACAGTGCTCGTCGTGGAAGACGACCGCGAGGTGCAAGCCACGGTAGTCGACACGCTGGCAGGTCTCGGCTATAGCGTGCTAAAGGCGAACGACGCGGAGCAGGCGCTCGCGGTGGTGCGCAGCGGCGTGCATATCGACCTGCTGTTTACCGACGTGGTGATGCCCGGCCCGCTGCGCAGCCCGGCCATGGTTGCGCAGGCGGTGCAGTTGTTGCCGCGCCTGAAGGTGCTGTTTACGTCGGGCTATACGCAGAACGCGATCGTGCACGGCGGCCGGCTCGACCCTGGCGTCGAGTTGCTGAGTAAGCCGTATAGCCGCGAGCAGCTCGCGTACAAGATCCGCCAGATACTCGGCGTGCCCTCGCTGCCGCGCGCGGACCACAGCGCGGAAGCGCGTGCGAAGGCCGCGTCCGACACGCGGCTGCGCATCCTGCTGGTTGACGACGATCGCGAGACCTCCGAGGCGATCGGCGAATTGCTGAAGCTCCTCGGCCACGATCCGTTCACCACGGACGCGCCGCAGCAAGCGCTGCGCATGCTGGAGGCGGAATCATTCGACGTATTGGTCACCGATCTTTCCATGCCCGGCATGCCGGGCATGGAACTCGCGGAACGCGCCGCGCAAATCCGGCCTACACTGCGCGTCATTTTTGCATCGGGTCACGAAATGCCGCGCGTCGATACACTTCCGTTTCGCTGGGGAGCGCTTCGCAAGCCGTATAGCATGGACGAATTGAGTGCGATGCTGCGAGGGTTCGATGCATAACGACAACGACGCCACGCGTATCAGCGTGCGCCACACGTGCAGTTGAATTTGAAATGGGCGACCGCCAGCGCCGCGTGCTGATTGCCGCGGTGCTGCAATTCTTCTGCAAGGATCTTCTGGAATAGCGTGACTTGCGCTTCGCCATACAATACACAGAACTGTTTGAATGTTTCGGCGATAGCGCGCTCTTCGGTTTCGGGCGTCAATGTACTGCCGATATACGAAGAGCCGCGCGCCAGTTCGAGCGCGTACTCGAAACGGGCACTTGCAAGCGCGGAGCCGCTTGATTTTCCCTTCGGCATGCGGGTTCTCTTTTAGTTTTATTGTTGCCCGGCGAGCACGGCCGCGCTTGCCGGGTAGCGTGGTAAATAGGACGTGCGATTGAATCTACCGCGTGAAGCTGAAGGAAATCTTAAGATTGCTTTGTGATGTTGTTTTTCGAATCCGGCGCTTCTGGCCGGCTGCTTTTCGCCACGTGTTTCTAGCCACATAAGTGCGCATCGGCATTCGATGCCGACGCCGCCGGGCAGCTTTCCGCGAGCAGGCGTTCATAGACCTGCAGATAATCGTCGGCCATGCGAGCAGCCGTGAAGCGCTGTTCGAAAGAGCGGCGGCATTGCGCTCTATCTATGTCGCCAATCCTGGCTACCGCACTCACAGCCTGCTCAACGTTATCGACGATAAAGCCATTGACGCCATGCGTGAGCACCTCCGGCACGGCGCCCCGTCCGAATGCGATCACCGGCGTGCCGCATGCCATCGCCTCGATCATGACCATGCCGAACGGCTCGGGCCATTCCACTGGAAAGAGCAGCGCGCGTGCATTCGCCATGAGTTCCTTGCGAAGCGCGCCGCCCACTTCGCCGAAGTACTCGGTGAAGTCGCGCGAACGCGCAAGCAGCGGTTCGATCTGCTGGGCAAAGTACTCTCGCTCGCCGGGGTGAAGTTTGCAGGCCATCTTCAGTGGCAGGCCGGCACGCTTCGCAATGTCGATGGCGAGGTCGGGCCGCTTTCCAGGCATCAGACGGCCGAGAAACAGCAAATAGGGCTCGGGGTTCGGCTGAAAGTCGAATTCGTCGCGCGGCAGGCCGTGATGGATTGTCGCTTGCCAGTTGGCGGACGGGACGGGCTTGCGCTGATCGTCCGATATCGACACGAGCGGCGCCCACGCGAACTCGCGAAAGAGCGGTCCATGATCCACGGGCAGCAATTGACCATGCAACGTGGTCAGCGACTTGCACGGCAACGAGCGTGCGAGCGGAAAGTGCAATGGGTCGCCATGAAAATGGACGACGTCGAATTCATTCGCGAGATGCGCGACGCGCGCGAGCTGCCTCACGTGATGCGTGAGCGTGTCCCACACGGCGCTATCGCGCCACAGTCCGCGCTCGCAAATGGGCACGAGCCGCGCGGACGTGTGCGAGTCGGCGGTGGCGAACAGCGTGACGTCATGGCCTCGTTGAACGAGTACTTCGGTCAGGTACGACACCACGCGCTCGGTGGCGCCATAGGCAATGGGCGGGACGCTTTCATACAAGGGTGCAACCTGAGCGATTCTCACGGGCGATGGGGTCGTGGAGGTTAATGATGACAATGCGCCCTGCGCGATGAACGCGGACGGCGCACTGTCATGCGGTGTTTCAACGCTGCTCTTGCGTCACTTTCGCCAACTCGCTTGCGTTGACGCGCGCCGCGTGTCGCATTGGAAGGCAACGGCGATGAGCAAGACGCGGTCCCGAATGCTCTTCATGCGGCATGGCACGCTCGTGTCGAATCGCTCGAAAAGCCACTAACGAAACCTGCCAATAAGTCGCCAAATAAGTCGCCAAATAAGTCGCCAAACAAAACCCCCGAATTGACGCGCCGCGGCATGCGTGTTGCTGCATCACCGGCGGCGCAACCTGTGCTGTCGTGAATGGGCCGCTACGCGTGGCACGTGGCGTGCTGCAATTCGAGGGCGGCCATTGCTCGCCGCCATCGCGCGCAAGGGTTGCCTTTCGATCAACGCGTCAACTGCCAGGAGAGGATCATGCCGCTGAAAAGAGGGACGTCCAAAGAAACAGTGTCGCGCAACATCAAGACCGAGACGAAGCACGGCAAGCCGCATAAACAGGCGGTCGCCATTGCATTGAATCAGGCTCGCAAATCGGGCGCGAAGATTCCGAAAAAGAGCGACAAGTAATGCGCTCGAAGTGCGTCGCAACATCCGGTTAGAGAGAACAGAGTGGAAACGGTAGGCATGAAAAGCGCGCGAAAAGAGCCAGTCGAACAGACCGGTGGATGCGCATGCAGCGCAGTGCGGTTTCGTGTGAAGGCAGCGCCGCGGCGAGGGTCGCTGTGTCATTGCATGACGTGCCGTCGCGTGCATGGCAGTGCATTCGGCGCTTATGCCATGTTTTCGCGCGATGCCGTGGAATTCTCCGGCCCTGTCCGGGCGTGGCAAAGCTCGCAGGCAGCGTGCAGATATTTTTGCCCGATGTGCGGCTCAGTCGCATTCATGGAATATGCGAGCAGCGATGAACTGGATATACCGCTCGGCGCATTCGATCAGGTCGACATTTACGAGCCGACCGACGAATTGTGGTGTTGCCATAAAGAATCGTGGCTGCCGAAAGGTGTCCGTGCCGAATACGAGAGAAACAGGCCCGAACCGTCGAGCGTCTGACGGGAAACCGAATAGCGACCGAATAGCGCCTGAATAGCCACTGAATAGCCACTGAATAGCCACCCACAGACTGGCGGGCGTTATTTTCACAAAGTAAGGAGCTGAGATGAACGATCCAAAGCAATCCAATACGCAACCGGCCAATCCGAAGGACGCGGGAAAGCAGAGCGGACAGCAACAGCAGAATCAGCAGAAAACGCCTCAGCATCAGGGCGGCCAACGTCAGCCTTGATTAACCGCAGGGATGTTTGCCGGCGCCTTGTTTGAGGCGCTGAAATCTGCCTCTTGCGGAGGGGCGCGGCGCGCATCCGATGTGCGCCGTGCCCATGTCTGCGCCATCGTTATACGTTCTTTTGCACGGCCCAGCATCGAGTCGAAGATCGCAATTGCAGGAATAGAGATGGTGAGAAGGAAGTTGCACTTTCACAATAGTTCGCTGCGAGCCCTCGCATCGCCCAGCGGTATTCCAGCCACCGCAAGCGATTACAGGATCTACCCGACCTATCGGCGCACTGCGGCCGGCGCGTTTGCCGGTGACCTGAAAGTGGTGCGGACCACGGACGACCGTCTGATCTTCCCCTACGACGGCGCGCCCGTGATCGGCCCGTTCGACACTGCGCTGGAAGCACGCGAGGCGGCGGCGCGAATGGGCAGCGAAGTAGTCGCAGCGGATTTGCTGAATCCGGAGACCTGAAAAAAAGTTCACGAACGGAGACGTCGATGAAGACCCTGGAGATCGAACGTTTGCGCCCGACGCAAGTGACTCACGGAGCGCGCGAGGTTCAGCAGAAGAAAAAGTTTTATCAATCGTTGTCCGGACACGATCTGGACATGGCCATTGCCGAGAAGCCGGTGCCGATCGTGCAGGGACCGGGCGGCGAATCGTTTGCCACCGATCATCATCACGTGGCGGCGGCGTTATGGCATGCGGGCATCAAGTCGGTACCGGTCGTGCTGGTTCGCGATCTTTCCAGCTGTTCACCGGCCGAATTCTGGCTCACGCTCGAAAATCACCGCTGGACGTATCCCTACGATCAGCACGGTCAACGCGTCGCATTTTCCGACATGCCGCCGCATGTGTGGCACATGATCGACGATGAGTTTCGCAGTCTCGCCGCGGCGGTGCGCGATGCCGGCGGCTACGCGAAGACGAGTGTGCCGCTGGAGGAGTTTCGCTGGGCCGATCTGTTCCGGAAGATGCTGCCTCGCCCCACAACCGATGCCGAATACGACGCGCTCGTGGGTAAAGCGCTTCAACTGGCGAAGAGCGGCGCGGCGCTCGGCCTGCCCGGCTATGCCGGTCCTGACGAAGAGAAGAGCGGCCGCAAAGCCGGCAAGAAGAATTAAAAGACGAATAAAAAGAAGAACTAAAGGTTGTGTTCACGCTTCGACGGCGTGCCTTTCTCGACGCACGCGTTGACGTCGACGGTTTCCTTGCCCTGCGCGTCGACATCATTCGCAAGCCGCAAGTACGCGGCGGCGATTCGGCGAAGATCGTCTTCGGAAGCGTCTTCGATACCGATCAACTGATTGTTCGCCGCGCGATGCGACGCGAGCAATTCGTTAAGCTTCAGGTGAATCGCAACACTGTCCTTGTTCTGACTCTGCTGGATCATGAAGACCATCAGAAAGGTGATGATGGTCGTACCTGTGTTGATGACCAGTTGCCACGCGTCGGAGAAATGAAATAGCGGCCCCGTGACGGCCCACACGATCACGGTGATCACGGCGAGACCGAATGCGATTGGCGAACCGGCCAGCCGCGTCACGGAAGTCGCGAAGGTGTCGAATGCGCGCGTGACCGGATTGCTCGCGGCATACGCGGGACTCGACGTATCCGGAACGGTGTTCATGCTGTCCGTGCTGGAGCCAGTTTTGGGTTCTCGCATCAAGTTCTCCGGGAAGTGCCTGTGGTTTTCTCACAGCACGCTTTGTGCCACCCGCTTTGTGCCACCCCGCTTTTGCAATGCCCGGCTTGCGTTCAGTTCGCCTTCAACAGCAGGAACAGCCGCCGCGGTGCCGCATGCCGTAGCTTCCCGCGTCTTCGCGGGCGTCCGGCGAACCGCCGCCGAGTGTCGGCGCGCCGACGACCACGCGCTGCGCAGTTTTTCCGCACTGCGGACAGGGCGCGGGTTCGTCTCGTTCGGCAATGCGGCGAAGGGTTTCGAAGCTGCCGCATTCAGTGCATTCGTAATCGTAAGCTGGCATGGCTGTGAATCAGTGTGGTCGGTGAAGAGCAAAAAGGCCGGCTCAATAGTTTATTCGACGTCCGTTCGCAACTGTTCGAGTTTCGCGCGCACGCGTTCGGCGAGCACTTCCGGCGGAAAGGGCTTGCGAATGACTTCCATGTCGGAGAGCGTGTCGCCCGGCGCATAACCGGTGACGAGAATGACGGGCATCCACGGATAGCGTTGTCGCACTGTCTCCGCGACTTGCCGGCCATTCAGCGCGCCGGGCAACGCGACGTCGCTGATCAGAAGATTGAAGCGCGCGCCCGCTTGCAGAAGACGCAATGCGGCAGCGCCGCTGTCGGCTTCCAGCACGCGGTAGCCCTGTTCCCGCAATTGCTCCGCGGTGACTTCGCGAACGATCTGCTCGTCCTCGACGAGCACGATGGTTTTCGCGGCGTCCTGCTCGCTTTTCTCGACGTCCTCTCTGTGCGCGAGCGCCGGCATGCACAGGCGCACGGTCGTGCCTTTACCCACGGTGGTTTCCATTTGAACGATGCCGCCGGATTGCCGCACGAAGCCGTAGATCTGACTCAGGCCGAGGCCGACGCCCTGGCCGGAGGGCTTCGTCGTGAAGAACGGTTCGAATGCATGCTCCATGACCTTGGGCGACATGCCGGTGCCGGTGTCCGACACTGCAATGCAGCAGTAACGCCCCGCTTGGGCGTCCTCGAAGCCCGTGACGTCGGCTTCGTTCAGTACCGCTTCATTCGTGCTGATGGTGAGCCAGCCGTCGCCCGGCATTGCGTCGCGCGCGTTCACGCACAGGTTCATCAACGCGCTTTCCATCTGGTTCGGATCGCATTGAACGAGCCAGGTGCCGTCGCCGAGTTTCAGTTCGACGTCGATGCCCGTGCCGACGACGCGGCGGATCATATCCTCCATGTCGCGCGCGATGGCATCGAGGCTCACGAGACGCGGTTCGAGTGTTTGCTGGCGTCCGAATGCGAGCAGTCTGTGCGTGAGCGTCGCGGCGCGCAGCGCGCCTTTTTCCGCGCGTTCGACAAGCGCGACGACATCGGCCGGCCGCCCCTGCTGCATACGCACGCGAATCAGGCTGAGGCTGCTCATGATGGCCTGGAGCATGTTGTTGAAATCGTGCGCGATGCCGCCAGTCAGTTGGCCAATCGCCTTCAGTTTCTCGCTGTGGCGCAGACGATCTTCGGCGCGCGAGCGCTCGCGGGCTTCGCCATGCAGCGTGTCGAGCGCATGTTGAAGTTCGGCCGTGCGCTCGGAGACGCGTTTTTCGAGTTCTTCGCTGGCGCGTTGCAGCGCTTCACGGACACGCGCCTGCTCTTCGATATCCGTCGATGTGCCGAGCCACGCGACCACGCGTCCTTCTGCGCGAACCGGCGTCGCGCGCGTCTGGAACCAGCGGTATGCGCCGTCGTGAGCGCGACGGATGCGATGCTCGATCGCATATTCTCCTTTCGGCTCGCACGCGTTCCATGCCGCCATCGTCGCCTGGCGATCGTCCGGATGAATGCCGTCGAGCCATCCGAAGCCGCGGCTGTGCTCTTCTGGAATGCCGCTGTAGTCGATCCACTGCGGACTGCTCCATGTGCGCTCGCCGGTGCTCGTGCACGTGAAGACCAGTTGGGGAATTTGCGTCGCGAGCATGCGATAGCGCTCTTCGCTCTCGCGCAACGAAGTGGCGTGCTTGCGCGTTTCCGCGGCGATGCGAAGCCGCTCGACGGCCGCGGCCAGCAGATTCGCATACGAGCGTAGAAATGCGGTATCGGTCTCGCTGAAGTCGCGCGGCGTGCGGCTGTCCACCTGCAATACGCCATACGCGGACCGGCCCTTTGCGCCCAGAATGACCACGTTGATCATCGCCTTCACACCGGCATCGACAATGAACTGCGAATAGCGAAAGCGCTTTTCCGTTGCGATGTCGCGTGAGATGACGGGCTGGCCTGTTTGCAGTGCGTAGCCCTCGGACGAGCCGCGCTCCGCGCGCGCCGTGGCATGACCCCCCACGCCGGGCGGCCAGCCGGCGCCCGCGCGCACGAGGAGCGTGATGCGGTCGTCGTGCAATTCCATGACCTTGGCCATGTCCGTTTGCAGTGCTTCGGCAACGAGGCGGCAGGCTTCCGTGAGAATTTCGTCGAGATTGTCGGAGCGGAGCGAGAACTCGCCGAACCTCGCCAGGATCGCTTGCTGGTTGAGCAGGATGGCCTGGCGATCCGGAATGCGCACGAGAACTCCCTTTTTGTATGAGTTGACGAAATCGGGCCGCCCCACATTGAGGCGGCCCCCTTGGACAACGAGCCAGAATCGTTCCCGATACTGTCAATGCAAGCGTCTGCATTTTGTGAGGAATCAAAAACGTCTTGAGCGGCAAGGAACGCGTGATGCTCCGATGTTGCCACCGGAATGCGAACTTGAAGGAGGGACACATGGCAGCGTCCGATTCGAATTCGAGCGGCGGTTCAATCCGCAAATTCATCGATGTGCAGAAGGCGTTGAAGGGCGTTTCCTATCCGGCCGACAAAACGAGCCTGCTGGACACGGCAAAAGCCAACCAGGCCGACGACAAAGTACTCGACGCGCTCCAGCGGCTGCCGGACCAGACGTATGGAAGTCCCGCGGAAGTGTCGAGGGGCGTAGGCAACGAATGACGGCGCGAGGGCGGCTACGCGACGCGCCCGTTCGCGGTCAATCCTCGGTCAATTCTGCAAGCATCGGAACTAACTACACAGCCGCAAGCCGAGGCGGGCGGCACGCGTGCGCCGGCTTAAAGCGCCCAGCGTATGACGCGGGAGTCGCGATTCGACCCGTGTTGCGAGACTCGTCGGCTTGCGCGGATGGCGTGGCCGAGGGCGCTCATTGCGCTTGCCGGGTATGGTCGATGCTTTCTATTTGATAACCATGAACCCCTGCCGCGCCACGCGCGACGAATTGGACGGGTGCTACCATGCATTGGAATCTGAAAGGCGCGGTGCTGGCCGTGTCGATTGCCGCGTTGGCAATCGGTGCGTCCGGTTGCAAGAAGGTGGACGACACGAGCAAGGACACCATGAGTTCCGGCAGCAGCGGGGTGATGAGCAATTCCGCGGGCCTGAAGGGCACGAGTGGCGAAAGCGATGCAGCGAAGCGCGCGAGCGATGCAGCGGCGGCTGCGAGCATGCCGCCTGCGCCCGGCAATGCGGCGAGCGCGGCATCGGGCAGTCAATAGCATGTTAGCCGGGCTGAAAACAGAAGGCTGAGAGGAGGCGAAAGCAAGGGTGAAAGAAAGTTCGAAAGCAAGTGCGCGGGCAAGCGGCGATCTTCCTGCCGAACAAAATATCCGCATGCAGCAACCCGTTGGCATCACATTCCGTTTTGCAGATCTTCAGGATGCCGAAACCATTCGTACGATCGAATTCGAGGCGAGCCTGCGCTTCATGAGCGTGGGCATGGCGGGTATTGCTGACGCGCCGCCGATGAATCTCGCGCTGGTCGAACGCAAGATTGCGGCACAGGAAATCGTGCTCGCGCTGGATGTGGACGGCATGTGTGCCGGATTCGTGATGTTCGAGCCGCAGCCCGCGCGCATCTATATTCAGGAACTCGATGTGCTCACGTCGCATGCAGGGCGGCGCATCGGCGCAGCGTTGATCGGGCAGGTCGAGCAACTCGCGCGCTCGCGCGAGCGCATGCAACTGACCCTGTCCACGTATCGCGAAGTGCCGTGGAATGCGCCGTATTACCGGCGTCTCGGTTTCCGCGAGATCGCCGGGACCGAACTCGATGCGGCTCTGATCGCGCGGCGCGACGCGCATATTGCGCGAGGACTCGACGAATCGAAACGCGTGTTCATGCGGCGCGATCTCGCGTGAACGGCGCGGCAGCGGTCGTGCAAACGAACGCGGCGGGCGTGACCGGATATCGCTCCGATCACGCCCGTCGCTTTGACTGCTGCTTCACAGCAGCCGGTTTTCTCGCTTATTCCACCGCTTATTCCACGGTTTCGAGCGCCGGATAATCGACGTAGCCCGTCTCGCCGCGTGCATAGTAGGTGGCTGGATTCGGCTGGTTCAACGGCGCATTCGTCGCAAAGCGGCGCACGAGGTCCGGGTTCGCGATGAACAACTGGCCCCATGCCACGGCGTCCGCGTCACCGGCGTCGAGCACGTGCTGTGCGGTGTCCTTCGTGAACTTTTCATTCACGATATACGGGCCGCCGAATTCCTTTTTCAATTGCGGGCCGAGGCGATCTTCACCGAGCGCTTCGCGCGCGGCGATAAACGCGATCTTGCGCTTGCCGAGTTCGCGAGCCACATAACCGAACGTTGCTGCCGGGTCCGAGTCGTCCATGTCGTGCGAGTCGCGGCGCGGTGCAAGGTGCACGCCCACGCGATGCGCGCCCCATACGTCGATGCACGCGTCGGTGATGTCGAGCAGCAGACGCGCGCGGTTCTCAATCGGGCCGCCGTAGGCGTCGGTGCGCTTGTTGGTGCCGTCCTGCAGGAACTGGTCGAGCAGATAGCCGTTCGCGCCGTGCACTTCCACACCGTCGAAGCCCGCCGCTTTCGCGTTCTCCGCGCCTTGGCGGAATGCCTGAACGACGCTGGCGATTTCATCGAGTTCGAGTGCGCGCGGCGTCACATACGGACGCTCCGGACGCACGAGGCTCACGTGACCCTTCGCGGCGATGGCGCTCGGCGCGACGGGCAGTTCGCCATTCAGGAACAGCGGATCGGAAATGCGGCCGACGTGCCACAGTTGCAGAAAGATCTTGCCGCCCGCGGCGTGCACGGCGTTCGTGACGAGCTTCCAGCCTTCCACCTGTTCCTGCGACCAGATGCCCGGCGTCTCGGCGTAACCCACGCCTTGCGGCGTGACCGAAGTGGCCTCGCTGATGATCAGTCCGGCCGTGGCGCGTTCAGCGTAGTACTTCGCCATGAGCGCATTCGGCACGCGAATTTCCTCGGCGCGCTGACGGGTCAGCGGCGCCATGATGATGCGGTTCGACAACGTGAGGTCGCCAATTTGCAGCGGATCGAAAAGAGTCGGCATAAGTGTTCACCTTTGGCTGAGGCGCGGACGCCAGAGCCTGAAAAATAGTTGCGTGGCAACGAAAAAGCGAAGGAAGCGGCGATGCGGGACGCGTCAGAGCTTGGAGTTCATATGCTCGAGGAACGCCTGAATAACGGGCTCGTTACGTTTGAAAAACACCCATTGGCCGACACGTTTCGACGTGACGAGCCCCGCGCGCTGCAACGCGGCGAGATGCGCCGACACGGTGGACTGCGAGAGTCCGCAGCGCGCGTCGATCTTGCCCGCGCACACGCCGTGATCGAGCGGCAGTTCCTGGTCGGCGAAATGCGCGTACGGCTCGCGCAGCCAGCCAAGAATCTCGCGGCGCACCGGATTGGCGAGCGCTTTGTGTATCGCGTCGATGTCCGGTGCGATGGGGGTTCGTTTCATTCGTCAACTACCGTCGAACTGTTTCAAGGGCGAGGCGTGGCGCGACGTCCTTTCGTCTGCGTCCTCGTGACTGCATCGCTACAGTTCGAAGTATATATCGTAATTTCCCGATATGCATCGAGTCACTACTGACAGTGGGGAATAGACTTATCGACATACAAAAAAGCCCGCAAAAGAACGCGCGCTTTCACCGCGGCGCCACGCCGTGATGCCGGAATCCGCATGTTCGATGCGGTTTCCATCCAAGACCCGCTTATTTCGGCTCCCTATACTCGACCGACGATGCCCGGCGCCACGGCGCTCCCCTTTCTGGAAGGAAGCTATGTCGACGATTCCCGCGCGAATAGAACGCCTGCCGTACTCGAGCTTTCATCGGAAACTGTTGTGGCTGGGAGGACTAGGCTACGTCTTCGATGCAATGGATGCCGCCGTGCTGGCGTTCATGCTGCCCGTGCTGCGCAACCAGTGGCATCTGACCAGCGTGCAGACCGGCGTGCTCGGCAGCGGCACCTTTATTGGCTACTTCTTCGGCGCCGCGCTCGCCGGCATCCTCGGCGATGTGATCGGCCGACGCAAAGTCATGGTATGGGCGCTGATCATCTATTGCATCGCATCGCTCATCAGCGCCACCGCGCAAGATTGGCCATTTTTCATGGCGATGCGCATCGTCGCCGGGTTCGGCACCGGCGGCGAAAGCGCGATCGTCGCGCCGTTTCTCTCGGAGTTCTGCGCGCGCAAATATCGCGGCACATTCACCGGCAGTCTGGCGGCGTTCTTCTCGTTCGGCTTCGTCGCCGCCGCGATACTCGGCTATCTGGTCATACCGTTGTCGCCCGACGCCTGGCGGATCGTCTCGGTGATCACCGCACTGCCGATCGTCATGCTGCTCTGGTGGCGGCGCGCGTTGCCCGAATCGCCGCGCTGGCTCGACAGCCGCGGCAGAAGCGCGGAAGCGGCGGTGATCGTCGACCGGATGGAAGCGGTGGTGCACGCCGCCGGCCTGCCGCTCCTGCCGGAGCAGCCGCTCGACGCGAACGTGCCGGCTCCCGTCGCGCGCGGCACGCCGCTCGGCAATCTCAAGGCGCTCTGGTCGCGCCGGCTGGCCGGCATCACCGCGATGGCCTGGATGATGTGGCTGGCGATCACCTTCAGCTACTACGCGTTCTTCACGTGGATTCCCGGCCTGCTGGTGCAAAGCGGCATGACGATCACGCGCAGTTTCTCCTATTCGCTGGTCATGTACATCGCGCAGATTCCCGGCTACTTCTCGGGCGCGTGGCTCAATGAAAAGATCGGCCGGCGCGCGACCATCGTGACGTACATGGCGCTCGGCGGATGCTCCGCGTTAGGGCTCGCGCTCACGCACGGCGATGCCCAGATTCTGACCTCGGGCTTTTTGCTGTCGTTCTTCATGAACGGCACTTATGCGGGCGTCTATGCATACACGCCCGAAGTGTTCCCCACCGACGTGCGCGCGACAGGCATGGGCATCTCGTCCGCAATCGGACGTCTCGGCGCCATCGCCGCGCCGATCCTGGTCGGCTATCTTTACCCGCGTCTGGGCTTCGGCGGGGTGTTCGGCGGCACGACGCTGGTGCTGATCATCGGCGCGCTCGCGGTGCTGATCATGGGCGTGCCGACCCGCGGCCGATCGCTGGAAGAGATTGCCGCGATGCGCCTGAAACGCTGAAACGCTGAAACGCTGAACCGCTCACAGCCGGCGCATCGCGCGCTCGCGCTCCGCAACCCGAGGAAGAACATATGGACCGCATCCTGTTCAAAAACGGCGCTTTGCTCGATCCGCTGCAACACGCATTGCAGCCGGGCCATCATCTGCTGGTGGAAGGCGACACGATCAAGGACATCTCGCAGCAGCCAATTGACGCGCGCGACGCCCAGGTCATCGATCTCAAAGGCAAGACCATCATGCCCGGCCTGATCGACTTGCACGCGCACATGGTCGCGACGCAGTTCGATTTGCCGAGCCAGGTGAACATGCCCAACGTATTCGTCACGCTGAAGGCGCTGCCGATCATGCGCGGCATTTTGCGGCGCGGCTTCACCACCGTGCGCGATGCGGGCGGCGCGGGCTTCGCGCTCAAGCAATCGGTGGAAATGGGTCTTGCGCAGGGGCCGCGCCTGTTCGTTGCCGGGCGCGCGCTCAGCCAGACCGGCGGCCACGGCGACGGACGCGCGCGCACCGACTTCATGCCCGGCGACGCGCCTTGCAACTGCTGCGTGCGGGTCGGCGCGTTGAGCCGGGTCGTCGACGGCGTGGACGCGTTGCGCCGCGCGGTGCGCGAGGAACTGCAGATGGGCGCCGACCAGATCAAGATCATGGCGTCCGGCGGCGTCGCGTCGCCGACCGATCCGGTTGGCGCGCTCGGCTACTCGGAGGACGAGATTCGCGCGGTCGTCGCCGAAGCCGAGGCGCGGGGCACCTACGTGATGGCGCACGCGTATACGGCCGAATCGATGCAGCGCGCGGTGCGCTGCGGCGTGCGCACGATCGAGCACGGGAATCTGATCGATGAGCCGACCGCCGCGCTGATGGCCGAGCGCGGCGCGTACGTGGTGCCGACGCTGGTGGCTTACGAGGCCTTGCATATCGAGGGCGTGCGCTTTGGCTTGTCGGCGGAGAGCGCGGCCAAGATCGACATCGTGCGCGAAGCGGGCTTGAAGTCGCTGGAGATTTTCAGGCGCGCCGGGGTCAAGATGGGCTTTGGCTCCGATCTGCTCGGGCCGGGCCATCGTATGCAAAGCGACGAGTTTGCGATCCGCGCGCAAGTGCTGAGCCCCGCCGAGATAATCGGCAGCGCGACCACCATCGGCGCGGAAATCCTCGGCATGACGGGCAAGCTGGGACGCCTCACGCCGGGCGCTTATGCCGACGTGCTGGTGGTCGACGGCGATCCGTTCCGCGATCTCGGTTGCCTCGCCGGGCAGGGCGAGCACATTCCGCTGGTGATGAAGGGCGGGCGCGTCGAGTTCAACGAATTGCATTGAACCGGCGCGAGCTGTTCTGCGGACGGCGGCCGCCGTTTCTGTTTTGCGTCCGCCGCCGTCTGCGCATCAAAGCGACAATGCGAACCGATGACGACGTCGCGCCATCGCCATCGGTAGGGATCGTGTTGCGCGCCGACTCCGCTGTCCACCCCTCTCCTTCTTGCCGCGGAACAACCTGGTTGCGGCGGCTGCGCGCCACGCGCCTGTTCCGGTTGCACCGAAATCGTGACGATGACCCGAATCGGCGCAGCCGGTCGATCTGCGGGTCAATCTCCATGACGCAGCGTTTCTCAGCAGAGCTTTAATCAGCGACAATACCTCTTTGGTAGTGGACTTCCGGGTGGCTTAATAAAACAAGGCCCTGCGGGGCGCGCCCGGATCGCGTGGAACGGCCTCAGAACATGAAGAGCGCGCCGTTAGTCCTACAATATAGACGCCGACGAGCATGGCTCTACGCTCGCACGGCGAGCTACGTCGTCGCGAGACAATCGAGGAGAAGCGCAGTGTCAAAGCAAAAGTCGACGCCCCAGAATTCGACGAATTCACTGCTCACGGTGAAAAGCGCCTTGCGCTTCCCAGTAGTGGGCATCGGCGCATCGGCAGGCGGCGTGGAAGCGTTGCAAGTCTTCTTCGAAAATGCGCCAAACAGCATGGATATGGCGTTCGTCGTTGTCGTGCATCTGGCGGCAGGGCAACTCAGTCACGTGGACGACATCCTGCAACGCACGAGCGGCATGCCGGTGCGCCAGGTGACATCCACCATCCCGATTGAAAAGAACCACGTTTATGTCATCGCCCCCGGCAAACGGCTGGAAATGTCAGACGGATGCCTGAGGACGTTCGACCAGGAATTAACTGCTGGGCCCAGTTTTGCGATCGATCATTTTTTCCGCACGCTCGCCGACGCCCACGAGCAGCACGCGATTGGCATCGTGCTGTCGGGCGCGGGATCGGATGGCGCCGCGGGTCTGAGCCGCGTCAAGGAAGCGGGCGGCATCACGCTCGCCCAGGCGCCGGCCGACGCCGAGCACGCGGAAATGCCCCAGCACGCGATTGCCACGAGTCAGGTCGACATCGTGTTGCCCGTCTCCGAAATGCCGCAGCGGCTGCTCGAATTGTGGGCGAACGCCCAGCGCATCGAGTTGCAGGATCTCGAAGTGGCGGAGGCCGCCCAGGAACGCGGCAAGCCGCATCCCAACGATCCCGAGCGAGCGCTGTCGGACATCCTGATGCATCTGCGTGTGCGCACCGGCCATGATTTCCGGCTCTACAAGCGCGCCACGGTTTTGCGGCGCATCGAGCGGCGCATGCAGGTCAACGGGCAGCGCGATCTGATGGGCTACCGCGATTTCCTGCGCGCCACGCCCGACGAAGCCAACGCGTTGCTCGGCGACATGCTGATCGGCGTGACCCAGTTCTTCCGCGACCGCGAAGCGTTCGACTTCCTCGAACGGGAAGTGATCTCCACGCTTTTCACTCAGGAACCCGGCGACGGCCAGGTGCGCGTATGGATTGCAGGATGCGCGTCGGGCGAGGAAGCCTATTCGCTGTCGTTGCAACTCGCGCAGGCCCGCGAGGCAGCGGCTTCGGGCAGGTCGATTCAGGTATTCGCCACCGACATCGACGAGGCCGCGATTGCGCGGGCGCGCACCGGCTCCTACCCGCTTTCGATTGCCAGCGATGTGCCGCCCGCGCTGCTGCAACGCTATTTCGTTCGCGAGGGCGCGCATTACGTGATCGCCAAGGCGGTGCGCGAGCGCATTCTGTTCGCGCCGCACAGCCTGCTGCGCGATCCGCCGTTTTCGCACCTCGATCTGATCTCCTGCCGCAATGTGCTGATCTATCTGGAACGGGCGGTGCAACGGCAGATACTCGAACTGTTCCACTTCGCGCTGCGTCCCAACGGCTTTCTGTTCCTCGGCACGGCCGAGTCCGCCGACGCCGCAGACGACCTGTTCGTCGTGGTCGATAAAAAGTGGCGTATTTACCGGGCACGCGCGGTCGCGCACCGCGCCAAGCCGACCGTGGGCTTCCCGCCGCTTTTCCAGTCCGATTCCAGCTCGCCCGACGAGCGCAGCGCGCCGGCCGTGCCGCTGCGCACGCCGGCAAGTCCCGCGCAGCGCAATTTCTCGTTCACCGAGTTGCACCAGCGCGCGCTGGAAACCTATTCGCCGCCGAGCGTGATCATCGACCGCGATTCGAACGTCGTTCATCTGTCGGATAACGCCGGCCGGTTCCTGCGGCATGTCGGCGGCGAGTTGTCGAGCAACATCATGACGCTCGTGCTGCCCGATCTCCGGCTCGATCTGCGCACGGCGATTTTCCGTGCGCTGCAAACCGGCACGAGTGTCGAGGCGCGGCGGGTCAAATGGGTTCATGAGCCGCGTCCTTCGTGGATCAATATGACGGTGCGGCCGTTTCACGACAATGTCGCCAACGCTGCATTCCTGCTGATCGTGTTCGACGAAGTCGCCGGCCACATGACCGACGAGGAACTGGCGGAATCCGCCGGGCAGGACCCCGTTCTCGCCCAGCTCGAACAGGAGTTGCAACATAGCCGCGAGCAACTGGCGACCATCATCGAGCAATATGAAACGTCGGTGGAGGAGCTAAAGGCTTCTAACGAGGAACTCCAGGCGATTAACGAGGAATTGCGCTCCACGAGTGAAGAACTCGAAAGCAGCAAGGAAGAGTTGCAATCGGTCAATGAAGAGTTGACCACCGCCAACGCCGAGATGCAGGCGCGGATCGAGGACACGGCCAAGGCCAACGACGACCTGCACAACATCATCGCTTCGAGCGAGATCGCCACGGTCTTCGTGGACAAGGAAATCAGGGTCAAACGCTTCACGCCGAACGCCACGGCCATTTTCAATCTGATCGACACGGACCTCGGCCGCTCGCTCTTTCACATCACGCATTCGTTGCGCTATCCGACGCTCGCCGACGACGTGCGGCAATCGTTCCAGTCGCTCAGGCTGACGGAGCGGGAAATTCAGAGCGAGGCGGGCCGCTGGTATCTGATGCGGCTCCTGCCGTACCGCACGGCGGACGATCACATCGACGGCGCGGTGATCACGCTGATCGACATCACGGACCGCCACGAAGCCGAAGAAGCCGCGCGCGCGGGCGAACAGCGCCTGCGCCTCGTGGCGCAATCCACTAAAGATTACGCGATCATCATTCAGGACCGCGCCGGCAAGATTGCGAGCTGGAACGCGGGCGCCGAACGGATATTCGGCTACCCGGAAGAAGAAGTGGTGGGGCGCGATATCGAGCTGATCTACGAGCAGAACGACCGGCAAGCGTTCGTGCCCGCGCGCGAGCGCGACACGGCGGAAAAGGAAGGCCGCGCCGACGACGAGCGCTGGCACCGCACGCGCGACGGCCGCCGCATCTATTGCAGCGGAGTCGTCACGCCGATCACCGACACCGCGTTCAGCGGCTTTGCGAAAATCCTGCGCGACCTGACGGCGCGGAAAATGCACGAGGACGCGAGCCGCGAAGCGCTCGCCCGCGAGCAGGCCGCGCGCGAGCAGGCGCTCAGCGCCAACCAGTTGAAGGACGAGTTCATCGCCGTGCTGTCGCACGAGCTGAAGCATCCGCTGAATCTGATCGGCGTGAAGGCGGAAATGCTGCCGCGCCTGCCCGAAGTGCGCCATATCGCTGCGGTTCGCGAAGCGGCCTCGTCGATCCGGCACGCGGTGCGCAGCCAGGCCCAGATCATCGACGATCTGCTCGATCTGTCGCGCATCCAGACCGGCAAGCTCGCGCTCGAAGTGTCGCGCGTCGATCTGTCGGCCATGCTGACGAATATCGCCGACACCTGCGAGGAGGACGTGCATGCGCGGGGCATCGCCATGGAAATCGAAGTGCCCGACGAGCCGGCTATCACGCTTGCCGACCCGGTTCGCTGCGAGCAGATCATCTGGAACCTCGTATCGAACGCGCTGAAGTTCACGGATGCCGGCGGGCGCATTCATCTGCGGCTCGCGCACGAGGGCCGCATGCTGCGCCTCGATGTGACCGACGACGGACAGGGCATCGACCCTTCAGTCCTGCCCCATGTCTTCGAGATGTTCCGTCAAGGCCCGCGCACGCGCGTGAGCGGCGGCCTCGGCATTGGCCTTGCTCTCGTCAGGCAGCTTGTCGAGATGCACGGCGGCAGGATCAGCGCGGAGTCGGATGGACCCGGCGCGGGCACCGTGATGACGGTGTGGCTGCCGTCGGTCAGTGACGAACGTGCGCCTTTGCCCGATATCGCCGTGGAAAACCGGAGTATCGCGGGGCTGCGCATCTTGCTGGTCGAGGACGACCAGGAGACGGCCGCATCGCTTGCCAGCCTGCTCGAACTCGAAGGCGCGCTCGTGCGGGCGGCGACAAGCGGGCCGGAGGCGCTGCGGATTCTGGAAGAGGCGCCGATCGACGCGCTCGTGTCGGACATCGGTCTGCCCGACATGGACGGCTACGAACTGATGCGCCAGATCAGGGCGAATCCGCAATGGACGGGGCTGCGCGGCGTCGCGCTGACCGGGCACGATCGGGGCGAGGACATTCAGGCGGCGCATGAAGTCGGCTACGACGTGCATCTGGCGAAGCCGCTCGAATTCACGCGCTTACTCGATGCGCTTGCCGTCCTGACAACTGAACAGAGAAACGGCACAACGAACTGACGTCGTCGTCACCCACGCCGATGCGCGAAGCATGCGCCGCGTGCAAGGGCGGGATCGCGGGGCGTTCACTCGGCGTCCCGCTTGTTCTGCATGCGCAGGCGCGCAATATTTTCAATGATCGCCTCGCGATGGAACTGGAACTGCGTCAGCGTCGTTTGCATGGTGAGAAGGAAGTCCTCGGCGCGTGTCTTCTGGTCGCTTTCTGGCGGCATCGACGCAATCGCAATCTGCTGCTGCTCGATACGGCGTACCGCCTCCACGATATGCGTGTCGGCCTGCCGCAACTTGTCCAGTTCCCCGGATAAGGTCAACATGATGTGCCCTCCTTGTAAGCCCAAGCCGCGCACGCGCGCCTGAAAATGTCCGACCCGGCCAGGCGCAAAAATTGCTGCTCAGTTGGGGAGGAGGCTTTATGGAACATCGAGATATTGTGGTTATCGGAGCATCCCGTGGCGCGCTTCCCGTACTCAGGATGCTGGTTTCTAATCTTCCTCCGGATCTGAAGGCCACGTTGTGTATTGTGATGCACATTGGCAGGCACCGCAGCGTGCTGCCTGAACTTCTGTCGCGATGGGGCCCGCTTCGGGCGACTCATCCGGTGCATGGCGAAGCGGTGCAAAGCGGCAGAATCTACGTGGCGCCTCCGGATCGTCACATGATATTGCGTGGTGGATTGGTGCGCCTCCTGGACACCGCGACGGAAAACTTCGCACGGCCCGCGGCTGATCCGCTCTTCAGATCGGCAGCCGTCGAATATCAGGCTCGCGTGATCGGCGTGGTGCTCAGCGGCGATCTGGACGACGGCGCCGCGGGCCTCGCGTCCGTGCGGGCGCGCGGCGGATACGGCGTGGCTCAGGACCCCGACGACTGCGAGGCGCCTTCGATGCCTCGAAGCGCGATTGCCGCAGGCGGAGCCGACGCTGTCGTGAAGGCGAATGACCTGGCAAACGTCCTTCACGCGGCCATCAAAGGGGAGATACGGCGCGAGGAGCATCCCATGACCAACCGGCCTGATCTTGATCGCGAAGCGCGGATTGGTGAGAGCGGACTGGTTTCGCCTCAGGAACTCGACCAGATCGGCGAGCGCTCCGCGCTCACGTGCCCGAGCTGTAACGGTGCGCTTTGGCGTCTGCGTGACGACCGGCCGTTGCGCTACCGCTGCCATACGGGACACGCTTTCTCGGCGCTGTCGCTGGAAGAAGCCAGCGCCCAAGGTGCCGACGACGCCATCTGGGGCGCTATTCGCGCGGTGCACGAACGGATCATCTTTGCGCGCGAGCGACGGCACTGGGCGCAACGCGTGGGCAGCGATGCGGACGTGGCCGTGGAACAGGCACGCATCGAAGAAAACGAAAAGCTGGCTGAACTTCTGCGCGCCGCCGCGGGCGTGCATGGAGCCTGACCCATCCGCGCCGTGATGAGGCCGCTGTCATCGGATCTTTGTCATCGGCTTCGACTGTCGCGCGGGAATCAAGCCGTCCTTGCGCGGCTTCGGCGCGTGAGATTGCGTGAGACGCGTGCGACGCGTGCGACGCGTTAAATACCGGAAGTCCGTGTCCCCGCAGCCATGCGGCCATGCGAAGAAGTACGCACGTCGTGCGCATGAGCCGCTTCCTCACACACGGAAGCGGCCATCGACTCTGTACAAGCCATCGGAAACAAGCTCAACGCGCTGGTTCACGCCGGTGTCCTGACGCGTTGCATTCAGCGGATCAGAAAGGGGATGACGTTGAACAATAGCCTGAAGCTGTTTGATCTGACGGGGCGTCGCGCGCTCATTACGGGGTCGAGCGCCGGTATCGGTTTTGCGCTGGCGAGGGGGCTTGCCGGCGCCGGTGCGCAAGTCGTGCTGAATGGCCGCAGCGAGGCGCGCCTCGGCGAAGCGGTGAACAGCTTGCGCGAAGAGGGCGCAACCGCGCACGCCGCGAGTTTCGACGTGACGTCGCCCGAAGCGGTGGAAGCCGCCATTGCTCGAATCGAGCGCGACATGGGCCCCATCGACATTCTCGTGAATAACGCCGGCATGCAGCGCCGCGCGCCGCTCGATCAGTTTTCCCACGCTCAATGGGAAGAACTGATGAAGACCAATGTGGACAGTGTGTTTCTGGTCGGCCAGGCCGTCGCGCGGCATATGCTGGTTCGCCGGCGCGGCAAGATCGTCAACGTCTGTTCGGTGCAAAGCGAACTCGGGCGGCCCAACATCGCCGCTTATACGGCGAGCAAGGGCGCGGTCAAGATGCTGACGAAGGGCATGGCGATCGACTGGGGCCAATACGGTCTTCAGGTCAACGGTCTCGGCCCCGGCTACTTCAAGACCGAGTTGACCGAGGCGCTCGTCAAGGACGAAACATTCAGCGCATGGCTGACCGGACGCACGCCTGCGCGACGCTGGGGCGACGTGGAAGATCTCGTCGGCGCGGCGGTGTTTTTATCGAGCGATGCATCCAACTTCGTGAACGGCCATATTCTTTACGTGGACGGCGGGATCACGGCCACGTTGTGACTGCCACCTGTGACCGGTGAATACGGGCGATCCGGCGATCCGGCAAAGTTAAACCAGCAGACACCACAGCGCGAAAAGCGGCACGGCGCCCGAGCGCATGGCGTGCAGCATGTTGGGTTTGTTGAACAGGCCGCCGCCCATGCCCGGATCGAACCAGTCTCCGTCTCCTTGCCGGAATTCGCCGGGGCTTAACAGCACATACGCCTCTTCCGGTGCATGTTGATGATCCGGATAGCGCGTGAACGGCGCCAGCAAGGCAAACCCCAACTGCACGTCATAGCGGCTTTCCATGCCGCCGGGGCCGCAAATCATGCCGTTGACGTGCTGCTCGACGTAATTCTCGCTGCCGTTCAGACCGGACGTGCGCCGCTGCCATCCGATGAAAGGTTCGAGTGGCCTGATAGCGCGGGCTGCGGCACCCAGGCTGGATGGGTCATCGAGAAGGGGCGCAAGGGCGGTACCCAAAAGCTCGCAGGCTGGATATCGGGTCGAATTGCGCGCGCCATTATCGGAAGGGATCTCGAGACGCTCGAATGCCTTCGCCGCCGACTGACGGGCACCCTCGGGCAGCGCTGGCGCTTGAAACAAAACCCGAGCCACTCGGATGAAGTTCTCCAGGTTCTCATGTCGCTGATACATAGACGCTCCGCGAATCCGGCAAATCAAGTGACGGCGTGGCTTCTGAGGCCCGTGGTGTGAGGGGCTGGGTCAGGCCGCTGGGTCAGACCGCTGTATGGCCGCACCCGATTATGCAAGAGCCACGCATGGCCGGACAAGTCAACACACGCGAACACGCGTGGCGAGTTCTGTCCACGTCTCGTCATTTTTCCGCGCGGTTTGTGCAACCGTGCGCGCATCGACCGGCACGCGCATACGCACGCGTATGCCGCGCCGTGACCCGCCGCGATCCGCCGCAATCCGCCGCAATCCGCCGCGATCCGATCGACTCTCATTCCCTCTCGCGAAAGTGCCTCTCGCGAACAACCTCCAGTGTGCGAATTCAAACCCGCTACGCCGCCGCTGCGCGTGCCCATTGCGCATCACCGGCCTTCACTGCGCAAGCTCCCATCGCAACACGGGATGAGTCGCGCCGGCCGGCATTGCCCACGTGCCCGTCGTGCTGAAGTCATACGTGGGACCGAAGCTCGACGGCGTGCTCATCTGCGCGGTAGTCAGTCCCTGCGCTGCCGACGTGCCGGTGCCGCTGTATACGTCGCGCGTCGCCCGAGTGGTTTGAGTGTCCCAGAAGACGTCGCCCGCAATCGTGCCGTTGTTCGCGCTGGCCACACCGAGCGCAGGCGGCCCGAGCGTCGGGATAATCTGCTGGATCACCTGGCCGGTGGCGAAAGACTGCTCGATGGTGCCGTCATTCCGTTGGACGAGCGCGGCGCTGCCGCCGGTGCACGTGGAGCCGCCACCGCCGCCGCAATAGTTCGGCTGGAACGACACTTGTCCCGTTGCATACGATTGGGAGACGAGGCCCGTGTTGACGCCGACAAGACCGCCGCCGCCCTCGGTGTGAGCCTGCGCCGCGACCGAGCCCGTCGCATACGATTGCCTGATGGTTCCGGCGTTGATTCCCACGAGGCCGCCGAGCATGCCTTCGGCGGACACGGCGACGCTGCTGCCCGAGCGGGTGATCGTGCCGTCGTTATAGCCGACGAGGCCGCCCACGCTCGACGTATAAGCGAAGCCGGAGAACGTCGAAGCGGAACCGCTCGCGCGTGCGTAAGTGACGAGCCCGTAGTTGAAGCCGGCGAGAATGCCGTACGAGCCGTAGTCTTCCTCGTTGTTCACGTGGCCATTCACGCTGACGTTGCGCACCACGCCCGCCGCGCCGATCACGCCGAAGAGCCCGCTTGCCCGCTGGTCGGGACCGCCCGTGACGGCGCCCGGCGCGACCAGCACCGTGCCGGTCGGCGTGAGGTTGCTGATCGCATGCCCCATGCCGTCGAACTGGCCGGTGAAGGGCGTCGCGCCGTTGCCGAGCGACGTGAATGTGAACGCTGGCGGATAGCCCGCGGTGGCGCTCGCGTCGATGTCCTTGCCGAGCGCATAAGTGCCCGCGAGATCCGTCGAGATCTGCTGCAAGTCGTCGAGCGAGTCGATCAGCTTGTAGGCCGTTGCCTGGGTCAGCAGTCCGCTGTACGGCGCGGCTGTCCAGGCACTGTTGGTGAGAATCGTGCCTGGGCTGTAGCTGCCGTTCATGTCGTAGAGCGCGCTGAGCGTGCCGGTGCTCGCGGACCAGTCGAGCGTGCCGCCATTGATCACGCTGCCGCCGTTGTCGATGCCCGACGCGTCCGCACGCAAGGTCAGATTGCCGGCGCCCGTGTTCTTCAGCGTGATGCCGGGCGCGACAAAGACATGGTGATAAGCCGCGAGCGATAGCGCGGCGGACCCTTGCCAGTTCAGATTCGATGCCACGTCGAGATCGCCGGTCGCGCCATTCGCGCCCGTCGTCGTGACGTTCACCGATGTGCCCGCGCCGAGGCTTCGGCGAAACGCGCGGGCGGCAGGGACGTCGATCGTGAAAGCAGGGGACGCGACGTTCCATTGCGACGCGAGCACGCGTGCGCCGCGGCCGAACGACAGATTGAGCGCTTGCGTATCGACAGTGCCCCCGCTGCCGTCCGTGTTGAGCGCGGCGATCGTGCCGCCTTGCATCACGCTGCCCGTATCGGCAACTAGCCAGACATGGCCGTCGCGCGTCGCGGTGCCGGTTGCGCGCATGCGCGTGCCGCCGCCCGCGAGCGCATAGATGTTGCCGTCCGCGGCTTGCAGGTCGATCTGCGCGGCTTGCAGCGGGCCCAGATTTGCAATCGTGCCCTGGCTGCCCGTTTGCACGAACAGTTGCTTGCTGCTCGACGAATCTTGTAGCAGCACGTTCGCGCCGACGCCGAATTCCGCTGTCCCATTGGGCGCCGCTACCGAACCTGCGTTGACCACCGCCTCTCGTGCGATCAGAAATACGTCGCCGCCGCTCGAACTGATTTTGCCGAGATTCACGACGCTCGCATTCGAATCGCCTGCGAAGGACAGTGCGCCGCCGTTCATGAACGCGCTGTCGCAGACGTCGAGCGTGGACGCCATGAAGCGTCCGCCCGTGCTGACGATGCCCGACGGTCCCACCACGACACCCTGCGGATTGATCAGATAGAGATCGCCCGTCGCGCTGAGTTTGCCGAGGATCGCGGAAAGCGAGCCGCCTGTCACGCGATTGAGCGTGGCGCCCGAGCCGTTCTCGAACGTGACCGCGTTGTTCCTGCCGATGGAAAAACTGCCCCACTCGATCACGCCGCGCGTCGAGCCGGGCTGTGTGACGACGAGGTTGTTGCCGCTCGTATTGATCGAACCCTGGCCGCTGACATACTGGCCGCCTTGCGGCAGCACGCCGGCGGCGATGGCGACGGAAGCGGGAACGAACCCCGCCAGTGACAAAGCGATGACGATCGCGCGAGGCCGCGTGCCGATGCATCGGCGCAGAGTTTGTTCAATGCATGGGTGTACTAACCGAAATGACATGGGGGCCTCCTCGGTATCGACTGCGCATCGACTTGAATTTGCCTGAAATTCGCCTGAAATCCGCCTTGAATTCGCGTGCGGCGGGCACTGCGGCGCTTGAACGCGGCGCATCTTTTTCGTCAGACTTTGCAGATCAGCTTAGCAGCGCGTCTGGCTGACACGTTGTAATAATCCCATCAGTTTGCGCCTGGCATTGGCGCTTTTTGCAGGTGACTGCAAGCCCATGATTTCATGACTGATCCCGTCATCTGGCTGACATCTTCATTTCTAAAAAAAACGCGACGGATTTTTCCGGCTGCTGCGTTGAAGTAGAAGTCCGAGCCGTTTCGAGCTTCGGGTATCAAAAGGGAGAAGCCAACATGAGATCCATCGCACGTGCTATCGGCGCAAGCTTCGTGCTTGCCGTCGCGCTCACGGGCACCGCCGCGCTGACCGCGCCGGCCGCCTCCGCACAAGCCGTGATCGTCGCGCCGCTGGCGCCGCCGCCGCCGCGCGTCGAAGTCGTGCCGGCGCCGCGTCCGGGCTATGTCTGGGATCAGGGCGGCTGGCGTTGGCGTCACGGCCAGTATGTGTGGGTGCCCGGCCACTGGCAGGTGGTGCGCCCCGGTTATCACTGGGTGCCGGGCCATTGGGTGCAGCGTGCTCGCGGATGGCGCTGGGTCGAAGGTCATTGGGCGTGAAGTGCTTTGCTTCCTCTGACTCCTTCGGAAAAGCTGCCATGAAAATGCTCGTGATATTGCTGCTTGCGGCCTCGCTTGCAGGCTGTGTGGTTTACCCGGCGCGGCCGGGCTACTATCGCCCCGCAATCGTCCTATATTGAGCGACCGCGATGAAGCGTGAGCCAGGCGGGCGCGATCCGCGCGATCGCGCCCGCCGGCCCGCCGGCCCGCCGTTGCGCGTGCAACGAAACTACGAGGATAAAGCCGACGTGAATCGCATCACACGTGTGCCGGGGAGCGCCGCGCCTTGAGCGAACGCGACCCCGACGCGGAGTTGCTCGAACAGGTCGGCCGCCACGATCCGGCCGCCGTGCGCACGCTTGTCGCGCGCAAGCTGCCGCGGCTGCTCGCGCTCGCCACGCGCATGCTGGGCGACCGCATGGAAGCGGAAGACATCGCGCAGGAAGTGTTCGTGCGAATCTGGAAACAGGCCACGCGCTGGCGCGAAGGTGAAGCGAAATTCGACACGTGGATTCATCGTGTGGCGCTCAATCTCTGCTACGACCGTCTGCGCGGCCGGCGCGAAGATGTGCGCGACGAGATGCCCGAGGAAATCGATCCCGCCGCGCTGCCGGACGCGCGGCTCGAAATGCGTGCCCGCGACGAACGGGTTCGCCAGGCGCTTGCTGCCTTGCCCGCGCGGCAACGCGAAGCGCTGGTGCTCTGCTATTACCAGGAGATGTCGAACATCGACGCCGCGGCGCTCATGGGCGTCACCGTCGATGCGCTGGAAAGTCTGTTGGCGCGCGCGCGCCGCACGCTTAGGGCGCAACTGGCCGGCAGCGGCCTTAGCAAGGACAAGTCATGACCCCCGAAAGATTCCATCAGATCGTCGAAGCCTATGGCGCCGATTCGCGCCGCTGGCCACAACAGGAGCGCGCGGCAGCGCTGTCGTGGGCGGATAGGCATCGCGCCGAAGCCGATGCCTGGATCGCACAGGCGTCCGGTCTCGATGCATGGCTCGCCGCCGATCAGCTCGCGCCACCGGACGCGGCATTGCAACAGCGCGTGATGCGCGGCGCGCCGGTGCGGCGGCAGCCCGCATCGCGGCGCGCCTGGTGGTGGTCGGGGGCGGCTGTTGCGGGCGTCGGCTTGCTTGGTGGCGTCGCGGGCGCGTTGGCCGTGTCGTTTTTCGTGCTGACGGAAGCGGTGCCGCCCGTGCACGAGTCCTCTTATCTGACGTCGAGTTTCGGTGGATCGTCCGCCGACTGGAGCGGTGAATGAACAGCCGGTCGTGGAAAATTGTGCTGATCGTCTCGCTCGTGCTCAACGTGTTTCTGCTGGGCGCGATTGCCGGCGGCGCTTATCAATGGTTCGCGGCGAAGCGCGGCGCGGCGGCTCCGCTCATTGCCCAGCAGCGCGCGCTGCGCTTCGCCGCGGAGCCGCTCTCCGCCGAGCGGCAGAAGGCCTTCGCGGACAGCCTGAAGAATGGCCGTCGCGATGGACGGCCGTTCGCACGCGAGGCGCGCGAAGGGCGTCGCGAGGTGTTGCGTCTGCTTGCCGCGCCGCAGTTGGATCGCGCGGCGCTCGACGCGGCGCTCGCCCGCACGCGCGCAGCCGACAGCAGCTTGCGCGCGCAAATGGAGAGCAGTGTGGCGGATTTCGCGGCGAGCCTGTCGCCCGAGGAGCGCGTCGAATTCGCCGAGAGCCTGCGCGTGCGGGGGCAGTGGCGCGAACCGCCGCCGCCGGTCAAGGGCGCGAAGCCGGCCAATCCGGCATCGTCGAATAATTAGAAATGCGCAAAACGCGCGACGGATTTTTCCGGCGCCGCCGTTTAAGCACTATCCCATGCCGAAGAGGGCGCCATGACTGCCTCGCCAAACCTCACTGCCGCTGCGATCGCGCTGAACCGTTTCGGCCTCGGCGCACGCGCGGACGACACGCCGCCCGCCGATCCGAAGGCGTGGTTGCTCGCGCAGTTCGAACCCTATCAGCCGAAGCCGCCAGCGTGGGCGAGCCAGCCGGATTCAGTGGCCGTGTCGAGCGAACTGGCGCAGCAGCGCATGCAGATGCGCGAGCAGGCACAAGCCAACGCCAACGCTGAGGCGGCGTCGCAAGCGGCATCCCAAACAACGGCGCAAAAAGATAAGGAAGCCGAACGAAAAATGATTCGCGTGGAAATACGCGATCTGTATCGTGCGTCAGTGAATGCGCGAGTGACGAGCGCCTTGACCACGGAGACGCCTTTCGTCGAGCGGCTGGTTCATTTCTGGGCGAATCACTTTGCGATATCGACGGAAAAACCCGAGGTGGCCGCGCTCGCGGGCGCGTTCGAAGCGGAAGCGATCCGTCCGCACGTGCTCGGCCGTTTCGAAGACATGCTGGTCGCGGTCGAGCGTCATCCGGCCATGCAACTGTTTCTCGATCAGTCGCGTTCGGTGGGACCGGACAGCATCGCGGCGATGCGCGCCGCGCAGCGCAATCCCGCTCGCAAACCGGGTCTCAACGAAAATCTCGCGCGCGAAATCATGGAGCTGCATACGCTCGGCGTGCGCAGCGGCTACAACCAGGACGACGTCGTTGAATTTGCCCGCGCGCTGACCGGATGGAGTCTCGCCGCCAATCCCGCCAATCCCGCGAATGCCGGCAAACAGCCCAACCGCGCGATGCAGCCGGCCGCCGCGCCGGGCACGTTCGTGTTTCGCGACGCGCTGCACGAGCCCGGTTCGCGAACCATCATGGGCCGCCGCTACGACCAGCAAGGCGAGGACCAGGCGCTCGCGGTGCTGCGTGACCTCGCGAGCGCACCGGCGACGGCGCAGCACATCGGCACCAAGCTCGCGCGTCATTTCATCGCCGATAATCCGCCGCCCGCCGTGAGCGAGCGGCTCGCGAGCGCCTTCGAGCGCAGCGGCGGCGATCTGCCGACCGTGTATCGCGCGTTGCTCGACTCGCCGCAAGCGTGGTCGCCCGTGGCCGTGAAGTTCAAGACGCCGTGGGAATGGGCGATTTCGTCGATGCGCGGCCTCGGCTGGCAGGAACTCGGCAATGTTCAGGCCGCGCCTTTGCTCACGCAGCTGGGCCAACCGGTGTGGCGGCCAGGCTCGCCCGCCGGTTACGACGATATCGCCGCAAGCTGGGCCGCGCCCGACGCGCTCGTGCGTCGCGTGGAAGTCGCGCAGCGCTTTGCGTCGCGCGTCGGCGACCGGCTCGATGCGCGAGCGCTCGGCCAGATCGTGCTTGCCGGCTCGCTTGGCGCGCCGAGCGCCGAGGCGGTGGCGCGCGCCGAAAGTGCGTCCACGGCGATCGCGCTGCTGCTGGTCTCGCCCGACTTTCAACGGAGATGAACCCCATGTCCTCACGCCGCCATTTTCTGCAAATCGCCGCTGCCGGCGCAGGGGCGATTCTCGTGTCGCCGCGCATCGCGTTTGCGAGCGTCGTCACGGATCGCCGTTTCGTGTTCGTGATCCAGCGCGGAGCCGCCGACGGCCTGAACATCGTCGTGCCGTACGCCGAGCCCGCCTATGCCACGTTGCGCGGCCCGCTCGCCATCGATACGAGCAACGCTCAGCGCCTGAACGGCACGTTCGCGCTGCATCCTTCGCTCGCGCAAATCGGCGCGATGTATGCGGACAGTCAGGCGCTGTTCGTGCACGCGGTCGCGTCGCCCTATCGCGACCGCTCGCATTTCGATGGACAGAACGTGCTTGAGACAGGCGGCGCGGCACCGTATCGGGTGCGGGACGGCTGGCTGAACCGGCTCGCCGCGCAACTGCCCGCCGCGCGCGAAAGCGCGATTGCCTTCGCGCCGACCGTGCCGATGGCGCTGCGCGGCAACGCGGCGGTGGCCTCGTACGCGCCCTCGGGATTGCCCCAAGCGCCCGACGATCTGCTGATGCGCGTTTCGCAACTGTACGAGCAGGACGCGCAGTTGCGTCCGCTATGGGAGTCCGCGATGACCACGCGCGGCCTTGCGGGCGACGCGGGCGCGCGCCAGGACCCGGCGAGCGTCGGCAAGCTGGCCGCCAGTTTCCTCGCACGCGACGACGGTCCGCGCATCGCGATGATCGAAACGGGCGGCTGGGACACGCACAGCGCGCAGAACGGGCGTCTTGCCGCGCAACTGAAAGCGCTCGACACGCTGCTCGCGGCGTTGCGCGACGGCATGGGCGCCGCGTGGAGCAAAACCACGGTGCTCGTGGCGACCGAGTTCGGCAGAACCGCGGCCGCGAATGGCACGGGCGGCACCGACCACGGCACGGGTTCCGTGGCCATGGTGCTGGGCGGTGCGGTGGCGGGCGGGCGTGTGATCGCCGACTGGCCCGGCCTCGCGCAGCGCGATCTTTATGAGGCGCGCGACCTCAAACCGACCACCTCGCTCGATGCGCTCATCGCCGGCGTCGCGAGCGAAAGCCTGCGCCTCGATCCTCACCGCACCGCTCGCGCGCTATTCGGCCAGACGCTCGCGACGAATCCGCTCACGGGTATCGTGCGCGCATAATCTCGCCGTTTTTTTGCGGCTCCCGCCGCGCACATCATTCAACGCGCCGCGACCGAAGTGTCGGTCAAAATGACCTCTGCCCGGCTCTGCGGCGGCCGCGGCGCCTTCCTGATCTCCCTCTCCGGCCGTGTGGATCGTTTCCCCATAATGACCACTTCCGGAAGATCCGTTTTATTTCGCGCGAACCCTACGCAAGCCGCTCCTCGCTGCCGACATCCAGACATTAGTTGCTTCGATTGAAGCGACGTGGCGGGAAAACTTACCGAGCCCCACTAATCGCAAGATGTTCGCTTTTTGCGTAGATCATCTATCGATCAGGATGCCGAACTAATCGGCGGCCGGGCCGGCTGTCTCGAACACTCACCTCCCGCATTCCCTATTGCAGCTTTTTTTGTCCGGGCGCGCCCGGCGTTGGATTGTCTTGTCATGGTTAAACGACGTGAATTTCTCGGCATGCTGACTGCAGTCGGCGGTAGTTTCGTGCTGAGCGCGTGCGGCGGCGGCGGTGGTGGTGGTGGCGGCGGTTCGGGTGCCGACGGCGGCGCAACCAATGCGGCGGCTGCCACCGGTTCGGCATCCGGCTCGTCGGGCTCGAACACGGGCACCGGCGCAAGCAGCGGCAGCTCGGCGACGCAAACCAGCGTCACGTCGGCGGGTGGTAACGGCACGTCGGGCTCGTCGAGCAACACGAACCACGGCGGATCGAGCAACAGCGCGCCGGGTTCGCCCGATGGCACGATGATCCCGCCGGCCACGTCGATCACCGACAGCCAGGGCGCCGTGTGGACCGTCGTCAACGGCTCGGTCTATCGCAACGGCGTGCCCGAGGGCAACACGTATAACGTGTCGATGCTGATCTGGTACGGCGGCGTGATTTATCACGAAGGCACAGGCGGACAGTTCTATGGATGGAGCGGTTCGAACTGGTTCGCCACCAACGACCCGCGCCTCGGCGGCACATCCGCCGACGGCACGACCATTCCGAACGCGTCGTACATCATCGACAAGGTGGGCGCGATCTGGACCGTCTCGAACGGCGTCGTCCTGCGTAACAATGCGGCGGTCGGCACTACCTCGAATGTGGCGCTGTTGCTGTGGTACGGCGGCAAGCTCTGGTGTCGCTCGACGGGCGGTCAGTTTTACGTTTGCTCCGACGCCGAACAATGGTTGCCGTGCAGCGATCCGCGCATGTCGATCGCGGCGGCGAGCGGCACGTTCCACGGCGTCAACGGGCATTACGATTACCGCTACACGCCCACCGATGTCGTGTCGATCATGCGCAACATGGGGTGCTCGACCTATCGCGTCGGCGTAACGGACTACGGCCCGCAACTCAGCGCGGTGGCCGATCTCGCGCGAGCCTTCCAGCAAGCAGGGCTGACGCTTTTCACGCTGATCGACATCGGCGTGCGCGACACGAACGGCGTGCTCTTCACGAGCGAATCGGCCGCTTACACGCGGGGTAAGCAATGCGGCGCGGCCATCGCGACAGTGCTCGCGCCGCTCGGCGTCACGATGTACGAGTGCGGCAACGAATTGACGCGTGATCCGGCCATCATTCTCGATTCGACCACGGCGGGCACTCAGGTCGTCGACTTCAACAACGCGAACTGGCCGCTCATGCGCGGCGTGATGCGCGGCATGATGGACGGCGTGAAATCGGTCCAGCCGGGCGCGAAATGCGGGATCAACTTCTGCGTCGCGGACGTGGGCGCGGCCGACGCGCTGTGGGACGGCATGCAGCCCGACGGCACGAGCGGCTACCCGACCGTGCGCTGGGATCTCACGACGTGGCACAACTACGAAGTGTATGGCGACATCTTCAATATCGGCACCGACGGTTCCGGGCCCGGCTTCGATCTGCCGACCTATTGCAAGGCGCGCTACGGCAAGCCGTTTCTCATCACCGAGTGGAACACGGGTCCGGAGAAGAGCCAGTCGTATCGCGCGAATTACATCACTTCGCACTACGCGACCTACTATCAGGCGAGAAAGACGAAGAACATCCAGTCTGTGATGTACTACGTGCTGGATAGCGGTGATGCCACGTATGGCCTGATGATCGACGGCGTGCCGCTGAATCTGCCGTATAACGCGTTCGTGAGTTTCGCGACGAGCCACCCGGACAACTGATGCGCTGAACGGGCCGCAAGCATCTGCGGCCCGTGGCAGCGCAAGCGCATCAGAATTTATGCCGGATTCCTAACTGAACGAACGTCTGCCGGTTCGACGACGACGCCGTCAGTGCATTGAGCGTCGCGCGCGCGGCCTTGCCGGTCGAATCGGTGCCGCCCGCAAATTCGGTGCTGCCGATCACATACACGTCCGTGCGCTTCGACAGGTAATAGTCGAGCGACAGGGAGAGGTTGTTGTAACGCGAGCTGCCGATCGTGCCGACACCCGAACCGTGCGTATAGCTATAGACGAATTCGCTCAGCAGAAGCGGCGTCCAGTAATACGTGAGATTGAACTCGGCGGTATCGAACTTCGCGGTGCCCGACAGGCGCAGCGGATTCGAGCCGGACGACGTATCGCCGAGATTCCTGAACTGCACGTTGCTATAGACCACGCCGAAGGTGGCCGACCCCAGCGTGTAACGCCCCGCGGCGGCAAACGCCTGATACGTATGCGCGGACGCGTAGCCGCTATACACCGGGCTCGCGCCCATGTTGTTGAGATTGGCGCCCGCCACGTTGGTCGGCGTGCTCGTGAAGAACGACTGATTCGGATTGCGCGCGTTCATGAAGGCGGCGCCCGCCGAGAAGCTTCCATATTCGTAGCCCACGCCGGCGGACCATATCTGGTTGCGCGCGAAGTCGCCTGCCTGTCCGCCGAATCCATACACGCCGCCCACCGTGAAGCCGCCCATGCTCGGGCTCATGTACTTGACGGAATTGTTCACGCGCTTGCTGTTGTTCAGGTTGTCGAGGTCGCCGGGATGCGCCGTGGTGCCGCCGCCATAGTTCGCCGAGTTCATCCGCGATTCGACGAAGGTGACGAGCGAATCGTATTGACGCCCGAGCGTGAGTGCGCCGTAGCTTTCGCTCGACAGCCCAACGAACGCCTGCCGCCCGAACAGCGTGCCGCCCTGCAATGCGGAGCCCTTGCCGAGATCGAAGCCGTTCTCCAGCGTGAAGACGGCGGAGAGCCCGCCGCCGAGATCTTCAGCGCCCTTGAAGCCCCAGCGCGAACCTTGCATGATGCCGCTCGATCCGGCGATCACGCGGCCGCCGCCACTGTTGCTCTGATAGTTCACGCCGTAGTCGACGAGTCCGTAAAGCGTGACTGAACTGGTATTGGCATGCGCGATGCCGCAAGCAGCGAGGAGGGCGGCGCCGGATAGTGACTTTATATTCATTAGCATGGCGAAGTAAGGTGAATGTGAGGTTTCGTAGCGGACGGTGCCGGTGCAACATGAACTTCCGGTGCAACAGAACTGACTTCAAATGAATCGTGCGGCTGGGTGCGGCCAGATACGAGCGGCGCCGCGAACCGCCGCCGCGCCGCTTGGCTGTTTCAACAACGATCAGGCGAGCGGGAAATCCGCAGGCAGCGTCACTTCGAGCAATTCGAGATCGGCGCTGCATCGCGCGAAGCTGTACGGAAACCGACCAGGAATCGCGATGCTGTCATCGGCGGCGAGACGCCAGCGCTTGTCGCCTTGAGCAACTTCGAGACTGCCTGTCAGCACGAAGAAGAAGCAGAACTCCGTGTCGTGCCTGCGTGTCGCTTCGTTATTCTGGCCTTGCGCGCGCACCACGCGCACGCCCGCGAGCCCGTTCGTCGCCGCGCCGATGCCGGTATCGGCGACGAGAAAACCCGGCGACGTCCACGCTGTCCACTGCGCATGCTTCGCGACGTGGCGCACGAAACGCTGACCGTTGAAGTCGCGCTCGGGCCTGAAAAAAGGCGTGGGCAGCGGCAGTTCATGATCGGCCATCGTGATGTGCTCGGCGGGACTGCCAAGCTCGACCACTTCCGCACCGGCCGAACTTTCGAGCACGCGATGCCGGATTTCGGGCGGCTGCAGCACGCAATCGCCGGCTTCGAGAATGAACGGTTCGCCCTGATCTTCATAGACGAGCCGCACCCAGCCCTTCCGGCAAAAAATGGCCTGAAAGCGGATCTTGTGAAAGTGCACATAGTCGGGCACGGGGCCGCCATCCAGAATGCGGATATGCGAGGCGATGAACGCGCCGCCATGACGCTCGGGCAGAAGATCGCGATATCGCATGCCCGCGCGTCCCACGCTCCAGTGCGCATTGCCGTCCGCATGCGCGAGCACGAGTTGCTGGCGCGTGGCGGGCAGCACCATCGGCGGATTGGCGTGGACGAGGCGCACCGTGACGCCGTTCGGCGCGACCAGTTCGCGCGGCGCATCGGCGGGGCATTGCTCAGGGTGATCGCAGAGCACGTGCAGCGTGCGCGTGCCGTCTGTCACGTCGAGGCCGAGCTTGAGCCTGAGGCCGTCGCGCGAGAGGATCGCGGTGCGCGGGCCATCGGCGGGAAAAATCGCATCGAGCCTGAAGCCGAGCCGCGCGATAAAAAAGTGCATCGTCGCGGGTAGATCCGTGCAGCTCATGGGCACGAGAAAGCCCTGCACGCCTTCTATCGGGGCGTCAGCGGCGGGAGGAATAGAAGCAGATGAGGTCATGGGAAATCGCAGCGGAATTGAAAGGACAGACGTGGCGCTCGATGCTCGCGCACGCCGGCGGCCCTGTCAGCACGCAGGCGATTCCCATGCGGCGCGGCGCTCGCGAAAGTCGCGAAAGGGCGCGCGCGAACCTCATCGCGGCAGACATTGCGCGAGCCGTTCAAGTCCCGCGCGCGTCGTGCAAACGCCCGGCGAGAAGCGCAGTGTGCGGCTGCGCGAGTCCACGAAGAAACCGGCTTCCTTCAATTGCACGACGAGCCGCGCGGCGTCAAGATGCGCGGGCACCTCGGCCATGATGCTCGCGCCGCGTTCGTTGTCGTCGCGTGGAGAGAGCAGCCGGTAAGCCTTTGCGTCGAGCATGGCGATCAACTCATGACACAGCGCGAGATTGTGTTCGCGCACGCTGCCGGGCGCTTGCGCGCGCATCCACGTCATGCCCGGCTGCGATGCGACGAAGGGCAGCACGGAGGGCGTGCCCGTATCGAAGCGGCGCGCGTCGGGTGCATACGCGAACGCGTCGATGTCCCAGTTGAACGGATTGTCCTGGCTGAACCAGCCGCGCACCGCGGGCGTGGCATCGTGCGCGAGCGCATGCGGCGCGATGTAGCCGAGGCCCGTGCCGGGTGCGCCGCACAGCCATTTCAGCGTCGAGCCGCAAACGAAGTCGAACGGCGTCGCGTTCAGATCGAACGGCAGGATACCGATGCCTTGCGTCACGTCGAGCGCGACGAGACTGCCGCGGCGGCGCGCCGCTTCGCACATCGCGGCGAGGTTCACGCGTTTCGATGTGAGCGACGACACCCACGTGACGAGTGCCAATGCGACATCGCCGGTCCATGCTTCGATGAAGTCCTCGTCGCGCACATAGTCTTCGCCCGCGCGCACGGCCACCGTGCGCAGCGTGAATCCGCGCCTTGCAGCAAGGCCTGAAAGCAGAAAGTGCAGGCTCGGGAAGCAGTCCGCTGCGACCAGCACCGTGCGATCGCGCAGTGTTTCGTCGGCGAGACCGTCGAGATAGCGGGCAAAAGCGTCGGTCACGTTTTGCGCGCCGAACACGTTCGCGTCGTTCGCGCCGATCAGCGCCGCCCAATCCGACAGCAGATGCGCGCGCGCGGCGAGCGCGGCGTCCCAGCGCGTGTCGTCGGGCGCGCACCAGCTTGCGGCGAAAGCGGCCAGCGCTTCGGTCATGGCCTGACGATGCCCTGGATAGACGCCGACCGAGTGATACATGAGCCAGCCGCTGAAATCGTCGGCGTGCGGGGTATTGGTTGCGTCGGCGGTACGGGTTGCCTGGTTCATCGCGGGCGTATGCATGGGTTCGGTCAGCCGGTTCACGGCTCAGATGTATTTGACGAGCTTGAAGTGATAGAGTCCGACGCACGCAAGGCTCAACACGGCGCAGGCCATCAGATAGAACGCGGGCGAAAGCGGATCGTGCGTCGCGCCGATCATCGCGGTCACGAGCCACGGCGTGAATCCGCCGAACACCATCACGCCGATGTTGTAGCTGAAGCCGAGGCCGGTGCTGCGCACGCCAGTCGGAAAGAGCGACGAGAGCACGGCGGCGAGCGGGCCGAAGTAGATCGCTTTCAACGCGCCGGCGAGCGCCATGATCGTGATCAGTACCGCAAACGAAGGGCTTTTCACGAGCCACATGAAGCACGGATAAATCGTGGCGAGCGTGGCGAGCGCGGAAATCACCATCATGCGGCTGCGTCCGTAACGATCGGCGAGATGGCCCATCAGCGGCGTAAAGATCATCAGGATCGTGCCCGTCACGACGGTTGCCGCGAAGCCCGTGGACGCCGGCAGATGCAACTGCTTCACCGCGTAGGTCGGCATGTAGAGAATCATCAGATAGCTCGCGGCAGTGGACACAGCCATGATGCCCGCGGCAAGCAGAATGCGGCCCTTGCTGTGCGCGAGCAGTTCACTCACCGGCGCGTTGTGGCTTACGTTGTGCGTTGCGTTTTGTGTGGCTCCGTTGGCGGCGGCAGGCAACGTATCGTCGATATGCTTGCGGATATACAGGCCGACGGGCGCGACCAGCAAACCGAAGATGAACGGCGTGCGCCATCCCCACGACTCGATCTGCGCGGCCGAGAGCTGCGTGCTGAGCGCGAGCCCCGCGCATGACGCGAGCACCGTACTCATCCCCTGGCTGGAAAACTGCCAGCTCGCGAGGAACGCCTTGCGCTTGCTCTTCTGTTCGATCATGAGCGCGGTGCCGCTGCCGAATTCGCCGCCCGTCGAGAACGAAATGAGAATGCGCGCGGCCATGAGACCGATGGGCGCCGCGAGACCGATCGACGCGTATGTCGGAATCACCGCGCAAATCAGCGTGCCGATCGTGGTGAGCGCGAGCGCTGCGAGCAGCGCCGCCTTGCGGCCGCGCCGGTCGGCATAGCGGCCGAGCAGCAGCGCGCCGAGCGGCCGGAACACATACGAAAGACCGAAAGTGCCGAAAGTCAGCAGCAGCGAGACGGTTTCGTCATGCGCGGGGAAGAACAGCCTGGACAGCGTGACGGCGAAAAAACCGTACGCGGCGAAGTCGAACCACTCGAGCGCGTTGCCGATGCTCGTCGCGACGATAAGCCGCCGCACGGGCGGAGCGGCGCTCTGCTGCGCGCGTTCGTCGAGGACAGTCGAGTTCATAAGTGTGTTCCGTTCAAGAGGCCGAACCAGCGGAAATAGCGGAAAGAATGCGTCAGCGGACGTGCGGCGCGCCGGGCTCGCCAAGATCCCAGAACACGCCGGTCATCAGTTGCAAGGCTTCCTGCATGACGGGCGCGAGCACGTGTTCGTCGGGCGCGTGTTGCCGGCAGCCGGGATACGAATGCGGAATCCAGATGGTCGCGAGGCCGAGCGTGTCGGCGAAGCATTCGTTCGGGATCGTGCCGCCGAGGTTCGGCAAAAGCGTCACGGGTTTGCCCGTGGAGGCCTCGATCGAGCGTTCGGTGAAGGCGACCCACGGGTCGTTCGGGTCGAGCCGCGTCGCGTTGCCCGACGCTTCGATCGTGACCTCGATGCCTTCGAAACCTTCGCGTGCGAGGTGCGCGTCGATCAGCTCCTTCGCGCGCCGCCAGTCGGTGCCGACGACAAAACGCAACTGGCACACCGCTTCGGCCGCGCGCGGAATCGCGCTGACCGGATTCGCGACGTTGCCCGATTGCATCGCGAGCACTTCGAGCGTGTTCCATGCGAACACGCGTTCGGCGGGCGTGAGACCGGGCTCGCCCCAGTTCGCGGTGAGCGGCGGATCGCCTTCGTCGCGGCCGATTTCCAGATGCGCGACACGCTCGCGCACGTGCGGCGGAATCGGCGGCGGCAGCAGTCCGTTCACGCGAATACGGCCGTGACCGTCGACGAGACTCGCGAGCGCATTGGCCAACAGCGTCGCCGGATTTGCGAGCACGCCGCCCCAGTTGCCCGAATGCCGCGCGCCGAATGCATTGGCCACGCGCAGCCGGAAGTGCAATGCGCCGCGCGAGCCGAGAAACACGGTAGGCGAGGCGGCGCGCTGGCGCGGGCCGTCGGAGGCGATCAGAAGATCCGCCGCGAGGCGCTCGCGCAATGTGGCACACAATGCGTCGAGGCCCGGCGAGCCCACTTCCTCGCCCATCTCGAAGATGATCTTCGCGTTGAAGCCAAGCTCGCCGCGTTCGGCGAACACGGCGGCGAGCGCGGCGAGATTGATCGAGTGCTGCGCCTTGTTGTCCGCGATGCCGCGGCCATACCAGCGCTCGCCTTCCACGCGCAATTGCCACGGCGTGCGTTCGTGGGTCCAGTTGGCGGCGTCGCCGTCGATCACATCGCCGTGGCCATACAGCAGCACCGTGGGGCGCGCCTTCGATTCGATGCGCTCGCCGATCAGAAACGGCGGCATGCCGGCCACAGGGTTTTCCACGATCTCGCAGGTAAACCCGAGCGCCTTGAGCGCACCTTCGATCTCTTCCGACAAATAGCGGCGCAGAAGCGGCGCGGCGTCGGCACGTTGGCTTTCAGTGGCGAGCGCGACGCGCCGGCTCAGAGTGGCAAGGAAATCGCCGCTGTCGAAATGCGTGCGGGCGAGGGCGAGAGCGCTGTGTCGAGGCATATCTGAAGGATCATTTTTGAATCGGATGTCCCCAGATTAGCCCGCTGCAACTATTTTTGTATTCGCAATCAAACAAGGTACATTTGCGGTTTACTCAAACCTCACTTTGCACGTCGGATCGAACTCGCGGTTCGACTTTCGCTTCCTCATGCGCAAACTGCTGGAACCTTCGCTTTATTATTTTTCGGTCGTCGCCCAGACGGGCTCGCTGACCTCGGCGACCGACAAGCTCGGCCTGACCGTCTCCGCGTTGAGCCGGCATATCGCGAAGCTCGAAGGTGATGTCGGCGTGCCGCTCTTCGAGCGTCATGCACGCGGAATGGTGCTCTCGCACGCGGGGCGCCTGCTTTATCGTCACGCGCAGCGCGCGCTCACCGACGCGCAAGCCGTGTTCGACGAAATTCAGGGCGACGAGCGGCGGCGCGCGCGCACGCTCACCATCGCGTGCACGGAAGGTTTTGCGTTCGACTTTCTGCCGGTGTCGCTGGGCGCGTTTTGCGCGAAGCATCCGGATATCGCGATTCAGCTCGAAGTCGTGCCGTCGGAGCGCGCGAGTCAGATGCTGCTGTCCGGCGAAGCATCGTTTTCGCTGGCGTTTACGTTCAAGCCCGAGCCGGGCGTGGCCGTGCAGTTCACGCAGCGCGCGCCGGTGATGGCGCTGATGCACGACGATCATCCGCTGGCGAGCAGGGCGAAGGTCGCGTTGAAGGATCTCGCTGCGTATCCCGTGCTGTTGCAGGATCAGGGCACGACGAACCGGCAGCTCTTCGACATCGCGTGCAGTGTGGAGGGCATCGAAATCGTCCCCATGATGACGAGCCGCTATGTCGCCGCGCTCTATCGTTTTGCGCAAGTGGTGCCCGACGCGATCATGCCGTCCGGCTATGTGTCGGTGGCGAAGCGCCTCGCCGTGGATCGGCTGACGGCGATTCCCTTCGACAATCCGCTGCTCGCGCAGCGGCGGCTTCAGGTGATCACGCTCGCGGGCCGGCAACTGGACAGTCTCGCGCAGGAATGTCTCGACTGGATCATCGAGGATCTGAAGCGGACTTCGGAGCGGGCTTCTTAGCCCACCTCTTAGCCCACCTCTTAGCCCACCTCTTAGCCCACCTCTTAGCACGCTTCGTCGCCCACTTCACGGCGCCCTCGCGCAAGCCCGCTTCGCGCCGCGTTTTCTCTTACGCGGGCTTCAGCAACGCGCGCCATTCGGGCAGGCTGCCTTTGCTGTCGAGCGCCTCGACGAGCGGCGCGCCGCGCGCGGCGAGCTGCTCCTGCACGTCGGCCACGGCGATGGCGAGCGCGCTCGATATGCCGAGCCCGTCGAGCATCAACGCGGCCTCGCGCATTTCCTCCGAGCGCCGCTGACCGTGCTCGACCACGCGTCCGATCAGATACGCTTCGTAGCCCGTGTCCCAGCCCACGCCGGGAAAACTCGCCGCGAGCGAGGCCAGCACGCGGCCGTCCACGTCGAACTGGCGCGCGGCGAGCATCGACTGCACGCATAACGCTTCCATGCCCTTGATCATGATGCTTCGGCACAGCTTGATCGCCGACGCGAGCCCGACTTCCTGCGCCACGGCTTCGCAGCGCATGCCGAGTGCGTTGAGCCGTTCGGCGGTTTTCCCGGCGACGCGCCCGCCGAGCAGCATCGGCACGCGAATGCCTTGGGGCGGCACCGGCGCCATCACCGCGGCTTCCACATAGTCCGCGCCGTTCTGCTGAATCGCCACGCTGTTGCGCTGCTTGACCGCGGGCGACACCGAATTCAGATCGACGAAAACCTGGCCCGACTTCAGATGCGCGGCCGCCGCGCTCGCCACCGCTTCGGCCTGGCTCGCCGTGACGGCGGAGAAGACGAGTTGCGCATCGCGCAGCGCGGACGCGAGATCGTCGGCCACGCGAGCGCCGCTTTGCTCAGCGCGCTCGACGATCGCCGCGCGCGTGGCCGCGTCGTGCAGCTTGATGTCGAAGATGGACACGGTGTGGCCCGCGTCCGCCAACGCGTGCGCGAAGACCGGACCGACTTCGCCGAAGCCGATGATCGCGATAGAACCGGCGGCTTGCTGGAATAATTGAACCATGCTGGAACTCCGGAAATAGCGTGGAAAAATGAGCGGCCCGGTCAACCGGCGCGCCACGCTCAGTCGATGTAGCGCAGACCGAGTTGCCTGAGCGGCTCGCGCATCTGATACATGTCGAGTCCGAGCACGCCGGAGGCGAGCTTGTCGCGCTTTTGCGCTTCGTTGGCTTCGCGCGCGCTGGCTTTATCCAGCGTCTCCTCGGCTTTGGCGGATGGCACGACCACCACGCCGTCCTGATCGGCGACCACCACGTCGCCCGGCGTGACCCAGGCGCCCGCGCAGACCACCGGAATGTTCACCGAGCCGAGCGTGGCCTTGATCGTGCCCTTCGCCGAGATGGCCTTGCTCCAGACGGGGAAGCCCATTTCGGCAAGCACGCTCACGTCGCGCACGCCTGCATCGATGATCAGCGCGCGCGCGCCGCGCGCCTTGAAGCTCGTTGCCAGCAGGTCGCCGAAATAGCCGTCGGTGCAATCGGCGGTGACGGCGGCCACCACCACGTCGCCGGGCTGGATCTGTTCGGCGGCGACGTGCAGCATCCAGTTGTCGCCGGGATGCAGCAGCACCGTGACGGCCGTGCCGCCCACCGGCGCGCCCGCATAGATCGGACGCATGTATGGTTTCATCAGGCCGACGCGTCCCATGGCTTCGTGCACGGTCGCGCTGCCGAGCGCGCCGAGGCCGTCCGCGACGCGGCTGTCCGTGCGCGCGATGTTGCGATAAACCACTCCGAGTTCGTACATGTTCAGCGTCCTTGTGCCTTGAGTGCGGTATCGAGGCGCGGATACACGCGCCGTGCGTTGCCTTCGTAGATCTTGTAGCGCTGGTCGGGATTCATGTCCGCGGCTTCGACGTAGCGTTTGGTGTCGTCGAAATAATGGCCCGTTTGCGGGTCGATGCCGCGCACCGCGCCGATCATCTCGCTCGCGAACAGAATGTTGTCGACGGGAATCACGTTCGTGAGCAGGTCGATGCCCGGCTGGTGATACACGCAGGTGTCAAAGAAAATGTTCTTCAGCAGATGCTCTTCGAGCAGCGGCTTTTTCATTTCCTGCGCGAGGCCGCGAAAGCGTCCCCAGTGATACGGCACCGCGCCGCCGCCGTGAGGGATGACGAACTTGAGCGTGGGGAAGTCGCGGAACAGGTCGGACGTGAGGCACTGCATGAACGCGGTCGTGTCGGCGTTCAGATAATGCGCGCCGGTGGTGTGGAAGCACGCGTTGCAGCTCGTGCTCACATGAACCATGGCGGGAATGTCGTACTCGACCATCTTCTCGTAGACCGGATACCAGTAGCGGTCGGAGAGCGGCGGGCTCGTCCAGTGGCCGCCCGAAGGATCGGGATTCAGATTGATCGCGACATTGCCGTACTGCTCGACGCATTTCACGAGTTCGGGAATGCAGGTGGCGACATCCACGCCGGGGCTTTGCGGCAGCATCGCAGCCGGAATGAAGTTCTCGGGAAACAGCTGGCTCACGCGATGGCACAGCTCGTTGCAGATCGCGGCCCACGTGCTCGACACGTTGAAGTCGCCGATGTGATGCGCCATGAAACTCGCGCGCGGGCTGAACACGGTGAGATCGAGGCCGCGTTCGCGCATCAGGCGCAACTGGTTCGTTTCGATCGACTCGCGCAGTTCGTCGTCGCTGATATGCAGCTCGGACGGCTTGGGCGCGTCCGTGGGATTGCCGAGCGCGGCGATCTGGCGGTTGCGCCAGGTTTCCAGCGCTTTGGGCGCGGTCGTGTAGTGACCGTGAATGTCGATGATCATCAATGGGCTCCGAATTGAAGTGCCGTGGGGCAAAAGCGAATGGCCTGCGCGCTCAGCCTCGCGCGGGCGCCGGTTCGTTAACTGATGCCGCGTTCAGCAACGGCGCGGCGTCGCCGCCCAGCGCCTTCGTGACGCGCGCGGCGAATTCCAGCAGGCGCGGGCGGTAGCGCTCCATTTCTTCCATGCCCATGCGCGCCGACGGCCCGACGATGCCGAGCGCGCCCACCAGCTCCTGGCCGACGCGGAACACCGGCGCCGAAATGCCCGCAGTTTCGCGGTCGCGTTCGCCCATCGAGAGATAGACGTAGCGCGCGCGCACCGTCTCGTAAGGCTCGCCCGGTTCGCCGCCGAAGGCGAGCAGCACGCGGCCGCCCGCGCCGCGTTCGAGCGGTTGCGTGTCGCCTTGCTGCACTTCCGCGCGGATCGAGTGACGCGACGCGATGCGGTACAGGCAGACGCGGTGATCGCGCTCGCGCACGTGGAAGGACACGGCCTCGCCGGTTTCGGCGCTCAGTTCCTTCATGGCGGGCAAGAGGACGTCGCGCAGATCGAAACCGGCTTCGTACACGGCGCTCAGATGCATCGCGGCCGAACCGATCCAGTAGCGGCCGTCCTCGCGGCGAATCAGAAGCTGGTGATGGCACAGCGCCTGCGCGAGTCGCGACAGGGTGCTCTTGTACAGGCCGGTGCGTTCCGAAAGCTGCGTGAGCGTGAGCGGTTCGTCGTCGCGGCGAAAGGCGAACAGGATCGACGCCGCGCGGTCGAGCACGTCGATTCCACTGGGTGCGACGCCCTGCGGGGTGCGCACCGTCTCGCTGCTGCGGGGCATGACAATCTCCGGTTTAGTTCTATCAGATAGAACACATAATCATTGGATGGAACAATGCTAGTCTCATCGCCGGACGGAGTCAATCGGCGGCCTTGTGCGCCTCGGTAATATCCCGGAGCGACAGCCGATGATGGTATCGCTACCATCGCATTCATTCTCGAAAGCTCTGTCATGTCGACGCACCGCGCGACGTGATGGTAGCGATACCATGGAGACATCAGTGTCCAAACGCAAGACATCCGAAGAACTGCGCAGCTACCGCTGGTATGGCGTCAACGACCTCCGCTCGTTCGGCCACCGCTCGCGCACCGCGCAAATGGGCTATCACGCGTCCGATTACATGGGCAAGCCGGTGATCGCCGTCGTCAATACGTGGAGCGAGATCAACTCGTGCCACACGCACTTCAAGCAGCGCGTGGAGGAGGTGAAGCGCGGCATCTGGCAGGCCGGCGGTTTTCCCGTCGAAATGCCGGTGATGACGCTCGCCGAGCCGTTCCAGAAGCCGACCACGATGCTCTACCGCAACTTCCTCGCGATGGAGACCGAGGAAATCCTGAAGTCCTATCCGTTCGACGGCTGCGTGCTGATGGGCGGCTGCGACAAGACCACGCCCGGCCTGCTGATGGGCGCCATCAGCATGAATCTGCCGTCGATCTTTCTGCCCGCCGGCCCGATGCTGCGCGGCAACTGGAACGGCCGCACGCTCGGCAGCGGTTCGGACACGTGGAAATACTGGGCCGAGCTGCGCGCGGGCAAGATCACGGAGGACGAGTGGAAGGGCATCGAGAGCGGCATTGCGCGCTCGCCGGGCCATTGCATGACGATGGGCACGGCCTCGACCATGACGAGCGCCGCCGAAGCACTCGGCTTGACGCTGCCCGGCTTTTCGTCGATTCCCGCCGTCGACTCGCGCCACGCGCAGTTCGCGTCGCTGACGGGCCAGCGCATCGTCGAGATGGTGTGGACCGATGTGAAGCCGTCGGACATTCTGAGCGCGAAATCATTCGATAACGCAGTGACCACCGTGCTCGCCATGTCGGGTTCGACCAACGCGATCGTTCACCTCGTGGCCGTGGCGCGCCGCGCCGGCATTGACCTGACGACCGCGCGCTTCGACGAGCTGTCGCGCATCACGCCGGTGATCGGCAATCTGCGTCCGTCCGGCCAGTATCTGATGGAAGACTTTTTCTACGCCGGCGGCCTGCGCGCGCTGCTGGTGGAACTCGGCGAGCTGATCGACGGCTCGCAGATGACGGTCAACGGTTCCACGCTCGGCGAGAACATCGCGGGCGCCGAAATTTTCAACGACGACGTGATCCGCCGGCGCGGCAATCCCGTCGTGGCGAGCGACGGCCTCGCGGTGCTGACGGGCAATCTCGCGCCCGACGGTGCGGTGATCAAACCCGCCGCGATGGAGGCGCATCTGCTCAAGCATCGCGGCCCGGCTGTCGTGTTCAGGGATTATGCGGACATGGCGGCGCGCATCGATCTGGAGGAGCTGGACGTGAGCGCCGATTCGGTGATCGTGTTGCAACACGCGGGTCCGGTCGGCGCGCCCGGCATGCCCGAGTGGGGCCAGTTGCCGATTCCACAAAAGCTTCTGAAGCAGGGCGTGCGCGACATGGTGCGCATTTCCGATGCGCGCATGAGCGGCACGAGCTACGGCGCGTGCGTGCTGCATGTGGCGCCGGAGTCGTTTGTCGGCGGGCCGCTCGCGCTCGTGAAGGACGGCGACATGATCGAACTCGACGTGAGCGCGCGGCGTCTGCATCTCGACGTGAGCGATGCGGAACTCGCCGCGCGCAAGGCCGCATGGCAAGCGCCGAAGCTTCCGTTCGAACGCGGCTTCGGCGTGATGCATCAATTGCACGTGTTGCAGGCGAACAAGGGCTGCGATTTCGATTTCCTCGAAGAGCCCGTGAAAACGGCGGCTGTGCAAGCCTCGACGCAGGCGGCGCAAAGCGGACAGGCCACGCGGGAAGCGACGGGCGCCGATGCGACGGGCGCCGCTGCGTCGAACACAAAGCGCGGCGAACCTGAAATCCACTAAATCAATACGGAGAGCCCTACATGACCGCATCCGAAATCGTCGTTAGCGAAGCGACACTCGAACAACTGAGACACGTCAGCACGGCCACGTTGACCACGCAACTTTTCAAGCGCGGCTTGCGCAACGTGTTCCTGCAAGGCGTCGCGCCGCTCGTGAAGCCGACGCCCGGCACGCCGAATATCGTCGGTCCGGCATTCACGCTGCGCAATATTCCCGCGCGTGAAGATCTCGACCACGTCGGCGTGTTTCAGGACCCGGATCATCCGCAGCGCAAGGCAGTGGAAAGCGCACCGCCCGGCAGCGTGCTCGTGCAGGACTGCCGCGGCGAGCGTTCGGTTGCATCGGTCGGCTCGATTCTCGCGCAGCGTCTCGCGAAGCGCGGCGTGGCGGGCATGGTGTCGGACGGTCCCGTGCGCGACAGCGGGACCATCGCGGCATTGGGCTTGCCGATCTGGTGCGCCGGCGCGAGCGCGCCGCTGAATCTCGCGAAACATCATGCTGTCGATATGAACGTGCCGATCGCTTGCGGCGGCGTGCCGGTGTATCCGGGCGATATCGTCGTCGCGGACGTGGACGGTGTCGTGATCGTGCCGCGCGAGATGGCCGCCGACGTCGCGCGCGATGCCGCCGAGCAGGAGCAACTGGAAGTGTTCATCGCCGAGCGTATCGACGAAGGCCGGCCGTTGCGCGGCACCTATCCGCCGAATGAAGAGACGCTGGCCGCGTACGCGCAATGGCGGGCCAAACGGCAATAAGCCGTCGAGCGGTTTCAATGCGCGCTCGAAGCCATGCTTCAACCCGCGCTTCGACTTTTCGCAGGACACACAGGCTCGCGCATAGAACGCGGCCGGAGGAGACACTGTGAGCACTACGACATCGGGCATCGTCGAATCGCGTCTGATCAATCGCCTTGCGCTTCGTCTGATGCCCTTATTGGGGCTGCTTTATCTGGTCGCGTATATCGACCGCTCGAATATTAGCTTCGCCAAGCTGCAAATGCTCGGCAGCCTCGGGCTTTCCGAGGTCGCGTATGGACTCGGCGCGTCGCTGTTCTTTATCGGCTATCTGATTTTCGAAGTGCCGAGCAACGTGATGTTGCACAAGTACGGCGCGCCGCGCTGGATGGCGCGCATCATGTTCACGTGGGGCGTAGTGACGATTCTGCTCGCGTTCACGAAGAACGCCACGATGTTTTATGTGCTGCGGTTTTTGCTCGGCGCATCGGAAGCAGGTTTGTATCCTGGCGTGATCTATTACCTGACGCTGTGGTTTCCGTCGCGGCATCGCGTGCGCATGCTCGGCTATTTCACGGTGGGCAGCAGTCTCGGCAATATGATCGGCGCGCCGATCTGCGGCTGGCTGCTCGACAAAGGCGGTCTCGCGGGTCTGGACGGCTGGCAGCTCGTGTTCATCGCGACCGGTCTGCCTTCCGTTCTACTAACGATTGTCGTGCTGTTCCTGTTGCCTGCATCGCCGAAAGAAGCCCGGTTTCTTTCCGCCGACGAGAAGCAGTGGCTTGCCAACACGCTCGATGCCGAACGTGCGCAGATCAAGTCGAGCGTCGCCGCTCACGGTTCGCTGCTGAGCGTGCTGGCCGAGCCGCGCGTGATCGGCATGGCGCTTTACTACATGATGCTGTCCATCTCCGTGTACGGCGTGAGCTACTGGTTGCCGACGCTCGTGAAGGGCTTTGGCGTGAGCAACACGACCAACGGTCTGCTGAACATCATTCCCTGGTTGATGGCGACCCTCGTGCTCGCGTGGCTGCCTTCGAAACTGCGCGGCGCCGGCAATCGCGCGCTTATTGCTATGCTGGTTTCGGCGCTGCTCGGCGTGCTGTGTTTCCTGAGCGCCGTGTTTCTGCCGACCAACACGCTGCGTTTCATCGCGCTCTGTTTCGGCGCGCCGTGCATGTATCTGCTGATCCCCTGTTTCTGGACGTTGCCGCCGAAGTTTCTGTTCGGCGCGCGCGCCGCGGCCGGCATTGCCGCGATCAATTCGCTGGGGAATATCGGCGGCTTCATCGCGCAGAATCTCGTGCCGTGGGTGCGTCAGACGACGGGCAGCGTGAAGGCGCCGATGCTGATTCCGGCGACCTGTCTGCTCGTGTTCGCGGTTATCACGCTGTTCGTCTTGCGTCGCGCAGGAGGCGCGCGCGCGGCGCAGGGCAGTGTGGCGGTGACCGAGTAAGCCGCGCGGGCCGTGAATTAACGTGGATTCGCGCGGTTAGAATACGCGCGATCCGTTATTTTCTGCCAGCACTCATGCCGAATCCGAAACCGCCCGCTGCCGCCGATGCCGATGCCGACGTCCACGCCGACGCCGACGCCGACGCGCCGCAAGCATCGGCGCCCGAGGCGGCCGCGCCCGTCAAACGCATGCGCGGCGGCCCCAAGGGCTTGCGCATCACCGATGTCGCCGCGCAGGCGGGCGTCGCGCCGATCACGGTATCGCGCGTGTTCAACAGCCCGCAAACGGTCGCGCCCGAAACGCTGGAACGCGTGCGCCAGGTCGTGCAAAGGCTCGGCTATGTGCCGAACCGGCTGGCGGGCGGCTTGTCGTCTTCGCGATCGCGGCTAATCGCGGCGATCGTGCCGACCATCGCGCACTCGCTCTTCTCCGAAACGATCCAGGTGTTCAGCGAGACCATGTCGCGCGCGGGTTATCAGGTGCTGCTCGCATTGAGCGGCTACAGCGATTCGAGCGAAGAGGCGTTGCTCGACGCCGTGCTGAGCCGGCGTCCGGAAGGCGTGCTGCTGACCGGCGTCGCGCATACCGAGTCGCTGCGCGAACGGCTTGCCAACGTGGGCATTCCGATCGTCGAAACATGGGACATGACGGATCAGCCGATCGACATGCTGGTCGGTTTTTCGCATTACAAGATCGGCGTCGCGGTGGCCGAGCACTTTCTGCAACGCAACGTGCGCAAGCCCGGCCTCGTATCCGCGAACGACGAGCGCGCGCTCGCTCGCCGCGGCGGTTTTCGCGAGCGCCTCGCACGAGCCGGCATTCACGACATCGCGGAGGTGCTCGTCGCGCCGCCGAGTTCGGTGGCGGTCGGCAAGGCCGCGTTGCCGCGTCTCATCGAACAGTCGCCGGATATCGACGCGGTGTTTTGCGGTTCCGATCTCCTTGCAATCGGCGCGTTGAGCGCGGCCAGACAACTGGGCATCGGCGTGCCGTCGCAAATGTCGATTTGCGGGTTCGGGGATCTGGAGTTCGCGACCGAGACGAGCCCGCAACTCACGTCGGTGCATGTCGACGGAACGCGCATCGGGCTCACGGCGGCGCGCTGTCTGCTCGACCGGCTGGCTGGCGCCGGGAGCAGCAAAGTGACTGACGTCGGTTTCAATATCGTGGAGCGCGCAACCACCTGATGCCGCTTTCGCGCGGCACCATTCTCGTTCCGTGACCTTGGACGAGTAAGGTCACGCGTCTCTCACGCCATGGTTGCAAAGGCAACGATGGCGACACTGATTCACACACGAGCACTTGAGGCAGATCAGAAAACCGAGCCTCAAAGCACACGTCACATTTGTTCTGGTTTGCTTGTCGGAGATCATGCTCCGCTTATCTGGACACTTTTAAAATTCGACGGCGCATGAAGTAGTGGTCTGGTCTTCATGGCGAGAATTTTTTGGGGTGTTTCAGATCGGTCCATGGAAATCAGGCAAATATGGTGAACAAAAAGACCTTTGAACGGGTGTTGATACCCTTGGGGGCAGGACTCGTCGCGTCTCTGTCGGGGTGCGGCAATCTTGACGTGCTCGACCCGAAAGGCAGCGTGGGCGTCGCTGAAAAGTCGCTGATCAGCACCGCGACGATGGCCATGCTGATTGTCGTCGTGCCGGTGATCGTGATGATCCTGGTGTTCGCATGGCGCTATCGCGCGAGCAATCGCAATGCGACTTATGCGCCGAAATGGGCGCATTCCACCGCCATTGAAGTCGTGGTGTGGACGGTGCCCACGCTGATCATTCTGTTCCTCGGCATTCTGACCTGGAACACAACACACGAACTCGATCCGTACCGGCCGATTGAATCGGCGGTCAAGCCAATCAAGGTCGAAGTCGTGGCGCTCGACTGGAAGTGGCTCTTTATCTATCCGGAACTCGGTGTTGCGTCGGTCAACCAGCTCGCCTTTCCCGTCGGCACGCCGGTCGACTTCAAGGTCACGTCCGACTCCGTCATGAATTCGTTTTTCATTCCGCAACTGGGTAGCCAGATCTACGCGATGGCGGGCATGCAGACGCAATTGCATCTGATTGCCGATCATGCGGGCGATTACGCCGGCATCTCGGCCAACTTCAGCGGCAAGGGCTTTTCGGATATGAAGTTTCGGGCGCTTGCCGTCAGTGCCGCGCAATTCGACGCGTGGGTGGAAAAGGTGAAAGCCTCGCCGCGCCGGCTCGACATGAACGAATACCACTCGGTGGCGCAGCCTGGCGAGAAGCAGCCCGTGAGCTACTTCTCGACGGTCGATCCCAAGCTGTTCAATAACATCATTGCAAAGTACAACAACGGCAATGTCCTCGATTTGCAGAATAGCAATTGCCGTCCAAAGGGTTAGCACATGTTCGGAAAACTGACACTCTCCGCGATCCCATTCGATCAGCCCATCATCATGGGAGCGGGCGCGCTCATGATAGTCATGGTGCTTGCCGTGGTGGTCGCACTGACCCGGCTCCATAAGTGGAAATGGCTTTGGCAGGAATGGCTGACGAGCGTCGATCATAAGAAGATCGGCGTCATGTATATCGTCGTCGCGGTGCTGATGCTGGTGCGCGGCTTCGTCGACGCGGTCATGATGCGTTTGCAGCTCGCGCTGTCGTATCACTCGCCGGGCTATCTTCCGCCGCACCATTACGATCAGATCTTCACCGCCCACGGCGTCATCATGATCTTCTTCATGGCCATGGCGCTGATGGTCGGTCTGTTCAATCTCGTGGTGCCGCTGCAAATCGGCGCGCGCGACGTGGCGTTCCCATTCCTCAACTCGCTCAGCTTCTGGATGACGGCAATCAGCGCCATTCTGATGAACCTGTCGCTCGTGATCGGCGAATTCGCGCAAGTCGGCTGGCTTGCGTATCCGCCGCTGTCGGAGCTGCGATTCAGTCCGGGCGTGGGCGTCGACTACTACATCTGGAGTCTGCAACTGTCGGGTGTGGGCACGCTGATCACGGCCATCAACTTCTTCGTGACCATCGTACGGATGCGCGCGCCGGGCATGACGCTCATGAAAATGCCGGTCTTCACATGGACGGCACTCTGTTCGAACGTGCTGATCATGGCCACCTTCCCGATCTTGACGGTAGCGCTGGCGTTGCTCGGCCTCGATCGCTACATGGGCATGCACTTCTTCACGAACGAGGCGGGCGGCAACGCCATGTTGTATCTGAATCTGATCTGGGCATGGGGGCATCCGGAGGTCTACATCCTCGTGTTGCCCGCGTTCGGCATCTATTCGGAAGTGATCGCAACCTTCTCGAAGAAGCCGCTGTTCGGCTACAGGACCATGGTTTATGCGACGTGCGCAATCATGGTGCTCGCGTTCCTCGTCTGGCTGCATCACTTCTTCACCATGGGTTCGGGCGCCGACGTCAATGCGTTCTTCGGCATTATGACGATGGTCATTGCGATCCCGACCGGCGTGAAGATATTCAACTGGCTGTTCACGATCTTCCGCGGGCGCCTCGAATTTTCCGCGCCTGTATTGTGGACAATCGGCTTCATGATCACGTTCACGATCGGCGGCATGACCGGTGTGATGATGGCCATTCCGGGCGCGGACTTCGTGTTGCATAACAGCCTCTTTCTGATCGCGCACTTCCATAACGCGATCATCGGCGGCGTGGTGTTCGGCTATCTGGCAGGGTTCCACTACTGGTTTCCGAAGGCATTCGGTTTCAAGCTCAACGAGAAGCTCGGCAAGTGCGCGTTCTGGTGCTGGTTTGTCGGGTTCTATGCTTCATTCATGCCGCTCTATGTGCTCGGCTTCATGGGTATGACGCGACGCCTGAATCACTACGACAATCCGGCCTGGCAACCTTGGCTGATCGCGGCCGCGTGCGGCGTGGCGTTGATCGCAGTGGGCGTGGTGTTCCAGGTCGCGCAGGTGTGGGTCAGCGTGGCGAACCGCAACAAGCCTGAGTACCGCGACGTGACCGGCGACCCTTGGGACGGCCGGACGCTCGAATGGGCGACGTCGTCGCCGCCGCCGGTTTATAACTTCGCGGTTATTCCCACAGTGCATGAACTCGACGCCTTCGCGCATATGAAGGAGACCGGAAAGGGCCCCGCAACAGTGCCGGCGTATCAGGACATTCACATGCCGTCTAATACGAGCGCCGGGTTGTTCATCGGTGTATTCAGTCTCGTTCTCGGATTTGCGGGCGTCTGGCATATCACGTGGCTGGCTGTGGTGGCGCTCGTGGCTATCGTGGCCACGCTGATCGTGCGCAGCTTCGGCGACAACGACGGCTATTACATTTCCGCGGACATGGTGCGGAAAATCGAAGGTAAGCAAGGCCCTGCGGCCGCTGCGGCGAAGAGCCGTGAACTCGAAGCTGTGGAGGCCTGATCCATGTTGCAGAAAACACTCTCCGTTTCGCTGGAAGGCGCTCACGACAACCACGGTTCATCGGATACGGTATTCGGCTTCTGGCTGTATCTGATGACCGACTGTGTGCTGTTTGCGTCGCTATTCGCTGTATTCGCCGTCATGTCGCAGCAGTTCGCGGGCGGTCCATCGGGCAAGGATCTGTTCGATATTGGCGGCGTCGCGGTGGAAACGGCCGCGCTGTTGTTGAGCAGCATTACCTACGGCTTTGCGATGCTGGGCGCCCGGCGCGGCAAGTCCGCGGTTGTGTTGGGCTGGCTTGCTGTGACGTTCGTGCTCGGCCTTGCGTTTCTCTTTCTGGAGGTGCGGGAGTTCTCGCATCTGGTGGCGGAAGGCGCCGGGCCGGCTCGCAGTGCGTTCCTGTCGTCGTACTTTACGCTGGTCGGCACGCACGGATTGCACGTGACCGTGGGCCTCGTGTGGATGGCGGTGCTGGCCGTGCAGGTCATGCGCAGCCCCAAATTGTCGGAGCGCCATCTCACGCGTCTTGCGTGTCTCAGTCTGTTCTGGCATTTCCTCGACATCGTGTGGATCTGCGTCTTTTCGTTCGTCTATCTCGGGAGCGTGCTGTAAATGGCTCATATGCAATCACTTCCAGCGCAGCAGAGTCACGGCAGCTTGCGTGGCTATGTGGGTGGCTTCCTGCTCTCCGTCATCCTGACGGCGGCCGCCTTCGGGCTCGTCATGCGCGGAGCGCTTCCGGCACAGACGGCGATCATCGCGCTGTCGATTCTCGCCTTCGTGCAGATTGTCGTGCATCTGGTGTTCTTCCTGCATGTCGACATGTCGGCCGGGCAGCGCTGGAATGTCATGGCGCTCGGCTATACCGCGTTGGCGGCGCTGTTTTTGATCGGCGGCACGGTGTGGGTCATGCATAACGTCAGCATGAACATGATGTCCAGATAGGCGTGGAGCAGGGCGACGGCAAGTCTGTGAGGCTCACGCCCGTCCGCCTTCGGTCTGAGCGGTGCCGCGGTTATGCCGTGGCACCGCGCGAATTTCCGATGTTTGCTGTCGAATACCGCGCGATCTCACAGGTTGATCGACTCCCGCTTCAGCGCTAACCGACATAAATAAAATTAAGCACTGGTCGCGCTGCCAACTGCCCCATCATTCGCGATGTCTCCGGAAATTGCGCGCTGAGCGCCACAAGAATAAATTAACGACCACAACACGGCGGCAAATAAGTTCTCCCCACCCTTGCAATGACGCCACTCCTCGCTTTCCTTCGGACGCGCCGCCACCGCCGTACTTTTTCTCTCCCGAGGAACTTTGCCTCGCGGACGAGGCTCCCTTAGTGGTCTCGGACAAGTCGTGTCGACTTCAATCATCAGTCTTCTGCTGTCAATCTTCAGATGGAATAGAGTTAACCCCGAGAAAAGATATTTCGTATGACGAATTAAATAGGAAAATTCGATCTGCGGTACACCACAGGCTTTTTTCATTGCACTGGGCGACGGCGCGCTAACGGTCATTTTTTCTTTTTTTCGTCATGAGAATGTCGCAAAGAGAATAAATTACTGAAAGCGAATTGGAAAAAAGCTTCTCTCTCTAGGGTCGAATGGTCAAAGTTCGTGCCTATCTAATCCTCTGATCATCCCGTGAAAGTGTAAATTTTTGCCAAACGCGAAGTTATCGGAAAGATTCCTGCTTTTTGGCCGAAAAGTACTATTTCTCATATGAACGATAGGTCTTTTCCGGGTACGATTTACCCCGGTCGCGACACAGAAGCGAACAATTTTCCGAACCGTGCAAACGGTTTCAACCCTCGGTAAAACGTTTGCGCGGCAGAAAGTCGCCACGGCAGGGCAGCAGGTTTGCAGGCGGTTGTTCCACATCATTCATGAGGGATCGCGGCGTCGAGTTGATCGCACACCGCGAGGGCGCAGCTTTGTCTTCGCCAATCGAATTTGATTCCACGTTGTCTCCGGCAATGTGACCACCTTATTAAAGGTGATCGAAATTCGAATGCAATTTCGTATTAATAAGCATAACGAAGTAATTGAAGCTGTTCAGCAAGGAATGTAGTTTTTTTCAAAACTGCAAAGAAAAATCCTTTGGGTCTTTTATCGAGAATCTTCTCGACACTGAGAAATATTTAGCCATGGTCAAACGACGACAATTCATTGGAGGCCTGACGGCCCTAGCCGGCTCCTATCTTTTGAGCGCCTGTGGTGGCGGTGGCTCGGAAGACGGGAGCGCGAGCCCGGCGGCAAAGGTTGCCGCGAACCCGAAGGCGAAGGCCTCCAATGCCTCCGACAGCGGCACGACAATTCCGCCGGCTGGCTCGATCACCGACAATAACGGCGCCGTGTGGACGCTCAAGAACGGTTCGGTGTACAAGAACGGTTCCAAAGCAGGCAATACGTACGACGTGTCGCTTCTGCTCTGGTACAACGGCGGCATCTATCACGAGGGCACGGGCGGCCAGTTCTATGGCTGGAACGGCTCCAACTGGTCCGCATGCCTCGATCCGCGTATGGGCGGCGTTTCCGCTGACGGCACCACGTTGCCTTCGTCGCCGTACATCATCGACAAATCGAACTCGATGTGGACTCTCGTGAACGGCGTGATCTACCGCGACGGCGAGACTGTCGGCAACACGTATAACGTGACGCTCGTGTTGTGGTACGGCGGCAAGGTCTGGCACTGCGGCACAGGCGGTCAGTTCTATGTGAACGCGGATGTCGATGGACAATGGCGCCCGTCGAGCGATCCGCGCATCGCGGTCGCGCCCGCGCCGGGCAGCTTCTACGGCATGAACGGCCACTTCGATTACACGTACACGCCCACGCAACTCGTGTCGATTCTGAAGGCGATGAACTGCACGAGCTATCGCGTCGGCGTGACGGACGATCCGGATCAGTTGAATGCGGTGGTCAAGATCGCGAAAGCGTTCCAGTCGGCGGGACTCACGCTGCTGGTGCTAATCGACCAGGGCGTCTACGACGCTCCCGGCAGGGTGATGGCGAGCGAGTCGATCGCGTACAGCCGCGGTTTCTCGACTGGCTCGACCGTTGCCAATGCGTTGAAGCCGTATGGCGTGACGATCTACGAATGCGGTAACGAACTGACGCGTCAGGACGCCACCGTGGTGGACTTCACGTACGCAGGCACGAAGGCGAGCGACTTCAACAATGACAACTGGCCAATCATGCGCGGCGTGATGCGCGGCATGATCGACGGCGTCAAGTCGGCGCAGTCGTCGGCGCAGTGCGGCATCAACTTCTGCGTGGCGGATGTGGGCGCGGCGGACGCGCTGTGGGACGGCATGCAGCCCGATGGCAGCGGCGGCTATCCGACCGTGCGTTGGGACATCACCACCTGGCACAATTACGAGGTGTATGGTGACCTGTTCGACGTGGGTACCGATGGCGCAGGGCCGGGCTTCGACCTCGCCACGTATTGCAAGGCGCGCTACGGTGTGCCGTTTATCGTCACCGAGTGGAACACCGGGCCGGAGCAAACGGAAAGCTATCGCGCAAATTACATTTCGGACAGGCTCGCTGCGTTCTACGCGGCCCGAAAGACGCACAACATCCAGTCTGTGATGTACTACGTGCTGGATAGCGGCAACAACGCGTACGGCATTATGATCAACGGTTCGCCGATCAGCGCCCCGTACAACGCGTTCACGAACTTTACCTCGGCTCACGCTGACAACTGATCGAGTTCGCACTCGTAGTTCGCACTTGCCTCAGTTAAAGTGAATGACCCTGACTCTCGCCGCTCTTTGCGGCGAGGCCAGGGTTTTTTTCGTTGATCTGTATCTACTCCGTTCTTTGCCGCAGTAGCCTGTGCCGCTTTGCCGCTTTGCCGCTTTGCCGCTTTGCCGCTTTGCCGCTTCGATGTTCAGTAAGCGGCTTCCTCAACGGCAGAACGTATCCGGCACCAATCTTCCCCACTCGTAGTCGATTTGATCCGGCGTGAACGGCAGAACGCCGGCGCCAGGTGTGAACGTCAGCTCGCCGAAGTAGACTTCGTTGTTCGGCGCGTACAAGTCCACGCGAACATAGTCGAAGTCCTCGCATAGTTTCGTGGCGGCTTCCAGAATGGCATCCAGATTTTCGGGGCGAGGCGCCGGCACAGGGCTACGCTTGTAGTACCCGATCGCAATGTCCAGATGATTCCAGTCGACGTCGAATACATCGCCGCGTGTATCGGTGCCGAATCTGTCCGAAATCACCAGAATGTAGATACGTGGCCGTCCGGTTCGTCCACCGAAGCAATGCAGCTTGTAATCGGCGGGAACGTTGCCGCTCTGGTCGAGCAGCAGATGCTCGAAGAAGATTTGCGGTTTGATCCGACGGTAGTGCTTCTCCCGGGCAATCTTGTAGAAGTCGAGAGACAACCAGTAGTTCGCGAGTTCTTGCAGTTCCGCGAAAGAGGTCGCCGATTTGTCTCTGACCACCTTCACATAGCTGCTGCCATGATTTGCCTTCATCACGAACGCGTTGGGCAATACGTCGAATACTTCCTCGGTGAAAGTGTCCGGGGCGGCGATCAATGGGATCACATGCTCTTCACCCAGCTTTCGCGCGACATAGTTCCGCACGGTCAGCTTGTCGGTCAATTCCACGAACCACGGGTCCGGCCGAAGATTCTTCTGAAGAATCTTCTCGTTAAAAGTCGTGGGGCGAAGCAGATTCGGATAGCGACCGATTTCTTTATGGTGCAGGAGGCTCAGGAAAAGAGGCGCCGGCAGCATTGATTTAGCCGCTTCTTTCAGTCTTCTAGCAGGCGATTCCTTGCGCCGCGGCTCTTTTGCGTCGTCGTGAGAGGGCAACCAGTTCTCCGATATGGCGCGTTCGGACAGATCGGCCTGATTGGGCCGCGGACTCGTAGCGCCGGCTTCATTTGGACATTGAGCAGACTTCGTCGTTATCATTTTGTCAGTCCATATCGAATAGCTTTTGACGCCCGATTGGCGCACGCAGCAGGGCGTCGCGACCTGTACGTCGCAGCGTTCTGCTGCCTGCATCAATTTCAGGCGTAGTTATTAGTTTTCGACCGCTACGCACCGTTCCGCAACTTCGAGGCGCTGTTGCGCGCGAAATTGCGTGGGCGACATGCCGTAGCGTTCCTTGAAGAGGCGGCCGAGGCGATTGCCGTCGCCCATTCCGCAGCGTCGCGCAATTTTGTCGACAGGCAGATCAGTATTTCGCAGCATGGCCCGAACGACTTCAAATCGGGTGCGCAACAAGTACTCGAGGGGCGTCATGCCGAACTCGAATTTGAAGCGGCGCTGATAGTTGCGCTTGCTCATCGCGGCGCAGTCCGCAGCCTTTGCAACCGAGATCGGATTGCTATAGTTTTCCTTGATCCAGCGCGCGGACTCGCGGATCTTCTCGGTTGTCGTGGTAATGCTTGCGTCGTTCAGATCGATCTTTTCGGACTCGACATAGGTCGTTTGCAGCATGTCGGCAATCTTGCGCGCAACCTCGGAGTTAAGATCGCGTTCTATCTGTGCCAAAGCCAGGTCGGTTGGCGTCGCGCTGCTGGCGCGCGTGGTCGTGGGTGCGTCATCGAACAGGAAGATCGGCACCGTCGAATGCAGCGGGTCCTTGCAGATGACAACCAGGTTGGCGCCTTGCTGAATGTCGAACGATGCGATAGAACCTTGACGTGCAATCCATGAAAGAAGGCGGTCGTTGGACTCGAGCAAGGTGGCGGCGTCCCGGCACGCTACAAACAATGCGTGAAAGTCACCCAGCCTGTTGCGCTCAATACTTTGTGTCCATATAGATATGCCTGAGGAACTCGTCACGAGGCCTCCGCCTTCGGAGAGCACGGAAAGGCGATAAGAAGAATCGTCCGCGAGATCCTCTGACAATTCATTGGCAAGACGAAATGCGTCGCCGATCGCTCCAGCAGTCGCCATCGAGCATTCTTGAGAGACCAGAAGTCCAATATGCTTTGCAGGCTTCTGCTGCGGTAATCTTGGGCTGCTGCGGTGTGCGTCGATGTACGACGAAAGAAATTCTGTGGAAGTCGTCACGCTTAGTTCTCCAGGCAGGGTAATCACTGTCTACGTGTCGAGATTAGCGTACCCACATGGACCTGACGAACGTGGCCGTTATCCACGGGTGTTTTGGCGCAATTGTCATGAATCGCGAAATTGTTACCTCGGAAACATGAATAAAGGCATACAAAACGGTGCGTGGATCAGCAACTTTTGCTTGAAATGATCTTACTGTTTTTATGGCTGGATGTAGTGTTTTTATCCGGAAAAGCCCCGTCCTGCAAGGCTTAGCGGGCATAAAATGAACGCCGTCCGAGTTTGGCGGAAAATGACCTGTCACTAAAGTTCTATGACGCGAAAAGGGTGTTGTCGTATCACTCTGTTACATCGATTGCAGATAGCTACAACACTTTCTTTTAAGATGTTGCAACGGTTAACGCCTCGTCGGAATCGGCCAATAGCACCCGAATTTCTGCCGCTGCCGATCCGTTGAATCGAGTGAGCGCTATGCTTCACTGCAACATCCGTACAAATAGCGATTGCCTCGGTAGGCGCTATCGAATACCAGCAATGCGCAATTTCTTCGCCCTTTCAACGTGGATTTACCGATTAGGTCGTAGTAATTGCCGTGTCCAGTAAGTGCTCTGCACTGACGATGTACGACGAGGCAACGCCTGTGCGAATCCGACACTGGATCGCGTGGTGCGAAGTGGGCCGTGCAGCCGTCAAAGGTGCATCCACAACGAAATTATTTGTAGTACGAATTACAACGCGAAGCGCAGCGTGGGACTCGTCGTTTCGCCATCTGGGGGTTACGAGGAGTCTGGAGATAAGGCGAGCCGTGCGGTTTGCGGTGCAGCCTTTGATCGTTCAGCAGGTGGACGGCCACTTGGCTTGGTAAACCTATGACGTAGCTCCGACCGAGCGTCAGGCTACGCCATACGCGTTTTTTGCCGGTAACGGCTCGGAAAATGCGAACCATTGGGGAAAGCCAGGCGGTGTCGACTCATTACTGTGCCCCATCAAACATGGAAGGATCATAACGGTGGATTACTACCCTCTAAATTCGCTCCCCCCGGCCGCAAGCACAGAGCGCGGCCAACTCAGCGCCGGTGCCATGCTGCGTCTGATGCGCGACCATATCTGGGAAATCGTCCTCGCTACGGTCGTCGTTCTGACTTTGGCGGCCGGCTATCTACTCGTGGCGTCGCCCATCTATTCCGCAGACGTACTTGTGCGTATAGATCCGCCGGAACCGAATGCGCTGGGTCTCGCGCTCCAGAATCAGGAGCAATTGCCACCGCCCGCGCCGTCGACCACTACGGAAATGGGTGTCATGCGCAGCCGTTCCGTGCTGGAACCGGTGATCCAGCGCTATCGCTTCGATGTGTCGGTGACGCCCCACACCATGCCGATCCTTGGCGATATCGCGGAGAAGTTCGCGACGCCGGGCGAGCCGTCACGTCCATGGCTGGGGCTCAAATCCTACGCGTGGGGCGGTGAGCAGGTAAAAGTCGGCTCGCTCGATGTCCCGAAAGATCTCGAAGAAGAAAAGATGACGTTGGTCGCGCGCGACAACAACACCTACGAATTGCGCGGCCCGCAGGATCAGTTGTTCCTGCAGGGCACGGTCGGCAAACAGGTTCAGGCCAATGGCATTTCAATGCGCATTGACCAACTCGTTGCGCGGCCCGGAACGCAGTTCACGGTGGTGCGTTGGAACGCAGTCGATGCAATCAAGCGTTTCGATGCGCTCATTAAAGTGAGCGACAAGGTGAAGGACTCCGGTCTTCTTCAGATCGAGTACACGGACAAGAACGCGGCGAAGGCCGCGGAAGTCGCCAATGCGTTGGGACAGCAGTATCTGTCGACTGCAATTGCCAGCCGCCAGCTCAACGACACGACGACGCTCGCGTTCATCAACGGAGAACTTCCGCGTCTTCTCGGCGATTTGAGAAAGACTGAAGAAGCCCTGAAGGCATTCCGGGCTCATTCGCAGTCGATGCAGCCGACGACCGAAGCGCAGGCCTATTTGCAAGGCGGTCTGGACATCGACCGGCAGATCGCAACGCTGCAATTGCAACGCACACAGCTTCTCGAGCGCTATACGCCGCAGAGCCGCTGGGTACAGAGCGTCGATCAGCAACTCGCGCAGTTGAAGAACGCGAAGGGCACGTTCGATGGCCACTTCAACAGCATGCCGGCATCGGAGCGTGAGAGTGTCGATCTGGTTCGCGCGCAGAAGGTGGCTGAGACGATTTATCTGGGCATGGTGCAGAAGGCCGAGCAGTTGCAGGTGCGGCGCGCAAGCACGACCGGTGGCGCGCATATCGTCGACCAGGCGATCACGCCGCATCGTCCGGTTAAGCCGATGCCGATTGTCGTGCTGGGTGGCGGCCTGGGACTCGGTATCGTTTCCGGAATCGTGCTTGTCTTCATGCGTCGCCATGTGCTGACTGGCGTGACTGATCCGCGTTACGTCGAACGTCGCATGAGCGTGCCGGTGTTTGGCGAGATTCTGTTCAGTCAGCAGCAGTTGCTGCTCGACCGGACGAGCCCGAACGCGAAGTCTCTGCCCGGCGCTGCCGCGCGACCCGGCTTGCCTCAGCCCGCTAACGAGGCAGGCGTGCCGGAAATACAGGTGGCGGGCGGCGGCAGCAAGGTGCTGGCCGAACGCTTCCCGAACGACTCGTCGGTGGAAGCGCTTCGCGCGGTTCGCACGACGCTGGCGCGCGATCTCGCTCATGCACGCAACAACATTCTCATGGTGATTGGACCGACGCCGTCCGCAGGGAAGAGCTTTGTCGCGGCGAACATTGCGACATTGCAGGCTGAAATCGGCGCACGCGTTCTTCTGATCGATGCTGATATGCGTCGCGGTCATCTGGCGTCGCACTTTAATCAGAGCAATCGTGGTGGACTTTCCGAAGTACTGTCCGACCGCATGCCGCTGCGTAATGCACTCCGTTCCACGGGCATCGACGGCTTGTCGTTCATGTCGTGCGGCACACGTCCGGACAATCCGGCCGCCTTGCTGGCGCGGCCGCGATTCAAGGAAGTTCTGGAGCGCCTGAGTGCCCAATTCGACCTGGTGATCTTCGACACGCCGCCGTTCCTCGCGGTCACGGATGCTTCGATCATTGCCAGTGAAGCGGGTGCGTCGCTGCTGGTTCTGCGTTCCGGCATGCAAAGCGAAGAAGAAATCGAGGACACCGTGCGGAAGATGGAGCGGGCAGAAGGCCGCATCGCGGGCGCGGTGTTCAACGGCATCCCACTGCGTCGCAGTACGAAAACTTATGGCTATGCGACGAATTACGCCAGCGATTACGGCGACCTGGATGAAAGCGGTGGAGCTGTCCGGACGTGAGCGAGTTGCCACAGTCGTTCGATGAATTCGCAAAACGGAGAAGCAGATGGCATTTGCAATCAACGGGAAATTCACTTCGCAGCCGATAACGGGTGTTCAGAGAGTCGCGTATGAGTTGACGAGAGCAATGCAACTGCGGGTACCTGCAGGCGAGAAACTGGAGGTATTCGTTCCGCGCGATGCAATGGAGCCGGGCGCGTCGTTGAAATGGCAACGACGCGTTGCCTGGTTGCGCGGCACGCTGTGGGAGCAGATTGCGCTTCCGATTGCTGCGAGAGGCGTCAGGCTCATCAACTTGTGCAATATGAGTCCGGTACTCAAACGAAAACAGGTCGTGATGGTTCACGACATGGCGGTGTTCGACGTGCCGGGCGGATTCTCCAGGAAGTTCGTGCTGTGGTATCGCGCGTGCTTCTTCCTGCTGCCGCGAATGGAGCCGATGATTCTGACTGTGTCGAATTTCTCGAAGTCGCGCATTTGCCATCATCTCAAGATCGACGAGTCGCGCGTCGCCGTCGTGAGTCCCGCAGCGGATCACCTCGATCGTGTGACGTCGGATTCGTCGGTTATCGAACGGTTGAAGCTCGTCAAGGACGCTTATTGTGTCGTTGTGGGTAGCCTCGATCCGCGAAAGAACCTGCAACGCGTACTGGAAGCGATCGGGAAGCTGGGCCATCTCGACGGGATCAAGTTCGTCGTGGTCGGTGGCAAGAACGCGCGCATTTTCAATAGCGCGCTGGCTGAGCAGAAGCCTGAGTCGGACAACGTAGTGTGGGCCGGTTTCGTGACCGATGGCGAGTTGAAAGCACTCTACGAAAACGCGGGTTGCCTCGTGTTTCCGTCCTTGTATGAAGGATTCGGCTTGCCGCCGCTCGAAGCCATGTATTGCGGCTGTCCCGTCGTTGCCTCGTCGCGGACCTCCATTCCGGAAGTGTGTGGAGAGGCGGCGCTGTATTGCGACGCGATGTCGGCCGACGATATCGCCGGGAAGATTGCTGTGATGATGACAGACAAAGAACTGCGGCAGCGCTATAGAGAACGGGGCCTCGCGCGAGCACGTGAATTTCGCTGGGACGTCACGGCGGAAACAGTGCTCGGCATTCTGAAGGGGCAGGCGGGGAAGCGTTTGTCGGGTGTACCGGCCAGCGCATCGGCGGGCTGACGCATGTCGGTAGGCAAGCCTATGTATCGCATTCTAAAGAGTGCCGGCAGACGGCGCGCGTTGGGAACCATCGCGGCTCTTCTCGGAGCGGCGTTCCCCTTTGCGCGCGCCAGATCCGCGCCGACTCCCACAAAGAGCCCGCAAGCGCGCGACGCCGGCGGCCGCACAATCACCGAAATGATCGGTACCAACGGGTGGGCCGGAACACCTCGCGACATTGCAATGTGGCGACAAATGGGCATCACCTGGGGACGCGATTCGGTGGGCCCCGGCCAGCCGGATTCGCCCACGGAAGCGATGCATATCGACAAAACGGGATCGCAATTCGACAGCGATCTTCCGTCGGCGCTGCTCCTGAACAAACGCAACGGCATCGGCTCCCTGTTGCTGCTTGGCTATACGCCGCCCTGGAACGCCACCGTGCCTGGCGACACCAATTCCGCGCCGCGCGACGTGCGTGCGTGGACGCGTTACGTGGAGGCGGTCGTGCGCAAGTACACCGCGCCGCCATTCAATCTGCGCTATTTCCAGATCTGGAATGAGGCGGCCGGCAAGCTCTCGGGCGGATTGCCTCAGGCGACCTTCTGGCATGGTCCGAACTTCAGCGAGGATGAGAAGCGCGCGAAGCCGTACGAGCATGCGATGCAGGATTACGTCGAGCGCATCCATCTGCCGGCGGCGCGCATCATTCGCAAGTACAACGCGTATGTCGTCTATGGCGGCTGGCCCGATCAGGGCGGCTTGTCCAATTTCTGTAAGTGGCTCGAGTACAGAAGTCCGGCGTCCAATGAGCGAATGCTGGATTGGGTCGACTATCTCGACACGCATTACCTCGGCGTCACCGATCTGGACCCGCTATACGACCAGTATGTGAAGAACGGGCCGGCGCGCGGCATCTGGCAAACCGAAATCGGCGATGCCTATATGAAGGATCCGCATTTCATCGCGGAGTACTTCTTCGATTTCGCGGTGTGGGCACTTCAGCGCAATTGGAACGACCCGAATAAGTATGTGTCCATGGTCTATCACTGGGACGGCTATGAACCGTTCCGGCTCACGCATCGCGGTCCGCCTTCACGCACCTACAACGTGTCCGGCAAGAGCTTGATCGTGCTTCGTCAAACGGTTTCCGGCTCGCTGGCAAGTTTGGCCAATCCGTTGAAATTTGGGCAGGGCGCGTCCGGCAGCGGCGTGCGTTCCGGCAACGATATCGTGTTGCAGGTGAATGCGGCAGCGGGCTGGAGAGCGGTGACGGTGGCGGGCCTCAAGCGTCCTTCGGCGGGCACCGTCAAGATCGAATTCATCGATGCGTTGACGGGCACGGTAAGTGCACCGGACGCATTGACGACCACATGGAATAACGACGGTTTGCAACTCGGCTTCAAGGTGCCGGATCGGGTCAACGGCGCAGGAAACGACCCGCCCACGCACCTCGCGTATATCGCTGTCCGTCCGCTTGCATAGCAATCCGGACCTACCAAAACTTCAGATTGCGTGGAATGTCATGAACCAGGTCACAGTCGTCATTTGCAACTACAACTATGAGCGCTATCTCGCTGCGGCGATCGATTCCGCGCTCAACCAGGACTATCCGGGCACGCGCGTTATCGTTCTCGACGATGGCTCGACCGATGGGTCACGAGCGATCATGGAGAAGTACGGTTCCCGCATTACCGCGATTTTCAAGGAAAACGGCGGACAGGTGTCCGCCTATAACACCGCGATCCGTGCCCTCGAAACGGAATACGCGATCCTGCTCGATTCGGACGACATTCTCTATCCGAATGCCGTATCGGAAGTGATGCAGGTCTTCGCAAGCGGTCCGTGGGCGAAAGTGCAGTTTCGACTCGACGTGATGGACGCGAACGGAACAACCACGGGCGCTTATGTGCCGCACACGGAGCCGCCCACCAATTGCGGAGAACTTCTGCAAGCCGGCTGGCTGTATCCGTCGCCGCCGGCGTCGGGCAATGCGTATCTCGTGAGCGCGCTGAAACGCGTCTTTCCCGTTCCCGCACCGGGCATCAACCGTTATGGCGCGGACTTCTTCGCGATCTATGGGGCCGCATTGGTGGGCCCCGTCGCGACCGTGCGCAAATCGCTCGGAGGGTATCGCGTGCATAACGCCGATGGCGGCACGGTGTCGTTTGCGAACTCCGAGCAGATCTCCAAAGCGCCCAAAGCACTGGGCATGCGCTGGGCGATCCTGAGGAACATTGCGAGGTCGCGTCTTTCGATCGAGCTGCCACCCACATTCCACGATTTCGGCCACGAAAAGGCGATCTTCTGTTCGAGCGTGTATCGCGCGACATTGGCTCATCGCTGGAGCTGGATGATGCACGATTCGCGCGGCTACCTGCATGCGATCGTCGCCAATCCGTTCTGGAGCGTAAAAAAGAAATTCGGCACGTTAGTTCTTTCCGGCTTGTGCCTCGTTCCGTACTCGCCGCTTTCTGACTTCGTGGTTCGTTATATATCCAACCCGCTTGCGCGCCGCCGCGTGGCGCAACGCTAACGTCAGGAAGAATGCCTTTGGAGAACGGAATGGAAAGACGAGACAACGCAAGCGTGATTGCGTTTGTATACGGCGGCTATCTGATGAGGTACATCTACCTCATCATCGTGGTGCCGTTTTACGGAAGAATGCTCGGCGTGTCCGAATACGGACGCGTGCTCGCGTCCATGTCGCTCATGAACGTGATATGGATGCTCGTGAGCTACGGATTCACCTTCGTCGGAATGCGGGAAGTCGCGAAGGCACATTCGGCACAGGAGTGCAATCCGATCTATTCGTTGCATGTAAGCGCACGGCTCATACTGGCCGTGTTGGGTGGCGCCATTGGTCTCGTTGCGACCATGTGCTCGCCGATTTTGTCGGAACGTCCTGTCATTGGCGTACTGGCGACGCTGCTCGGCATCGTGTCGGCGATGAACCTGGGATGGCTGTTTCAAGGGCGTCAGCACTTCCGCACGCCGATCATGATCGAGGTGTTTGGCTTCGCATTGAGCCTCATTCTGGTGCTGAGCTTCGTCAAGAAGCCTTCGGATTCGGTATGGGTGCTTGCGAGCCTGCTCATTGCCGGCGTCGCGTCATCGATCATTTCCTATGGCATCACCACTGCGCAAGTGGGACTGCCGCGCCTCAAGCTCGACGGCGTGATGCCGCTCATTCGCAGTTCCACGATGCTGTTCTGCTATTCATCGGGCTCGGTTGTGCTCACGGCGTCGTCCACCTATCTGTTGACGCTGTTGTCCACGCCCGCGCAGGTCGGCTATTTCGGCGCGGCCGAACGTTTCGCGACGATCGGACTGAGCTTGATGGGCCCCGCATCGCAAGTGTTCGTGCCCACCATCTCGCGGCAACTCGCACAGGGTGACAAGGAGGGCGCTCATGCCACGACCCGGCGAGGCGCGACGCTGCTGCTCGGGTACGGGCTGCTCGTCTTTTGCGGCGCATTGACACTCTCGCCCTTTGTGTTGCCGTTGATTCTCGGCGAGGCGTTCGAACCGGCGGCGCACGTTCTTCAATGCTTTGCATGGATGTTCCCGTTCGTCGCCTTCAGTGAATTCGTCGCGTTTTATGTGTTCGTGCCGCGCAAGAAAGATCGGCTGCTTGCAGTTGCGGGAGTGACCTCCGGTGTGGCCAATCTGGTTGCGGCGCTGATCCTTGCGCCGCGCTACGGCGCCATGGGAATGGCAATCGCACGCGTTATCGGGGAAGCGACGCTCGCGACGATCCTGATGGTCATCATGGTCCGCCTGGAACTGGTGGGTCTGGTGCCGGGCGCGCGGCGAGCAGCGGGGATGCTGGGGTTCGCCTGGGGCGCGAGCGGCACCAAAGACGAGTGAACCGGATTGCCGGATGTTGACCATCCGGCTCGTAAAATCACAGGAGGTTGAAGTGAAAGTCGCTATTGTTCACGATTGGTTGGTGGTTTCGGGCGGCGCAGAGAAGGTCTTGAAGAACATAATCGAGTGCTTTCCGAAAGCGGACATCTTCTCGATTGTCGACTTTCTCGAAGACCGCGATTGCGTGAAGGGCAAATCCGTCAACACGTCGTTTATCCAGAAGATGCCCTTTGCGCGTACCCGCTATCGGGCATATCTGCCCTTGATGCCCATCGCAATCGAACAGCTGGATCTCTCTGGATATGACCTCGTCATTTCGAGTTCGCACGCGGTGGCCAAGGGCGTGCTGACCGGACCGGACCAGATGCACATCAGTTATGTGCATTCGCCGATCCGCTACGCGTGGGACCTACAGCATCAGTACCTGCGCGAATCGCACTTGAATAAAGGGCTAAAGTCGATCATGGCGCGTGCGCTGCTGCACTATATTCGCGGTTGGGATTCGCGCTCGGCAAACGGCGTGGATCATCTGCTCGCGAACTCGCAGTTCATCGCGCGGCGTATCAGGAAAGCGTATCAGCGCGACGCCACCGTCATTTATCCGCCGGTCGATCTGGACAACATGGTGATGTGCACGCAGAAGGAAGACTTCTACGTGACCGCGTCGCGCATGGTGCCGTATAAGCGCATCGACCTGATCGTGCGAGCTTTTTCAAAGACGCCCGAGCGCCGTCTCGTGGTGATCGGCGACGGCCCTGAAATGAAGAAGATCAAGGCGCTTGCAGGACCGAATGTCGCGATTCTCGGTCACCAGCCTCTCGAAGTTCTGGTCGACCATTTGCGGCGAGCACGCGCATTCGTGTTCGCGGCGGAGGAGGATTTCGGCATTTCCGTGGTGGAAGCTCAGGCATGCGGTACGCCGGTCATTGCCTATGGACGGGGAGGCGCGCTTGAGTCGGTTGTGGGACTGCCCGCCGAGCAGCCCACAGGCGTTTTCTTCACCGAGCAGACGGATGAATCGCTATTGGATGCAGTCACGCGCTTTGAGCACAATGCGTCTGCATTCGAGCCGTGGAATTGCCGCAAGAACGCCGAGCGCTTCTCGACCGAGAACTTCAAAGCGGCCATTACGGAGTTCGTCGAGGCGCGGCTTCCGCGAAGCACGGTCGAACAGCCGCGTCCGTATCTTGTTCGCGAACGCGCCGTCGAGGAGCGTCATCTTGCGAGCGTGCGTTCTTGAACTAGAACGCGATATCTCACACGCCCTGCAAAAGCCATGACCGAGTGGGCATGGCTATGGATTTCAGGCGACCGCGTTTCAATCAGACGTTGAAGCGGCGCCTGATGTCCATAAAAGAGCGCACACACGAATAAAATACTCGCGCTCGACCACACCGGTTTCAATCGCTCGAACTCTGCGGAAAGCGCGGCACGCAAAAAGAACAGACCCACGAGCGCACCCAGAATCCAGCCTGAAATCACTTCAGGCAGCGAATGCGAAAGATCCATTACGCGCGCGATGCCGGTCAGCGCCCCAATTGCGAGACCCGACACAATACCGATTGACGGCGGCAGACGCCACCACTTGGCGTGCAGCGCGAGCGCGACCATCCACACTGACGTGGACAACATCGCGTGGCCGCTAATCATGCGGAAATCAGAACCCGGAAGCGATAGGCCCCAGCCGGCATAAATGATCTTGCTTGCGCCGACAATGCCGACGCCCACGGCGAGCGCCGCGACCCATCGGCAAGCCAGCTTGAAATTGAATCGTGCGAGCCAGAAGGCGCAAACAGCCGCAACGGGTAACGTAACGGCCGCATCGCCTATGTTGGTGAATGCATTCCACATAGGGTTCTCTTTGTTGTGGGTTTGCGCTACAGCGGGCGGAAAAGCCTGCCGCAGTAGCGCGTGTAGTTGTGTCTGCCCGGAGTCGGCCTGGTGTCTGTCTAGCGTATGTTGTAGCGCCGCTTATCGCGCTAGAACCTGTCAGACGCGCGAGCGGATCAGCGAGTTCCGCCGCTTGAATTCCGCCGTGATCGCATTGGCCGATTGCGATGCGAGCAGAAGAGAGATGACGAGAGACAGGATCAGTACATTCGAAGGCGACACGAGCCGGTGCTCGGTGGCTGCCATGACGAGCAGACAGATGGACGAGATTTCGACAAAGCGGAACGCCGCGAAGTTTTGTCCGCCTCCTACCAGCGCGGCCGCGGCCGCTCCGTGCTTGCTCCAGTCGACGAGCTTCCAGAAGAAGCTCAGTACGAGGAATAGACCCACCACGCCCGTCTCCGCAAGGAAGTTCAGATAGGAGTTGTGCGCGTGCGAATCGCTGTGTTCAACGGTGACGTCGGACGCGGCGCTAAACAGATGGAAGTACGGCGTAATCGTGCCGATGTGATCGTCGAACGAGCCGAAGCCGAGGCCTACGATCGGGCTCTGTTCGAAATAGGTGAGCGCGCGCGGCCACAGCCACTCATAGCGGATGTCGAGGTTGGCAGTCTTCGCATCCTGATTCTGAATGTTGAACGTGTAGCCCATGTAGTCGACGTTCGGGGCCGTGTGATATTGCGCCACCGCGAGAGAGCCGACAATCAGGCCGCCCATCAGTACACCCAGCATCCAGCGCTTGCGGCCAAAGAACAGATACGGCAGCACGGCAGCGGCGCCCAACAACGAGCCGCGGCTATAGGTTGAGAACAGCATCAGTCCGTTGATCGCGATCAGCGCGAGCAACAGCTTGCTGCGCTTCTGCAGATAGCACCCCACACCGAGGCAGAACAGCATGGCGAAGAAGCCGCCCGCTGCATTGCGCGCGATGAAGAAGCTGCCGAAGCTGTTATCCGGATTCGTGAAGATACTCAGCAGGCCGGTCGAGACGATGTAGTAAGCGTAGAGGGGAAGGTTGATCCCCACCGCAAAAATGAAGAATGTGCGAAGTACCTTGTTCAGATCGAGACGGTGGATATACAGGCACCCGGCAAAAATGGGAGCATATGAAATGAAGAAATTACCGTCGCGTCGGTAAAAGTCGAATTCCGTAAATGATTTCGGATCATAGAGCAGCGTGGAAATCGTAATGAGGACCGTCAACGCCGTAAGCGGCGTAATGAAGGCCGGATAGCGCCTGCCAAAAAAGCGCCATGAACAAAGGACAATTGGAACGAACCCAACCGCGCTCACCGGCACGAGATTCGTGACGGTCAGGAACAACGCAAGTAGCGAAATGTAAGCCATCGCGACTCCAGAGAAACGAATGGCGCACAGCCTGCAATGACAAGGCCGATCTGCGAACAGAGCCTGGTTGGAATGCGGCGCGCCGGCGTGAATGGGGCGAACCTGAACAGGATCGGGAATCCTACTTTTATGCGAATGCGATTTTTAATGCGCCTCTGAAGGTACCACGTGTGAGTACTGTTTTACACGCGCTGTTGCACATACAAACGTATTTGAAACACGATGTAAGTGCCACCGCACACAGAGGCCCCGTCGCTGGCCAAAACATCAACTGAATGCGCCACCATTGCTGTGCTGCAACGTAACGTGACTATGATTGATCACATCGAGTAAGTGCTTCAGTCGCATCGGCTTTCTGGCATCACGCCGAGGTTCTCAGGCCGTTCGCCTTTTTTCATGCGATCCGGTCGCCGTCAGACTACGAAAGTGTGACGCTCAAGGGGCGAGTCCCCCGGCGAGCACTCCTGCTTTCGCAGACCAGACGGCCGGCGTTGCCGTTGATGCGCACATCCTGTCATTGATCACATGTAAGACCAGAGCGGTGCCGACGCACAGAAGTTTCCGTCGGCTCTGATGCGATTAATCGCGATCTGGCTTGTATGTCTAGGAGCGATAAATGAATAAAATTTTTGCAACCGCCGCCGAAACGGACATCGAAGTTCAATATGATGCGTCATCCGCGTGCGCGCCGCTTGCGCAAGTGATTCTCGCAGGCGGCTCCGGCACGCGTCTGTGGCCCGTGTCGCGCGAGCAGTTCCCCAAGCAGCTCATCGACGTGATCGGCGAAAAGACCTTGCTCCAGGCCACGATGGGCCGCATGGAAGATTTCGGTTCGCAATGGACGGTGATTCCACAACCGGTCATTGTGTGCGGTGGCGAACATTATTTCGCAACTTCCGAACAGGCACGTGAAAGCGGCGTGAATGCGCGCATCGTGGTCGAGCCGGGCCGCCGCGACACGGCACCCGCGCTGACTCTTGCGGCGCTGGCCGCATCCGCCGAAGGTCAGGACGTCATTCTCGTCGCGATGCCCGCGGACCACGCCATTGCGGATCTGGACGCCCTTCACAAGTCCATCGAGATTGCGGCTCGCTATGCAGATGCCGGCGCGATTGCCACGCTCGGTGTTCCGCCTACCGTCGCCGACACAGGCTTCGGCTATATCCGCCTTGGCAACCCGCTGCAGGATGGCGCGCATCGCATTGAGCGCTTTGTCGAGAAACCCGCTCCCGAGTTGGCCGCGCAATATGTCGAGTCCGGCAAGTACTGGTGGAATAGCGGCATGTTCGTGGTGCGCGCGTCGGTCTGGCTCGATGTGATCAAACGCTTTCAGCCGCAGATTCACGAGGCCTGTGTGCGCGCATATGAAGGCGCCACGGTCACGGACGAATGCATCTCTCCGGACGCCGAGGCGTTTCTCGAATCGCCGTCCGATTCGATCGACTATGCCGTGATGGAGCATCTCGGCAAAGCCGATTCGCAGTTTGCGGGCGTCGTCGTTCCACTCAATGCCGGTTGGTCGGATCTCGGCTCGTGGGACTCCGTCTGGCAGGCAATGGAAAAGGACGAATTCGGCAATGCATCGAACGGACGTGTTCTGTTTGAAGGCGCGACTGCAACGTACGCACGTTCGCAAGGTGGCCGGCTGGTCGCTTGTGTCGGCACGAATGATCTGATCGTTGTCGAAACGGATGACGCCGTGCTCGTCGCGGATCGTTCGCATGTGCAGGAAATCAAGGGACTCGTCTCGCGCATCAAGGCCGAGAAATCGCCGGAAGCGGACTCGCACAGAAAAGTGCGTCGCCCATGGGGCTTTTACGATTCGATCGATCATGGCGACCGCTTCCAGGTCAAACGGATCGTGGTGATGCCGGGCGCGCGTTTGTCCTTGCAGATGCACCATCACCGTGCAGAACATTGGGTCGTGGTGAGCGGCACAGCGCTCGTCACGCGTGGCGACGAGCAGTTCATGCTGGGCGAGAACGAATCGACGTATATCCCGTTAGGCATTCGTCATCGTCTGGAGAATCCGGGGTGCGTGCCGCTTCAGATCATTGAAGTGCAATCCGGAACCTATCTCGGCGAAGACGACATTGTTCGATTCGACGACAAATATGGCCGGGCAGGTTGATCGACCGTGGCGAACCAGAGCGTATTCGAGGGGTCTGCTATGAGATTGATTACAGGTTTGCTGGCGAGAATGTTCGACGTGTCGATGATCCTGGGAGGCGCGGTCGTCGCCTCTCACATCCGCTTCGACGATCTGGCGCAACATCGTTTCTATCTGGCATTCGTCGCGTTTGCAGCGGCGTTTTCGCTTGCCGTGTTTCCCGCGCTGGGCGTTTATCAGTCGTGGCGCGGGCGCTCAAAACGAGTCCTTGTCGGGCAGGTCGCGCTGGGCTGGCTGGTCGTTCAGGCCTGCGCTCTTGCACTGATGTTCTCGCTGCATCGTATCGACTTTGTGTCCCGGCTATGGTTTGGATATTGGACGGGTCTCGCGGGCGGCGCGATGATTGCGGGCCGTCTGGTCACGCATGTTCTGCTCGGTCGCGTTCGGAATGCCGGCTTGAATCTTCAGAAGGTTGCGATTGCGGCCTGCGGAGAACATTGCGACGAGATTCTGGAGAAGATGGAAATGGAGCCGGCTGCGGGCTTTCGCCCCAATGCCGTCTATAACCTGCGCGCAGGCACGAAAACCACAACTTCCGTGCCGGTCTTCGAGCAGCGCGCCGCCTTTGCGAAGTACGTGCGCGAACAGCACATCGAAGAAGTGTGGCTTGCTCTGCCGTTATCGGAGGAGCGTGCGATTCTCGAGCTTGTCTCGGAGTTTCGCAATGATCTGATCAATGTGCGCTTTATGCCGGACGTTCGGGCCCTCGCACTCTTCGACGGCAGTGTGACTGAATTGCTGGGCTTCCCGACCATCAATCTCGCAGCGTCGCCCTTGCCGCCGAACGCAATGGTGAAGAAAGAACTCTTTGACCGTATTTTCGCGCTCGGTGCATTGATCGCGGTATCGCCGATTCTTCTGGCATGCGCAATCGCGGTCAAACTGAGTTCGCCGGGTCCGGTGTTCTTCAAGCAACGCCGCAAAGGCGCGGACGGCCGCGTTTTCCTGATCTACAAGTTCCGCAGCATGCGGCAGCATGTACAGAAGCAGGGCGTGCTCGAACAGGCCACGCGTGGCGACCCGCGCATCACACGCGTGGGGCAATTCTTGCGCCGCACCAGCCTCGACGAGCTGCCGCAGTTCTTCAACGTGCTGCGCGGTGACATGTCGGTGGTGGGTCCGAGGCCGCACGCTCTCGAACACGACGACCTGTATCAGGACATCGTCTCCGGTTATATCCATCGCTACCGGATCAAGCCCGGCATTACCGGATGGGCGCAGATCAACGGCTTTCGCGGAGAGACCGATCGCATTGAAAAGATGGAGGGCCGCGTCGCACACGACTTGTACTACCTACGAAACTGGTCGTTCGCGCTCGACGTCAAAATCATTTTCGCGACTGTATTCAAGGGGCTGCATCATCCCAACGCCTACTAACTGATCCGTTGGATCGAGGCCCTGCAATACGGTACAGGACACATGGGAGACGAAAGCGTTTATCGCTCGGCGGACTATGAACAAAATCAATATGGAAAGAGTAGTCAGACGTTCCCTCAAGGCAGTGGGGCAATACAAGTTCCACCGGGGGCACGCCGCAGAGGCAACACAGGTTCTCCGCTTTCTGGAGAACAAGAACGGGCGTGCTGATCCTGTCAATCTCAAGCTCGCCGATACGTATGCACACGACGTTTTCGGCGACGCGAAATACGCGCCCTGGCTTCGCGTTTACGCCGCGTTTACCGGGACGTTCAAGGAAGGCTGGATTCCGGACAATTACTATGGCTCTGTCGTAGTACCCAGCATGAAGGGCGGCTACGGCAAGATCTCCGATCTGAAGCCGATGTCGCGCGCTATCTTCGGCGGCGAGGCGTTTCCCGATCTCGCCTATTTCGCCAATGGACTGTTCTTTACGGACCGCAATGTCGTGGTACCGGAAGAGGAGCTCGAACGCGTCGTGTTTCGTCAGAGCGAGAAAGTCGTCTTCAAACTCGACGGCTCGGCGCAAGGCAAAGGCATTCACTTCTTCGACCGGACTTCGTTCGATCGAAAGCTGATCAAATCGCTCGGTAACGGCGTCATTCAGAAGTTCATCGTGCAGCATCCGGTACTGGCTGCATTCGCGGCGAAATCGGTTGCCACCTTGCGCTTCACCACCGTGGTGGACGATTTCGGCCGTATTTCTCTCCGCGCGTGCTTTCTGCGCATTGGCAGGGCGCGCGACACGCACATCAAGGTCGAAGACGAAGTGTGCGTGCCGGTCAATCTGATGACCGGCGAGCTGGCCCGCGAAGGCTTTCTCAGCGACTGGAGCGCGACTGACGAACATCCCGATTCAAAGGTGAAGTTCGCCGGCGTGAAGATTCCCGCGTTCGAGGATTGCGTCGATACCGTCCTGCAACTCCATGGCAAGATTCCGTTTGCGCGCTGCATCGGTTGGGACATCACCGTCGACGCCGACAGCAAGGTGCAAGTCATGGAATGGAACGGCGAGCACAACGACGTGAAATTCAGTGAGGCGACGCAGGGCCCATGTTTCTCGGACTTGAGGTGGGAACTGCTGAAAGCCGGGACTTTGTAATAGTCAGCGTGTAATAGTCAGCGCACTATTCAGCGCACTATTCAGCGGGCAACGAGACGGAGTCGCGCCGATGCGCGCGGCGGCCGTGGTGTAGCCCGTCGTGCCGGTGGCTCACGCTCGCGCAGCGCAAAGCGATTGATTCGCAGATTTTGCAGCAAATACCGCATAAAACGCAGCAGGCCGCTTCGTCGCAGAACATCTTGACGAGTTTTGCGCGACGCGTGAAGTCTCTCATCGGCGCCGCGCGGGTTGCATGACCGGGCGGTCATGCAACATCTGTCATGCAACACCCTTCAGCAGGCTAGTTCACGCCCAGCCGTTTCCCAATAGCCGTCTTTACGACCGGCACGCCGATTTGCAGAAGCTTGCGAAAACCCTCGTCGCGTCCCACCTTCTCCACGGCATTATCAATCATTGCCTGCATCACATTGGCCGGATAGAACTCCTGGAAGAGACTATTCGCGCCGATTCGCTCGAAGACGTGATGCAGGAATGAGCCGCGCGGCGGTCCGATCCGCTTGAACAGCCCCATTTTTACCACGCGGTTATTCCACAGATGCAGCGAGTAGGCATCGGAGCACAGTGACGCGCATTCGTTGAAGTACTGCGGCAGGAAGACTTTGTAATAGTCGTCGAAATGCACCGGATAGAACTCGCTTTCCGGCACGCCTGCCTTTACGCCATATACGCTGGTCAGCAAGCGCGGACCGGTGTCGCCCCATTTGATGTTGGTGCCCTTCATTGCTTCGATACGCTGCAGAAGCTCTTTCAGGCGCGAATCGGCGGGATCGAGCCGCAATATAGCAGTACAGATGCTCGTGGCCGACTCACGACCAATAATGTTGCCCGTTGTGCTGCGGTCGAAATCGCGCAGCAACAGCATGTCCGTATCTACCCAGATCTCGTCGGTTCTGGTGAACATCAGAAACCGGAAGTAGTCGGTGAAATGCGCCATTGACGGAATGCCGTCAATGGAAAAGGCGGTCAATGCGCTCGGCGGCACGATAGTGCTCGCGTCTTTCGCAATAATGCCTTTCGGCAGGTTCTTTACTTCGCTATAGCTATATAGAGCGACGTCACTGCCATATGCAGTGAACGAACTCAAACAGGCCACCTCGTAGGCGGAAAGTTCTGGGCCATGCCAAAACGACGCGAATCTTGCGTTACTCATGATCGATCCGTAGAAGGGGTTTCGGTGTGGCGGATGTCAAGCATCGCCTGAGAGGTATGAGCCCGCCACGCAGCAGGGTCAGTGGAGACTGTCAGCGCCACTGCCATTGGCGGGCATTTAGTCCGATATTAGACAACTCGGAAATGCAGGTCTCGCCGAAGGCCGGAAATGGTGGATAAATGTCGCTAATCGCTGAGTGCAATGGCCGGATATGAGGTGCGTCGGCGGCCTTATTTGCAGCGGACAATGAAAGGCGATGCGTGACGTCTCGCGCCGCCTTTAGCGGATTTAATGCAAGCCAGAACTGCCTCTGCCCGACAAAACGACATTGCCGGAGCTGTCTACGAGAACGACTGGCTCTTTTGTCGCGACCGGAGATTGTTCGACCGTGATCGGACTCGCCGCGTTCGTGCGGTCGATGGGCGCGATTCCGATCGAGGCGGCGCTGTCGAATAAAGAGAACTGCGTGGCAAGATAGTTTTGAACGCTTTCCTGTACTACGTCCAAGAGTTCGCTGCCGGTCTCTTCCGCAATAATCTCAACGTGTCCCCAATAGGCGCTAATCTTTTTGACCGCAGCCGGAAATTGCTGAAGTTGTAGCTCAATTACTGTACTGAAGGACGCTGAAAAAAGTGTCGCCTCGATAAGGGCCTGCTGTTCGGAAAGAGAGGTCTTGACGGTTTGCACATTCAATTCAACCAACTTTTCGAGGCCGGTGACGGCTTTCGCCGCAAACTCGTAGGCGGCGATTGTACTGCTTTCGTCGCGGATGTCGGGCCGATTCAGTGCAGCGACATTCATAAGGTGCTCCGTGTGAGTGCGAGTGGGTGAATTGCGCGGCAACGCGCCGTGGTTCAGCAAACGGTATGCCTTTGCGACGAGTGGGCTCGCACTAGCAGGCGCGCTGTTTGCTGCGGTTGCGTGAACTGCCGCTGAGCGGCGCTGACAGCATGCCGCACTGCAACGAGAAAGCAACGGCCATGCCTTGCACGCAGAAGGCGGAACCTGAATCGACCCTGAAGAGGAATAGAAAATTTGCCATGACGGTGCCCGATCTTTCTGACATCTACCGAAGTTATATTGCCTGCCTCAACAAGCAGGACTGGCAGAACTTGCCGCAATTCATTCATGACGACGTTTGCTACAACGGTGAGGGAATCGGCGTGTCGGGTTATCGGAAGATGCTGGAAAAAGACTTCAGCGAGATTCCGGATTTGCAGTTCAACATTGAACTGCTGGTGGCGGACCCGGCTTATATTGGCGCGCGGCTGCGCTTTAACTGCACGCCAAAGGGAAGATTTCTCGGCCTCGATGTCAACGGCCGAAAAGTGTCTTTTACGGAAAACGTCTTTTACGAATTTCGCGGAGAAAGAATTGGGCAAGTGTGGTCCGTCATCGATAAGGCGGCTATCGAAGCCCAGTTGTAGCAAACGCCGCGTCCGTCACTGCGCCGCCGAGTGCCTGAAATAACGCAGCCGTGTCGGTGAGCCGGTCTGCTTCGGCGCGCGTTTGATCGATTGCGGTCTGCAAGGCCTGACGTTCGGTGTCGAGGAGACTGAGCTGACTGATTCCGCCCGCTGCGTATTGCTGGCGCGCGATGCTCAAGCTGACTTGTGCTTGCTCTGCGGCTTCGGCGCGCGCTTGCAGTTCTTGCGCATCGTTCTGCAGAGCCGTTAGCGAGTCGGCAACTTGCTGCAAGGCCTCAAGCACGGTTTGCCGATAGCTCGCCAATGCTGCGTCATAGGCGGCGTGTGCGGCACGCTTCTTCGCGTGCAGTTCTCCGCCGTGAAAAATGGGTTGAGTCAGATTGAGTCCGATATTCCAGATGTTCAAGCCATTTACGATGTCGCGAACTCGCGTGCGCTCCGAGCCGATTCCCGCCGACAACGCGAATTGCGGATAGAGGTTCGCTGTTGCCACGCCGATATTCGCACTGGCCTGGTGCAGCAGCGCTTCCGACGCGCGTATATCCGGCCGGGCGCGAGCGAGCGTCGAGGGCAAGGTGAGCGGAATGTCCAAAGGCAAATGCAGCGTGTCAAGCGTGAGTTCGTCGAACTCTGCTTTCGACGGCGTCGTTCCGATCAGCGTTGCTAGCTGGTGATCGGCAGCGGCAAGCTGTGTTGCGAGCGGCGGCAACGAAGCGCGAGTCTGTGCAAGTAATGTGCGCTGGCTGCGCACATCGAGTTGCGACACGCCGCCGGCGACGAGGCGCGCTTCCATGATCGATAGCTGATGCGCTTGCGCATCGGCGAGAAGTTGCGTCAGCGCGATCTGCTGTTGCAACGAAGCGCGCCGCACAGCAGTCGACACGACGTTGCCCGCTATGCTGAGCCTCGCTGCATCCAGTTCATACGCTTCATAGTCGGCTTGCGCCATGCTTGCTTCGAGTTCACGCCGATGGGCGCCGAACATATCGAACGCATACGAAACGCTGACCGAGGCGTTAAACAACGAAAAAGGCCCGGGATTTTGCACATTCGGAATGCCGAATGCAGCGGGATCGACTTTCTGCCTCGCGCCGGAAAGCGTCGCGTCGACTCGGGGGAATTGCGTCGCGCCCGAAAGCGCCGTGTAGTTCTCGCGCGCTTCGATCAGTTTCGCCCGGGCTTGTGCGAGTGTCGGACTCTGGCGCAGCGCTTCATCCACGAGACGGTTGAGTGGGTCGGACTGAAATTGCAGCCACCACATGGGCAACGCGCTGGACGCGGTGGTGAACCTCTGTGCGGAACCTGCGGGCGCGTTGGAGGAGACGGTATGTGTGGGCAACCCGTCACGCGTATAGGTCTGTGCGTCCGGCGTCGCCGGCGCTTGAAAGTCGGGGCCGACTGCGCAGCCGCTCAGCGCGAGTGCGCCAAGCACAAGGTGTACTTTCATGGACGTTGCTCCTAGTCGAGCGTGCGCCGGTAAAAGCGCAGCGCGATCCCCATGACGATGGCAGTGAAGAGCGCCATGGGCCAGACGGAAGGCCACAAATCCGGCCAGCCGTCGCCCTTTAGCAGAATGCCGCGAATGAGCCGGTTGAAATAGGTCAACGGCAAAAGATCTCCAATGAATTGCGCCCATTGCGGCATGCCCGCAAAGGGGAACATGAAGCCGGAAAGCAGAATGTTCGGGAGAAAATAGAACACCGCGAGCTGCATGGCTTGCAACTGATTTTGCGCGAGCGAGGAGAGCGTGATACCCACGGTCAGATTCGCGGCAATGAAGAGCAATGCCGCGAGGTAGATGGCGACCGGACTGCCGACAAACGGCACATGAAACACAAAGCGCGTGGCAATGAGAATGATCGATGCCTGAATCAGGCCGATCGCCACATAAGGCACGATCTTGCCGGTCATCACCTCAATGGGCAGCACCGGCGTGGCGAGCAGGTTTTCCATTGTGCCGCGTTCGCGTTCGCGCGTGACGGCGAGGCCGGTCATCATCACAAGTGTCATTGTCAGAATGACGCCCATCAGCCCCGGCACGACGTTGTATTGCGTGATGCCTTCGGGGTTGTACAGATTGTGAACCTGCACGCCGAATGCGCTTTGCGTGCCGTTCAGATGCGCGAGCGGCCCCTTTATGTCCTTGTCCGCCACGGGTTGCACGAGGTTCGGCAGCGCGGCCACGGCGGCGTGCGTCGCGGTCGGATCGGTTGCATCGGCTTCGACCAGCAGTGACGGATGCTCGCCGCGCAGAAGCTTTCGCGAGAAATCGACGGGGATGTTCAGCACGAACTGAACGCGGCCTTGCGCAAGCGCGCGGCGTCCCGCTTCTTCGTCGGGCAGGGTTTCGACAATGTCGAAATACGCGGAGTGAGCCATGGCGGCGACAAAGCTGCGCGAGAACTCGCTCTCGTCGTGAACGACAATGGCGGTCGGCAAATGCTTGGGATCGGTGTTGATGGCAAAGCCGAACAGCGCGAGTTGAATGATGGGCACGCCGACGATCATCGCGAAGGTGACGCGATCGCGCCGCAATTGAAGAAACTCCTTCAGCACTACGCTCCACCAGCGCGTCAACGAAAAAACGGTACCTGTGCTCACGATCGCGCTCCGAAGTTGTCTTTCGAACGACTCATCAGGTAGATAAACACATCTTCGAGTCCCGTTTCTATGGGCTCCATGCGCAGCGAAGTGCCAGCCGTTGCCTGCCGGAGCGCGCGCTCCAATGCCGCGTGATCGCGCCCGCTCGCGTGCAGCGCGGCGCCGAATACGACGGTCTGATCCACGCCAGGCGTCGCGCGCAATTTCTCCGACAGTTCGCTCAGATGTTCTCCCTGAATCGACCACGTTGCTAGGTTTTGCGATTCGATGACCTCTGTGGAAGTACCTTGCGCGAGCAGCTTCCCGTAGGCGATATACGCGAGCTTGTGGCAGCGCTCGGCTTCATCCATGTAATGCGTGCTGACGAGTACCGAAATGCCGCGCGCGGCGAGCCGGTGCAGTTCTTCCCAGAAGTCGCGCCGCGCGGTGGGATCGACGCCGGCTGTCGGTTCGTCGAGCAACAACAGTTTCGGTTCGTGCAGCATGCAGGCGGCAAGCGCGAGACGTTGCTTCCACCCGCCGGAGAGCGAACCTGTCAGCTGATCTGCGCGGCTGTGCAGTCCGAGCGATTCGAGCGACTTGTCGACGGCTTCGCGCCGGTTGCGCATCTGGTAGATGCGCGCGACGAAGTCGAGATTCTCGCGGATAGTCAGATCTTCCCAATACGAAAAACGTTGCGTCATATAGCCGACGTTGTGCTTGATCTGCGCACTCTCGCGGCGAATGTCGTAGCCGAGGCATGTGCCGGTGCCGGAGTCGGGTGTGAGCAAGCCGCACATCAGACGGATCGACGTGGTCTTGCCGCTGCCGTTCGGCCCCAGAAAGCCGAAGATTTCGCCGCGCGCGACCTGCAATGTCACGTCGTTGACGACATGCTTGTCACCGAAATGTTTGTTGAGGTTATGTACGTCGATCGCGTACTCGTGTGCTTCGGCGCTCATTTCAATGTCACCGTGACCGGCTGACCGGGATGCAGCTTCGTTGCATCCGCAACGGAGGGCCGCGCTTCGATCATGAAAACGAGTTTGGCCCGGCTCTCGTTGCTATAGATAACAGGCGGCGTGTACTCCGCGTTATTCGACACGTAGGTGATTTTCGCCATCACGTCAGCTGCGCAGCCGTCGCAATGCAGCGCTATTTCGCGGCCCGGCGCGAGTCCGCCGACAATTGTCTCCGGCACGAAGAAGCGCGCCTTGATGTTTTGCGGCGGCAGTATCTGCACGACCGGATTGCCCGCGGGCACCCATTCGCCGACTCGATAAAGCGTGTCGTAGACGAGGCCATCCGCGGGCGCACTCACGCGCTTTTGTTCCAGCTTCCACCGCGCTTGCGCGACGAGGGCATCGGCGGCCGCGATTTGTGCCTGCTGCGCGGTGATCTGTTGCGAACGGCCAGGCAGGCGCGCCACTTCCACCTGACTCGTGAGTTCGCGCACTTGTGCCGACGTCACGTCCGCATTGGCACGCGAATCGTCGAGCTCCGCTTTCGAAATGCCACCGGCGCTGTACTGTGCTTCGTCGCGCGTCAATTGCAGCGCTGCTTTGTGCGCGTTCGCCGCGGCTTCGGCGAGTTGCGCGCGACTCACGTTGACTTCGGGCACGCGTTTGCCGGTTTGTATGTCGGCCAGTTGCGAGCGGGCGGCCGCGAGCTGGTGTTGGGCCTGATCGAGCGCGGCGGCTTCGTCGACGGATTCGAGTGAGAAGAGCGGTGCGTTCGCTTTCACGTTCGCGCCTCGCGCGACATTCAATTGCGTGAGCTTGCCCGCTTGCGATGAGCCGAGATAAAGATATTCGCCTTCTATATAGCCCTGATAGACATGTTGCTCGCGCTGCGAACATCCCGCGAGCAACAGACTCAGGATCAGCAGCAACGAACAGTGTCTGATTGAAGCGATTGAATTCATCATGGCTTGGTCCACTCGACGCGCCTTTTGCGAAGCACGTGTTCAGTAAGCAATCCATTCTCGACGCGAGAGATGCGGCACTCATGAACTTCACTGAGTGTCCGAGCCGCGAGGATGAAGTAGAATCGATAATATGTGAATTTGAATTCAAATTCAAACTAGTTCGAGCCGTGATTTTCCCTATGCCGACGAAACCACCGAAAAGCGTCACCGCCGCGAAGAAACGCGCCGCTACGACCAAACGTACGAAAGCGGCGAAGGCACCTCAAGCGGAGAAAAGATCAAAGCCGGTCACGCGCGCGACCCGTCAGGATGGCGCGGCGACCCGCCAGCATCTGCTCGATACAGCAGGTCAGATATTCGCCGCGCGCGGTTTCGCCGATGCCACCAGCAAGGAGATTTGCGAGCGTGCGGGCACGCCCATGGCGTCGGTGAACTATCACTTCGGCAGTCGCGAGGCGCTTTACGAGGCGGCGCTCGTGGAGGCGCACCGTCAGGTCGTGAGTCTCGATGAATTGACTGCATTGGCGCAAGGGCCGGGCGATCCACGGGAAAAGTTGCGCGCGTTGATCTCGCGGTTCATTGGTCTTTCAACGAGTGCCGGCGCGCCGTGGGGATTCATGCTGATGCTGCGCGAGGTGCTGTCGCCGTCACCCGCTATTCCGGCGCTGATTGAAAAGGCAGTACGTCCGAAGGCCGCGGTTCTTCTGGGACTTATCGGCGAAGCAATGCAATTGAATCCGCAAGAGCCGGTCGTGCAGCGAGCGTTGATGTTCACTGTACTGCCTTGTATTGCGCTGATGATTGCACCAAAACAGATGCAGGCGGCGCTTCTGCCCGCCGTTGCGAAAGACAGAAGCGCGCTCGCGGACGATTTCATTCGCTTCATGATGGCGGGACTCGATGCAATCGCCGCCGCGTACCGAACGCGAAAATAAGTCTGTTATTGCGCCGCTATTCGTCCATGTAGCATGCGCGAATCGGTGGTCGCACTGCAGTGCACCATCGCTGCCGGTGAGACATTTTTCTCAACCGCCAAGCAGCGCGTCAAGCGGCGCGAATGCTTACTACACTGGGCATGGCACGCTGCGTGTTGCTCCGGGCGCGGAGCGACTGACGCGTGTCGATGTGTCGAGCGCGCGAATGCCGGCGGCGAGGTTCGCGGCAATCTGCCCGAGCGCCCGACGATGAGCGGCCACGAGTGCATCGTCGCCGCCGCTCGCCGGTTCGCTGACGATGCTGCGGCACGTCAGCACCGTTTGATCGGACAACGCGCGCACGGTCCACACCGCGTCGATCAGCGCATGCGAGTCCGGCCAGGATTCGAAGCGCTGCACGCTGACGTTCACCCGATACACCGGCGCAGCGGCGGGCTGCAGAGAACGTGACACGTCGATCGCGTCGAGACGCTGCGTCAGGTCTTGCGAGAGCGCCTGGCGGATTTCGTCGGCGGGCAACGCGGCCCAGCGCGTTTGTTCGAGCACGTCCACCCGATTCGCGCTCGTGTGCACGACGAAAGCCGTTCGCGCGACTTGTGCAGGCATGTCGACGGGCGCGACTTCGATCATCAGTGCAGGCGCGGCGGTATTGCGCGCGGCGCCTGGTGTGGAGCCTCCGGCGAGCGTGTAAAAGCGGCTCGGCGGAGACGAACACGCGCTGAGCGCGAGTCCGGCGCAAGTTGCCAGCGCGGCCAACAGGGTGAGCATGCGACGTGAGCCGGCGCCGCGTCGTTGACGCACATTGTTCAGCGAATAGCGACTCATGGCTTGTCTTCCGTTTTGCCGCGCAAAAGCGCTTCGGGATGACGCTCGAGATAATCCGCGAGCGCGTTCAGCGACTGCAAGGTGCGCGTCAATTCCTGCATCGCCTGATGCACGTCGGCCTGGATCGGCGAGTCTTGCCGCAGCGTGGCTTCGGCTGAGCCGAAAGTCTGTTTCGCCATGGCGAGCGTGTCGCGCGCCTGCGGCATGATTTCCGTGTTGAGTTGCGCGAACAGCTTGTCGGCGTTTTCGAGCGACTTGTTCAGGTTTGTGCCGATCTGATCGAATGGAATACGCTGCAACTTCTTCGCGATGTCCGCGAGTTGGGTTTGCAACGCGTCGAGCGAGTTCGCAATAGTGGGTAACTCGATCGGGTCGCGGGTGACGTCGAACTTGACGCGCTCGGCTTTCGGAAAGATGTCGAGCGCGATATACAACTGCCCGGTCAGCAGATTGCCGGTGCGCAATTGTCCGCGCAATCCGGTCTCGACGAGATGCTGAAGCAATTGCTGGCTTTCCCCCGTTCCCGCTTCGGGAACCGGTTGTCCGTGGACTCGGCGCCTCAGGCGGTCGGGGTAGAGTTCGAGCGTCACGGGCATCGTGAAACTGTGCGTGCCGGGATCGTAGTCCACGCCAATGTCCGTGACCTGCCCGAGCACGATGCCGCGAAAATCGACCGACGCGCCCACGGACAATCCGCGCAGCGACTGATTGAAGTTCATCACGGCGCGCACTGGGATGCCGTCGGGTGCACGCAGCGCGTCTGCTTCGTCGGATGCGAGACGGAAGTTCGTGTAGTCGGCTGCTTGTGGCCCGGTCGCCTGGCCAGGCGGCGAGCGGAACGAGAGCCCGCGGATCAGGATCGACGTGACCGACTGCGTGTTGACCACGAAGCCGTTCGAATCGAGCCTCACGTTCACGCCGCTCGCGTGCCACCAGCGCGAATTGGTGCCGACATACTGGTCGTATGGCGCCGCGACGAACACTTGCATCGTCACGCCCTTGCCGTCCTTGTCGAGCGAGATGCCATACACCTGACCCACCTGCACGCGCCGGTAGAAGATCGGCGAGCCGATATCGATTGAGCCGAGCGAGTCGCCATGCAGCGTGAAGCGGCGGCCTTTCTGATCGCCGGTGACGGGCGGAGGCGCTTCGAGGCCGGCAAATTCGTTTTGCGTCTCTCGCGAGCGGCCCGCGTCCACGCCGATATAAGCGCCAGAGAGCAGCGTGCCGATTCCGCTGACACCGTTCGCGCCGACTCGCGGACGAACCACCCAGAAGCGCGTGTCCTTCACCGCGAAGTTTTCGGCCTGCTTGCTCAATTGCACGCCCACTTCGACATGCGAATGATCCTTTGAAAGCGTGATGGTTTTGACCGAGCCCACCACGACGTCCTTGTACTTGACCTGCGTCTTGCCGGGTTCGAGACCCTCGGCGCTGTTGAACGTGATCGTGATGGCCGGACCGCGCTCGGTGACGGACTTGACGACGAGCGCGACGCCGATGAGCGCCGCGATCAACGGCACGACCCACACGAGCGAGGGCAGCCAGCCGCGGCGCGGCTCGATGGCTGCCTCGGGCACATCCGGCACGTCAGGCGGCATCTCGGGGCCTTGCGGGCGATTCATAAAGTGTCTCCGTGAGCAGGGCGCGGCGCGCGTAGGCTGTGGCTTTCGACGTCGTCCCAGATGAGTCGCGGGTCGAACTGCATGGAGGCGAGCATAGTAAGGATGACTACGCAACCGAATGCGAGCGCGCCCGGTGCCGCGGTGATCACAGCAAGCGATTCGAAACGCACCAGCGCCACCGTCAGCGTGATGACGAATACGTCGAGCATCGACCAGCGGCCGATGCGCTCGACGAGGCGATACAGCTTCACGCGTTCCATCGGACGCCACGCCGAACGGCGCTGCGCGGTGGCGGCAAGCAATGCGAGCACGGAGAGCTTCAGCATCGGCACGAGAATGCTCGCGACGAATACGATGATCGCAAGCGGCCACGAGCCCGAGGTCCAGAAATAGATGACGCCGCTGATGATCGTGTCGTCTTCCGAACCGACCAGCGACGACGTGTGCATGACCGGCAGCAGGTTAGCCGGGATATACAGGAGTGCGGCCGCGATCAGCAGCGCCCACGTGCGCGAGAGGCTATCGGGATTGCGCCGGTGCAGCGCCGCGCCGCAACGCGCGCAATGTTGCGCGCCGTGGCGAGCCGCGTGCGACGCGACGCGTCCGCAGGCGTGGCAGGCGAGTAGTCCGGCATGCGAGGCCGTCAATGTATTCGTCTTCATGAGGTTGCCCGCTTCTTGTGTAATGAGCCGCGTCGGGCATGTGCGCCGATCGCCCCACGGCGCGCCTTGATCTCATCGGCCATATCCCAGAGCGTGCGCGGATCGAACATGACGACGAGCACCAGCATCAACGTGAGCGCGCCGAATGCAAACAGCGCGGCCTCCGGAATCACACGCGCGAGGCTCACCATCTTGACGATCGTGATCAGCACGCCAAGCATGAACACTTCGATCATGCCCCACGGCCGCACGAACTGAATGGCGCGCAGCACGCGGTTAAAGCCAGGCGGCACATAGCCTTGACGGATCGCGACCAGCACGTACAGCAGCGCGGCGAGTTCGGTCAGCGGAAACAGCGCGGTGGAGCAGAACACCATGGCCGCGACGATCCGCATGTCGGAGGTCCATAGCGTGGCGAGCGCGCCGATGAGACTCGTGCGCGAGGTCATGCCGCCGGTTTCCAGTTCGAGAATGGGAAACCCCTGGGCGATGACGAAGGTGAACAGGCACGCGAGTGTCAGCGCGCAAATGCCGTCGAGCTGGCGCGATGCGCTCCGATAGAGCAGCGCGCCGCAGCGCCGGCAATGCGCGGACGACTTGCCTTCCAGCCGCGGCTTGCGAAACAGGGCGTCGCATTCGTGGCAGGCAATCAGGTTTTCGTGGTTCATGCGGAAATAAGCTTTAAAGCCGGGCGATGACGGCGATGCGCGGCCGCCGTCATCGCTGCAAAACAGCGGGTGCATTCAAGGCTGCACGGGTTCCCATGACGAATCGGGATCGAACGATTTCAGCGCGGCAGCTCGCCGGGCCGAATCGCGACCGAGGTTCTTCTGATAAACCTGGCCGTCCTGATTAACGATGAAAGTCATCACACCCGTCTTGCTGTATTCGGCGGGCCATGCGACGAGGCCGTAGCCTTTCGTCATTGCGCCGTTCTCGATGTAGTTCAGCGCGCCGCTTTTTGCATGCGATCCCTGCGCGGTCAGCACGCGAAAGTGATAGCCGTGATATCCGTCTTTGTTGATCGAGCCGGTTTTAGGCATGGCGGCGGCGAGCGGGCCGAGCGGACTTTGCGCTTCGCCCGGCGCAGTGGGCCAATACAGGCCGTCATGCTGGCCCGGCGTGCTGAGCAGACGCTGCGCATAGCGCTCGGCCGACGCGTGATAGTCGCGCTGTGCGTCGAGATAGGCGAGCGAGGTCATCATCGCCGCGCGTTCGTTGCGGCCGATCCTGCGCGTCAGGATTTCATCGCTGCCCGTCACGGGATCGAAGCGCCAGCCGTTGGACGCCTCGACAAGCGGAATCGGCAAGGTCCAGCCGCTCGTGCCGACCGACAGGTGCTTGCTCGCGCGGCCGTGAAGCGGCGCGGTATCGTCGACGACATGGTGTCCCGCGGCCCACGCGCCGAGGAACGCGTAAATGTCTTCCTCGCCCACGTCCTTCGACGGGATGAAGCGGTTGTAGTTGTTGCCGAGCACGTGCTGCATGGCCGCGTGATCGTTGGTGGCGAGCGCGTCGGCGAATGCATCGGCGGCGGCTTCCGGCGTCGGATAGACCGCCTGGGCGTGCGCCGATGCAGCGCAGAAGAACAGCGCGGATACGGCGATCGCCGTGCCGGCGAGACGGCGGGAAGCGGGCAGTGCCGTGGCGTTCGCAAGGCAAACGCGGAAGGTTTGAAGGTGATTCATGAGCGGCTCCTTGGGATCGTTCAACGTTGACGGCCGAAGTGGCGTTGTCCACCGCCGCCCGCGCCGAGACCGCCGCCGTGTTGTTCTCCGCCGCCGCCCGCGCCGAGACCGTTGTGACTGACCGGCGGCGATTGCCGGCTCGCTCGTCCGCGTTCGATGTCCTGCTGCGCCGATGCGCCATTACCGGCGCCACGCAGCGCATTGTCGCGATTCACGTTCTGAGCGCTCGCACGGACGTTGCCGGCGTTCGTGCCGCCATGTTGAATGCCGTGCACCCGTTCGCTCGCTGTGCCGCCGAGATTCTGGCCGGTGCGGTTTTGCAGGGTTTGCTGCGCCTGCGCGCGCGAGGCCGACATATCGCGTCCACGGTAAGCGTCGCGCTGCACGCCGCCGGCATTCGCCGAGGTATTGCGATTGAATGTCGAGTCGCGGTTCCACCTTGTCGAATTGCTGTTCACGTCGATCCGCCGGTTCACGTTGATGTTGTTGTATCGGTTGACGTTAATGTTGACGCTGTGATTGTTCCAGTTCACGTCGCTCCACAACGCGCTGGTGATCGCCACGCCCACGCCGAACGCGATCCCGGCAGCGAGTCCGCTGGCGACCGCGTAGCCCGGAGGCGGCGGCACATACACAGGCGGATACGCGGGATAGGGCCACGCGCCATAGACGACAGTCGGGTTATAGGTCGGCACATACACGACCTGCGGATTCACGGGCACGATCTGAATGGTGCTCTGCTCGACGATCACTTTCTGCTGTCCGGTGGACTTCAGATTGCCGGTCTGTTGCGCCTGTTTGCGCAGACGCTGCACGGAATCCATCACGTCGCTCGGCTGCGCGAGAAACGCATTGCCGAGTTGCGCGGACCAGTCGGGTTTCGAGGCCATCGTGGCGAGCGCTTGCGGAAACGCGACCAGTGATTGAACGCTCGGGTCCCACGGCTCTGCGCCGACCGCCTTCACCGCGTCGTCGCCCTTCAGGTTCGGATTCGCTCTGGACCATGCCGCGGCGGCCTGCACGTCCTGCGGAAAAGTGGATGCCATCAGCACCTGGGCGAGCAGCGCGTCGGGATAGAGCGCAATCGGCGCGGTTAGCGAATCGAGTTGCTGGTTCGATACTTTGGCCGCGGTTTGCGCATAGGCGGGAGGCGCCGCGACGTCGAGCATGATCGGCAAGCCGGCCAGCATGGCCAGTGCGATCAGCGTTCCTCTTTGAGTTGCCCTTGATCGTTTCACAATGAAATCTCCGTGTTTCCAGCTTGCATGCGTCTCGTTGCAGTGGGGCCGAAAACGCGCCAGGCGCTTTGCCCCGTGAATGAATTCGGCGCGTCATGCGCCATGCAATGTAGATCGGACTGCGAATGTATGAGTGCCTTCGTGAGGCATCGGTGAAAGCAGTTGATGCACGCGTTGTAAAAAATGGCGATGAGTTTCAATGGCGAGATTATTAGCTTGCTTCAGTGCAGAATGACAATCCTTCATCAAATAAAAATTTGAGTTGAAGTTAAGAGAAGAATGATCTAGGAAGCGCATTTTCATCGCCATGCATAGCCAAGTGCCTGCTTGCGTTTAGCTATGGCGTTTTCTATCTTCCATGCATGAATGCATGCATGAGATTTTCCGGCGCCATGCGTGGTGTTAAGTAAAACTGTTCATGTTCGACCGCAGTGCACTCGGCTGCGCGAATGCTGTCCAGTAAGATGGCTTGCGTTTATGCCGTGCCATGCCATGTGTCTGTTCAGCGCTGGCTGTCATATCAATCAGCATTCCTGAGTATGAGGATAAAAATGAAGCGATTCGCCGCAGTGATTCTGACGAGCGCAAGTGCGCTCGCTTTCGCTCAAAAACCGGCCACGTATCCCGCGCATGGACAAAGTCAACAGCAGCAAATGTCGGACGACGGCGCGTGCTATGCGTGGGCGAAGCAGAACACGGGCATCGACCCGGCCGTCGTCGCGCAGGCGCCAGCCGCGCCGTCGGGGCCGACCGGCGCGCGTGTGCGGGGTGCGGCGCGAGGCGCGGCGGCGGGCGCGATCGTGGGGGACGTGAGTGGCAACGACGCGGGACATGGCGCCGCGGTCGGCGCGGCGGCGGGAGTGCTCGCCGGTGGCGCGCGCAGCCGTCAGCAGCACGCTGCGGAGGCACAGTCGGCGCAGGCATCCCAGCAATCGACGATGAACACCTATTGGCGCGCATACGGCGCGTGCATGCAGGGCAAAGGTTACTCGGTGCAATAGCGGGGCGATATGAACGCGATCATTTCAACGGAGCGTGTATTGGACAACAGGAACAATAGCGCGCAGTCGGCCAGGGGTGGCCCCGCCAAAGGTGGCCCTGCCGCGCGTGAGGCGGCGTCGCGAATCGTGCTCATTGCCGCCGCGCTCGCCTGCATCTATGGCGACAAGTGTGCCGCTACGGAAGGCGGCGTCGGCAGAACCATAACCGGACAGCAGGCGGCGCCCTACGCGGGAGTCGTGCCGCCCACGTCAGACTGGATCGTCTCGTTGGCAACTATTTATTACTCGGGATCGCTCGGTGCCTCGAAGACATTGCCCGTCTCGGGCGCCGTCACGCGGGGCCTGGACCTGGAGGTGGTCTACACCGCCGCCAGCATGCTCAAAACGTGGGGCGTCACTGCTGGCGGGTGGAATTTCGCGTCGCTGGTCAGCGTTCCCGTGCAATACACGAGTGGCTCCAGCTTCAACGGGCTGCTTCCGGGCGACCACTCCATGGAGTTCGCCGATCTGTTTTTTGTCCCGGTGATCGCGGGTTATCAGCTCACCAAAAACGATCACGTGGCGCTCAGCTTGCAGATGTTCGCGCCCACGGGCCCATACAGTGCGAGCCGTCTTGCCAATGCCGGCCAGAATACGTGGACCTTCACGCCGAACATCGCCTACACACATCTGATTCCATCGCACGACATCGAACTGACGCTCAACTACGGCATCGGCTTTTACACGCCGAACGACCAGACGCACTATCACAACGCGCCGCTCAGCGCGCTTGATCTGCTGGTGCTCAAGCGCTTTCAGAACGGCTGGGGCGTGGGCGTGGTGGGCGGCTGGATTCAGCAGCTTGCCGCCGATAGCGGCGGCATAGCGAACCGGTTCGACGGCGCGCGCGGAAATGCGTGGGGTCTCGGCCCGATGATCACGTGGTCGGGCAAGGCTTATAAAACGCCGGTATCGGCCACGCTGCGCTGGGTCAACGACATCCACGCCAGCAACAGGCCGAAGGGCAACGGCGTGCAGCTTTCCGTGACCGCCACTTTCGAATAGCGCGGCCCACGCGGCTCACTGCGCCGCCGAGGCGAGCAGCGAGACCGGCACGCCATGACAGCTCACCGTCGCGACGAGAGCCGTGCCGAGGCCTTCGGCAGGCTTCATGCGCGTGTCGAACGCCGAGACCTGCTTGTCGACGCGCAGAATGTTGAGCGGCCACGATGCATGCGACAGGCGTTCATGCGCGATCGCGCCGACCCATAGCGGCGCGGCGGCCGTGCCGTTGTCGACGGCATAGCCGGTCGGCCAGAAACGCAGGACGTCGCGCTGGTCGCGCGTGTCGCCGGGACGCATGAAAACAAGCGACGACGGCACGCCGTTGTTCAGCTTCGGCAATACCGGCAAGGCGGTCGCGGCGACATCCGGCGAAGCGAGCGAAAGCAGGCTATGCGGCGTCAGTTCGGTGCCTTCCACCCAGCCTTCGCCAAGCAATTGACGGCGAATCGACTCGCGCTCCGATACCCATTGCAGCGTGAGCGGCTCCTTGCGGTCGCCGCCCATATCCGAGCGATAGCAGGGCAGACGCTGCCAGACGGAAACCGTCCATTGCTCCCGCGTCACGTGCGAAAGCGGCTGCGGGGCCATGTCCTGCGGCGTCCCCATCATGCCGAGGCCGGACTGCGCGCCCATGCTCGTGAGCACCACCGCGAGCACGATGGCCGGCATCCAGCGGCGCGGCGGTGGCGGCTGCGGATGCCGCACGATCGCGGTGAGCCCGACGATCGCGACCCAGACATAGGCGAGCGCGGCGCCGCCGATCGCGTCCGACACCCAGTAGCGGCCGAAGTACACGCCCGCGAGCGCGATCACGAGCACGATGAGCATGCTCGCCGTGACCACGAGCAGCGCTTCGAGCATGCCGACGCGGCGCGCGAGCAGAAACGCGAGGAAGCCATAGACGATGACCGCCGCCGCCACGTGGTTGCTGGGAAACACATAGGCGTCGGTCATCAGATGGTTCGGCGCCGCGCGCTGCAGCGCGAACTGCAAAGCGAAGATCAGCAACTGCGAAAAGACGACCGCCGCGAGCCAGTAGCCGATGGTGCGCCAGCGCCTTTCCCACAGCATCCAGAGCACTACGGTCACGATCAGCGCGGCGAGCGTCGCGGTGCTGCCGAGCGTCGCAAGACCGGCGAGCACCGTATCGCCCCACGGCGTGCGCACCGATTGCATGAAGCGATAGACGGACCGGTCGACATGCGTGAGCGGATCGCCGGTGACCACGTCTTCGAGAACGCCGAAGAAGAGCGCGCCGCATACCAGCACGATCAGCGACGCGATCAGCACGCTGCTCGCATCCGGCGCATTCGGATCGAGCATTCTGCGCGCGGCGCGGCCAAGCGGTCCCGGATGACGGCACGCCCAACTGCCCAGATGGCGGCCCGCTGCGCTCGACCACGCATTCGCGTGCGAGATCAACAAGGCCGCTGCGCGATAGCTCAGCCAGGCGCTGCCGCCCAGCATTGCCAGAATCACGACGAGCCGGAACGAAACAGCCCCGGCGAGCAGCACCGACGCGCCGAACACGACGCCCGGCAGAATATGCGCCGGCGCCCACAACAAGGCGGAGAGCACGTTCATCGCGTAAAAGCGCAGGGGCGTCATGCCGAGCATGCCCGCGACGACCGGCACGATCGCGCGCAACGGACCCACGAAGCGCGCGAACACCACGCTCTTCGCGCCGTGCCTGTCAAAAAAGCGGTAGCCCGCTTCGAGCACTTCGGGATGCCGCGAAAACGGCCAGCGTTTCACGATCTGGCTCTTGTAGCGGCTGCCGAGCCAGAAGCTGAGGCCGTCGCCGGCGATCGCGCCTGCAATCGCGCAGGCGAGCGCCCAGCCGAGACTCAGCGAACCGGTGCCGGTCAGCGCGCCCGCGAGGAACATCGCCGTGCTGCCGGGAATGAAGGTGCCGATGACCGCGGCCGACTCCAGAAAAGCCGCGAGGAATACCACCGTGAGCGTCCATTCCGGATGGCCGGCCAGCAGATGCAAGAGGTGAAGGTAGGCGTGCTCCATCGCGCGCGATAGGCCGTGTTGGCGTAACGAGTGATCATAACGCGCAGCGGCCGTTTTCTATTCCCCGCTTTCGCGCGCGGGCGATGAAGACCGTGAACAAACCACGCAACGGCTCGTCATACCCTTGAGCGGCGCGTTATCCGATGGAGCGGGCAGATGAAAATCGTCATTCGCGGTCTTGCAAGGGCCCTCCCGATGCGGGTGGTGCTGATAGCGGCATGCGTGATCGGCCTCGTGGGAGCGGCCTACGCGCAGTCGGGCAATTCGGGCGCGGGCAATACGGGCTTGAGCGCGACGCCGTCGAGCGGAAATCTTCAAGGCGGCGCGCCTGTTGTGCCGGCTCAGCGAACCGGCGCGGGCGCAACGGGCACCGCGCCCGGCCCGACGCCGGGTCTGGCGACGCCGGGCGGCTCCGCCGGTACGGGCCGCACGGGCAGCGCAAGTCCGGCTCCGCAGCTTAACAACATGCGCGCGAACGGTACGAGCCTTAACCAGAACCCCGACCCGCGCTTGCCGAACCTGAGCGGGCGGCCGCCGTCATCGCGATAGACGGCGTGCGCCGGTTGAGGCTTAGAATGCAGGCCCCACCAACCGGATTCACTCGATCAAGGAAGGGCGTATGGCGTACGGCGAGCACAAGTACAAGGTCTCTGTGCAGTGGACGGGCAATCGCGGCAGCGGCACTTCGGGCTATCGCGACTACAGCCGCGATCATGTGATTCGCGCGGGGAACAAGCCGGTCATTGAGGGTTCGTCGGATGCCGCTTTTCTCGGCGACGCGAACCGGTGGAATCCGGAAGATCTGCTGGTCGCGTCGGCCTCGGCGTGTCACAAGCTCTGGTATCTGCATCTTTGCGCCGACGCCGGTATTGCCGTGCTGGAATATCGCGACGACGCCGAGGGCACCATGCTCGACGATCCGCGGCAAGGGCGGTTTTCGCAAATCGTGCTGCGTCCGCGTGTCGTCATTCAGGCGGGCGGCGACGTCGAACTGGCGGCGCGCCTGCATCACATGGCGCACGAGAAGTGTTATGTCGCCAACTCGGTGAATTTTCCGATTCTCTGCGAGCCGGTGGTCGAAACGAACGCGCGTTAAGCGCTCCTTCGGTGCCGGGCTCGCGCGCGGCCCGGTGTTAGCGGTTGCCGTCGAGCAGATCGCCCAGCATGTCGTCGAATGCGGCTTGGGCGTCTTCGAGTTCCTGCAAGGCGGCGTCGAACGTTTGCAGCGCGAACTGCGAGGGCTGGCCGCTGCCGGCCGGCGGAAATTGCGACTGCAACGAAGCGAACGCCGTCTTGACCCGTTGCGTCGCGGTCAGAACGCGCTCCATGGCGGCGCTTTCTTCTGCCCGGGCCTTGTCGTGATCGATGTTGTCCATGAGAACTCCGTGTTCGTGAAGGCGGCTCGCGCCGCGTCAAAGGCAAATGGCGTGACTATGCCACGTTCGGCTTCAGGAGAGCGGCAAACCGCCGTCGGCCTTTACCTCACGCAACGATAGCGCCGACTCCACCGAGGTCACGCCCGGCAGGCTGCGCATCTGGTCGCGCATGAAGGTGCCGTAATCGTCGAGGTCGCGCGCCACCACTTGCAGGATGTAGTCGGCGCTGCCCGACACGTTGTGACACGAAATGATCCGGGAAATGGCCTGCACCTCGCGCTCGAAGCGGTTGGCGAGCGCCTTGTCGTGCACGGCGAAGCGCACGAGCACGAACGCCACCACGCCGAAGCCGAGCGCCGGGCGCGTCAGCATGGCGCGGTACTGACCGATATAGCCGTCGTGCTCAAGACGCTTGAGGCGGCGCGCGCACGGCGTCTCGCTGAGGCCAACCAGCTCGGCCAGCTTCGCATTCGACATGCGGCCGTCCTTTTGCAGCGCGGCCAGGATCGCGCGATCCGTCTTGTCGAGGTCGGTTGTCATGGGCTTTTTCGGGTCTTTTGTGCGTTGGCGGAAAACTTTGTAAAGCGGATGAATATTAGCGTGTTCCGCTAAAAGTGGCATGTTCTGCTGTGAAATTCGCCAGCAAAACCTAAGTCGGCGATAGCAAGATAGAGCCCTCCATTAGAAGAGGCTTTCATGATTTCCGTACACCTTCTCGTCGTCTATATCGTCGCGTTGCTGGTCGTCTATGCGATGCCAGGGCCTGACATGGCGCTGATCTTGCAAACGAGTATCGGACGCGGCGTGCGCAGCGGCTTCGCGGCGGCGTGCGGGCTCGGCGTGGCGCGCGCGACGCATGTGACGCTGTCGGCATGCGGCGTGGCCGCGCTGCTGCGCAACGCGCCGTGGCTTTACGACGTGGTGCGCTACGGCGGCGCGGTCTATCTGGCGTGGGTCGGCATTCAGATTTTCCGCTCGCCTGTTTTTGCGTTGCCTGACGGCGGCGCGGGCGGCGCGGGCGCCAACCCGTCGAAGCCGGCGTTGGAACCGGCTTTGCATCGGCTGAGGGCCGCGTTCGTCAAAGGTCTCTTGACCAATCTGCTCAATCCGAAGGCGTTGCTGTTCTGTTCCGTGTTGTTGCCGCAATTCGTGCGTCCCGAAGCGGGACCGGTTGCGTTGCAGATGATCGAGCTGGGTGGCGTGCTGCTCGCGGTCGGTCTGTGCTTCGACCTTACGTATGCCGTGGGCGCGGCGCGAATCGCGGGATGGATGCGCGCGCATCCGCTCGCACAGACCTTGCAGCGCTGGACGTTCTCCGCGGCGTTGATCGGCTTCGCGCTGCGGCTTTCGCTCGACTGATCCTGCTCACGGGCGAGGCGTTTGTGTTAATAAAGCCGATGGCGCGCCTTATGGCGCCCGGCCCACGGCCCGCAGCCGGGGCGACACGAACCGTCGAACCACCTTGCCTACCCGTCGATGAAAACCCTTTTGCTGTACGCCGTCACCGCCGTTGCTGAAATTGTCGGCTGCTATTTGCCGTGGCGCTGGATAAAAGAGGGCGGTTCCGTCTGGCTGCTGGTGCCGGGCGCGCTAAGCCTCGCGCTGTTCGCGTGGCTGCTCACGCTGCACGGCACCGCCGCGGGCCGCGTGTATGCGGCTTACGGTGGCGTGTATGTGGCCGTGGCGATAGCGTGGCTATGGTGCGTCGACAAGGTGCGGCCGACGCTGTGGGACGCGGCCGGCGTCGCGGTGACGCTGGCCGGCATGGCGATCATCACGTTCCAGCCGCGCGTCTGAACCGGCCCGGCGGCGCGGCGCGTTATTTCGGCTGGCCCAGATAGTCGAGCTTGCCCAGTTCCACACCGTTGTGGCGCAGGATGTCGTACGCCGTCGTGACGTGGAAGTAGAAGTTGGGCAGCACGAAACCGAGCAGATACGACAGGCCCGAAAATTCGATCACGCCGCTGCGCATTTTCAGCGTGACGGCGCGCTCTTCCGAGCCGTCGATCTGCTGTGCAGTAAATTCTTTCAGATAGTCGATCGTCTTCTGTAGGCGGGCATCGAGTTCGTCGAATGTCTGTTCGACGTCTTCGTATTTCGGCGCTTCCACGCCGGCCAGACGCGCCGCGCAGCCCTTCGCCGTATCGCTCGCGATATACACCTGGCGCACGAGCGGCAACATGTCCGGCGCGAGGCGGGCGTGGGTGAATACCGACGGATCGATCTGCTTTTCGGCGGCGTGCGCCTCGGCTTTGCCAAGGATGGCTTGCAAATTGGAGAGGCCGCGAATCAGCACGGGCACGGAGGCTTGATACATCGAAATTGACATGGGGTTCCTCTGATTCTTCGATCGTGCGCGCGAACGGCGCGCGAGGCAATGTAACGGCTGGATAGCCGCTGAAGCATCATAGCGGAGCAGTGGAAAGTGCGCATGAATCACGCATGAAGCGCGCGTCTTAGGCCATTCGGCCGACTGCCGCGCGCGCTGGAACTGTGTTTGAATGCATGGGTCCGACGGTTTGCGAAGTCCGTCAAACATGGGAGTCGACTATGGCCAGCAAGCACCCGCTGCCCGGCAGCGAGCGAACAGTAGAACAAGGTTCGAAACTCATCGGCGATTGCGATCCGGCAGAAAAGATCGAGGTTTTCGTGATGCTGCGCCGTCAGCAGCAAGCGCAGTTCGACTCGCTCATGAGCCGCATCGAGGCGGGCGATCCGAACGTGGCGCCGCTCTCGCGCGAGGCGCTCGCCAAAGACTACGGCGCGGCGCCCGACGACATCGCCAAAGTCAAGGCATTCGCCGCCGCGCACGGCCTGACGGTGGTGCGCGAAGACACGGCGGCGCGCTCGGTCGTGCTGTCCGGCACGGTCGCGCAATTCCAGAGCGCGTTCGAGGTCAAGCTCGAACAGTACCAGCACCATACGGCCGGCACATTTCGCGGACGCACCGGCGCGGTCAACGTGCCGGACGATCTGCACGGTGTGGTCGAAGCGGTGCTCGGGCTCGACAACCGTCCGCAGGCGCGGCCGCACTTTCGCATCCGGCCGCCGTTCCGGCCGGCCCGCGTGCATCAGGTTTCGTTCACGCCGCCGCAGCTCGCGTCGCTCTACCAGTTTCCAGCCGGCGACGGCGGCGGCCAGTGCGTCGGCATCATCGAGCTGGGCGGCGGATACAGCACGGCGGATCTCACGTCGTACTTCGCGAGCCTCAACGTCGCCTCGCCCACGGTGAAACCGGTCAGCGTCGATCAGGCCCGCAATGAGCCGACCGGCGATCCGAACGGACCCGACGGCGAGGTCACGCTCGACATCGAGATCGTCGGCGCGATCGTGCCGGGCGCGACCCTCGCCGTGTATTTCGCGCCGAACAGCGACGCCGGTTTCATCGACGCGGTGAGCAGCGCGGTGCACGACACGGCCAACAGGCCGTCGGTGATTTCGATCAGTTGGGGCGGACCGGAATCGCGCTGGACGAGCCAGTCGCAAAAGGCATTCAACAGCGTGCTGCAAAGCGCGGCGGCGCTCGGCGTGACGGTGTGCGCGGCGTCGGGCGACAGCGGGTCCAGCGACGGCTCGGGCACGGGGGATCAGGTCGACTTTCCGGCATCGAGCCCGTATGTGCTGGCTTGCGGCGGCACGAGCCTGACGGCGTCGGGTGCGTCGATCACGCACGAGGTGGTCTGGAACGACGGTTCCGAAGGCGGCGCGAGCGGCGGCGGCGTGAGCACCGCGTTCGCGTTGCCGGCGTGGCAGGAAGGTTTATCGGTGACATCGACGGGCGGCGGCAAGCAGCCGCTCGCCAGACGCGGCGTGCCCGACGTCGCCGGCGACGCCTCGCCGCTCACCGGCTACAGCGTGCTGGTCGGGGGCATGCAGACGGTGGTGGGCGGCACGAGCGCGGTCGCGCCGCTGTGGGCCGCGCTGATTGCCCGCATCAACGCGGCGAACGGCAGGCCGGCCGGCTTCGTCAACCCGAAGCTTTACAAGGCGGCGGGCGTTTGCAACGACATCACGCAGGGCAATAACGGCAGCTTCGCGGCCTCCGTGGGCTGGGACGCCTGCACGGGACTCGGCAGTCCCAATGGTCAGAAAGTGGCCGGCGTCCTATAGTTTGCGAGTGTGGTTTGCGAGTGTGGTTTGCAAGAGTGGTTTGCAAGAGTCGGCGGCACCGGCATAAGACGTGAACGTACCCATGGAGCGATCATGACAAGCACAGACCCGGCGTCCCCAGCGCCCTCAACGCCCGCAGTGCCTGCGGTGTCCTCAGCGCCTGTTAGTCCGCAGTCGCCGCACAGCGCGAAAGCTCCGGCGAAGCCGGCGGCGCCCGCCGGCAAGCAGAAGGCGGGCGATCAGCCCTTGTTCGATCCGGTGGCGTACGGCAACGGGCCGGACGATTCCGTCACCGCCACCGACGAAAGCGCGGCGATCACGCATCACTCGGTCACGATCGGCGGCAAGAAGATCAACTACACGGCGACGGCGGGCCACCTGGTGATCGTCGATCCGAGCAGTTCGCAGCCGTCCGCGCGCATGTTCTACGTCGCGTTCACGCAGGACAACCAGAAAGAGGAGACGCGCCCGGTCACGTACTTCTATAACGGCGGGCCGGGTTCGTCTTCGGTCTTCGTGCTGCTCGGGTCGTTCGCGCCGCGCCGCATCAGGACGTCCATGCCGAGCTTTACGCCGCCCGCGCCCTATACGATGGAAGACAACCCCGACAGTCTGCTCGACCGAAGCGATCTGGTCTTCATCAACCCGGTCGGCACCGGCTATTCGGCGGCTATCGCGCCTAAGAAAAACCGCGACTTCTGGGGCGTGGACCAGGACGCCGACTCGATCAAGCAGTTCATCAAGCGCTTTCTGACGAAGAACAATCGCTGGAATTCGCCGAAATACCTGTTCGGCGAGTCGTACGGCACGGCGCGCAGTTGCGTGCTCGCCTACCGGCTGCACGAAGACGGCGTGGATCTGAACGGCGTCACGTTGCAATCGTCGATTCTCGATTACACGCAGGCGGGCAACCCGATCGGCGCGCTGCCCACGGCCGCCGCGGACGCGTGGTATCACAAGAAACTGGGCGTCGCGCCGCGGCCCACGGATCTCGGCGCGTTCGCCGAAGAAGTCGCGCAGTTCGCCCGCACCGACTATCTTGCGGCCCTGCGCAAATTCCCGACTACAGATTCGGCGACGGTCGAGAAGCTGAGCGAGTACACCGGTATCGACAAGACGACGTTGCTGGCGTGGAGTCTCGATATCGCGTCGTACGACAGTCGCGGCAACTCGCTTTTCCTGACCACGCTGCTCAAGTCGCAGGGGCTCGCGCTCGGTGCCTACGACGGCCGCGTGAGCGCGATCGACACCGGTATTGCCGGCAAGATCGATCCGAACTCGGGCGGCAACGATCCCACCATGACGGCCGTGTCGGGCGTCTATACGACCATGTGGAACGTCTACCTCAACGAACAGTTGAAATACACGTCGAACTCGTCGTTCACGGATCTCAACGATCAGGCGTTCCAGTTCTGGGACTTCAGCCATATCGATCCGACCGGCGCGCAGAAGGGCGTGGACGCCAAGGGCAACGTGATCCTCTACACGGCCGGCGACCTCGCCGCCGTGATGGCGCTGAATCCCGATCTCAAGGTGTTGTCGGCAAACGGCTTTTACGATTTCGTCACGCCGTTCTATCAGACGGTGCTCGATCTGCAGCAAATGCCGCTGCTCAGCCAGCAGGTCCGGCAGAATCTGTCGGCGCGCTTTTACCCATCGGGGCACATGGTCTATCTCGACGGCGGATCGCGCACCGCGCTGAAAGCCGATCTCGCCAGAATGTACGATTCGACGGTAGCCAATGCCGAGGCGCTCGGCCGCATTCGCGCATTGCAGGCGCGCGTGGCGCATTAAGCGCGGCGCGGCGTGTGGTGGCACTGCGGCGACGGTTTCTCGTCGCCGTGCACGCCGCACTGCGGTCCGCGCGCAGAGGCGTCGATCCGGGTTGACTTACATCGTTGATTCACATTGGCCCGCCCCAACACGGCGGGCTTTTTTGCGCCTGCATTTTCCGCATGCGAATCGAATGTGTTTTAATTGTCTTGCGAATTGAACTATTGCGCGCCTCCGCAGGCGCGCCGACGAATGAAGGCAGACATTGCAGACAGGCGTCGCGGCGGCCATCCCGGCGAGCACGCCAACCGTTTCTCCCGATCCAATCCGTTTCCGCCCGGACTCGCGTCGCGGCTCGCGCGCCCGGCGCGCCTTGCACTGGCTTTCTGCCTGAGTGCGTTCTTCGCGTTGGGCGTCGGGGAGGTCCGCGCGCAGGACGTGAGCATGCTTGACGACCGGGTCACCCAGCAGTCGATCGGTGAAACCATCTGCCGTCCGGGCTATGCCAGCGCGGTTTCGCCGCCGCTCGACAAACTGATGGCGCACAAGGACCGGATGCTGGCCGAGCGCGGTCTCGACGCCGACGACGGCGTCGACTTCGCGCTCGACAGGCGTGTGCCGGTGGTGCTCGGCGGTTCGCCCGACGCACCTTCGAATCTCCGTCTTCTGCCTTGGGCGGGCCGTCAGGGCGAACGTCGCAAGGCGCGCGTCGCGGTCATGCTCAAGCGCTGCGTCTGCGAAGGCAAACTGAGTCTCGGGCAAGCGCAAGCGGCGATTGTCGGCGACTGGTCGATCGTCAATTCCAGCTTCAGCCAGAGCTCGTGCGACGTCAGCCAGCCGGATGCCGCAACGCCCGGCGAAGGCGCCCGCGCAGCCGGACACCTCAGCTCGCCGTAGGTTCGCAGGCCGGTGGCGCTCGCGTGGAGCGCGCCTTGCGTTCCCGTTCGATTCGCGCCTCAACCCGTTTTCTGGAGAATCACCATGATCTATTCCCGTCCTGGCGCAGCAACCCTGGCCGCGCTGACATTGAGCTGCATCGCCGGCAGCCCGTCCGTGCTCGCCGCGGAGCCGGTTCATTGCGGCACAGCCGGCACGCTGCAGATTCGCGGCGACGTGCCCGCCGCGATCAGCTTCGATGTCTACCGGCAACTGCGTCCGCTCAACGCCCAACGCGTTGCGTTGTTTCAGTCCGCGGGCGAAGTGAAGCATTTGCCCGACGGACTCGCCGTGTGCGAAGTCGCCGACGATGGCGTCGACGATCCGTCGGCGGTATTGGTCCAGATGCCGCACGGCAAGAATGCGTGGTGGGTGAGCGCGGCCAATGTGCAAGCGGTGGACTGATCGGCGTGGCCGGCGCGCTTTCGCACAAGTTTGCGCGTTGACGCGTCGTGCGGCGCGCTTCTTGCGTCGGGCGTCTGCATTGCGATTCGCGCGGCGCGGTTTCAACGAACAGGTTCGCGCGCCGCGCAGTTGTTTTGCTGTTTTCGATCCCGTCAATTCGGGTACAGTCCATTGAGACGGTTTCAATGCAGCGTGCCTGACGGCGCTGCGTCGCATCGCTTTTACGGAGAGATCTGAATGATTGCCTTCTATCTGTCATTGGCCGCTGCCGGTCTGGCGGGCGCCGCGCTGATCCGCGAACTTGCAGCCGCTCGGGCGAAACAGCGCGCCGCCATGCGCCCGGTGCGCGTGCAGGCCGCGAATCGCGACAGCCGCCGAGGGTAGGCCGCATGAAACTGATCGTGCGCAATATCGCGCCGTCGTGTGGCGAGCAGGAAGTGCGCGAGTTCCTTAAGCGCGAACTGGGGCATTACGCCAAAAGCGTCGAGGTCGTCGACGCGGGCCAGCCCACTGCTTACGCCACGGTCGAACTCGACGCGCAAGTGCCCTATGTCGGCGAAGTCATCGCGCGGCAGATTCACGGCAAGCAGTTAGGCGGCGTGGCGCTGGAGGCAACCGCCGATCTGTTCAGCGACGAACCGCCGCCGGAACACTAAGCGCCGCCGTCGCGCCTGCCCGTCACTGTCAGCACGTCACTCGGCCGCCGGCGCCTGCCAGTCGAACGGCGTGTACGGCAACGCGCGCTTATGCCGCGTGACATCGTAGAAACGCAAGATGATCTCGCGTGCCTCGTCGCTCACCGGTTTGCCTTCCAGGAAGTCGTCGATGGTCTCGTACGGCACGCCGTACGCGTCCTCGTCCGGCCGTTGCGGACGCAACGCTTCCAAGTCTGCGGTCGGCACCTTGTGCACCAGCGCCTCGGCAGCGCCGAGCGCTTTCGCGACCGCCCGCACCCGGCGCTTGTTGAGTCCCGCGAGCGGCAGCACGTCGGCGCCGCCGTCGCCGAATTTCGTGAAAAATCCCATCAGCGACTCGGCCGCGTGGTCGGTGCCGATCACGACGCCCGTGCGCGTGCTGGCCACCGCGTACTGCGCGATCATGCGCTGGCGCGCCTTGATATTGCCGTGGACGAAATCTTCCTGCGACTCGTCCGAAAACGGCACGCCGCTCTGACGCAGCGAGGCGAGCATCGCGTCGGCGGCCGGTTTGATGTCGATGGTCACGCTCTCGTCCGCGCGAATGAAGGCGAGCGCCCGCTGCGCGTCCGCTTCGTCGCTCTGCTCGCCGTGCGGCAGGCGGATCGCGACGAACCGCGCGTCGTAGCTGGCGGCGCGCAGCCGCTCGACGGCCAGTTGCGCGAGCCGTCCTGCCGTCGTGGAATCCACGCCGCCGCTAATCCCGAGCACGTAAGTCTTCAGGCCGTTGCTGCGCAAATAATTCGCGAGAAAGGACACGCGGCGCTCAATTTCCCGATTGGCGTCGAAGTCGGCGGCAACGTGCAGTTCCGCCGCGATATTGGCCTGAAGGGCGGCTGGCTCGGTTTGCTTCATGAATGGTTCGCTCCTCGCTCGTGGGCGCATTGTCCAGCAACGCAATCTCGTGCGACGTCGGCCAGCACGTAACGGACCCGGCGAAAGGCGAAGCTCCATCGACAGAACGCGATGCGCTAAGTAACATCCTGGTTCCGAGTGCCGCATCAACCTGCGAGCAACCAATAATAATCACACGAGTGCGAACCCGCGATGAACCACGCCAAGCGGCCTCGCCCGCCTGTCTGGCGCCGTCCGACTTTTAACGAAGTCGCGAGCCGGCGCACGATCCGCTGTATGCCGCATCCGTTCGATCTGCCGCGCGCCATGAGTGCGTGGCAACGCCTCGCGCACGCGCCGGGCTCCGTGCTGCGCCAGTTCGCGTGCGGCGCCGCGCTCGCCGTCTCGGCGGGCGTCTGTTGTGCGGCAACGCCGCCCGCGCCGCCCGCGCGGGCCGATTTTCCCATCGACGCCTCATCCGTCGCCGTGCCCGATGCGGCCGGCGTGGTGGACCCGCGCCGCGCGTTTTCGCTGCGCGACGTGTTCGCGCGGAACGTCACGCGCCGGCTCAACGTGCCGGTCACGGAGCAGCACGCGTATGCCGGGCGTCTGCAAACGGCATTGCGCGCGCACGTGCTGGGCGGCCTGTCGGGCGAATATGTGGTGCTGGTCGATCGCAACGAGAATGTGCAGGCGCTGTTCATCTATTTTCGCGCCGCGCCGGCCGACGCCTGGCAGATGATCGGCGCCTCGCCCGTTTCCACCGGCCGTCCCGGCGAGTACGACCATTTCGTCACGCCGCTCGGCGTGTTCGAACATACGCCGTCCAACATGGATTTCCGCTCCGAGGGCACGGAGAACGAAAACCATATTCGCGGCTACGGCAAGCGCGACATGCGCATTTTCGATCTCGGCTGGGCAGAGGGCGAGCGAGGCTGGGGCAAGGGCGGCATCTCGCAGATGCGCTTCCAGATGCACGCCACCGACCCCGACCGGCTCGAACCCTTACTCGGCGTGCGCCATTCGAAGGGCTGCGTGCGGATTCCCGCGTCGCTCAATACGTTTTTCGATCACTACGGCATTCTCGACGCGGAATATTCGGCGCTCGTCGATTCCGGCAAATCGCTGTGGATCTTGAAGAGCGACCGGCAGATGCTGCCGTGGGCGGGGCGATATATCGTCGTCGTGGATTCGGGCCGCAAGGTTCGTCCCGCGTGGGCGCCCGCGCCGGGCGCGAAAGCGCGCGCGCGAGTGCCGGCGGGAGCGGATACGGCGGATTGACCCGGCGCTGTGCATGCCGCGTGGGTCATGTCGCCGCGCTCACCACATCAGCAGCATCGTGCCCGCGCCGAGGATGCCGCCGCACACCGCGCACGCCCACAACAGCACGCGCGTGCGCCGGTATTCCCGGCTGATATCGGCCAGCAATTGAGCGGTCTGGCGCGGCGAGCGCGCGCGCTCGTGCTCGTGCTGCAAGTAGCGCACCGCCAGCTGCGGCACGCGCGGCAGCATATGCGCGAGATGCGGCAACTCGCGTGAAATGCGCTTGAACCAGCCGCGATGATCCACGTCGCGCCGGGCAATATCCTCCAGAACGCGCCGCGCGATATTCCATGTATCGACGCCCGGATGCAGCGCCCGCGCCAGCATCTCGGCCTGCTCGAACGAGCGTTGCGCGGTGGCGAGACGGCCGGGCACGGCGCCGTCGAACGGAATCACCGCATGCAGCAGGTGGTGAAACAGCGAACCCGCCGTGCGATGTTCCGGCGCCGCGGCGAAATGCGCTTCGGCGCGCGTGCGCAACTCGGCTTCCAGCAGCTCGGCGCGCGTGTCGTGCGGCACATGTCCGGCCTCGCGATGAATGTCGGCGAGCCGGCCGTAATCCTGTTCGAAGAGCGCGGTGGCGCCGTGCACAAAAAACTCGCGCTCTTCGGTCGAAAGGCTCGACATGATCGAAAACTCGGCGAGCACGAGGCGCCCGAGCGAATCCGGTTCGATACTCACGCGAACCCGGCGCGCATCGAGTGTCGCGTGAAAAAAGCCGTGCTCGAACGCCTGTTCCGTCACCACTTCGACAATATGCGCGGCGAGCGGCGCGAGCTTGACGTGATGCGCATGCAGGCCGATCAGGTCGCTCGCCGGCAGCGTGCTGATGCGCTGCATCGTCAGCGTGTGGGTGGTGCACAGATCCCAGATCACGTCGGGCACGACGAGGCGCGTGTCGCCCTCGAAATGATGGCCGGTCTGGCTCAGGTTCGCGGCTTCGGCGCGCAGGTCGAAGCGGCGCAGGATGTCGTCGGTGAAAGTTTGGGCGAGCGCGGGCAGTTGCAGGCGGCGCGCCTGGCGCGACAGCTTTTCGAGCCAGCGCGCGACCCAGCGCAGCAGCGCGAGTTCATCGCCGATCTGTTGCAACTGGCCGGCCCGCACCAGCTTGATCGCTACCTCGCAATGACCGTTGACCGGCGCGAGAAGCCGCGCGAAATGCGTCTGCTCCGCGAAACCGCTGCGCACCGGGATCAGATCCACCGCGCTGAACAGCGTGGCGAGCGGCCGGCCGAACGCGCGCGCCAATGCCGCTTCGGACTCGCCTGGCGGCAGCGGCGTTTCCAGGTGATCGATCGCGTCGATCGCGTCGTGCAACGTGGCCGTGGCGAGTTCGGGACGCTCGACGAGCGTGCGCGCAAAGCGGCCGGCGAGCGGGCCGAGCGCGGGCAGCAGCCCGTAAAGGCGCTCCGCGCTCGCCGTGGAAGCATGCACGCGGCCGACGAGTTCGATCATCCAGTGCAGTTTGTGATCGGATGGCGCGGCGAGCCAGATCAGGCGCGCGCCGTAGCGCAGTGCGTGGTAGAGCAGCAGTAGGCGGCGAAACAGTGGCGGCATCGGCAGTTCGAGTGACGGCGATGCGGCGCGCGAACCTGGGCGCCGCGTGGCCAGGACGCTCAGATTATCAGGGATGCGCGCCGGCCGGCGCATCGGCGGGCGGCGCGCGATAAATATCGGCGGCCCTCCCGTCGTGTCGCAAGCCGGCGCGCCGGAGCAAAGCCAGCGCCGCGAGGCGCAAGCGCGGATGCCGGCTTCGGGCGTGTCTTTCCTCGCTTAAGACCGGCAGCCGCTCACAAAAACGTCAAACCACGACATTCACCGGCGCGCCGCCGACAAACCTGTCGATGTTGCCCATCAACTGATCGGCGAGCGCCTGTTGCGCTTCATCCGATGCCCACGCCACGTGGGGCGTCACAATCACATTGGGCCTGGCAGCGATCCGCATCAAGGCGTTACCCGCGTCGGGCGGCTCGCTGGAAAGCACATCGAAGCCGATACCGCCGATCAGCCCTTCATCGAGCGCGCGCACGAGAGCATCTTCGTCGACGAGCCCGCCGCGCGCCGTATTGATGATGATCGGCTTACGCTTCATGGCCCGAAACTCGGGCATCGCCAGCATGCCGCGCGTCTGCGGCGTCAACGGACTATGGATCGTGATCACATCGCTGGTCGCGAGCACTTCGTCCCACGGGGTATAGAGCGGCCCGAGTCCATCGCGGCCCTTGTGCGCGGCGAACAGCGTCCGCATGCCAAACGCCTTCGCAATCTCGGCCACGCGCTGACCCAATACGCCTTCGCCGATGATGCCTAGCGTCATCCCGCCAAGATCGTGTATCGCGTGATTGAAAAAGCAGAATTGGCCGGACTTCTGCCATTCGCCGTTCAGCACGTCGTCGCGATAGGCGATCAGATTGCGGCGCAGCGCAAGCATCAAGGCAAACGTATGTTCCGGCACGGTATTCACCGCATAGCCGCGAATATTCGACACGGTCACGCCGTGCCGCTTGCACGCTTCCTTATCGACGCAATCGGTGCCCGTCGCGGCCACGGCGACGAGTTTCAGCGAGGGCAGTTGCGCGAGCACTTCCGCCGTCAACGGCACCTTGTTCGTGATCGCGATGGTCGCGCCCGCCAGCCGCGCGGCGACCTGATCGGCTCGCGTATGCTCGTGCTCGATGAGTTCGTGTTCAAACGATGGGCGCGCGAGTTTGATCTGCGGCGCAAGCGTCGCGCGGTCGAGAAAGACGATCTTCTGCATGCTGGTTCCTGTTCAACGCAATAAAGCGGATTAAAGATGACGCTTGGCTTCGGCGACGATATGCGCCGGTGTAATCCCAAAGTGCTCGTATAACGCCTCGGCGGGACCGGACGCGCCGAAGCCGGTCATGCCGACAAAGCCGCCGCGCTCGCCCAGATAGCGATCCCAGCCGAACCGCACAGCCGCCTCGACGCCGATGCGCACAGTGTCCGCGCCCAGCACGGCCTGTCGATACGCGCGCTCCTGTGCGTCGAACAACTCCCAGCACGGCAGCGAGACGACAGCCGTCGGTATGCCTTCCTGTTGCAGACGTTCACGCGCCGCGACGGCCAGCGCCACTTCCGATCCCGTCGCGAGCAGCGTGACGAGGCGCTTGCCGCCTTCGGCTTCGGTGAGCACATAGCCGCCGCGCGCGCACAGGTTCTCGGCGCTCGCGCGCGCGCGCACGAGCGGCAGTGTCTGGCGCGCGAAGACCATCGTGCTCGGGCCGCTGCGATGCTCGTACGCGAGCGCCCAGCATTCGGCGGCTTCGACGGCATCGGCAGGGCGGAACACGCGCATGTTCGGCATCGCGCGCAACGACGCCAGTATCTCCACCGGCTGATGCGTCGGCCCATTTTTGCCAACGCCAATCGAATCGTGGCTGAACACGAACTTCACGGGCAGGCCCATGAGCGCGGCCATGCGCATCGCGGGACGCTCGTAGTCGGAGAACGCGAGATACGTGACGGCCAGCGGAATGACGCCGCCGTGCGCGGCCATGCCGTTCGCCATCGCGCCCATCACGTGCTCGCGCACGCCGCAATGCACGTACGCGCCGCCGCGGTCTTCCGAAGTGAACGCATGCAGGCTGCGCTTATGGCTCGTCGGCGCTTCGAGATCGGCGCAACCGACCATGCGCTCGGGCAACTGCTGCGCGAACAGATCGTTGATTTCGGCTGAAATCATGATGCCCATCTGTCCTTCGCCTTTTTCGATCGCTCGCGTCTTGTAGTCTTCGAGCGCGTGCTGCCAGCCTTCGGGCAACGAGCCTGACTGAATGCGCTCGAATTCGTCGCGCGCGTCGTCGGGCAAGGCGGCAAGACGCTCGTGCCACGCGAGATACTCGCGCTCGCTGCGTTGTCCCGCTGCGCGCCATTCGCCGAGCACGTCGCGCGGAATCTCGAACGGCGCATGCGGCCAGCCGAGTTCGTTGCGGGCCGCATCGGCATCGGCGTCGAACAGCTTGCCGCTGTGGCCGCCGCGTTGTCCCTGCAAACGCGCGATGCCGCGCGCGATCACCGTGCGGCACGCGAGCATCGACGGACGCGGATCGCGCTTCGCCTGCGCGAGCGCGGCGGCCACGGCATCGAGATCGTGTCCGTCCACTTCGATCACATGCCAGCCCGCGACGCGAAACCGTTCGCTCACGTCCTCGCTGATCGACAGCGACGTGCTGCCGTCGTCGGTGATGCGGTTGTCGTCCCAGCAGAGAATCAGCTTGCCGAGCTTCAGATGTCCCGCGAGCGAAATCATTTCCTGGCCGACGCCTTCCTGCAGACAGCCATCGCCGACGAATGCATACGTGTGGTGATTCACGATGTCGTCGCCGAACTTCGCGTTCAGATACGCCTCCGCGACGGCCATGCCGAACGCGTTCGCAATGCCCTGTCCGAGCGGGCCCGTCGTGACTTCGATGCCCGCCGCGGGATCGAACTCGGGGTGCCCTTCGCAATGCGAGCCCATGTCGCGGAAGGTCCTGATCTGGTCGATGCCGAAGTGCGCATAGCCCGTCAGATGCAGCAGCGCGTAGAGCAGCATTGAGCCATGACCGTTCGACAGCACGAAGCGGTCGCGATCGGGCCATTGAGGATCGGCGGGATTGAACTTCATATGCTGCGTGAACAGCGCCGTCGCGATCTCGGCCATGCCGAGGGGCACGCCCTGATGGCCTTCGCCGGCGCGCACGATGGCGTCGATGGCAAGAAAGCGGATCGCGTTCGCGAGCGGTCGCGTTTCGCGGAAGGGCATGATGTCGGACATGACTTCTCCTTGCCGCGGCGCTTGTTGGGCGGCGGCTATTGCAAGTGGTGAAAGAGGGAAGGGCGCTGCGTCTTGCGCGGAAGAAGACGCAGCGCAATGCGTCAGTGCAGGAAGCCGGTCGAGATCCACGGCACGGCCGCGACGACGATCAGGCCGATGACGAGCGCCGCGATGTAGCCGACGATCGGCTTCATGCCTTCGTCGGGGTGGATGCGGCTCACCGCGCACGCCGAGTAGTAGCCGACGCCGAACGGCGGCGCGAACAGGCCCACGCCCATCGACAGGATCACGACCATCGCGTAGTGCACGTCGTGAATGCCCATCTGGCGCGCGATCGGGAACATCAGCGGGCCGAACAGCACGATCGCCGGAATGCCTTCGAGCACGCTGCCGAGCACGATGAACACGAGCATCGACGCGGCCATGAACATCGCGGCGCCGCCGGGCAGTGTCGACATCGCCTTCGCGAGCTGGCCGGAGAAGCCGGATTGCGTGAGCGCCCATGCCATGCCCGTCGCCGCGCCGATGATCAGCAGGATCGCGCCGGACAGGGAGGCGGTGTCGATCAGCATCGGCTTCAGGCGCGCCCATTCGAAGCGGCGGTAGATCAGCAGACCCGCGAGCACGGCATACGCAATGCCGATCGTCGAGACTTCCGTCGCCGTCGCAATGCCTTCGACCACGGCGAGGCGAATCACGAACGGCAGCGCGAGCGCGGGGAATGCGATCGCGAGCTTGCGCAGCACTTCGCCGGCCGCCGCGCGCCGCACGTTCGACAGATCGTCGCCGCGATAGCGCCACCAGACGACCGAGCACAGCGTGATCGCGAGCACGATGCCGGGCAGCATGCCGCCCGTGAAGAGCGCGGAGATCGACACGCCCGTCACCGAGCCGAGCGTGATCAGCACGAGACTCGGCGGAATGGTCTCGGTCTGCGCGCCGGTGGCCGCGAGCAGCGCGACGAGGTCGCCCGGCTTTGCGCCGCGCGCCTTCATCTCGGGGAACAGAACGGGCGCGATGGCGGCCATGTCCGCGGCTTTCGAGCCGGAGATGCCCGACACCAGATACATCGCGCCGACGAGCACATACGACAGACCGCCGCGCACGTGGCCGAGCAGGCTCGCGAGGAAGGCGATCATCGCGTTGGCCATGCCGGTCATCTCGATCAGTTGTCCGAGGAACACGAAGAGCGGCACGGACAGCAGGATCAGGTGCGACATGCCCTCGTCCATCCGTCCGACGACGACGCTAAGCGGCGTGCTGGTCGTGAGCGCGAGATAGCCGAATGTCGCGAGGCCGAACGAGAACGCGATCGGCACGCCCGACAGCACGCACAGCGCCACGAGACCGACGAAGAAGATCAGCAGGTTCACGTTGCCCAGATCGTGCAGCAGCGGACTGACGGCGACGAAGCCGCCCGCAATCGCCGCCACCAGCGCGAGCGCGGCGAGCGTCATCTGCCAGTTGGCCGCGCGAATCAGCCGCAGGCACGCGACGAGCAGCATCAGCGCGCAGCCGATAGGCAGTGCCGCCGCGCGCCACATGTTCGAGATGTCGAGCGCGGGCGTCGTGATGATGCCCTCGTCCTGCGCGAACTCGACAGCAGGTCCGATCACGAGCAGCAGGAACGCGAGCGGCGCGGCGATGGCGACGAGATCGAGAAACGCGCGCACGGCGGGCGATGCCTTGCCGACGAGCGCCGTCATCCGCATGTGCTCGCCGCGCCGCAATGCGACCACGGCGCCGAGCATCGCGAGCCAGAGGAACAGCATGGACGCGAGTTCATCGGACCAGACGAGCGGCTCGCGCAGCAGATAGCGGCTCGTCACGCCCGCGAGCAGCACGAAGATTTCGGCGACGACCAGCAGGGCCGCCGGAATCTCGACCATGTGCCCGAGCACCGTGTCGATCGTATTGACGATGCGACGCGGCGACGGATGAGGAACGGTAACGGTTTGCATGGTGTTCACACCAGTTTTCCGACGTACTTCTCAAGAAGGCCCCAGCCCTGGTCGCCATACTTCGCTTTCCAGTCGCTGTAGAAGCTCGTTTTGCGCAATGCGTCGCGGAATGCCTGACGGTCCACGTCGACGACATTGATGCCTTTGCCCTTCAGGTCGTTGCGCAGCGTCCCGTTCAGGCTCGCGATATCCGCGCGTTCCAGCATGCCCGCCGCTTCGAATTCGCGTGTGACGATCGCGCGCATGTCCACGGGGAGCTTCTCCCATGCGCGCTTGTTGCCGAGAATCCAGTAGCCGTCCCACACGTGCGACGTGAGGCTGATCGACTTCTGCACTTCGTAGAGCTTGGCCGTCGCGATGATGGGCAGCGGGTTCTCCTGTCCTTCGACAACGCCCGTTTGCAGCGCCGAATACAGTTCGTTGAAGTTGATCGGCGCGGGGCCCGCATCGAGCGCCTTGAAGAGCGACGTGAGCATCGGCGCTTGCGGCACGCGGATCTTGAAGCCCTTCAGATCGGCGGGCTGCTTGATGACGCGCGTCGACGAACTGACCTGGCGGAAGCCGTTATCCCACACCTTCGAAACCGTGACGATGCCGGTCTTCTCGATCTGCGCGCGGATATACGCGCCGAGATCGCCGTCCATCGCTTTCCACACGGTGTCGTAGTCGGGAAACGCAAAGCCCGTGTTGACGATGCCGGCGGCGGGCGCGAGCGTCGCGAGAATCGACGACGCCTGATTGAAGAATTCGACGCCGCCGCTGCGCACCTGCGACAGCAGATCGGTATCGGAGCCGAGCTGGTTGGACGGGAAAACCTTGATGTCGAGCTTGCCGTTGGTCGCGGCACGGATCTTGTCGCAGGCCTGCTGCGCGCGGACGTTGACCGGGTGCGTCGGGTCCTGGCCCGTCGCGAGCTTGTACGAGAAGTCGGCGGCCGATGCGCTGCGGATCGACAGGCCCCAGAGCGGCGCTGCTGCGGCGACGCTTGCGCCCGCTTTCAGAAAGGTACGTCGGTCGAGGCCAGTGCGGATGGTCGGGCGGTTGCTCATGATGTGCTCCTCCAATACGGATGGGTGATGTATCGGTATAGTTGTTTTCCCGGACAACACGCTCTGTGGCGCGTTTGCCTGCTTCCGGTGACTGCCGTGCTGCCTGCGGTGCTGCCTCGACGCGCGGCTGGCCGGACCCGGCCGCGCGTCGCTGAACGTTAGCCGCGCATCAGCCGTGAATCAGCATGCCGCCGTTCACGTCGATGACGGCGCCCGTGATGTACGTCGAGAATGGCGACGCGAGGAACAGGAAGGCGCCCGCGACATCGTCCGGCACGCCGAGACGGTTCAGCGGAATGCCCGCGAGAATCTCGACGCGCTTGTCGTCGCTGATCTTGCCTGCGTTGATGTCGGTTTGAATCAGGCCGGGCGTCACGCAGTTCACGCGGATGCCGTCGGCGCCGAGTTCGCGCGCCATCGCCTTCGCGAGACCGAGCACGCCCGCCTTCGCGGCCGAATAGTGCGGGCCGCCCAGAATGCCGCCGCCACGCTGCGCCGAGACGGACGACATGCAGCCGATCGAGCCGCTCTTTTGCTTCTTCATCTGCGGCACGACGGCTTGTGACAGATACAGCACGCCGCGCAGATTAACATCGAGAATGCGGTCCCAGCTATCGGAGTCGATATCGAGCAGCTTGACGGCTTGCGTGATGCCCGCGTTGTTGATGAGCACGTCGATCGCGCCGAAGTGGGCGACGATCTGTTCGACGGCGGCCTCGCAGGCCTCTTTGTCGGTCACGTTGCATGCATAGCCGCGATGCTCGGGGCCGATCGATGCCGCCGCGTCGCGTGCCGCCGATGCGTCGAGATCGAGGATCGCGATTTTCGCGCCGTGCTTCGCGAACATGCGCGCGGTGGCCATGCCGATACCACGCGGCGATGCTGCGCCGGAAATGACGGCGACCTTGCCTTCGAGAAGACGCGACTCTGACATGATGCTGTTCTCCTGATAATGATTTTTTGAGTAAGGGTGGTGATGCGGCTCACTGAGTTGGGTATCAGCCCAGCCAGCCTTTGATGGTGTCGCACATCGCCTGGGTCGAGATGCCGTAGCGGTCGTGCAAGGTCGGCAATGCGCCTGCATCGAGGAATTCGTCGGGCAGCGCGATCTGCCGGAACGGCGGCGTGACGCCCGCGCCGAGCAGCGTGCGCGCGACGGCTTCGCCCAGACCGCCGATCACCGTATGGTTTTCCGCGACGATCACCATGCGGCCCGTGCGCTTCGCTTCGCGCAGGATGGTTGCCGTATCGAGTGGCTTGATCGTCGGCACGTGCAGCACCCCGACGCCGATGTTGTCCGCCGCCAATGCCTTCGCGGCTTCGAGCGAGCGCATCGTCATGATGCCGGACGAGATCAGCAGCACCTCGTTGCCGTCGCGCAGCAGTTTGGCCTTGCCGAGTTCGAAGCGATAGTCGTATTCGTCGAGCACGGCGGGCACGTTGCCGCGCAACAGGCGCGCATAGACCGGGCCTTTATGAGCGGCGATGGCGGGCACCATCTGTTCGATATCGAGCGCATCGCACGGATCGATCACCGTCATGTTCGGCATCGCGCGCATCAGCGCGAGGTCTTCGGCGGCCTGGTGGCTCGGGCCGTAACCCGTGGTGAGTCCCGGCAGCGCGCAGACGATCTTCACGTCGAGATTGTCCTCGGCGATCGTCTGGTGGATGAAGTCGTACGCGCGGCGCGTCGCGAACACGGCATAGGTCGTCACGAAAGGCTGCGCGCCTTCGTGCGCGAAACCCGCGGCGGCGCCCATCAGCAGTTGCTCGGCCATGCCCATCTGGTAGTAACGGTCCGGGAATTCCTGCGCGAAAATGTGCAGGTCCGTGTACTTGCCGAGGTCGGCCGTCATGCCGACGACGTTGGTCTTCGTGCGCGCGAGTTGCGCGAGCGCGTGGCCGAACGGCGCGGAACGCGTGACCTGGCCTTCGCCCGCGATCGACGCGATCATCGCCGATGTCTTCAGGCGCGGCTTCTTGTCAACGGTGCTCATGCTTGCCTCCCGGCATCGAGTGCTTCGAGCGCGAGCTTCCACTCGTGAGCGTCGACGCGGATGAAATGGTTCTTCTCGCGTTCTTCGAGGAATGGCACGCCGCAGCCCATCTTCGTATCGCAGACGATGATGCGCGGTTGCGCCTTGTCGTGATGGCGCGCGTTGTCGAACGCCTGCTTGACGGCGTCGATGTCGTTGCCGCTGATTCGCTGCGTGTACCAGCCGAACGCTTCGAGCTTCTCGACCAGCGGCTCGAACGCCATGATCTGCGTCGAGGGACCGTCGGCCTGCTGATTGTTCACGTCGACGACCGCGATCAGGTTGTCGAGCTTCCAGTGCGCGGCGGACATGAGCCCTTCCCAGATCGCGCCTTCGTCGAGTTCGCCATCGGAGAACAGTGTGTAGACGAACGCGTCCGAGCCTTTGCGCTTCAGGCCGAGGCAGCGGCCGACGGCAATCGTCAACCCCTGGCCGAGCGAGCCGCCGGACATCTCCATGCCGGGCGTGTAGCTCGCCATGCCGGACATCGGCAGACGGCTGTCGTCGCTGCCGTAGGTTTCGAGTTCGTCGGCGGGCAGGATGCCCGCTTCAAAGAGCGCGGCGTAGAGCGCAATCGCATAGTGACCGTTCGACAACAGGAAGCGGTCGCGATCTTCCCATTCGGGATCTTCGGGGCGATAGCGCATGGCGCCGAAGTAAGCGACGGCCAGTACATCTGCAATGTCGAGCGCCTGGCCGATATAGCCCTGGCCCTGTACTTCGCCCATCAGCAGTGCGTTGCGGCGGATGCGGTAGGCGTGTTCCGCGAGTTGGGCGGTGTGCCCGGCTTCGCTCGTATTCACGCGTGTCTCCTTCTTGCGCGCCCGGGTTCGGTGAGGGCCGAACGCGGAGTGATTCGTGGCGGGATATTTCGTCGTACTCGCAGATTCGGGTTATCCCTTGCTTCTAAAGCGCTGCGAGTGATGGAAAGCGTATCCGCTTGAAAATATTGGCTCAAACGAATTAAAGTGGCTCATCATTGAATTGAATTCAACCGAACGCTGCAATGCACAATCGCGTCACACTCAAATCCATCCAGGCTTTCGAGGCCGCGGCGCGGCTTTCGTCATTCGCGCTTGCGGCAGACGAACTCTTCGTCACGCCTTCGGCGGTCAGTCATCAGATCAAGTTGCTGGAGGATCAACTGGATGTGCGGCTCTTTCATCGCGTGCATCGCGCCGTGATTCTCACGGACACGGGGCGTCAATACGCAGAGGAAATCGGCGCGGCGTTCGCGCGGATCGACAAGGCGACACGGGATATCGGGCGAGTGGAGAAGAGCGACATCCTCACCGTGCACGCGACGCCCAGCATCGCGACGCAATGGCTGATGCCCCGGCTCGCGCGTTTCAGTGCGATGCATCCGGACATCGATGTGCGGTTGAATGCGTCGTCGGCGCCTGTCGATCTGATCACGGAGGCGGTGGATATCGACATCCGCTATGGCGCGAGGCGATTGCAGCCAGCGGGAACGATGGTGCTGGATTTGCCGCTCGAGACGATCGTGCCGCTATGCTCGCCACGGCTCGCCGAAGGGGAGCATCAGATTCGTACGGTGGCCGATTTGAGGCATCACACGCTGATTCATAGCGAAGGGTGCCTCGTGGGTTGGCGGGACTGGATGCGGCTACACCGCAAGGTCGTGCTGGATATCACGCGAGGGCCGCGGTTCGATCGCTCTTTTATGGCGATCAGCGCGGCCGTGGATGGACTCGGTGTTTGTCTTGAGAGCCTGTTGCTGGCGCAGCGGGAATTGAAGGCGGGGACGTTGGTCGCGCCGTTAGGTTTCGATGGCTTGCGGGTGAATGGCTACACCATGAATCTCCTGAAGTCGCGCGCGGACTTGCCGAAGCTCAAGTGCTTTCAGGACTGGCTTTTTGCGGAACTGGGTTGAAGGTGTGGCCGCGCACACGACGGCGAATAAAAACCCTGAGCGGCCACGGCGCCGCCAGACGCTGCCGCGCCGACGGCCCGCCGGGAAGCGGCGGGCCTGCGCGAGTGTTCAGGCGTAAGCGTTCAGATCAGAGACCGCTGACCGTTTTGACCGTCACCCACTGTCCGTTCTTCACCTGATAGACAGTGGACGAGCCGTTCTTCAGCGAGCCGTTCGAGTTGAACTCGGTATGGCCGGTGATGCCGTCGTAGCTGATGCTTTGCAGCTTCGGGCGATAGTCGTCGGGCTTCGTCGAATTGGCAGCCTGCATCGCCTTGATGGCGGTCCACGCCGCGTCATAGCCGAACGGCGCGTACGAGAGCACGTCCTCGCCGAACTTCTGTTTGAAGCGTTCGGCGAACTTCGCGCCTACCGGCGTGCTGTCGAGCGGACGGCCGTATTCCCATGCCATCGCGCCTTCGGACACGTTGCCCGCGAGCTTGATGAAATCGATGTCCTTCACACCGCCGCCGCCCACGTACTGCGCCTTGATGCCGAGCTGGCTCATTTGCTTCATGATGCCCGCGGCCTGCGGATTGAGCGCGCCTACGAAAATCAGATCGGGATTCTTGCTCTTGAGATTCGTGAGCTGCGTCTTGAAGTCCGTCGCCTGATTCGTCGTGTATTCGCGGTCGATGATCTCGCCGCCGTGCGCCTTGACCGCCTTCACGAACTCGTCGGCTTCGCCCTGGCCGAACGCGGTGCGGTCGTCGATCACGGCGATGCGCTTGGCCTTCGTCGTGGTCATTGCATAGGCGCCCGCGGTGCCCGCGTTCTGCGCGTCGCTCGAAATCACCATGAAGACGTTCTTGAAGCCGCGGCCGCTGATGGTCGGATTGGTCGCGGCCGGATCGATGACGGGCAGCCCCGCTTTTTCGTAGAGATCCGACGCGGGAATGGTCGTGCCCGAGTTGAAGTGGCCGATGACAACCGATACGCCTTCGTCCACGAGTTTCTGCGCGACCTGCACGCCGACGCGCGGGTCAGCCTGATCGTCTTCGGCGACGAGTTGGAACGAGACGGGCTGGCCGTTGATTTTGACACCTTGAGCCTTGGCGTCGTCGAGCGCCATTTTGACGCCGTTCTCCAGATCCTTGCCGTAACTGGCGTTCGGTCCCGTGAGCGGCGCGGCAAAACCGATTTTGACGACCGTGTCCGCGCGCGCGGCGAGCGGCGCGACAGCGAGAAGTGCTCCAGCGGCAACTGCGATAGGGGTGAGAGTCTTCACAAAACGCATGTTGTTTCCTTTGTCGGCAAGCATGAGGTCACTTCTATGGCGTGAATGCCGGCCCGCTTCCGCTCTGCTCGGTCGGGGCGGCGGCCGGTGCACGGCTCTTGTTGGCATCGACTGCGTGCTGGGCTCCTCCAGAATATGCGTGGTAACGATCGAACCGCTTCGAATGAGAGACGCCGCGGCGATGACTGAGAGCGACTATAGGAAGCCAATATCGCTTCGTCTTGACCTTTCGCGACGATTCCCATGCGCATTTCGGCACAGCAGACGTACTTGAAGCAACCAGGATAAATACCGCCGCGTGGCCGCCGCCTGGTCGCGATGCAACGGCTGGACGCGTCGCATTGGTCATTGATGCCGGGTCAACCACCAGACGCGACAAACCTGGCCCATGCGTTAAACATAGGGCAGGTTCTGATCTGCCTGCACCGATTGCCGCGTCACTGCGAGGCGGCGCGAGCGCGCGCCTAGAGAGGCCAGTTCGCCCGAGCCCAGTCAACCAGATTGACCAGATTGTCTCCGCCGCTCACCGAGTTGTCGGCGTCGCCGTTAAAACTCACTTCGCTCGACACGACCCCGCACGCGCGAACCTGAGTTCCATTGTCGAACCACGCGAAAAATGGCCCACCGGAGTTTCCATGGTTAAGACTCGCCTCCGTTTCCAACGTCTGGCCGTCGTCGTCTTCGTAATCGTCTTCGAAAGACTGCCAGCTTTGCACCGCCGGTCTTTCGCCGCTTGCAACGTCGAATGGATAGCCGATGTTCTCCCAGACATTCAGGCCTCGCCATCCGTCGTCGAAGCTCGTGGTGCCGATGTAGCCCAGCCGGTTGCCCAAGGGCTCGAACAATCTCAAGACCGCGTAATCATGTGAGAGATTGAAGTCCGAGTCGTCGGTCCCGTAATGGCGGGCGTCGCTTACATACGACGAACCGAAGCGCTCGGTGCCGTCGAAATAGTAGGGTGTGAATTTCATCCACCAGTTGCCGGCGCCGATGCTGTTCCAGGGCATCACGTGACGCGCAGTCAGAACAAGGCGGTCGCCTATCAGCACGCCGGACCCGGATGCGCCGTCACTGTTCACGATCTTTCCGGTGAGCAGCCATGGCCAGCTTGTGTCGAACAGAACCTGGCGTGCATCCCCCGGAAATACCGTGAGCGGCTTGACCTTGCGTCCTTTTCCATCGCGCATGTGCGGCTGTGGCCGCTGAATTCCTGTCTTCGGGACGAATCGGACGTTCATCCATTCCGGCCTGAAGGATGAATGGCCGGAGATCTTGCCCATGGTGTCCGTTTTTTCGTGCCGCTGGACCGTGCATCCCATGGGTATTCCACGGGTCGCACCGGCACTCATTTCAATGGCGATTTTCCACAGGCTTTGTTCGTCGGAGCGCACATCGATCCGCTGACTTGTTGCTTTGGGCGCAAGCTCCACGCCGGATGGAACCGTGACGTAGATTGCAGGCCAGCCGGATTGGGACACTCGATGAGGATTTTCTTTCGTGGCTGTCAGAGGAGTGAGGGATTCGAGCTCTTCTCTTGTCAGAGGCCGCGGACGGTTTGCGTGATAAGGCATCTCGACTCTCCAGAAGCGGTTGATGAATGAGAAGACGGTGTCGCGATCGGTGGATCGACTAGCGGCACGTGACGTCTTCTCTGCATCTAAAACGAACTGGGAGCCGGCGCTTTAAGTTGAGATAGAGTTGCCCTGACATGCCGTGCTTGAGACAGGGCACTTTTCTTCATACGACGATGCGCAAGGGGCGCGTGCCGTTGAGCGCGGCCATGCTTGCAAACGCCATAGCCTGACTTACGCCATGGCTCTCGGCTCCCGACTTTCGCAGTACTCGATGAGCCCGTTGATCGTGGTGCCGACCGCGGCGCCGCGAATGGCGGGACCGTGCATCGGAAAGATTGTCTCGATGTCGTACTTGCTGATTTTTTTCAACGACGCATGCAAGTAATCGAGCGACGGAAGGTAGCCCGATTTTTCGATCGACGCGATGATGTCCGGCGTTGGATCTTCTGGTCGTTCTTCAACAGATCCGAAGCGCATGAAGATATCGGACGAGAACAATGCCTTATAACGCGGACTGTAAATGACCAGCGAGTCCCATTGATGCACGTGCTTGGTGAAGATCGGGACAATCGATTCATCGTTGATGGTAATCGGCACTTCGTCTTTTAGCGGCTTGGCTTTGGCGGAGAATACGTCGGCGAGTGCATGCGAGCAGATAGGGTGAGCGTAGGCGACCACCGCTGCATTGTGCGAGATGAACTCGGGCAGCGCTCCCATTTCGTCGGCCTCAAAGTGGGGCACGATAACGCTGCGAACGGACGCGACATCGATTCCCTGCGTCGACAAATTCGACTTCAGCACTGGAAAATCGCCGCGCATTCCCGTCTCGATGCAAATGAAAGCGCCGGAAGGCGACTTGACGAAAAACTGGCTGAAGCTCAAGCCCAGTTTCTCGACGAAGATACTGTGCCTGTGGATATTCCCGAAAAATATATCGATCCTGGAGTTACTCATTTACGCGCCTCCTGCGCCGTCTCATACTGCCGGAGCGCGATCTGTCCGCGCTTTCCAAACTCTTCAAGATATGCACGCATGTAGCTTTCGTTGCCGTGCAGAAATGCGACATCCGTTGGCACCATGCGTCGAATCGCAATCAACGGAACCGGTGACTGTAGCGGGTGAAAGCTCGTGCTCCACAAACCGGGCTCCTCACACTGTTTATAGAACTGCCCGACCATCAAATGCCTTTCGACGAACGCTGGCTTGAGTTGCTTCTGCACGCATTCTACTGCGCTCGCGGCCTGCGCGATCGCGACGGGGACGATTATCCTGCATTGGTAAATGTTCTGTGCTGCGCTGCTCTGGTGAAATTCTTCCATGTGCATCTGTATGTCTGCCGCGAGCCCTGTCACGCTTTCTGAATGATTACGGTAGAACTCGATAGACCTTTTTAGCATTGCTGTCCGCGCAAAAGGGCAGACGTCGCCCACTCTTCCGAGAAGCGCATTGGGTGCGCTGAGAAAGTGTTCGATCCAGTCAATGACCTCGGCAAAGTGTTTATCCGCGGAGGCTTCTTCAAGAGACAGTTGTGTTGATTCTGACAGGCGCGTAGCCATGCTGAACCTCATAGGTCACTAAATCAGGGACTAGGCCGGAAACGGAACTGGCTGTGCGAACGGCGGTTCGGCTGCGACTGCAGAGGGGCCTTCCGGCTTGCGCCGGCAACACTCGCTAGTCAGATGACAGACCGGAGACGCGCTTGCGTCAGCCAGCAAACATAAGCAGAGCGCGTCACGAGATCTGCGACGGGCTTGTCCCGACGTCGATCGAGGCGTAGGCAGTCGTGTGAGGGCGCGTTCGCGACGAAGGCATTTCGTTGATCAGCTTGCCCCACTCGTAGTCGTACCGTTCTGGCGAAAGAGGAGAGACGCCCGCGCCTGGTGTGAAAGTTAGTTCGCCGAATAATATCTGATCGTCGAACACATAAAGGTCCACGCGCGCGTAACCCAGTTCCTCGACGAGCGTTGAAGCCACCTTGACCACTTCGTCCCAGTTAGGCAGGCGGGGGGAGGGAACCGGACTGAGCGGGTAGTCGCCTACGACGATGTCCATCCGGTTCCACTGCGTATCGTAGAAGTCATGCCGCGGACTGCCGAATCTGTCCGTGATCACGCCGGTGATCACGACCGGATCGCCGTCTGCGCGATTGAAGATATGGATCTTGAAGTCCGGCGGCACGACTCCGTTCTTGTCCAGCAGCAATTGCTCGAAATAGATGCGCGGTTCGATAACCCGATAATGTCGTTCGCGCGACGCGAGATAAAAGTTGGTCGAAAGCCATTCGTCGGCGAGACGGCGTAATTCTTCGAACGTCACCGTGGATTTGTCGCGGACAACTTTGACGAAGCCGCAACCATGGTTCGCTTTCATGACGAATGAAGGGGGCAGTGCGTCGAATACTTGCTGAGTGAAAGCATCGGGCGCTGCAAGCAACGGGACGAGATGCTTCTCTCCGACCTTTCGTTTTACATACCCGCGAACTGCAAGCTTGTCCGCAAGAGTGCTCCATATCGGATCAGGATGCAGGCAGCGGTCGAGCATGATTTCATTGAAGGTCGTCGCTCGTTTCAGATTGGGAAAGCGCCCTACTCGTCGGCGGTGCGAAAGAAACAGAAAAACGTAATCAGGAAGAAAGGATTTAACGCCATGAAGCACTCTGGTGCGAATCGAGCTAGTTCGCTTCCTGAAATCCGGAAGCCGCGATTCATTGGAATGGCTCCTCTTTTGCGCCTCATAATGTGTTGTCATAGTTATTCCATGATCGCTAGTTCTGCTTTGGACGAGGTAGGCCGGCAGGCAGACGGCTGCGCACCGGGCACCGTCTTCGGGCCAACGAATGCGGCTGCCTGGTTTCCCTGTGGCGTTGTTGCGGTGAAGCATAGACGCTCCATATCAGGCCCGGACGAGCGTGGCTGAAACGCACGAGTTCTTGGCCATTTCCTGAGGCCATCGGTTACGGTTGCTCACGTTTGATAGCGCTTTTTTACAGGTGCGATCGAGAGCTTTTCGGCGTCCCTTCGTAGATCTCGCAACACTGCTTGCTCTTCTGAAAGGAAGGGAATGTTCTTCTGCTGAGGCCGACGATGTTTGAAGTTGCTGATCCTTGTACTTTGTAAGGCGGGCACGCTCGAAGTCGCGCGACACGCGGCGTTTTTTTTGATGAAAAGTGCGTGGCGCGGGTCGAGTTGATCGAGGTACTGGAGAGGTAGGAGTAGGGCGCGCAGTTGCATTCCAGTCGCGCGCGGCGTTGCGTCGGCGCGAGAGGCTATCGGCGCCGTCACCGGCACGGACGTGCTGGCGACAGCCGCCTGCTCGAACTGGGGGTGCTATGCGATTGCGGGAGCCTTTGCCGCGCGGATGGGCAAGGCGACACTTGCGCATAGTCCTATGCGCGAGGCGGCGCTTCTGCGGCGCGGCGTCGACGTCGGGCTGATCAACTCGGTCGCCAATGTTATCGACAGCAATGTGGACGGCATTCCCGAAGCGACCCATCAAGCAGTCGTACAGCTTATTTCGACCATCATCGCGCCAGCGTTCAAATAGCCGTCTTCACCTCGCTTCGCCGCATCACACAGCGCAAGCGTTCCCGACGGAGCACCTTCGCTAATCCAATGGTCAAGTCTTGAAAAGGTGGATGAAATGAACTCGCAGCGTGTAGCGCCAATTTCTCTCGAAGCAGCAGAACCGGTTCCCGCAAATGTCACCTGCACGGAGCCGGCCAAAGCGAAGCAGGCCTCGTCGTATGCGTCGCTGTTGCAAAGGCCAACATCGACACTCGCGAGCAACGTCAGCGATCGCGCTGATGTCTTTTTCGCGGCAATTCCCGGCTACAACTAAACGAGGTGAGTGATGCATCGCATCGTGATTGTTGGAGGCGGGGCTGGCGGTCTTGAACTGGCGACGTTCGTCCCGGCAGTTCCGTCAAACGCAGCGGGAAGCGCAGGTGCCAGCCTGCACACCTGCGGCGCGCGGGCCAACCGTGGACAGGACGTCACCTCGGGTGACCGGAATGGGCGCGTCCCGCCGCATGCGCGTCAAACTCCGCTGGGTTTCTCCCAGAGATTCAACGACTGGCCAATTCCGTTTTGCAACGCGGTCGTGTACACCTCGAAGCCCCAACTGATGTCGAACACCGCCATGCCGCAGGCAATAAAAATGACGCGCTCGTTCGCGCTTTCGCGGCCCGGCGGATCGGGCGTCGCCGATGTGTTCGTGGCCACCGCTAAAAAGAACGGCGTCGATGTCGTCGCGCGCAAGTATTCGAACGACAAGGCGACCGACTTCAATGCAATTCTGACTCACATCAAGGCGCAGCGCCCCGAGGTGATCTTTTACGCGACATGCCGAAGCTGGCAGCGGGCGCGCTGGACGGCCGTGGCTACTGCGCTCAAGGTGGCGCGCCACTCGCTACCTTGCAGGGCGGCCCCGAATTCGCGACTCGATATGAAAAGCAGTTCGGCGTAAAGAACGACGTGTACAGGAGCGGTGAATGGCTCGACGCGCCGGCGACGGTGACGGTGACGGTGTACAAAGTCTCGGGTGATAACCTCAATCCGATTCGCTGGATGCGGCGGGCGAACGGCACGAAGGTGTTGCCGTTCGTCCGCGAAGCAGCAAGGCAGTTTTTCTGGATCGCCGGCCGATACAGCCAGCATTCTGTTAGTCAAACCGACCTGGATCGATTTTTAAAAAACCAACTACATGACTCTGTGCGGGACAGGCGCTCCTGTGCGGATCTCCAATGCATCGGATGATGAAATTAATTTCACAAAATCACTCCGATGCTAGGTTTGTGCGCATCATCGTGATACATTTTTCCGGGTGTCAAGCACCTTGGAGATGAATCAAGATGGCAGTCGCTTTAGATGACTTCGACCGCAAATTGCTAGCCGAAGTGCAGAAAGACGCACAGACACCCCAGAACGAACTGGGCAGCAGGGTCAACTTGTCGACGGCGGCCGTCAATCGCAGGTTGCGACGCCTGAGCGACGAGGGGGTAATCGAAAGATTCACTGCTGTTCTCGCCCAGGACAAAGTCGGCTGCGGATTGACTGTCATCACGAATGTCGAAGTCGAGAGCGAGCAAATCGACTTGCTCGACGCCATGAAAAAGACCTTCGCGCAGTGTCCAAACATTCAACAGTGCTATTACGTGGCAGGGGAGTGGGACTTCGTGCTCGTTATCGCGGTCGGGAGCATGGAGGAGTACAACGCACTGACGCGTCAGCTTTTCTTCTCGAATAACAACGTCAAGCGTTTCAAAACGCTGGTTTGCATGAGCCGTGTGAAGGTCGGCCTGGCCGTCCCGGTGAGCATGGAAGAAAAGGAGTAGGTGCCAACCGTAACACGCAGTGCAAGAGCAGCTTGCTTTCGGGAGCAGGAGAGCGCTATCGGCGGCTTGCACTGTCGCCAAAAAAGAAAGCGGCGAATAGAGCGCGACCTGCTGCCTGTGCAGGATCTGGCCGAGTAACTTCCGAAGCCGCTCAGATTTTGGAGAATCAAGACGGGCCTGAGCTGCCGACCCGACGATTTCTCCTCTGTTCATGAAGACAAGACAACCCGGTCTGCGACCTGCCGCGCGAATCCCATTTCGAGTTCTGGACACGACGATAGCTCTCGCCAGGGACGGCATCACAACACTCTGCGTCACTCGGAAAACCATTCCCACTTCTTGTCACTTGCCTCATTGATACCGCTAAATCGACGCTGATAACAGCGGGCATCACAGCGGATGCGTCAGCGATGAAAGATGTGTTCATAGACATGGCAAAGCGAGTGACTCGTTACGCACTGAAGCGCTCAGGCGGCGTCGTTGGTGAGTAAAGCGGGTGCCGCGCGTTCTGCTTTCAGTAACAGCCGAAAAGTCGAGACAAATTTGCGTTGAAGACAGCTAATACGCTCAAAAAGTCAGGATGTCCGGCCTTAACATGTCTCCACCAGGGCGACCACACGCTCTTCCACTCACAATCTGGTTTCGGAGTTTCTATGCTTGTCGCCAACAGTCGTGCCATTCGCTCTACTTATCCCGCAGAACTGCAAGCAGTCTTGTCCGTCGAGAAGGCGGAAGAAAGCCGGCAATGGATTTCTGCATGGGACGGCATCGCCGAGGGCGCGACTCCGCTGTACAGCCTTCCGGGACTTGCTCACGAGTTGGGCGTCGCGGAAGTGCTGGTGAAGGACGAATCGGTTCGCTCCGAGTTGGGCAGTTTTAAAGCGTTGGGCGCACCCATCGCGCTCGTTCGGCTGATTCTTCGCCTGTTTCCGGAAGCGGACTTTGACCCGGTGAAGATGTTCAAGGGCGCGTATACGGAGGAGCTGCGCGACTTCACGGTTGTTAGCGCGACTGACGGCAATCACGGTAAGGGGCTCGCAGCGGCCGCCCGCACGGTCGGCTGTAAGTGCGTCATCGTTCTGCATGCGAACGTGAGCGTAGAGCGCGAGCAGGCCATTGCAGCGTATGGCGCTGAGATCGTGCGAATCGCCGGTAACTACGACGAATCCGTCGAGGAGGCCGCGCGTCTGGCGCGGGAGAACAACTGGCAGGTCGTCTCGGACACGTCGTACGAAGGATATGAGGCGATTCCACGGGACGTCATGCAGGGTTACGGAACCGTCGCCGCGGAAATCGTCGAGGCGTGCGGCGGCAAGAGCGACGGTAGGGCTCCGTTCACTCATGTGTTCCTGCAAGGCGGTGTCGGCGGACTTGCGGCTGGCATCTCCAGCTACTTCTGGGAAATTTTCGGCACACACCGGCCGACGGTTGTTGTCGTCGAGCCGAAGCAAGCGGACTGCCTGTATCAAAGCGCCATTACCGGTCAGCCCGCTAAGGCCACCGGCTCAGTCGATTCCGTGATGGCCGGCCTCGCATGCGGGGAAACGTCGCCGCTTGCATGGCGCTTTCTGCTGACCGGCGCCGACTTCTTCATGACGATTTCAGATGATGACGCCGTGGCAGCAATGAAAACGCTGGCCAATGGCGACGCCAGGGACATCCCGATCATCTCCGGCGAGTCGGGCGCCGCTGGTCTCGCCGGCGTTGCCGTGCTGAGCGGGAGCGCAGAGAACTGGAAAGGCGTCGGACTGAATGGTAATTCGCGCATCCTCGTCATCAGTACGGAAGGCGCAACGGCTCCGCAGATGTACAAGGTTCTGGTCGGTGAGAGTGCTGAAGACGTTCTCACGCGTCAGCGTGCGTGGCCGAATCCGAAGGCAGCATGACCTATTCGAAACACTACTCGAACGATTCAAGCGTTCGAGAAGCAGGCAATCAACGAGCAAGCGAGAGCGCAATGAGTGCAATGAGTAAAGAGACTGGCAGCCGTGAATCGGCTATCGCCGCAGCAGTAGCACACTACGATTCAGGCAAGTTCCTCTCGGACCTGGACCGACGCGTTGGCTTTCGTACTGAGAGTCAGGAGCCGCATCAGGCTCCGCAGCTTCACGCGTACCTCAACGAGGAAATGATTCCGGTGCTTCACCGGCTCGGCTTCACCACCAAGCTGATGGCCAACCCCGCCGGAATAGATGCTCCTGTTCTGCTGGCAACTCGCCATGAAGGCGATGAGCTTCCCACGGTAGTGACGTACGGGCACGGAGATACCGTTCGCGGTTACGACGACCAGTGGAACGCGGGGCTCGCGCCGTGGAAAATCGTCGTCGACGGTGACCGCTGGTATGGGCGCGGCATCGCTGACAACAAGGGCCAGCATTCAGTGAACTTAACGGCGCTGGAGGCGGTGATTGACGCACGTGATGGAAAGCTCGGCTATAACGTCAAGGTCATTTTCGAAACCGGCGAAGAAATCGACTCGCCTGGCCTGAACCAGATCTGCGCCGAAGAGAAAGAGTATTTAAAGGGCGATCTGTTTCTGGCGTCCGACGGTCCCCGCGTTTCCGCCGAACGCCCGACGATATTTCTGGGCTCTCGTGGCGAGTTGAATTTTGACCTTGAAGTCAATCTGCGCGATGGCGGTCATCACTCGGGCAACTGGGGCGGTGTGCTGCGCAATCCCGCAGTCACGCTCGCTCATGCCATCGGAACCCTCGTGGACCGCGATGGAAAAATTCTTGTGGAAGGCCTGCTGCCGCCGCCCGTACAACCAGCCGTCCGCGAAGCGCTCTCTGACATTGAACTGGGCACGGACGCCAATGCTCCCGCCATCGACCCTACCTGGGGCCAGCCTGGTCTGTCATCGGCCGAGCGAGTCCTTGCCTGGAACGCTGTTGAAGTGCTCGCTTTCAAGGCTGGAAATCCGGATGCGGTCGTCAACGCCGTGCCGCCGACCGCGCGCGCGCATTGCCAACTCCGGTTTGTTGTTGGGACCGATTGGCAGAATGCTCAAAAGCACCTGGAAGAGCATCTCGCTAAGCATGGATACGCGGACCTGGTAGAGGTCATCGTTAAACCAGGCGTAGCCGCCACCCGCTTGGATCTTGAAGACCCGTGGGTTGATTGGGCTCTGACTTCTATCTCGAAGTCGACGGGGAAAAAGCCTGCGCTGATTCCGAATCTGGGTGGCACCGTTCCGAACGCCATCTTCGCTCAAACCCTGGGCCTGCCCACGGTATGGGTTCCGCATTCGTACCCTGCCTGTTCGCAACACGCACCGAACGAGCATTTCCTTGGCTCCGTCGCACGTGAGTCGCTGGCACTGATGGCAGGTCTCTGGTGGGACCTTGGGCAAGACGGCCGCAGAATCGTGAAAGAGAAGCGCTAAGCGCCAGGTGTCTTCTTTGAAGCCGGAGTTCGAGAGAACATCCGGCTTTTTTTTTCCATCAGAACGGGCTCTCGCGAGAGCTTTGCCGTCGGCTCGCGCACCATTGCGACGCGGGATTACCCCACACTCAGTGAGTGGTGAAACAAAGACTCGGATACCGCACTGAGATTGCGAAACGATCTCTATTGCCGGCTTAAATTCGCGCGGATATTGCGTCTGTCCTCATTAGTATGGGTGAACTGAATTCTCAACTCTGCGGGGCATCTTCTGCACTCGGCGAAACAACTCTTCGGCTACACGACGTCAGAAAGCAGATGCGTTCTGGAGCGATTCCGCCGCAAGACGGCACTACATATTAAAGATGGAGACAGGCACACCTTCTACTCCCGGAATACTCTTCGCGCAACGTGCGCGCCCTATTTAAATAAGGCTCGTCCGGCTCGACCGGCGGGCGTAGTCATCGGAGTGAGACATGGAAATCACAAGTAATAGCACCGGAGTGGCGGCGGAAGGCTCGGGCTGGAGCCGGCACGACACGATGTGGGTCTTAGGCATTTACGGATGCGCAGTGGGCGGCGGTTCGTTGTTCTGGCCTGTCAGCCTGGGGCTGCATGGCTTCTGGCCAATGGTCATTCTTTCGCTGTTGGCCTTCCCGATTACATACTTTCCGTATATCGCGCTCGCGCGCTACGTTCTCGCGGGTTCAAGTCGAGAGGGTCACGATGGCAATGTGCTCGATACTACAAACGAATTTCTCGGCCCGAATTGGGGCAAGTTCCTGACCACTACTTATTTCGCGACCGTGTTCCCGGGGATGATGATTTACACCATCACCATCACGAACACCATCATTGATTTCTCGCGGACGCAGTTGCATTACGACGGACTCTCCCGCTGGGTTGTTGCACCGATTTGCGTGGCCGCACTGATGCTCATCGTACGGTATGGCACGAACGTCGTTGTGCGCGCGATGGGATTCATCGTTGCACCGTTCATCATTTCAATTGTCGTTTTCGGCTTCATGGCAGCGCCTCATTGGAATTCCACCATGTTGGCCACAATGACGGATTTCGGCGGTGCGAGCGGGCTTGCATTGAATGTCTGGAAGGGTCTTCCGCTCTGCGTTTTTGCCTTCAGCTTCACGTCGATTACGTCCAGCTTCGTCGTCGCGCAAAAGAAACATTATGGCGCGCGTGCTGTCCGCAAGGTTCCCCAGATTATGTTCGTGGCAACGCTGCTTGCAGTGTCGACCATGCTGTTCTTCTCGTGGAGCTGCATCTTTGCGTTGTCTCCCGCAGAACTCGCTCAGGTGAAGGCCAGCAATCTGACCGTCCTGTCGTTCCTGGCACGCAAGTTCGATACGCCCGCCATTGCAATCGCTTCGCAACTCATTGTCTTCACCGCAGTCATCAAGTCGTTCCTCGCGCACTATCTGGCCACTGAGGAAAGCGCACGCAGCTTCGGCCGCACGTTGTTTGGTTTGTCGGAGCGGACTCTGCACGGTGCGAACTTCTCGCGTCTGATTGTCGGCCTCGTTTTCCTCACCACCACGACCTCGGCCATTTTCAATCTGGATGTTGTCGATATCATCACCGTGGCCCTGGTTCCTGTGAGCGTGTTTATCGTCTACTTCCTTCCGCTCTATTCGTTCCAGAAAATCGACGCATTAAAGAAGTATCGCGGTCGTCCCACCAATCTGCTCGTGTTCGCTGTCGGCGTTGTCTGTCTGGTCAGCGGTGCCATCGCAGTAGCGGGGAAGTTCTGGCACTGAAGCGGACTAACACTTGCACGTGACGAGCGGCTCGTTGCCGCTCAATGAAAACCAGGATTGGAGAATTTGATGCGAGATTTTCAAACACCCGGCAGGTCTATTGCCGTCGGTCACTTCGGGATGGTTGCGACATCCAATCCGGCGGCGGCGCTTGTCGGCCTCGACGTGCTGCGCGCGGGCGGAAACGCCGCTGATGCGGCGGTCGCCATTGCGGCCATGCTTGCGGTCGTCGAGCCAACGCAAACGGGAATCGGTGGCGACTGCTTTGCCCTGGTGAAAAAGTCTGGGCAAGCGCCGCTGGCCCTGAACGGTGCAGGCTGGGCTGCAAAAGCCGCGAATCCCGAGCGGTTGCGGGAACGGGGCGACGTTGTCATTAGTCCCTCGTGCGCCGATGCCGTAACCGTGCCCGGGGCAATATCCGCGTGGGAAAAGCTGAGCTTCGATTTCGGCTCGCAGCCTTTCGACTCGTTGTTGGCGCCAGCAATCAAAGCAGCGGAAGACGGGTACGCTGTGACCGAACGGTTGGCCCGCGACTGGGCCCGGCAGATCACGAAGATGTCGGCTCACCCGGGTACTGCCGAGTTGTTTCTAAAGAATGGTGCTGCACCGACCTTCGGTGCCCGGCAAACCAACAAGCCGTTGGCGAACGCACTTCGAGAGATTGCGAGGAAGGGCGGGACCGCGTTTTATAACGGCTGGATTGCCGAGGACATGGTCGGGCTGCTGCGAGGTTTGGGCGGAAGTCACACAATGGAGGACTTCGCTGAATATAGGGCGGAGTATGTCCAGCCAATCTCTTCCGACTATCGAGGCTATCGGTTGTGGGAGTGCCCGCCGAGCGGCCAGGGCATCATCGCGCTGCAAATCGCCGGCATGCTCGAAACGTTTGATGTTTCGCGCTTCGGTCCTTTAAGTGCTGAGCGCTTTCATTTGCAGGGCGAGATTTCGCGCATCGCGTATACGCAGCGGGACGCTTATCTATGCGACCCGAATTCGACGCCGGTGGACTGCGGCCGATTGATTTCTCCGTCTTATCTGAAGAGAATGGCATCGAAAGTCTCGGTGCAGAGGCGGCTCTCTGACTTGACGCCTTTTAGCGCGCCAGAGCATCGGGATACGGTGTATGTGACGGTCGTCGATAAGGATGGCACCGTCGTGTCGCTTATCAACTCCATCTTCGACGACTTCGGCAGTGGACTCGTGGCGCCTCGGTCGGGCGTCCTTCTGCACAACCGCGGCTGTGGTTTTGTCCTCGATCGCGGTCATCCGAATGAGCTGGCCGGCCGCAAGCGTCCGATGCATACCATCATCCCCGCATTGGTCACCAAGGATAACGAAGCTGTCATGTCGTTCGGTGTGACGGGTGGCCACTTCCAACCGGCCGGGCAAATGCAGGTCCTGTCGAATGTGCTCGATTACGGCATGTCCGTTCAAGACGCCATTGACCAGCCCAGAATGTTCGCGCGTGGCGATTCGTTTGAAGTCGAGCGCACGGTCCCGCAGGCAGTGGCGAACGCGCTGCGGGAACTGGGGCATCGACCCGTCGTCGCCGAAAACCCGCTCGGCACTTGCCACGCAATCTGGTTGGACCGCTCCGCCGGTACGCTCTTTGGCGGCACCGACCCACGGCGAGATGGCCTGGCCATTGGCTACTGAGTACGGTTGGCCGCGGCGACAGGTTAAGCGAAAGACGGGCTTTCCAGCTTGACGCGGCGTGACTGGAAGCTCGAGCCAGCGCTTTTCGAATGCCTCCTGCTTTAGCGCTTCTAATCCGTGTTTCCGCCGTCGGCGGAACACGGATTTATTTTTTCCGTGCTCGGCCTGCATTCATATGGATTAGAGACATGGCTTCCGGAGCGATTGACGGAAGGAGCATTGGATTGTGCAAAAAACTGTATGGATGTACAGTGTCATGCACGAGTTCGTAGACGCGAACAGGCACTTATTTCAGGCGACGCCTCATGGGTACGCGCGTTCGCAAACCCGTCAGCCATCCCATGCTTGAGATTGCGGCTTTTGTCTCCGATCTGAAATCCGCCTTTGGCGGGCGGGAAATCGACGACGCCATTCGCCGCAGCCGAGCCGGGGAACCGACGTTTCCTTGCGCGCGAAAATGGCCGCTCGGCGGGGACTGTTGGTCCGGTGGCAACGGATGTCTGGCGTGTTGACGGCGCCGTGCGCGAGCGCCACTACGGTGACGGTTGTGACGGGGCGTGTGTCGGAGGATGTATCCTGCGGCTTCAGATTGAAGCGCATCACCAAGGAGAAACGACAGTGAAACTGGTCGGATGCGGGTTGCTTTTACTGGTGTGTACTTCGTCGGCGTTTGCCGGTGGGCGCTACGTGGAAATCTGGAATCCGCCCGAAGCTCGGGGTGGGTTGCTTCAGAGAGCAGACGCACCGAAGGCGCTCACGCATAAGCGACGTGTGCCTCATCTGGTGAAAGCGCGGGCGCATCGTACCCTGACCGCCGCCGCCAGGCTGGCCGTGAAGCCGGGGGCCATTGGTGCAGGTACGCGACGCGTGACGCCTGGCATATCGGAAATCCCCCGTCTGATCACGCCCGAGGGGAATGTGCTGCGGGTCGATGCTCGCGACTCGCATGTTGCGGTCGTGCGCTGATGGAAGCGGGAAGCTACAAGGGATATCGCATCTTCGGTCACGCCATCCTTCAGCAAGAAGACATCCTTTCGCCTGAGCGATACGCGGGCAGCGGGACCATCACCCGCGACACAAAAATGGTCGAAGCCTCCGGGATACTCGGTGTTTTCGATTCGGAGGAAGACGCGCAACGTGCCGGTTTAGGCTGGGCTCGCGCCTGGGTCGATAACCACGGCTAGCACGTGGCTGGCGTCGGGACGGAGCAGCCTACGCTGGCGCGAAAGCAACCGCTGGGGCGTCAGCGATGTGCGTAATGGCCGAAGCGCTGCACGCTGGGTTCTATCCGTGGCCGCTGGGTGAAAACCACCAGTCGAAGCGACCGTCACCGCTGTGAGGCCATCAATCGCCGACACATCCGGCAGTGCGCGACCACTCGCCGCTATTAATCATTCCTCATACCGTTTCGTTTCCTGCCGCCCGATGGCCGCTGCTCGGGCCTTTTCTGTCGCGATGTACGCGCTCGCCGCCAATCCTGAGCCCCGGTGACGACGCCAGAACAAAAAAATTTTTCGTTCTGAACCATCCGATCTGGGCTTTGTGAGGGTGCCGCCACGCGGAATACTCGTCTCAGCGTCGTAGCCGACTATCACCCCGTGTTCCGGCGAAATAGGGCTCATGTGTGTCCGGCTCAGCGCCTGGACCGGAGCCGACTCGCTGGCACGTCGCAACTGCAAAAAGCCTCCGCTCACGAGAGGCACGCATTCAGATCTGCATGCAATCCAGCATGACGGATCATCTGAAAGGAGACAACGCAATGGCAACACATCCTGCCGTCCAGATGGAGGCCGACCGATCATTCGCGGATGCTACGTTTCGCAGAGCCGCATGGCGTTTCATGCCATTGCTGTTCATCTGCTACGTGGTGGCTTACCTCGACCGGGTGAATGTCGGGTTCGCGAAACTGCAGATGCTTAACGACCTGCATTTCAGTGACGCGGTCTACGGATTTGGCGCAGGGCTGTTCTTCGTCGGCTACTTCTTTTTCGAGGTGCCCAGCAATCTTCTGCTGCATCGTCTCGGAGCGCGCCGCTGGATTGCGCGCATCATGGTGACGTGGGCGGTGCTGTCGCTTGCAACGGCGTGGGTGACAACGCCTTATATGTTCTATGCTGTTCGCTTCCTGCTCGGCATTGCCGAAGCCGGCTTCTTTCCCGGCATGATTCTCTATCTGACGTACTGGTTTCCGGCGCAGCGCCGCGGAAAGATGACGGCGGTTCTCATGGCGGGAAACCCCGTCTCGGGAATCGTCGGCGGCCCGCTGTCCGGTTTCATCATGCACACCTTTGCGGGCACCGCCGGTTTTACCGGCTGGCAATGGCTTTTCGTCATTGAAGCGCTGCCCGCTGTTCTGCTCGGCATCATCGTCTACTTTTTGCTCGACGATCGCGTCGAGACCGCCACGTGGCTCGACGACAGTGAAAAAGCGCTGATCGCAAGGGAAATCGGCAACGACGCCTCGGTGCGTACACACGGGTCGGTCAAGGATGTATTCACTTCCGCGCGCGTATGGCTCCTGTGTCTGATCCTGTTCGGCATCATCATGGGTTCGTATGCGATCGGCTTCTGGCAGCCGACGATCATCAAGGGCTCTGGCGTGAAAGATCCACTGACCGTGGGTCTGCTCACGATGATTCCCTATACCACGGCTCTCATCGCCATGCTCCTCGTTGCGCGCAACGCCGACCGCACGCGCCAGCGCAAATGGCACGTCAGTGCGCCGGCACTGGTCGCAGCCGTTGGCTTTTGCATCTGCGCCTTCAGCGGAAATCAGCTGGTTCCCGCGATGATCGGACTCACGCTCGCGACGGCAGGGGTGATTTCGGCTCTGCCGATGTTCTGGGCGCTTCCCACATCTTTCCTTGGTGGAACGGGCGCCGCGGCCGGCATCGCTCTCATCAATTCCACCGCAAATCTGGCTGGCTTTGTGAGTCCCTCGGTAATTGGGTGGCTCAAGACCGAAACGCATACGTTGGCGTCGGGCCTTTATCTGGTAGCAGGCACCTTGACGATGTCCGCTCTCCTGATCCTGATTTGCTTGCCCGCCCGCGTCGTGAACCGGTAACACGTGGCGAAGGTTGCGAACTGGGCGGCGGCGATCATCCAAGCGACGCTGGCCGACTCGAAGCGACTTTTCAACAGACTCCTGGAGCATCAACATGAACACTTCCCGCCCTTCGCGTTTGCGCGGCGTCCTTGCGCCTGTGGTCACGCCGTTCCGTGGCAACCTCGACGTGGATACCGAGGCCTTCATTGCGCATTGCCGCTGGCTCGTGAACAGCGGTGCTGGCCTTGCGATCTTCGGGACCAACTCCGAAGCCAACTCGCTTTCGATTGGCGAGCGGATTGAACTGACCGATGCGTTGATCGGGGCCGGGGTTCCGGCATCGTCGATGATGCCGGGCACGGGGACGTCGTCAATCCCCGATACCGTCCAGCTGACGCGCCACGCAGTGGATGCGGGCGCTGCCGGCATCCTGATGCTCCCACCGTTTTTCTACAAAAACCTCTCGGAAGACGGGCTATTCGCCTACTACTCGGAAGTCATCGAGCGCGTGGGCGATTCCCGCCTCTCGCTGTATCTGTACCACATCCCTGCGCTTTCTGGCGTGCCGATTACGCTCGGGCTGATCGAACGCCTTCTGAAGCGGTATCCGGATACGCTCGCCGGAGTTAAGGATTCCTCTGGAAACTGGTCCAACACGAAGGCGATGATTGACCAGTTTGCGGCGCAAGGCGTCGATATTTTTCCGGCAAGCGAAGCGTTCCTGAGCGCGGCCCTTCCAATCGGCGCGGCAGGCTGTATCAGCGCGACGGCCAACGTCAACCCCGCATGCATCGCCCAACTGTGCGCACGCTGGAACGACGCGGACGGCGCCGCGCTGCAGGAAGAGGCGACAACAGTCAGAAAGATCTTCCAGGCCCTTCCGATGATCGCCGCAATGAAGTACACGCTCGCGCACTGGCACAATGACGCAGACTGGTGCACGGTGCGGCCGCCGCTCACTGCTTTGGACGAAGCAACCGGTCATAAGCTGATCGACGACCTCAAAGCCATCGGCTTCGACATGCCGGGCGTCCGTGCTAAAGAGAACGCGTAGAAAGAGCCATGACTGAGTTTTGCATGCCAGTGCCCGCGCAGCGGAGTGTCGCCGTCGCGGGAAGGTATGAGTGACGTTTCGTTCGCAATCGCGAACACTTGATGACTTGACGGCGCGCCGCAGCCCGGACGCATCGTTTGCTTTTTTAAGGTGGAGACAGCCATGACAGACAATGCGAAGGACCCCAAGCACTCAGTCGCACCGACAGGTATGAAACGAGGTCTAACCTCCTATGGAGATCAGGGATTCTCGTTGTTCCTCCGTAAGGCGTTTATCAAAGGTGCCGGTTACACCGACCAGGCGCTGGACCGTCCTGTCATTGGCATCGTGAATACGGGCAGCGGATTTAACGCCTGCCACGGCAACATGCCGCAGCTTGTCGAAGCCGTGAAGCGCGGCGTGATGCTCGCGGGCGGCTTGCCGGTCGATTTCCCGACGATCTCCATTCACGAAAGCTTCGCGTCGCCGACGTCGATGTATCTGCGCAATCTGATGTCGATGGACACGGAGGAGATGATTCGCGCCCAGCCGATGGATGCCGTCGTGCTGATCGGCGGATGCGACAAGACAGTTCCGGCGCAATTGATGGGCGCTGCTTCGGCAGGCATTCCCGCTATCCAGTTGGTCACCGGCGCGATGCTCACCGGGTCGCACCGCGGCGAACGCGTTGGCGCGTGTACGGATTGCCGGCGCTACTGGGCTAAGTTCCGCGCCAGTGAAATCGACGAGGAAGAAGTCTCCGATGTGAACAACCAGCTTGTCGCAAGCGTCGGAACCTGCTCCGTCATGGGCACTGCGAGCACCATGGCGTGTATTGCCGAAGCACTGGGGATGACCGTCCCGGGTGGCGCGACGCCTCCAGCCGTGACCGCCGATCGCATTCGCGTGGCGGAACAGACGGGAACGGTCGCAGTGAAGATGGCCGTAGAACGCCTTACGATCGACAGAATTCTCACGCCAAAGGCATTTGAAAACGCCATGCGCGTGCTGCTGGCCATCGGCGGGTCGACAAATGCGATTGTCCATCTGGCCGCCGTGGCCGGTCGTCTGGGCCACAAGATCGATCTGGATGCGCTCGACCGGATGGGCAAGGAAACGCCTGTGCTGCTCGACCTGAAACCGACGGGACAGCACTACATGGAAGACTTCCATAAAGCCGGCGGCGTGGCCACGCTTTTGCGGGAACTCAAGCCCTTGCTGAACCTGGACACAATGACCGTGACAGGACGCACGCTTGGCGAGGAAATCGAGGCGAGCGGCTCTGGATTCAAGCAGGACGTGGTACGGCCCTTCGCAGACCCGATCTATCCCCAGGGCGGCCTCGCGGTTCTTCGAGGCAATCTGGCTCCGGGCGGAGCCATTATCAAGCAGTCCGCAGCGGACCCGAAACTCATGGAGCACGAGGGCCGTGCAGTTGTCTTCGAGAACATCGAGGATCTCGTGGCTCGCATCGATGATGACGCGCTCGACGTCACAGCAGATGATGTCCTTGTACTCAAGAACATCGGACCTTTGGGTGCGAGTATGCCTGAGGCAGGATATATCCCGATTCCGCGCAAGCTTGCGCGCGCTGGCGTCAAGGACATGGTGCGAATCTCGGACGGCCGTATGAGTGGCACTGCATTCGGGACGATCGTACTGCATGTCACGCCTGAGGCGGCCCTTGGTGGAACGCTCGCGCACGTGCGCAACGGCGATCGGATTCGGCTTAGCGTCGCCCGGCGCGAAATTGCGTTGCTCGTTTCCGATGAAGAACTCGAGAAGCGCGCAGCGGCAAACCCGGTCGCGCGCCCGAAGGCCAGCCGCGGATATCGGAAGTTGTTCCTTCAGGCAGTGACGCAAGCGGACGAAGGTGTTGACTTTGACTTTCTGCAAGCTGAAATCCTTCAAAACGATTCGGCATCCGAACAAAACAAAGGATGAAGAACAATGGAGCGCAAGAAGGTTCTCAGGATCGGCGTCTTTCACGACGAATTGCAACGCGTAATGGATGATGAGCTGCAGTGCTACTCCGACGAAGAGATCATGGAGGACGCTGCACTTCGCGCGCAGATCGGCGCGATCATCACGCGGAGCAACTATCGAATTTCCCCCGAACTTCTCGATCAATTGCCCATGTTAAGCATCATTGCAACCGCGGGGGTGGGCTACGACGGGATTCCAGTCGCAGCGGCGAGGGAGCGCGGCATCGTCGTCACTAACACGCCCGGCGTACTTGATTCGGCAGTCTGCGAGCTTGCTGTGGGTCTTCTGCTGGCCATGGTGCGAAAGATTCCTGCCATGGATCAGTACGTCCGCAGCGGAGCCTGGAAAACCGCGCCGTACGCTCTCACCACCGGCCTTGCAGGAAAACGCATCGGCATTGTCGGATTAGGACGCATCGGACGCGGCATCGCTGATCGGCTCATCCCGTTCGGAGTTGAGATCGCTTACACGGGACGCGAGCAGGGAGTGTCCTACGGTCACTTCAGCGATGTTCAGCAACTGGCTCACTATGCCGATGTCCTCATCCTGTCGTGCCCTGGCGGTCCTGCAACGCATCACCTTGTCAATGCCGAGGTGTTGAAGTGCCTGGGGAGCGAGGGCTTTCTCGTCAACGTCGCTCGCGGTTCCGTGGTTGATGAAACCGCATTGGCGGCCGCACTGCAGGACGGGGTGATAAGAGGGGCGGCGCTTGACGTGTTCGAATCCGAACCGCTGATCGAGTCGCCGCTCCTGCACCAGGCCAACGTGGTCCTGGCTCCGCATGCAGGATCTGCGACCGAAGAGACCCGACGCACGATGCTGCGCATCACGCTGGACAACATCCACCGGGTGCTCGATGGCCACGAGGCGCTGACGCCGGTCTGACTGCGGGTTCGCGCGCAGGCGTCTAGTCGCCGGACGGGTCGCCCGCGGCGGCCCCAAATAATTCGGCTGCCTTACGAGAAAACGTTTTGGCCAAAGGGTAGCGCGGCGTCTGTCGCGCGATGATGAGACCGATGCGCCGCACTGGCGCACGGTCCGGCAAGGCAATACGCGCGATAGCGAGACCGCTGGTCCACATGGATGGCCAGTCGGGCAGGAGCGACACGCCAATGCCCTTGTCAACCAGCGTGGCGATGGCCAGCAGCCCGTCGATCTCCAGACGCTGCCGGGGATGCAAATGGTGGTCGCGAAGATACCGGTCTGCGAGTTGGCCGCCGAGAACCGAGCGATCGTAGCGGATAAATGGCTCGTTCTCGAGCAACTCATGCGCGTCTCGTCCGGCCATCGACGCATGCGCGACAACGACTAACGGCTCTTCCGTCAGTGGCAGCCAGTCGCAGGTTTTTGCGATCGCAAACTGTGGCTCAACCACAATGGCGACGTCCAGTTCACCCGAACCCACTTTCCTGCACAGCTCGACGGAGCTGCCCGGTTCGACAAAGATCCGAACGTCGGGATAGGCGCCGTACACGCGCTGCAACACGGAGGGAAGGACGCTGGCCATCGCTGAAACGAAGACACCCAGGCGCAACTCGCCGATCTGCGTCTGACCGTCTTGAGCGATCGCCTGCATGTCGCGCACCGCTCGCAAGACGGCATGAGCGCTATCGAGAATCTTGAGCCCTTCCGCTGTGGGCTTGACGAAACGCCCGGAGCGCTGAATCAGTGGGGCTCCGATGTCTTCCTCAAGCGAGCGCACGCGTGCGGCGACTGCGGTAGCAGTCAGGTCAAGGCGTCGTGCTGCTTCTGCGATCGAACCGCATTCCAGCACTGCGACGAAGCTCTGCACATAACGTGTGTCCATAACGCATTTTACCGAATCGAATTGTGTTGCTTTCGACGGTTGATCAATCGGTGCATTTTCGACCCTGCGGTTCAGTGCGGCAACATACCGACAACGGCTTACTGGCTCGTCGCCTGTTCAGATGCGATGCGCCGCAAACGTCGCCCAGCGAGCCAGTGGGACAGGCGATCGAACCACAAATGAACAACCGGTGTGGTAAAGAGCGTGAGCATCTGGGAAACGATCAATCCGCCAACGATCGAAATGCCGAGTGGCACCCTCAACTCCGCACCCACGCCGTAGCCGAGCGCGAGCGGCAGTGCCCCGAAGAGGGCAGCGAGCGTGGTCATCATGATCGGACGGAAACGGAGAATACACGCCTCGCGAATTGCCTCGACCGGAGAAAGTCCGTGTTCTCGCTCGGCAACCAGCGCGAAATCGATCATCATGATCGCGTTTTTCTTGACGATGCCAATCAGAAGAATCACGCCGATCATCCCCATGATCGATAGGTCTTGCCCGCACAGCATCAGCGCGAGCAATGCGCCGATCCCCGCGGAAGGCAGCGTTGAGATGATCGTCAATGGATGAATCGCGCTTTCGTACAGCACCCCGAGCACCAGGTAGACCGCGATCAGCGCTGCGGCGATCAGATAGGGCTCGCTTTGCAACGACGCCTGAAACGCCTGTGCCGTGCCCTGGAACGTGCCCGTCATCGCGTCAGGCTTGCCGATCGCAGCCTCGGCCTTGTGGACGGTCGAGACAGCGTTGCCGAGCGACTCGCCAGGCGCGAGGTTGAATGAGATCGTGACGGACGGAAAAAGGCCCTGATGATTGACTGAAACTGGCGAGACCGTATTGTCGACCCGCGCGAGTGTGCTGAGCGGCACGAGCTGGCTTGTCAGCGGCGAACGGATGTAGAGATGGGTGAGCGCGTCGGTTGCCAGCTGATATCCGGGGTCCACTTCCTCGATCACATGATACTGGTTCAACTGGGTGAACATCGTCGCGATCTGGCGCTGGCCGAACGCATCGTACAGGGTGTCGTCGATCATCTGCGCAGTGATGCCGAAACGTGCTGCGGTGTTCCGGTCGATCATGGTCATCGACGATAAGGGCACATTGTCGGATGGGACGGTGAAAGGTCCGCTGCACCCGATGGCCTCGGCGATCGGCATCAATATTAATCGCGTCCCCGGCAAGCCGCTGGAACCTTGGCTCAAGGCTTATTGTGAATTTCTGCTCTCCAAGGATGCCCAGGATATCATCGGGTCCTCCGAAATGAGGAAGGCAGGTTTCAGGCCGCTCCAACCCGGCGAGGCAGCCGAGGAGTTGAAGAAGATCGAATAGATCTTTGAAGTCACGCGTTGATGCTCGCGTCCCGCATGTTGTGGTCGTGCGCTGATGGAAGCGGGAAGCACAAGGGATACCGCATCTTCGGCCACGCCATACTTCAGCAGGAAGACATCCTTTCGCCTGAGCGATACTCGATATCCAGGCAGCGAGACCATCATCCGCGACACAAAAATGGTCGAAGCCTCGGCGATACTCGGCGTTTTCGATTCGGAGGAAGACGCGCAACGTGCCGGGTTAGGCTGGTCTCGCGCCTGGGTCGATAACCACGGCTAGCACGTGGCCGGCGTCGGGACGGATCAGCCTACGCTGGGGCGAAAACAACCGCCCCGATGTCAGCGATGTGCGTAAAGCTTCGAACGAACCGGTATGTCTCGTCGCCGATAGTTATCCGGTTTACACCGGGCCGCGTCAGTTCGAGTATCTGGTCAGCCACGGCCCCCGTCCTCATTCGCGGTGCAGCGGCATCGAGATGTAAGACGCGGCTTGAGATAATAAGTCATCCCGATAGAACGATGTTGCGAGCACATTGGGTGGAATCTGGCGCCAGAGGCGCCGTTAAAGTGACTCAGAGCGAATGTCGATCTCCCGTTCAATTCATGTGAGCGCCTCGATTCGCCGGCACGTAGGCTTGCGCTAGGACGATGCAACTGCGAGGCGCCCATCAAGCGGCTCCGCCATCGCGATGCTAGCGGCGCTTGCCGAATTCTTCGCTGCCAGCAGTCCACGCGATAGCCTGTTCGCTCAAACTGAAGCCGAGGCCCGGACGGTTCGGAACGTGCATTCGTCCCCCGCGCAGTTCAAGCCGCTCGTTGAACAGTGGCTCCAGCCATTCGAAGTGTTCGAGCCACGGTTCGCTCTCGAATGCAGCGGCCAGGTGAAGATGAATCTCCATCGCGAAGTGGGGCGCGAGTCTGAGACCCTTCAGATTGGCGAACTGCATGATCTGCAAGAACGGCGTGATGCCACCGACTCGCGGCGCGTCGGGTTGAATGAAGTCAGCGCCGCGCGCTTCGATCAACTGGGCATGTTCGCCGAAGCTGGTCAGCATTTCACCCGTTGCGATCGCCGTGTCGAGCGAGAGGGCGAGCGCTGCATGACCTTCGAAGTCGTAGGCGTCCAATGGCTCTTCGATCCACGTCAGATCGAGTTCTTCGAGCGCGCGACAGGCACGCTGCGCCTTCAGGCGATCCCATTGCTGGTTGGCATCGACCATTAACGGGAAATCCGGACCGAGCAGCTCACGCACCGCTGAAACCCGCCGGAAGTCCTCGCGCATGTCGGGTTGCCCCACCTTGAGCTTGATGCCGCCGATTCCATTCTTACGCGACCGTTCGACGTTTTCCAGCACGCGCTCGAGCGGCATCGACAGGTAGCCGCCCGAGGTGTTGTAACACTGCACGGAGTCGCGATGCGCGCCCAGTAGCTTGGCCAGGGGCAGATTTGCGCGCTTGGCCTTCAGATCCCACAGCGCGATATCGAACGGGGCGATTGCCTGCGTCGTCAGGCCGCTTCTGCCCATCGACGCACCTGCCCACAGCAGTTTGTTGAAGATCTTTGCTATGTCATTCGGATCTTCGCCGATCAGCGCAGGCGCGAGTTCCTTCGCGTGGGCGAACATGCCTTGTCCACCCGCGCGCTTCGAGTATCCGAAACCGATGCCCGTGTGCCCCTGTTCGCTGCCGATTTCGGCAAAGATGAATGCGATTTCCGTCAACGGTTTCTGCCGTCCGGTGAGCACCTTGGCGTCGCTGATCGGCGCTTCGAGCGGCAGGAAAGTCAGCGACACCTTGACCCACGAAATGCGATCGGTCGTGGCTTCACCTGGTTGCAGTGCCGCCAGCGTCTGAGCGTTGAATACTTGTGCTTCTGTAGACATCTATTTCTCCAGACAAGAGATTACCGGCTCAGTTCATCGAGGCTGAGACGATGAATCCTTGGAACAATGAACAGATATGAGAAGGCCGCGATCAGGCCGTGCGCACCCACATAGATGAGCGCGGTATTGAATGAACCGCTCGCATGCAGCAGATAACCGATAACAACGGGCGTCACGATGCCAGCGATGTTGCCAAGTGCGTTGAACACGCCACCCGTGACACCGACCATTTCTTGCGGAGCGGTGTCGGCCACCACGGTGAAGCCGAGGTTGCCAAAACCTTTTCCGAAAAATGCGAGGCTCATGACGGCGACGACGATCCACGGCGTGTCGATGTAGTTGCACAGGATCATCGAGGAACTGAGCAGCACGCCCGTCACGATCGGTGTCTTGCGCGCGACCGTGAGCGATCCGCTGCGCTTGAGCAGCCTGTCGGAGAAAAAGCCCGATGCGATGGCGCCGACGAGGCCGCACAGCGCGGGAATCGACGACACGAAACCGGCCTGGAGGATGTCGAAGCCACGCTGCTTGACGAGATAGATCGGAAACCACGTCACATAGAACCATGTGATCGCCGAGACGCAATACTGGCCGAGGAACATCCCGAGAAGCATGCGGCTGCGAAACAGCAGGCCGATCTCCGCAAGTTGCGAGCGTTGCGGGCCTTGGGCTTCCGAGTGCTTGCGGCTGCTCAAATCGACGAGGCCGCCGCCCTCGCGGATGTACGACAGTTCAGTTTCCGTCAGGCGGGGATGGTCTGTCGGCAGGTAGTAATAGCGTGCCCACAGTGCCGCAATCACGAACCCTGCGCAGCCCATCGCAATGAAGACGTATTGCCAGCCGAACGCGTAGCACACCCATCCCATGAAGGGGGTGAACACCGCCAGCGAGAAATACTGTGCGCTGTTGAAGATCGCGCCTGCAATGCCTCGCTCGGAGGAGGGGAACCAGGAGGCAATCACGCGCGTCGAGGCGGGACCGACGGGCGACTCGGCCACGCCGAGCAGAAAGCGCAGTCCGAGCAGCAACGGAAAGATCACGCCGACGAACTCGACGAGGCCCATGCAGACCGTGAACGCCGACCAGATCGCGACGGCCCAGAACATCGACTTCTTCGAACCGATTCTGTCGGCGAGCCACCCGGAAGGGATCATGAACAGCACATAGGCCCAACTGAACGCCGAGAAGAGATAGCCGATTTCGACAGTCGAGATGCCAAGCTCACGCCCCATATCCGTTCCGGCAACGGAGAGAGCTGCACGGTCACCGCTGCTCAACGCGAGCACGATCGTGATCAGGGCGAGCATGCCGAAGCGCCAGCGGCCGCGTTTTGCATCGACGCCGACCGCCGGGCGCGCGGCGCCGAGGCTCTGCGTGTCGGCCGTCGGCGGCCAGGTCCTTTCGTTACCGCTCATAGAACGTCTCCATGATTTTTTTGAATGCCGCGACGACCTGCACCGCCGAAGGCTGGAGCAAGCGGCGACCCTGCGATCTGGCACTCCCATCGTTTGGGAATGTCCCTTCGTGTTTGATCGCCAGTACGCTGCGGAATGACAACGCTTACAAATGACAACGCTTACATAGCTTAAAAATGCGGTACTCTGATGTCAATGCCAGATGTGTTTCTACTGGTCGAATCCAACCCGCCAGACCCACATGATGGAAATCCGAACGTCCGGCCTAGCTCACCTGGTGATAACCCTTAATGGCAGATTTTCTCGACGGCAACGACGGCCAACCCGCGAATTCCGGGCCGCGTACGGCGACGCTGCGCGATGTCGCGCAACTGGCGCGCGTGTCGTTCGTGACCGTCTCGCGGGTGCTCAATCACCCGGAAAAAGTGTCCGAGCGGACCGCCAAGCGTGTGCGTGCAGCGATCAAGAAGACCGGCTACGTTCCGAACCTGCTGGCAGGCGGTCTCGCGATGCAGCGCAGCCGTCTCGTGATCGCCGTCATTCCGACGTTCGCGCACAGACCGTTCATCAGCACACTGACCGAGCTTGGCCTTGCGCTCGAAAAAGGCGGCTATCAGTTGCTCGTGTGTCAGTCCGGCTATTCCGGCGAAAACGAGTCTGTGCTAGTCGAGTCGATGCTGATGCGCCGGCCCGATGCGATTGTTCTGACGACGCCGCTGCGAAGCAGGTCCATGCGCACCTTATTGCAGCAACGTCAGATACCGGTGGTCGAGACGTGGCAGTTGCACGAGAGTCCGGTTGACGCTCAGGTGGGATTCGATCACGTCGCAGTGGGGCGGGCGATGGGCAACTACATCGCAGAGAAGGGCTACAGCGCAGTGGGCCTCATCTGGAGCGAGGACGCCCGCGCGCAACTGCGGCGCAAAGGCTGCGTATCGGCGCTGTCGGAGGCGGGCGTCAAAGTCGTCGGAACGGAGGTGGTTCCCGTTCCCGTGAGCGTGCGCGATGGACGTCATGCATCCGCCCGATTGCTCGAAGGGCGCAAGAAACCCGATGCGCTGATTTGCAGCATCGACCTGCTGGCGCATGGCGCATTGATCGAAGCGCAACACAGGCAGATCGACGTGCCTGGCGAACTGGGGATCATGGGTTTCGGCGATCTGGAAGTGTCGGCGGACCTCGAACCGCCCCTCACGACGGTGCGAGTCGACGCCCGAAAGATCGGCGCGTGCGCCGCGTCCATCCTCTTATATCGCCTGGCGAATGGACAGGCGGACGCCGAAATCGAAAGGTCGGTCGATGTCGGCTTCAGCATCGTTGCCCGTGGGACGGCGTGAGCTTCGCAGTCACGAGTGACCGGTTCCATATGCTGGAACTACGCAGCATGGACGGGGATGTTGTCCATTGCACGCGGCAAGGGGGCGAGCCCAGAATGAAGCATCAGGAAATCTGGACAGTTCCCCATGAAAGCTGCACCCTCAACTTCGACCTTCAACGGATACGTTCGCACTAACGGCCAGGTCGGCACTCGAAACTATATTGGCGTGCTGGTCGTGGGCAATTGCGCAGCAACAGCCGCACGCCAGGTGGCCGCTTGGTTTACGCCGAAGCGGCTGGCCGCTTACCCGAATGTCGACGGCGTGGTTCCCTTCATCCATGAACTTGGATGTGGAATGGAAAAAAGCGGCGAGCCGATGGATCTGCTGCGCCGTACTCTGGGCGGTTCGATCCGCAATCCGAACCTCGCCGGCGCGGTCGTCATGGCGCTCGGCTGCGAACGGAACAACATCTATGGGTTCCTGGAGCAGGAGGCCCTTGAGAGCGGTCCGATGCTGCACACGGTAGTCCTTCAGGAGGTGGGCGGCACGCGGGCGGCCATCGACGGCGGTATCGCGGCTGTGGAAAGCATGCTCGCGCAGGCGAACCAGTTCACGCGCACGATTACATCGGTCGAGCATCTCGTGGTGGGACTGCTCGCCGAGACCGATCCAGCAGCCTGCGAGGTGCATGCCGCACTGGGACATGCAGTCGACCGGCTGATCACCGAAGGCGGCACCGCCATCGTGACGGATACCGTGCAGAGCGCTCCTGCGCTGATTGCGCGCAGTGCTTCGAGCGCAGTCGAGCGCGAACTCGAACAGCGCGTGTCATGGTGGACTCAATACACGGCGAGTCGCGACACGCCGACGTCACGTCGTGTGCAGCGGCACGACGTGACATCTACGTTGCCACATGGCGGCTCGGCACCATTGCAGGCGGTCTTTTCCTATGGACAGCAGGTGCCCTCGAAAGGGCTGGTGCTGATGGACTGTCCGGGGCACGAGGCGGCCGCCTCGTCGGGACTCGTGGCGTCTGGGGCGACCCTCATCGGAACGGCTTCGAGGAGCGTGACCACCTTTGGCGCGGCCGGCGCGCCGACGCTCAAGCTGGCAGTGAGCGCCGCGCAGTACGCGCGCTACAGCGATGACCTCGATATCGATGGCAGCGGAATCGAAGCAGGGTCCGCGAGCGTGGAAGAATTGGGCGATGTGATTTTCAATCGCTGGCTGGCGTGCGCGTCTGGCGAACAGACGCGCAGTGAAGAACTGGGGATCGGGGAGTGCGAGTTCGTACCGTGGTCGATCGGCGTCCTCGCATAACAGGAGATCCGCGAAAATGGCAGCAACGACAGTTGGACCGAAAGCACTCAACATCACCTCGACGGTTGTCCCGTCAAGACAGGTACTGAGCAATCCATTCATTCGCCTCGATCCGGCGGATAACGTGGTGGTGGCGCGTATCGATGTGCCGCCGGATACGACCGTCGCGGGCGAAGGCATCGTCACCTTGCAGCCCGTGCCTGCGGGACACAAGGTCGCGACCCGTGACATCCGCCGCGGCGAAGCGATCCTGAAGTACAACACGACGATCGGGTTCGCGAGCGAAGACGTACCCGCGGGAACGTGGATGCACAGTCACAACATCAGTTTCGGCGAGCTGGTCAAAGACTATCGGTATGGCGAGGACTATGTTCCCATGCAACTTCTGCCTGCGGCACAGCGAGTCAGGTTCATGGGATACGTCCGCTCCGACGGACGTGTAGCAACCCGGAATTTTATCGGCGTGTTTGCTTTGAGTCACCGCGGCGCTACCGTGGCGCGCAAGATCGCGTCGTTTTTCGATGCAGACGAAATGTCGGGATTTCCGCACGTCGATGGCGTCGCGCCGTTCACGCATGAGCACGGTGCCGGCATGGAACTCAGTGGAGAGCCGATGCAGCTGCTCTGCAGAACGATCGGCGGTTACCTCTCTCATCCGAATACCGCTGGGGCGCTCATAGTCACGGCGGAGGGCGAAGATATCGGTCTGGCGTCGCTGTTCGAGGGACAGCGACTCGCTTTCGGCGACATGCTGAAGACGCTCGACATCGGCGAGGCCGGCGGCACGCGCGCAGCGATCGCGCAAGGCATCGAGATCGTGCGCCGGATGTTGCCCGCGGCCAACCAGGTCGAGCGGCAATCCGTGTCCGTCGAGCATATCAAGGTGGGACTCCAGTGTGGCGGATCGGACGGATTCTCTGGGCTGTCGGCCAATCCCGCGTTGGGCGTCGCGATGGAAATCCTCATTCGCAACGGCGGTACGGCCATTCTCTCCGAAACGTCGGAGATCTACGGTGTCGAACACACGCTCACGGCGCGTGCACGTACACCGGAAGTGGGTAAGCGTCTCGTCGGGCGGATCGACTGGTGGCTCAGATATAACGAAGGCAGGGACACCCAGATCAATGGGCAAGTCAGTCCCGGCAACAACGCGGGCGGTCTGGCCAACGTCCTGGAGAAATCTCTGGGCGGCGCGAAGAAGGGCGGAAATGCTCCGCTGATGGAAGTGTATGAATATGCTGAGCAGGTGACGCAGCCAGGATTGGTTTTCATGGATACCCCGGGCTACGATCCTGTTTCTGCGACGGGGCAGATCGCCGGCGGGGCGAACATGATCTGCTTTACGACGGGACGGGGGTCCTGCTTTGGCTCGGTGCCCGCTCCCACGATGAAGCTTGCCAGCAATACGCCGATGTTCGTTCGCATGGAAGCGGACATGGACATCAACTGCGGACCGGTGATCGACGGCGAAGCGACCGTGGCGGAAATGGGTGCCGCAATCTTCGAGCAGATCGTGCGGCACGCGTCCGGAGAGCCGACGAAAAGCGAGGCGCTCGGCGTGGGCGCGAATGAGTTCGTGCCCTGGCCTCTCGGCATTACCGTGTGAGTTGCGCACTTCGGCGCATGGCAGGCTGAGAGGCTCTGCGCATCGGTGAGCGCCGCCCATCATGGACGCGTGGACGCGCGGCTTGTTCATGCGAAGCCGCTCGCCGGTAATTCATTTCCCCGCTGACGATGCTTGTCCCGTCAGCCGGACGCGCAAGAGCATCCCTGACCAGGGCGCGGTGTTCAGCAACTCCAGCGATTGCAGATGACGATCGCTCGTGACATAGAGGACAGGGCCTTCGGGCAGCGAGGCAATCGCGATGCCGGTCGGCGCAGCGATGGGCAGGCTTTTCAGCGTGTCGACATTGCCGTCTTCCGAGAACCGCACGAGACTCCAGCCGTCTTTCAGGCCCGTCCAGATTCCGCCTTCGGCGTCCAGCGCGAGGCCGCTCAATCGCCCCGAGCCTTTGGGCATGGAAGCTACGCGCCGCACGGATGCCTTCCCGGCCGTTTCGGGCGATTTCAGCAGATACAACGTGCCGGAGTCCGGGGCGATCGCGTACGCGTCCTTGTCGGTCTGCGTCATCACCATCGCTTCGATCGGCTCGCCGACGCGCCAATGTGTCATGAAGCGGCCGTCTTCGAGAATGGGGCCAACGCGGCAACCGGCCTCGTCGTCGCTACGCTGACATGCCCAGGCCCGTGACGCACGATCGACACAGATCACGGTAATCGAAGGATCGTTCCAGGCAGACACGCCTTCGACCCGCTCGACTTCTCCGTCCAGACTTACCCACATGCGCTCGTTACCCAGATCGACGAATAGCCGGTCGCCCAAAAGATGCATGGCCATGATCGGGCTCTCCATGCGCGCGACGATCCTGTCCTGACGGCCGTCGAAACACCGGATGGCGGGCGCCATCGTGTCCGCCCAATAGACACTGTTGTGGTGTGCCGACCAGCAAGGGAACGCGCCGTGAAACGCCCAGTTTTCGCTGACGGGCTCGATGCCGTTACTGTCGATGCGGGTCCGGTTCCCGGCCAGTTGAGAGCCGACCCGCCGACCCGCCTCCGCCAGCTCGGGCCCGAGCAGTTCCAGTCTTACCAGACTCAGACGATAGGCCGGACCGGCAACGCTCAACGCGCCGCGCACCTTGCCCGCGGGATCGATGATGGGCGCGGCGACGCACCGTACGCCTTCGACGATCTCTTCGTCATCGATCGCATAGCCTCGCGCGGCCGTGATGCCGAGTTCGATCTGAAGGCGACGCCGATCCGTGATTGTGAAGCGGGTGAGCGCGTCGTAGCTGATCGTTCGAAGCAGGGCGTCCCGATCGTCGGCGGGCAGGTGGGACAAAATCGCTTTCCCCTGCCCCGTGCAGTGAAGTGGCTTGCTTTGACCCAATGCTGCTGCGGAGCGCTTGGAATGCGCGCCATCGCATCGCTCGAGGGACATGACTGCCGCGCCGTCGAGTACCGCGAGATAAGCCGTCTCGCCCGTCAGGTCCCGCAACGAGCGTAGTTCGGCGCTCGCCGCAGCGACGAGGTCCGGCTGCAGATACGCATTGCGGACCAGCTCGAGGTACCGGAACCCAAGCCTGTAGACGCGCTTGACGGGATCGCGGCGCACGAGACCACGCTCGACCAGCGTGGCAAGTATCCGGTAAAGCGTTGTTTTCGGCAGCCCGGCGACTTCGAGCAGATCTGCGTTGCTCATTCCTTCCGCTGCGCCGCCGATCAACTCGAGTACGCCGAGCGCCTTGTCCAACGACGCGGTTCCTTCTCCTAATCCCATATTCCCATCCCTTGGAACAAAGCCACTGAAACGAGGATATCACCCGTATTCGTTCAGCGGCCTTTCCAACTAGGATGACTTCACCGCATCAGAGCGTGTGTGTGTTCTTGAAATCCACATGCTGGAACTCTGATGGTCTTCTTCCTTTTGGGATGCCGCCATGAAGATTCACAACTACTCCGACGCGCTGCAACCGTCGATCGAACGCAACGTCACCGTCAGCGACGAAACGCTCGACAAGCTCGCAAAACTCAGCAGCGGATCGCTGACAACCCAGCTCTTCAAGCACGGCTATCGACAGCCTGCGCTCGTTGGCTTGCGCGCACTCAACAAGAACATCAAGCCGTTCGCGGGCCGCGCCTACACCATGCGTTTCATTCCCGCGCGTGAAGACATCGATACGTACGGCACGATGACGACCAAGCCGAACATGGACAACCTCCAGTGGCAGGGCATCGAACAGGTCCAGCCGGGCGACGTCCTCGTGATCGACAGCCGTAACGATCCCCGCGCCGCATCAGCAGGCAATATTCTCGTGACCCGTCTGATTGCCCGAGGCGCGCGCGCGATCATCACCGATGGCGCATTGCGTGACGGTACGGAAATCGCGAATCTGCCGTTGCCTGCTTACTGCCGTGAAGTCACGGCCACGACGCGCATCTCCTATCACCACGTCGCCGACCTCCAGGTTCCCATCGGATGCGCGGGCGTGGCCGTTTATCCGGGCGACGTCATCGTCGGCAACGCCGATGGCCTGACTGTTATTCCGCCGCACCTTGCGGTCGAACTGGCCGAGTTCTGCACCCGCCAGGACGACGTCGAAAACTATCTGGCCATGCGCATCGCGTCGGGCGAGCCGCTGTGGGGCGTCTACCCGCCGAGCCAGCAGGCGTACGAAAGTTATGAAAAGTGGGTGGCGGACGGCCGCCCGGAAATTCCGTCGATCATCAAGAACGCGGGGGTATAACCGATGGCAGCCGTGGACCAGGCAAAATACGCAGCTCTGATTCGTCGATACTTCGACGCCTGCAACGAGGCGGACTACGACAAACTCGTGTCGTGCTTTACGGCTGACGCCGTGCACTATTTCCCGCAAGGCCTGCCGGATATTCCCTGGCGTACAGCGGATACGATCGCGCGCAAGTGGATCTGGTGCGTCGAGAATCTCGGCTCGCAATGGACGATCGAAAAGATTCTCGTGAGTCACGACAGCCATGAAGCGGTCATCGAATGGACGCACTGGAAGGGCAAGCTCGGCACGGCGCTGCGCGGCGACGAATGGTACGTGTTCGACGAACAGTCGGGCCTGATCCGTGAAATTCGCGCCTACTATGCATCGCCTGCCGACAAGGAAGTTGCGATCAACGAACTCGTCGATTTCGACTACGCGGGCCGTGGCTATAACCTGAAGGCGGCGACGGTATGAGCGCGGATCAGGCAACGATGTTCGCAGCGATCGATCGCGTCGCTGAACTCGCGCATGCAGCCGCGCCGATGTGGCGTCGGTCGTCCTCTGACGTCAGAGCGGCGTTGCTGAACGGTCTGGCAGCGGCGCTGGAGGCGAACGCAGCCGCGCTCGTCGATCTCGGCGACAGCGAGACGGGCCTCGGCGCTGCCCGCCTCAATGGTGAACTGGCGCGCACCGCATTTCAGCTGCGGGGCTTCGCGAGCGAAGTCAAGGCTGGCGTGCCCTATCGCACAGTCGACGATCCGGCCGTGGCAGGCGCTCCGCCTGCGGGTCGGCCGCACCTGACGCGCGTGCTCGTTCCGCTCGGTCCCGTCGCGATGTTTTCCGCGAGCAACTTTCCGTTCGCTTTTTCCGTGCTCGGCGGTGATACCGCTTCCGCATTGGCCGCTGGCTGCCCGGTGATCGTCAAGGCTCACTCGGGTCATGGAGCGCTGTCGCGCAAGGTGTTCGAGATCGCGGCAAAGGTCGTCGAACAGCAGAACCTGCCGGCAGGTATTCTGACGTTTGTCGAAAACACGTCGCGCGAGGCGAATGCCTATCTCGTGCAGCATCGCAGCGTTGGCGCCGTTGCTTTCACGGGATCGTATCAGGGCGGTGTTGCTCTCTGGCGCGCGGCAAACAATCGTCCGCGACCGGTGCCGTTTTATGGCGAACTCGGTTCGATCAATCCACTCGTCGTTCTGCCTGAAGCACTGTCGAACGGAGAGATCGAACCTGCGCAGACGCTCGCAGCGTCGATTGCGCTCGGGTGCGGCCAGTTCTGTACGAGTCCTGGCATCATCTGCGTCTTCGATGACGATGCAGGCGATCGCTTCGTTGCGGAGTTGGCCAAAGCACTCGGCAAGCAGACGCCGCATCGCATGCTGACAGAAGGAATTCGCCGCGCGTACGAAGACGGCGTCGAGCGGCTGGCGGATCATGCGAGCACGAAATCGCTCGTCGCGCAGCCTTCGAACGGCTCAGGTCCGTCGCCCAGGCTATTCGAGGCACACGCCGATGCATTCACCGGTAATACGAGCCTGCATGAAGAAGTGTTCGGGCCGGCTGCCGTCGTCGTGCGAGTGCGATCGATCGAACAGGTGATTGATGTTCTCGAGGCCGTCGAGGGTTCGCTCACGGTGACACTATGGGGTGCGGGTGCCGATACGCCCGGCAATCGCGCGCTAGCGTATGCGGCGGAGCAGGCCGGCGGCCGTGTTCTGTTTGGCGGCGTCCCCACCGGCGTGGCCGTTACTCACGCGCAGCATCACGGCGGTCCCTGGCCGGCATCGACGAGTCCTCAAACGACATCCGTCGGCTACGCGGCAATCGAACGTTTTCTGCGTCCGGTTGCCATGCAGGATGCGCCGGCATGGGTGATCGCCGTCAGAGATGGGAGCGTACAGTCATGATGAAGCACATCGTGATGTTTCGGAAGCTGCCGGATGTTCCGCGGCAGCCCGATCTGGAACAGCAACTCGTTGCGCGGATGACCGCGCTCAATGCCGATATTTCGTTTGTGCGCGAGTGGCGCGTTTCGGCGAACGAGCTGGATCGACCGATCTGCTGGGACTATGTTCTGGAGTCGTCGTTCGACAGCAAGGACGATCTGGAGCGTTACCTGCCGCATCCGGCGCATGTCTCACTGATTCAGGCATTGAAGACTTACTTCGAATGGGTGGCCTGCGACTACACAGTCGAGCTTGTCTGAAGGACTCAAAAAGGGCGCTGCTGTGCGGGCGCCTTTTTCTCTGACCGACTTCGTCGCAACACCAGTATGAGCAAAGTGGATTTTCATTCAGCGGTCGGTGGAGTAATTCGGGCGGGAAACTGGCTGGCCGTCGCAACGACCCGAGCGAAGTGTCCATTCATCGTCTTGACTCATCCGGCAAGATCGATTCATGTGACGACGCTTCGCCGGTCCAGGTCGGCAGATACGCGCTCAACGAGCGATCCGGGCAACAAGTTCCATCCCTTGGAACACGTTCCAGCCAGGAATCGAACAACAGGGTATCAATGACGAGAGTTGCTTCGTAATATTTCGCTTGATTCTTTATGTGAACAGGATATCTAACATATCGCGTTTAGATAGCGTTATAAGAAACTGAATAGAGAATCAGAAATAAGAGGCACGGTCAAGGTCGCTCGATCACATGGCTTCATTCCTTGCTCGACCTGCAGGCTTTGGCGAATAAACATCACTCGCCGCTGGTCGCCTGCGGGGGGCTGTGCGATACGTTGAATAATTAGCTCGGAGACACATTTGAAAAAGTCTGCTCTTGTCGCGTTCGGTGCATTCGCCGTTATCAGTCCCATTGCTTATGCTCAAAGCAGCGTCACACTTTACGGCATCATCGACGAAGGTTTCAATTACAACAGCAACATGAAAGGAGAGCGGTCGTACGCATTGCAAAGCGGTGTGATGCAAGGGAGCCGCTGGGGATTTCGCGGTTCGGAAGATCTCGGTGGCGGGCTGAAGACGATCTTCGTACTTGAAAGCGGATTCGATCTGAACAGCGGCAAGTCGAGCCAGGGCGGTCTGCTTTTCGGCCGGCAGGCTTTTGTGGGCATCGCGAGCAATTACGGCTCAGTGACTTTGGGCCGCCAGTACGATATGGATGCCGAATTCGTCGGTCCGTTCGAAGTCGGCAATCAATGGGCGGGTAACATCGGCGCACATCCCGCCGATCTCGACAACTTCAATAACACCGTCCGCACCAATAACTCAATCAAATTCAAGAGTATTTCGTATAACGGGCTCTCGTTCGGCGGGATGTACAGTCTTGGCGGCGTCGCCGGCGACGTGACCCGAAACCAGACCTGGTCGGTGGGTGCGGGTTACACGAATGGCCCCCTCGCGTTGGGCGTCGGATATATGAACGTCCGTAACCCGAACGTGAGCTTCTTCGGGAATGCGACGACGGGGACACCATCGGCTTCGACTGCTAACGCCACGTATCCCATCTACAGTGGTTTCTTGTCTGCGCATACGTATCAGGTAATTGGTGCAGGCGGATCGTATACGTTTGGCGCCGCGACGTTTGGCGCCACCTATTCGAACGTTGCGTTCAAGGATCTGGGCGATCTCAGTTCAGGGCCAAACGCGTCCGGCTATGCGGGTAGCGTGCACTTCAACAACGCCGAAGTGAACTTCAAGTATCAGATAACGCCCGCCCTCCTGGTAGGCGCAGCGTACGACTACACGAATAGCAGCAAGATTTCGAGTGGGCGCGGAACGAACGACGGTGCGACCTACCATCAGGGAACGTTAGGTGTCGACTACTTCCTGTCGAAGCGCACCGATGTCTATGTGCTCGGCATCTACCAAAAGGCGTCCGGAACCGACTCCAGAAACCTTCCGGCGGTGGCGTCGATCAATAACCAATCGTCTCCGTCGAGCAATGATCATCAGGCGCTCGTGCGTGTGGGTATTCGACACAAATTCTGATGCGAGTCGACGGAGGTGCTCAAACGAGAGCGCTTCCGTTGGTTGCGCACGCAGCTCAAGCGAAAGAAACGCGAGGAATGGCGGGAGAATGTACGGGAACGTCTCATCGGCTCGACAAGATCATGGATTAGCGCAATCAACTCGAAGAGTTTGACTATTCGTGCGCCGTCATCAATCAATCAGGCTTCGACCCATAGTCCTGCCAGCGTATCGAATAGAGCAAAGATCAATGGCGTATCGGCCTCACGAGGATTCCTGTATTGGCAGCTCGCCTGAAATATTAGGGTTACTAATCTGGCGTTGTCACACACGCCGGGCAGGGCCGCACACGCGCCCAAGGGAAGTGGTCGCCACGCGGCATATTCATTTTTGCGAGCCGGCTCCACGTCAAAAAAGCGTTCCCCACACCACATTCAACGCTGATTGCAGCGCTTCTGAGCGCTTCTTTCCGCAGAGTTTGCTGTAGTGCAGAGAAAGGACATGCGCGCATGCCTGACGGCGGCGCAACTGTCGTCAGGCAGGATGATGAGCGAGAGGGGAAAGGGACATGCCGGCGGTGCGCCGGCATGCTGGAGCGATCAGGCTTCTGGCTTCAACCGGTATAGTTCGGGAACGACCGCGAGCAACAGACGCTTTGCCGAAAATAGTCGCGGCGAGATATGAGTCGCCACGTACCAGGTCGCCGCCACGTTCATGCTGCGCAATTTCAGATCGGGGCCGACGAGCGCGCTGGCAAAGTGCAGATCGCCGAGCGTCTTGCCGATGATTTCCTGCTTGGTCTGCGCCCGCACCGGCGGGTGCAGCGCATCGAACGACAATGCCGACATCTCATGAAGCAGCCGGTACATGCTGTTGTAGTGATGCAGCGTCTTGGTGGTGAACATGGTCGAATCCATGCGCAACCGTCTTTTGAATAGCGCCTGATTCAGCACGGCAAGCTTGATTCTCTGCTGCAGCATCAGCGCCGCGAAGAAGTGGTTGTCTTCATACACGATGCCTTCTATGAAGCGCAAATCGCCAATCGCCGAGCGTCGCGTGATAAAGCAGCAGGGCGACACGAAATAGCGGCCCTGTCGCAGCGATTCGACCACGAACTCGTCCGACCATGCCGTCGTGCTTCCGAGCGGCCGCCGATAGCCGTTGACTTCCTGCTTGTACATGGGGGCGTCGGCGGGAAAGACAGCGGCCTCGAACATGACCGCGTCGATGCCTGGACTGCTGAATTCGCGGTGGCAGACACTCAACGTTTCCGGATCGATGAGGTCGTCGCTGTCCATGTAGTACACGTAGGTGCCGGTCGCGAGCGAGGTGCCGACATTGCGCGCCGCGGATTGCCCGCGGTTCTGCTGATAGACGTATTTGAACCGCGAGTCTTCGTCGCAATAGCGTTGCGCAATTGCGGCGGTGCCGTCAGTGGAGCCGTCATCCACGACGATGACTTCGAAGTCCGTAAAGGACTGCTCCGCAACACTCGCCAGCGCTTCGTCGAGATAGCTCTCGACGTTGTACGCCGGCACGATGATGGAAAAAACTGACATAGCACACCCTGATCGTTGGAAATCGAGAACCGCAACTCAACCGGCGTCCGCGCCGCTCGCCTCCTGGCGCGCATGCGATGCAACCGGTATGAGGCCTGCGCCCCGAGAGGCAAGGTCAACGCCGCGAAAGTACAACCACGTAAATGCCACCGCGCCGACCACTTCGGTCAGGATCACGGCCAGGATCGTCCCTTTGGCGCCGCCATAGCGCGTGAGTGGAACGACATACAGAAGATGCAGAATCGTTGCGCCCACAAACACATTGGTGAGCGAGCGTGCCCGTCCTTGAGCGAGCAGTCCGAGATCGCCGAATACGACCGCCACGCTGATGATCGGCGGCAATACGGCTTCGAGTCGCAGGAGCGGAATGGACGCCTGAAATTGCGGGCCGATCCACGTCTCGATGCCCCACGCGGCGAGCAGCTCGATGCCGACGAACAGGCTCAGCGAAGTGGCGAACACGGCGAGCATCGCCATTCGCATCAGGCGCTTCGCGGCCTGCGGATCGGTCACATGATATTGACTGATGCGCGGATAGAAGGCCTGGCTGATCACCATGAACATGGCTTGCGCGGCGACGCGTATCTTGTCGGCCATCGCGAATTGGCCCACGACTTCCGGACCGTGAAAGTAATTCAGCAGAATCGAATTGAAGTTCACATAGAAGCTGATCAGGACGAAAGAGAGAAAGAGGGGAAAGCCGTCTTTCAGCGCCTCGACGATCTTCTTCGTGGATGTACCGACCAGTTTCACCAGTCGATTGCGATGCAGAATCCACAGCGCGCAAATTGCCAGCAGTACATTGCCGAGACTCACGCCGAGTGCGGCGAGCGCCGCATCTCCCGGCCCTTTCACGGCGAGGTAGACAAAGGCCAGACCGACGAGCCGGGAGAGGAAAGTCGGCAGCACTAATACGCGCATGCGTTCCAGTCCCTGGAAGAGCCATATCGGCGTGAGCGCGTTGGCGAGAATGCCGAGGAACAGCGCGGCCAGCACATCGGCGTGCTCTGCGAGATCCGGCACGAACACGATGCCAGCGACGACCAATACGAGCGCCGCGGCCACCAGCACGAGCCGCGCGGCCGACGTGCTGGTGTAGACGTCGGCCAGTCCGGCGGGGTCGTTGCGTTTGACCGAGACGAGTCGTGTCGCCGTAAAGTTGAATCCGTAGTCGGTGAGCAGAACCATGTATTGCGCCACAGCCTGGCAATAGGCCAATACTCCGAACTCTCTTGCACCGAGTACATGGCCCAGATAAGGCAACATCAGCAGCGGTACGATGTAGTTACCGCCCTGGATGAGAATCAGATAAAGCAACGTCTTACGAATGGGTGTCGTCATAAAGATGGATCGGATGTCATGATGGTTTTCTGTTGCGCCCGCTCTATAGGCTCAGATGCCGGTGCGCACGGAATTCGGTTGGCGACACGCCATACCTTTCCTTGAAAAGGCGGCCGAGGCGGTTGCCGTCGCCCATTCCGCACCGCCTCGCAATTTTCCCGACCGGAACATTGGTCGAGCTGAGCAGCGTGCGGACCATGTCAAAGCGCATGCGCAGCAGGTATTCGAGCGGCGTCATGCCGAACTCCTGTTTGAAACGGCGGCGGTAATTACGCTTGCTCATCGACGCCGATTCGGCAGCCAGCGCAATGGAAATCGGCTTGCTGTAGTTCTCCTGTATCCAGAGCGCGGACTCGCGAATCTTGTTGCCGCTCGTGCGTGCTTTTGCCTCGTCTTTCAGCGGGCTTGTGCGTTTGCGCGAATACGGCTGCAATTCAAGGGCGATTTTTCGGGCGATGTCCGGACCCAGGTCCCGCTCGATCTGCGCAACGGCTAGTTCGGCCGGTGTTGCGCCGCTGGCGCGGCACGTCGCGAAGCTATCGTCGAAGAGAACGATCGGCACAGCGAGTGGTGACGCGTTTTTGTAGACCACTGCCAGCTTCGACCCTTGCGTGATGCGCAAAGAGGCTGCGGCGCCCTCGCGCGTGATCCATGCATGCAGGAGATCGTCGGCCTTCGTCGTCACCTGCGCGTCGCGGCAGGCCACGAAGAATGCGTGGAAATCGCCAATGCTGTAGCGGCCCAGTTGTTCCGTGACGATTGAGATGCCCGACGAACTCGTGACGAGGCCGCCTTCTTCGGACAATACGGTCAGCCGGTAGGGCGCGTCTTCGCCTTGCGTCCGCCCGGACGCGTTGGCAAGACGGAAAGCGTCGCCAAGGGCGCCTGCGGTCGCCGTGAAAAAGTCCTCGAAAACCAGAAGGCCAATGTGCTTCGACGGTTTGGAACAGTCGAGTTTCTCATCGATGCATGGCGCGGAGAATTCAACAAGATCCATCACGATTTTGGGCTCCCGAATATAGTTATCAACTGCATGGCGGGCGAGGCCTTCTTCCTCGCCTTTATCTGCGTTGCTTTGCTTCCCGGTTAGCGCCGGCAATCCATGAAAGGATGCGGACCGGCGTCAACGCAATAGCAACCACCACGGAAATCACAAGCACGGCCAGAACATAAACAGCTGCAAAACCAACCAATAATGTTGCAAAAGCGAAACGTTCTCCACGCGACGCTAATGGAATATCAAGCAAATGGATATGTGGCCGGACTTGTCCCATGATGGCACCCGCTTATGTGGAACCCCCGGAATCCGCAGTGGAATCCGCATGGGCGCGACGACGATATTCCGTTGGTGAAACCCCAAAACGCTTGCGAAATAGCTTGGCGAGTTGCGAACCATTTCCTATTCCGCTGCGCCGGGCGATCTTGTCGACTGGCAGATCACAGTCGGCCAGCAAGCGGCACGACCGCTCCAGACGCGCTTGCAGCAGGTACTCGGACGGCGTCGTGCCGATCTGCTGCCGGAACCGGCGCAAAAAGGTTCGCTCGCTCATGGCTGCAGCGTGGGCCACATCCGCGATGAAAATCTCGTGCTCACAGTTCTCAGCGAGCCATTGCGCCGCAGAGTGAATCTTCTCGTCTTCCTTTTTCGGCTTGCCAGGCGCTTCAGAGTTCTTCCCATTTGCATAGGGGAAAAAACTGATACGTATTTCCGCAGGCCGTCCGATTACTTCGCCATGGCCTCTGTGGTCCAGAATCCATACCGGAGCAATAAGGTCTTGACAATCGATGCTAGACCTGACGATGGAGGAGAGCGTTGCGTCTGTATCGGGCGCGATCAGCATCTGCAGGTTATCGGCGCCATTGCGTGTGCGGCGATGAACATGCGTGACATTCTCATCATCGAGCAGATTCGATTCGCCCGTGCCAGGCTGAAAATCCTGGCTCGCGACGATATCGATATGTACATTCGTATTAATTAGACGAAGTACCTGTGCCGCTTTGCCTATTGGTAAGAGGCAACTAGCGGGGACGAGTTTATTCATGCTGTCTCCGGTGTTCAGGGTCTAACGAATTTCTGGTTGAATGCCGGTCAGATATGACAGTGCTTTGTTGTGAGCAGGACGCAGAGACGTTGACGCAGACGATGCTTACGCAACCTTTCCCCGTGTAGAGGTTTTGATGAAAGGATACGCTGTAAGGCTCGTTGCGTGCTCACCTAAACTCAGCCTCAAACGGCCAACCTTGGCTGCACAGTGCAGATGTGCACTGGGTAGTGTGGGCAAAAGCACAAATGCGAATGTCGAGGCGACGAACGTCTAACGAAAAGGAGCCGCTGCCTATTCCAGACTATTGCAGAAAAAACTCGAAAGAACGCTCCGTATAACGTGAATATAATTCTATAGGTAGATATCCGAATTAATCGTGGCATGGTTGTTCGTGGAAATTCAGCAACTGAATATCGCGTGCCGATCCGCCAACATCGGGTGTCTATCGGTCAATGCCTTGAATGCGGCGGGAGCGGTTCGTTCACCCGGCATCGGTCTGCAACGCCACTTCGTGGGCAATGCCGGCCGTTTTCGGTGGCGAATGGCTTTCCTGCGATGTGTTTTCAACCCCCAGATATCGGCGGATCACGTTGCGGGTGATCTGCTGTACGACGTCGTGGCTTTTTGCCGTCGTATCAATGAGCGCGCGCGCCCAGTCCGTCGTACCCACGTTGAACACTTCTCCGGCACTGCGGCGCCCGTCCCGCAACACGGGGCGGAATATTCCAATCGCGCCAGAGCCGCCCATCTCCCAGCCGGTCAGCGGGTTCGTGACGGCGAGCGTTTCAAAGGCATCCTGAGGCCAGTCGGGCGGAATGCCGTCGGCTTCGTACCCGACGATACGATCGTCCGCGCCAAACGTATCGTCCTGTCGCAACTGAGTGCCCGCGAATGCCCAATGCTCGGGCCGCCGGACCGTGAAGCCGATTGCCGCGCGCTCGCCCTTCACCCAACGGCGCCGCCACCGTGACCACGTGCCCCAGTGCCCGCCGCCATGCTTGTAAGTCAGTCCTATCAGATGGCTTTCATTGCCACTTACACGCGGGTCCAGATCGATCTGTTCCTTCAGAACATCCCAGTTCTCCGCGAGTTTGCGCATTTCCGTCAACTGGCCCGGCTCCGGACCGATGAACCTCACCGGCCGATAGCACGTATTGCCGCTGAACACGCCGAGGTTGCCGCCTTGCGTGAGGAAATACGCGACATGTGCGCGCATTTCTTCACTCCAATACTCGTGATGACCCACGCTCAGCATGCAGCGGTAGCGCGTCAGATCGAGCGCGGTGGCGTTATGAAGGTCGAGATCCGTATAGAAGTCGCACGCGAAACCTTCTTTGCGCAGCCAGCGAATGAACTTGGCGTCCCAGTGAGCGAACTGCTGACGCTGCGAGCGCGTGTCATAAGGATCGACCGGTTCGCCGAGCCGGGCGCCGAGTCCGCCGCCTGGACGCCGCAGGCTGACTGTCTTCGAGGCTCGATAGCGGTGGATGCGGTCGTCGTAGAAGCTGCCGCCGCCCGTCGAGTTGTACGCGTGATACGTGGCGGTCGGAATGATGTACGCCAGCGCTGCCGTGGGCGTGCGCGGACGCGCGATGACGAGCGCCATGCTGTCGCAGGCGGGTGGCGCGGCCAATAGCGGCTGATGAGCCGCGCACTGGCGCCCAAGTTCCTGAGTCGGTTTGCCGGCTGCGTCGACTTCATAGGCGACCGCGACATACGCGCCGCTTTGCGCAGCGGAGGTGTTCAGCCTGATCGTGATGGTCGGCCACTTCCAGTCCTCGTCGAAGCGCATGGACCGGTTAGTGCCCGCGGACTGGAACACGTACTTGCCGTCTATCAACGTAGACGTGACATCGTTCCTGTCGGTAACCACCACGCCGCACAGGCTCGTGATCGACTCGTCGTCCAGTTGCTGATAAATGGCGATGCTAAAGCGCTTCTTCGGCTGCACGGCCAGTTCAAAGCTCGATCCCGCAGTAAAGCTCGGATGAATCGGATAGATCTGCATGCTCGCTTTCCTTGCGCGACTAAACCGGGCAGTGACCGGCCAATGAGTTCCGATTGCATTGCGGGGCACGATCAGTGCCTTGCAACCGTTCTCTTTTACATAGGTACTCTCGCTCCATCTGTGCGTTATCCATCATTCGACCGTGACGGACTTGGCCAGATTGCGCGGCTTGTCGACATCGGTGCCGCGCGCGCAGGCGGTGTGATACGCAAGCAACTGCAAGGGCACGACGTACAGAATCGGCGACAGGCTGCCGTAGTGCTCGGGCATGCGGATCACGCGAAGGCCATCGTCGCTCTGAATTCGCGAATCCGCATCCGCGAATACATATAACTGGCCGCTTCGTGCGCGGACTTCCTGCATGTTCGACTTGAGTTTGTCGATAAGAGCGTCGTTGGGCGCGATCGTCACGACAGGCATCTGACTCGTCACCAGCGCGAGCGGTCCGTGCTTCAATTCGCCGGCGGGATAAGCCTCGGCGTGCACATATGAAATTTCCTTAAGCTTCAATGCGCCTTCTAGCGCAATCGGAAAGTGCAGGCCCCGTCCGAGAAAGAGTGCATGTTCGGTGCGCGAAAACGCTTCGGCCCAGGCAATGATCTCCGGCTCCAGCGCCAATACGCTGTTGAGTTTCGCGGGCAAATGTTGCAATTGATCGAGATATGCCGCTTCCTGCGCGGCAGGAAGGCGTCCGCGCTGCTTACTAAGGGTTAGCACCAACAGAAACAACGCGACGAGTTGTGTCGTGAAGGCTTTGGTCGACGCCACGCCGATTTCCGGTCCGGCACTCGTCAGGTGCTGGAATTCGGTTTGCCGCATCATCGTGCTGCTAGCAACATTGCAAATGGCCAGCGTGTGCCGATGCCCTTGCGACTGGGCATGTTTGAGTGCAGCGAGCGTGTCGGCCGTTTCGCCCGATTGCGAGATCACGACCACGAGCGTGTTCGGATTGGCGACGCTGCTGCGATAGCGATATTCGCTCGCGACCTCGACTTGCGTCGGCACTCTGGCAAGCGATTCGAACCAGTATTTTGCTGTCAAGCCTGCGTAATAGCTCGTGCCGCACGCGACAATCAGCAATGAGTCGATTTCGCGGAATGCATGCTTTGCACCGGGGCCGAATAAGTCTGCGTTAATCGCGTGAACCGTTTCTATGGCGTCTGCAATCACACTCGGCTGCTCGAAGATCTCCTTGTGCATATAGTGCCGGTAAGGGCCCAGCTCCACCGCGATGCTGGTCGAGCGTTGCACTTTTATTTCACGCTGCACGGGATGGCCGCGGAGATCCACCACTCGCACGCCATCTAGCGTCAATTCGGCTATATCGCCTTCTTCCAGGTAGATGAACTTCTCGACGGTCCCCGCGAGCGCCATGGCGTCCGAGGCCAGATAGTTGCCTTCCTCGCCGAGACCGACGACAAGCGGCGAGCCGGCCCGCGCGCCGATCACCCGGCCCGGCTCGTTTCTCGCGAATACCGCAATGGCATAGGCGCCATGCAGCCGTTCGAGCGCGTGACGCACGGCAGAAAGCAGATCGCCGAAGTTCTCCTTCTGCCAGCTATGGTGGATCAGATGCGCGACTACTTCCGTGTCGGTATCCGATTCGAAAACATAGCCGAATGCTTTCAGTTCTTCACGCAACGACTCGTGGTTTTCAATAATGCCGTTATGAACGATGGCAATTTCGCCGCTGGAGAAGATGGGATGCGCATTCCTCGCGACAGGCGCACCATGAGTCGCCCATCTTGTATGTGCGATACCGATCATTCCGGACAATTTCGCGTCGGAAACTTCGGTGGCAAGGTTTGCAACGCGCGCGACGCTGCGCACCCGGCGCAGTGCGCCATCCTGAAGAACGGCAATGCCACACGAGTCGTAGCCGCGATACTCCAGCCGCCGCAATCCCTCTGTCAGCATGAACGTGACGTCGCGCCGATCCACTGCTCCTACGATTCCGCACATGGAAATTCCCCTCTATTTCGCAGTGGTTCAGACAACGAAAGGATTGAAGTACTGAAAATGCGTGCTGCATCGCAACCAAGCATAAACAGGATATGGCCTTGTGTCGTCGCGCACGGCGCAAAACGTTGAACCGTTGTCCGCTAAATGATCAAGTTGCAACAAGCCGGGGACGATGCATACAAGTCATCTGACTAATGACATTCATGCTCTCGTGAAATAGCGGCCAAACAGTGAGAATGCTTCCCACTATGGCTTAAAACGTTTTCAGGGAGCGAGAACATGTTTGCGATTACCGGTGTGACAGGGCAGGTGGGCGGCGCGGCGGCATGCGCGTTGTTGGACGCGGGGCACAAAGTGCGCGGTATTGCGCGACACAACAAAAGCGGCGCAGTGGGACCAGCGCGGCGCGGAGGTGGCGATTGCGTCATTCGAAGACGCCGACGCTCTAACAGCGGCGTTTCGCGATACAGCAGGCGTCTTCGTGATGATTGCGCCGAACTTCGCGCCAGAGCCGGGTTATCCAAACGCGCATGCGGCGGCCGCCGTGCTGAAAGAAGCGCTGAGCAAGGCGCGTCCTTTACGCGTCGCGGCTTTATCGTCGATTGGCGGGCAGCGCGAATCCGGCCTCGGCCTTATCACACAAGTGCGTATTCTCGAAGAAGCACTCGCGGATCTGCCGCTGCCCACCGCGATCTTGCGGCCCGCGTGGTTCATGGAGAACTCGCTGTGGGACATCGCGCCAGCGCGCGATACCGGCGTCATGCCGAGCTTTTTGCAGAGAGGGCCCGCAGCGCTATACGCAACAGGACATTGCGGCGCTGCTCGGCGGCGTGCTGAAGCGCGAGGTAAAAGCACGAGCGGTGCCGCGCAATCAGTGGGAGGCCTTGTTCCAGGCGCAAGGTACGCCATGGCCGGCGCCGCGCATCGAATGCTCGACGGCTTCAACGCCGGCTGGATCGATTTCGAAGGCGGCGTGAACGAGCGAGTGACCGGCAAGACCGCTTATCAGACGGTACTGGCCGGGCTTCTCGCGCGCATCAGTTGACTATTGCACGGATGAAGTCCGGGCAAATAACAACGCGGCCCTATTCGTCTATTCAGAAGATTGAGACCGCGCTATTCGCGTGGTCTCAATCAGTCTTTCGATGTCTGTGCGCTACCGCGCATTCACGATTAAAAAATCGATTTGCCCGTATAAGTGGTCAGCCATTCGAGCGCGAGTACGCCGGCTAATGAATTGCCATTCGCATCGAGCCCAGGCGACCAGACGCACACGGCCATTTCTCCTGGCAGCACCGCGACGATTCCACCGCCCACGCCGCTCTTTGCGGGCAAGCCCACGCGATAAACGAAATCGCCGGCTGCGTCATAAGTGCCGCACGTCAGCATCAAAGCGGAAAGGCGCTTGGCCGAACTCGTGTCGAGAATGCGCTCGCCGGTGGATGGCACCACGCCGTGATGCGTCAGAAAGAGGGCTGCTTGCGCGAGTTCGACACAACTCATCGAAATGGCGCATTGGCGGCAATAGGCGTCCACCACCAGTTCCGGCGGCATTTTCATGTTGCCGAAGCTCGCCATGAAATGCGCCATCGCGCGGTTGCGGTGTGCGTGCTGCAATTCCGATTGCGCGACGCGCGAATCGTAGTCGATGCTTGCCTCGCCGGTTAAACGTCGCATGAATTCGACGAGCGCCGTTTCTGCCTGCACGAAACGGCGGCACAGCACGTCGGTGACGACGAGCGCGCCCGCATTGATGAACGGATTGCGCGGCTTGCCGTGTTCCGCCTCCAGTTGAACCAGCGAATTAAACGCATTGCCGGACGGCTCGCGGCCAACGCGTTGCCAGAGCGCGTCGCCGAGAAGCCGGAACGCCATCGTGCAGGCGAATAACTTGGAAATGCTCTGAATTGAAAAGCGCGTGTCCGCTTCGCCGGTCCGGAATACCTCGCCGGATGCCGTGACGATCGCCATGCCGAAACTTTCGGCGGGGACTTTCGCCAGTTGCGGAATGTAATCGGCGACTCTGCCCGTGCCGAGATGCGGGCGCAGATCGCCGTGAATCTGTTCGAGGATGGATGCGTAGTTCATATGGCTCAACCCGGTAGAGCCGCGATTCTACTGGCAAGCATCCGCGAATTGGCCGGGACGGCTCTTTTCGAAGCAGAAACGCCGCCGTCGCGCGATCAGTGCGCGCCGGCCGCGTCCTGACCGCCGCCTTTTGCGGGCCGCGTAATCCAGATCAACGGAATGATCACAATGAAAATGATCGCCGATATGAAGAAGATGTCGTTTAGTCCCATCATCGCGGCCTGGGTATTCACGGTGAAGTCGAATAGCGCATGCGCCGACTGCGTGTTCATGTGCAACAGCGATTGCGTCGAATCGATCTGCTGATTGAACAAAGGATTGTTGACGGACGCGCGCTCCGTGAGCCTCGCATGATGCAGCACCGTGCGGTTATTCCACGCGTTGCCGGCCACGGAGGTGCCCACCGCGCCGCAAAACACGCGCACGAAGTTCGACAGACCCGCCGCCGCCGGAATCTTGTGCGGCGGCTGGCCTGACAGAATGATCGCGGTCAGCGGCACGAAGAACAGCGCCATCGGAATGCCTTGCAGCAGCGTGGGTATCACGAGATGCCATGTGTCGATTTCGATCACATACTTCGAGCGCATGTAAAACACGATCGCGAAACCGACGAAGGCCAGTGTGGAAATGACGCGCGCGTCCGAGCGCGGCAGCACGCGCCCCATGATGGGCGCGAGTATCACGGCGAACACGCCGAGCGGCGCGGTGACGAGACCGGCGTCGACGGAACGGTAGTTCAGGTACTCCTGCATCCATTGAGGCAACAGCACGAGGTTGCCGAAAAACACGCCATACGCAACGGAAATCGCAATCGTGCCGCCCAGAAAATTGCGCTGCTGAAAGAGCCGCAAATCGACGATCGGATGTTCTTCGGTCAGCTCCCACACGAGAAAGAACGCGAAGCTGATCAGTGAGGTAATGCCTAGAATCACGATCACCGGCGACGCGAACCAGTCGAGATCCTTGCCCTTGTCGAGCATGATTTGCAGCGACGCGACCCACGTGATCAGCAGCGCGAGCCCGATGACGTCGATGGGCGGCTTGCGCGTCGGCGACTCGCGCGTGCGATAGATCATCCACGTGACGCCGGCCGCGAAGAGGCCGACGGGAATGTTGATATAGAAGATCCACGACCAGCTGTAGCTATCCGTGATCCAGCCGCCGAGCGCCGGGCCCGCGATCGGGCCGACGGTCGCGGTCATCGCCCACAACGAAAGCGCGGTCGAGCCTTTCTCCTTCGGATACGAGCCGAGCAGAATGGCTTGCGAAAGCGGAATCAGCGGGCCCGCCACCGCGCCCTGAAAAACGCGCGCGAGCAGCAGCACGGGCAGCGTCGGCGCGATGCCGCACAGCCACGACGCGAGCACGAACATCAGGATCGCGCCGACAAAGAGCTTGACCTGGCCGATGCGTTGCGTGAGCCAGCCGGTCAACGGAATTGACACCGCGTTGGCCGCGGCGAACACGGTGATGACCCACGTGCCTTCGTCGACGGAAACGCCCAGGTTGCCTGAGATGGTCGGAATCGCGACGTTCGCAATCGACGTGTCCAGCACGTTCATGAAGGTGGCGAGCGCGACGGCAATGGTCGCGAGAACCAGTTGCCCGCCTTGCAGCGGCGGTGGAGGAGCAGGCGCAGCGGAGGCGGGTTGGCTCAAGACGTTCTCCAGAATCGATATGCTGCGGACCTCGCGCACGGCGATTGCGCGCGGCGCGACAGGTCCGCCCGACGCTCGCAAAAGCATACCTGCATTCGTATACGGGCGTTGCCGGCGCGGGCAGCGTATGCTCGCGGCTGAGGCGGGATCGAAGCGCGAAGGTGTGTCGAACGGTGCGTCGATCGGTGCGTCGAACGAACATGGGGCGGCCACGGTTCACTTCCAATCCGCCAATCCGCCAATCCGCCACTCAATAACCGGTAATAACGAGCGAAGGAAATGAATATGGTCTGGGAGCAATTCGAACACGGCTGGCGGCGCGCGCCGCTGAATGCGCCCGCGAAGGGGCTGGTAGTGCTCATGCACGGCGTGGGCAGCAATGCACGCGATTTGATGCCGCTCGCGGATATCTGGAGCGAGCGCCTGCCGGATGTGGCCTTCACGTCGCTCGACGGCACCGATCCGTTCGACGGCGGCTTCGGCGGCCGCCAGTGGTTCAGTCTGCGCGACATCGGCGAAGGCAATCGCGAGGCGCGCACGGCGGCCGCGTATGCGGCGTTGCGCGACGTGCTCGACACGGAACTCGCGCATTGGCAGCTTGCTTTCGGACGCCTTGCGCTGGTCGGCTTTTCGCAAGGTTCGATCATGGCGCTGCACCATGTCGCGACGAGCACGGAGGGCGCCGCGTGCGTCGTCGCGTTTTCGGGGCGGCTCGCTTCGCCTGTGACCGCGCGAAACGGCACGCCGCTCACGTTGATTCACGGCGAGGAGGACGAAGTGATTCCCGTGCAGGCGCTCGAATACGCCGCCGACGCGTTCAACGCGGCGGGCTATACCGTCGACGCGTACGCGTTGCCGGGCATCGGCCATACGATCAACGCGGACGGGGTCGCGCTCGGCCAGGAAGCGCTGGAACGCACGCTGGGCGCCTTGTCGCGCGATTAGAGCGGGCGCTTTAATCGCGGCCCTCAAGGTTCTGGACGGTTTGCCGTTAATGGCTCATAGCACGCAAACCATCCTCAGAGCCTCCCTATGGCCAGAACGCCGCCGCATCACCCGCTTTTCGATCGCCTGTTGCGCCAGGCCGTGACGGTAGACCTCGGCACGGCCAATACGCTCATCTATACCGACGACGGCGGCATCGTGCTGAATCAGCCGTCGGTCGTGTGTTTCGAGCAGGAGCGCGCGGCCGGACCCAAGCGGGTGGCGGCGGTGGGCGCCGAGGCGCGCCAGCTTCTCGGCCGCGAGCCGCGCAATCTCGAAGCGGTGCGGCCGATGCGTCACGGCGTGATTGCCAACTTTTCCGCCGCGGAGCACATGATCCGGCAATTCGTCGACATGGCGCGGCCGCGGCAATTGTTCAGCCGCCGCGCCGCGTTCACACTGTGCGTGCCGGCCGGAGCGACTCAGGTGGAACGCCGCGCCATCAAGGAAGCAGCGGTCGCGGCCGGTGCGTGGAAGGTCAGCCTGATCAGCGAATCGCTGGCCTCGGCGGTCGGCGCGGGGCTGCCGGTTTCGGAGGCGACGGGTTCGATGGTCGTCGATATCGGCGGCGGCACGACCGAAGTCGGCGTGCTCACACTCGGCGGCACCGCCTATAGCGGCTCGATCCGCGTGGGCGGCGACAGTTTCGACGCAGCGATCATCAGTTATGTGCGCAACGTCTATGGCGTTCTGCTCGGCGAGCAGACCGCGGAGCATGTGAAGAAGAACATCGGCTCGGCCATGCGCGATGTGCCCGCCGAACATATGAATGCGACCGGCCGCGGCATCGACGACGGATTGCCGCGCACCGTGCAGCTCAGCAACCACGATATCGCCGATGCCATCGAGGTTCCGCTGCGCCAGGTGATCGTGGCGGTGAAACGCGGGCTGGAAATGACGCCGCCCGAACTCGTCACCGACATCGCGCACAACGGCATCGTGCTCACGGGCGGCGGCGCGCTGCTCGGCAATCTGGAGCGCCGCCTGACCAACGAGATCGGCCTTGAATTCCGCGTCGCCGACGAGCCGCTGACCTGCGCGGTGCGCGGCGCGGGCATGGCGGCCGCCACCGGCTTGCTCGACGACATCGCGTGCGAGTGAGGGAGCGGGCGACGCGCCCCGGCTTTCACATGCATCGCGCGACTATGTGACAATCGCGCGACGCGTTCCCCGAGCCGCCTGTGAATCCATCCCTTTCCGTTGCTTCCGCAGAGTCTTCATTGTCTGTCGCGCCGCCTGCTTTCATCGAATTGCAAAGCGGCTTGCGCATGCCCTATGTCGAAGCCGGCGAAGGCGAATTGCTGCTGTTCGTGCACGGCTCGCTCTGCGATTACCGCTACTGGCAACCGCAACTCGCCGGCCTTTCGAAGCACTACCGCTGCGTCGCGGTGAGCCTCACGCATTATTGGCCGATGATCGACACCGAGCCGGGCCTGCCGTTCAGCTGGAGCGAGCATGCGAACGAGGTCGGCGAATTCATCGAGCGTGTCGGCGCCGGGCCGGCTCATGTAGTGGGACATTCGCGCGGCGGCTGCGTCGCTTTTCATTGCGCGCGACGCTATCCGCAGCATGTGCGCACGTTGACGCTCGCCGATCCGGGCGGCCCCTTGCAGATCGCGGGACGGCCACCCGCGAGTTTGCCGGAGACCGTTAATGCGTTGCGCGCGAAAGCGGCGCAACTGATCGAGTCCGGCGAGGTCGAGGCGGGCTTGCAACTGTTCGTCGATTCAGTGAGCCGCCCCGGCTTCTGGGCGATGAGCACGGCGGGTTTTCGCCGTATGGCGGCCGACAATGCACGGACGCTCGCGCGGCAATTCCGCGACCCGTTGCCAGCCTATGTTCCCGACGAAGCCGCCGACGTGCGTTGCCCCGTGTTGCTGATAGACGGCGAAAAGAGTCCCGAGATGTTTCGCCGCACGGCCGCCGCGCTGCAATCGTGGCTGCCGGATGCGCGCCGCCAGACAGTGCGCGGCGCGTCGCATGGAATGAACCTCGCGCATCCTTCGGCGTTCAATCGCTACATCGACGAATTCATTCGGGCGATCAACGCCGCCTAGCGGCGAATCGGCGCGGCCGCTTCGTCATGCGTTGCGATGCGCGTCCCGATCGAGCGCGCGTTCCGCCGCTTCGCCGACAAACCCGTGATAGTAGAGATGCACGCCGATCGCGAGCGAGTCGTTGCGAATTTCATGGAAGGCCTTCCACGCCTTCGCCGGGTCCTTGAACAGCAGATAGTGCGCTTCGCGAGCGATCAGATCGGCGACTTCATGCAGACCGTGTCCATGCAAGACATCGACGAGCGTATCGAGGCTGCGATGCGTGCGCGCGTCGGTGCGCGGATAGAGCATGTGCAGCACCGCGACGTCCTGTGTCTTCACAGCCGCCGACAAAGCAACGACGATGTCCTGATGGTTCAGCGCGCTAACCACGCTGTCTTCGCCATGGACGTGGTCCGGGAAAAGCGTTTCGAGAGAGGCGTTCATTCGGGTTCTTCCTGTTCTTCTGGCTGATAAAAAAGGCCCGCCGTGCATAGCGGGCCAGGACAGCGATGTGTTCGCCGGGCAGGCGGAACATGAAAGCAGTATCGCAGAAGCACTTCTTCGGACTCAGTACCGCGCGAGCAAAACATTGTTGCTGCGAGCGTCCTTCACTGCAGGTCCTGTGCCACCGAAAAAAGCCGAAACTCCCCCGTGATAAGTTCGTCTGACGTGACGAGACCTTCTACAATCGGAAACGACCAGGCGGTCATGGACAGCAAACCGACAGCTGACCGACAGCAATCTGAAGCACCCGGAAGCAATCGGAAGCAATCGGAAGCAATCGGAAGCACCCGGAAGCAATCGGAAGCACCCCGAAGCGAAGCGATACACAGCAGCGATACACAGCAGCGAACCATAGGAGCGACACTGATGCACCAGCCTGAAGCCCTCGGCGGCCTGTCCCACTCGGGCGGAATCGATCATCGCGAATCCGAGCCGGACGGCGCGTTCATCCCGACGGAAAGCCTCAATGCCCCCAGCGTGACGCAGCACGTGCTGAAGTCGGGCGACACCTTCATCGTCAACGATTCTCTCGGCGACATCACCGGTCATGACGACGGTCTCTTCGTCAACGACACCCGCGTGCTCTCGCAACTGCGCCTCACGTTCGGAGGCCGCGCGCCGTCGCTGCTGTCGGGCAGCGTCAGCAGCGACAACACTTCATTCACCGCGCATCTGACCAACCGGCCATTGCCGCCGCTCGGCGGCGCCAGCACGCCCGAAGGTGTGATTCACGTCGAACGCGTGCGCGTGCTGTCGGGCACCGTGCTCAACGAGGCCATCGAACTGACCAACTACGGCACGAGCGACGCCGTCGTGCCGTTGTCCATTTCCTTTGCCAGCGACTTCCGCGACATGTTCGAGGTGCGCGGCCTGAAGCGCGCGAAGCAGGGGTGTATCGAGGAGGCGCGCGTCGAGAACCAGCAGGTGTTGCTCGACTACATCGGCCTCGACGATGTCGCGCGTAACGTGCAGATTGCCTTCGCGCCGCAGCCCGACAAGTTGTTCGCCGATCGCGCGGACTACACGGTGAAGCTGCCCGCGCAGGCTTGCGTGTCGATCTATCTGTCGGTCGCGGTTCAGGTCGTCGCGCAGAAGCCGGACGCGCCGAGCGCGGGTGTGTCGTCGCCGACTCATCCGCTGAGTGAAGCGCATATGTCGCAGATCGACACGGAGCGGCCGCGCGTGGGCCGCGCGGCGGTGCGCGCGGCGCTGGTCGACGCGCACCTCGTCATGCGCGAGCGCCGCCGCGCGACCGCGCGTGTGCGTTCGGGCAATCCGCTCTTTAACGCGTGGATCGACCGCTCGCTCGCCGACCTCGGTCTTCTCACCACCGACCTCGCCACCGGGCCGTATCCGTATGCGGGCATCCCGTGGTTTTCCACGCCGTTCGGCCGCGATGCCGTGATCACGTCGTTGCAGACGCTCTGGTTGCAGCCGCAACTTGCTGCGGGCGTGCTGCGTTTTCTCGCCGAGCATCAGGCGCGCGAGACCCTTCCGTTCCGCGACGCCGCGCCCGGCAAGATCATGCATGAGATGCGCAAGGGCGAGATGGCGGCGACCGGCGAAGTGCCGTTCGCGCTGTACTACGGCGGGGTCGACACCACGCCGCTGTTCATCGTGCTGGCGGGCGCGTACGAGGCGCGCACGGGCGATGCCGCGCTGATCGACGAGTTGTGGCCGGCGCTCGAACGCGCGGCCGGCTGGGTCGCCGGCGTGTGCGACAAAAATCGTTACGGACTCCTCGACTATCAGCGCGAGTCGGACGGCGGCCTCGCCAATCAGGGCTGGAAGGACAGCCACGATTCCGTGTTCCATGCCGACGGCCGTTTCCCCGATGGCCCGATCGCGCTCGTCGAAGTGCAGGCGTATGCGAGCGCCGCGTTCGACACCATGGCTCGTTTCGCCAAACGGCGCGGCCTGCACGACGCGGCGAAGCAATACGAAACGCGCGCGAAGAAACTGCGCGAGTGCGTCGAAGAAAAGTTCTGGATGGAAGAGGCGGGCTTCTACGGCATCGCGCTCGACGGCCACGGCGAACTGTGCCGCGTGATGGCGTCGAATGCGGGCCACTTGCTGGCCTTCGGTTTGCCTTCGCGCGAGCGCGGCGAATCGGTGGTGCGCGCGCTCGACTCCACGCTCTTTCACACCGGCTGGGGCGTGCGCACGCTGGCCGCGACCCAGTCGCGCTTCAATCCGATGGCCTATCACAACGGCTCCGTGTGGCCGCACGACAATGCAATCTGCGCTCGCGGTTTGTCGCGCTACGGCGGCAAGGCGGCGGCGGTGCGTTTGCTGCAGGCGCTGTTCCAGGCGGCGGTCAATTTCGACATGCGTCTGCCGGAGCTGTTCTGCGGCTTTCTGCGCAGGCGCGGCGAACCGCCCACCGCCTATCCGGTCGCGTGTCTGCCGCAGGCATGGGCGGCGGGATCGCCGTTCATGATGCTGGAGGCTTGTCTCGGCATCACGATCGACGCCGAACGCCGCGAAGTGGTGATCGAGCAGCCGATGCTGCCGGAAGGCATCGACTGGCTGGAGCTGGGTGATTTGCGGGTCGGCGACGCGTCGGTGTCGATCACATTCCGCCGCATCGGCGAGAAGGTGGTGGCATCGGCCGAGCAGGGCGACGTGCGGGTGGTCGCGCTGCTGTGAAGCAGGGCCGGGTGGCGGGTAGCGTGTTGCCGGATCAGTCCGGCTTCTTCAAGCCGCTCGGATTTTCAGGCGTGCCGGGCGATGCCTCGGGAGGCGGCGGCCTTCTGGCATCGTCCGGCGCAAGCACGATGCCCGCGCCGGGCAGTAGCGGCGTCGTGCTGGTTGCGGGCGGCGAAGAGGGCGCGGCGTTCGTTGCGCCGTTGCGTGTGCCACCGCTCGTGCCGTTGTTCAAGGGCGCCGCGCCGCGCTGTCCGCCTGCTCCCGGGCCGGAACCGGCGCCCATCCCTTGCGCGCACACCGTTCCTGTGAAGGCCAGAGCCAGTGCTGCGATTGCGAAGTGTCTCGTGAGCATGGTGGCTTCCTCTGCGTGACCTCGTCGTCCGCCTTTGCCCGCTATTGCGGCGCGTCTTCGTCGAACAATTCGTCGTCCTCGGAATGCAGGATCGGCGCGGATGTGCCGGGCGTGCCGGATGTGGGCCCGGAGTCGGCTGAGTCGGCGGCGGCATCCGGAATGTCGTCCTTACCGGCATCGCGCCGGTCCTCTTCGCTGGTTGGTTCCTTCCGACGATTGGTCATGGCGGCGTCTCCCATTCAGTCTGGAAATTCATAGTGAATTTGTAGCCCACGAGACAAGACGGGTCAATCGGGGTGAATAACGCGCCGCGCGATCGCCCGCGCGACGGCTCGCGCGAGCGCGCGGGTCAGGGAGGGCACGCGGCTTGCGACGCCGAAGACCGCAACGTTGAACACATCAGTTGCAGTCAATCGCTTTACAAACCAGGGAGGTGTCATGCGAGTTGCGATGAAAGGAGTGGTGTTGTCGGCATTGATGCTGGGCTTGTCCGGGGCCGTGTATGCGCAGGGCGCCCCGACAACCGGTGGCGGAGGCGCGGGCGCGGGCCAGGGCGGCAATGGAATGCCGACGCCGAATGCGAGCGGTCCGATGGCGTCGCCGTCCGATACCCCATCCAGCACGAGAGCGAAGACGGGTACATCGCACAAACACATGAAGTCCAAGAAGCACAATCGGGCGATGCAGGATTCAGCCGGATCGGGTGCCGCGGGCGGCCAGTAGAGCCGTGAGCGAGGCGCCGTCGTCGCGGTGCCTGCCTTGCGTCTGACGCGGCGGAAGGCCACGCGAAGCGGCAGGCAACAGCACGAAAAGGCGCTTACGCGGAGCCGACGTTCGCGTCCCAGTCCGCGCCGGCGTCCAGCTCGGCTTCGGCGCCGGAAATCCGGTAGGTGCCTTTGCCTGCCTTTTTCGCATCGTACATGGCTTCGTCGGCGCGTCGGATCACGTCGTCGACGGGCTCGTCCGGCGCGGCCAACGCGATCCCGATGCTCGTGCCGATGTCCATCGCGCCGTCCGGCGTCATGCGATACGGCTTGGCGATTTCGCTGATCACGCGCTGCGCGATGGCAATAATGGCGGGCAGCGTTGCATCTTCGACAATCACCGCAAACTCGTCGCCGCCGAGACGCGCGGCAAATTCGCCGCGCCGCAGCGTCTCTTTCAGGCGCGCCGCGACGGTTTCCAGCACTTCATCGCCGGCGGGATGGCCGTGCCGGTCGTTCACCTGCTTGAAGCCGTCGAGATCCAGATACAGCACCGCCGTCCACGTATCGCTGCCGGTGCGCGGCCTCGAAACGAACTGCGCGAGACGCTCGCGCAGTTCGCGCCGGTTCGCGAGTCCCGTGAGCGAATCGTGACGCGCGAGATGAAACGCGCGGGCTTCGCTTTGCCGGCGTTCGGTAACGTCTTCAATGATGATCACGCTGCTGCCGTCAGGAACCGGATTGCGCGTCATCGCGAGATAACGGCCGTTGCGAAGTTCCAGGTCGAGCGGCCGACGTTCGCCCTGCAACCATGCGGCGCACCTGTCTATCCACTGCTTGCGCAGCATGGCGCTGAACTGCGCGAGACCGACATGACCGATGAACTCGGGAAGCGGCACGTTGAGCTTCAACAGGCCGGGCGTGGTGCCGAAGAGTTCGGCGGTGCGGCTATTCGCAATGACCACTTTTCCCGTCCGGTCGATAGTGCACAGTCCGTGCGGCATATGCCTGAGCGCGGCATCGAAGCGCGCCGCGAGTTCGGCGTGGTTCTGCTCGGCCGTCATCAGCGCGACCAGACCCTTGTAATGACGACGCACGATCGACGTCATCGCGCCGACGTACGCGATGAGAGGCGGAAAGAGAATCCACGAACCGCTCGTGCGTGTGAGCAATGCGCCCACACCGATCGGTATCGACACGAGACATATCTGTCCGATCGCGAGGCGCGGCACGGCGGCGTTGCGCGACGCGATTCCGCCGAGAATGCCGGATGCCACCATGATCGCGAGCGAGGCCAGCGTGGTGTCGGAGGAACCGACGCAGGCCATGGTGCCGAGCCCTAGAAACAGGCTCGTCGCGAGGCAAAGCGGCGCGTAGGCCGCGGCCCACGGAGCGGGATTGACCGAGCTTTTCCGGCCATGCGCGGCATACGCATGGATGATGCTCAGACGCCCGAGCAAAAGCCATATGTCGGCGAGCAGCCAGACGATCGTCCACGGCTGATGCAAGCGCATATAGGCGGCGGTCGCGACGAACGAGCTTGCCACGACGGACATCAGCAAGGGCTGCACGTTGTCGAATAGCGTCGACAGCAGGCGCGAGCGGGTGGACGGTGTGACGACCGCGCCGAGTTCGGGCGGCGTCGCGAGAATAGCGTCTGAAACGGAAAAATTTACTGCCATGGTGCCGCTCCTGAGGGCGGGACGAAGCCGGGTCTCCTGGTTTAACGGCGGCGCGCGGCAGTTCTTTATGGGAGTTGCGCAGCGCGGGCGAGCGGCACATGAGGCTTTGCCGAATCGCGCTGAGCCGTATCCGCGAGTGGTAACATTTGTTGCAAACCCATCAACAGCCCGCACGACCACCGCATGCCAGACAGCTTCGACCAGCTTGCCGCCCTGATTCGCGCGCGCTTTTCCGAACTGAGTCCGCAATTCCAGATGGGCGCGGGTTTCCTGCTCGATCATCCGGACGAAGTTGCGGTGTCGTCCATGCGCAAGGTCGCCGAGCGCGCGCAGGTGCAACCTGCGTCACTCGTGCGCCTTTCGCAGCAACTCGGTTTTCCCGGCTGGAACGAATTGCGCAACCTGTTCGTCGCGCGCGTGCGCACGCGGCCGGAACCGCTCACGAGCCGCGCGCGCTCGCTCGTCAAATCGAAAGACGCGCTCGCGCACGATCTGCTCATCGCGCAGCAGCACAATCTCGAAGTGACCGCCGCGCACAATGGCCGCGTGATCGTCGAAACGGCGCGGCTGTTGCGGCGCGCGCCGCATGTGCATGTGGCCGGCTTCCGCTCCTGCTATTCGGTCGCCTTCGGGCTCGTGTACGGCTACCGGTTGTTCCGTTCGTCGGTGTCGCTGCTCAACGGCGAGGCCGGCACGCTCGAAATGCAGCTGCGTACCGTGGAGCGCGACAGCGCCACCATCGTCATCAGCTTCGCGCCGTATTCGGTCGAAGCGGCGCGCGTGGCGGAAGCTGCGCTGGAAAAGGGCAGCAAGCTCATTGCCATTACCGACAGCGTCGTTTCGCCCATCGCCCTGAATGCCGACAAGGTGCTGATCTTCTCGCACGAGAGCCCGTCGTTCTTTCCCTCGCTGGTGGCCGCGTCGGCCATCGCCGAAGCGCTCGTCGCGCATCTGCTCGCGCTCGAAGGCGCGGACGCCGTCGAGCAGCTCGGCATCGCCGAACAGTCGCTGCACGCAAAGGGCGCGTACGTGCCCTGATTCCCTGTCTCGCGAATTTCAACCGGTGCCGCATCGTCCGGTTTGACAACAAATGTTGTTTGGAAGTATAAATGCGTACCGATTGTTGAATAGGTGCGAGCCGTGGCATTGACGCAGAATCTGGAGCTTTATTCGCTAGGCGGTGAGCCGTATGAAATCGGCTACCGTTTGGGCGAACTCGCGAGGCCGGTGTTCGCCGGCTATATGGAGCAGAGCAGCGCGTGGCAGGCGGTGCGCCGATGGCGCGGCCAGCCGTTCGTGCAGGCGCTGCGAGACGCGGCCCGCGCGCATTTTCCGGACTTGCTGGCCGAACTCGACGGCATGGCGGACGGCTTGGGCTGGCCGGCCGAAGACGTTTTTCTGTGGAACTGCCGTGGCGAACTGATCCATCACGCGCCGGACGGTTGCACCACGCTCGCGGCGATTGAAGGCGACACGCGCTTCATCGCGCATAACGAAGACGGCGACCCGTTTCTGCGCGGGCGCTGCGCGCTGGTCGACGTGCGGCCCGCAGGCAAGCCCGGCTTCGTCAGCTTTTATTATCCCGGCTCGCTGCCGGGGCACACCTTCGCGGCGAACCGCGCCGGCCTCGTGCAGGCGATCAACAATCTGCGTATTCGCGAGCCTGCCGCCGGCGTGCCGCGCATGATCCTTGCGCGCGCGGTGCTCGACGCAACCTCGCTCGACGAAGCGCTGCACACCCTGCAACGCGCGCCGGCGGCGAGCGGCTTTCATCACACGCTGGGTTGTGTTCAGGACGCGCGCCTTGTCAGCGTGGAGGCGAGCGCGCGGCGCTGCTCGGTGCAAAGCATGCTGACGCGCGGCGGCCACGCGAATCATATGGTCCACGCGGGTTGCGAAGCGGAAGCGCAGATCATCACGGATTCGTCGCGCGACCGGCAGCTTCGCGTGGACGCGTTGTTGCCCGCCGCCAGCGCAGGCGCTGCGCTGAACGCAGACGCATTGCTCGACATCCTGCAGGATCGCGCGCCTTCGGGCCTGCCGATCTATCGCGACGATCCCGCCGACCCGGACGACGAAAACACGCTCGCCACGGCGCTCTTCCAGATCGGCGATGCCGGTGTGTCGATGCAGGTGGTCTGCGAGAAGCAGCGCGTATTTGACACCTTTATTCCTCGCACGACGCCCGCGCCCGCTGCGTGAGCGGCCACCTCTTTTCCGGAAAGTGAAAACCATGTCCAACGTATTTCATCGTTCGCCGAAGCAGTCGTTGCCGGTCGCCGTCGCGGGCGACGGCATTGAGATCATCGATTCGACGGGCAAGCGCTATATCGACGCCTCGGGCGGCGCGGCCGTCTCGTGCCTCGGCCACAGCAACCAGCGCGTGATCGACGCGATCAAGCGCCAGGCGCAGCAACTGCCGTACGCGCATACGTCGTTCTTCACGACGCAGCCTGCGGAGGAACTCGCGGACCGGCTCGTCGCGAGCGCGCCGCAAGGTCTCGCGCACGTGTATTTCGTGTCGGGCGGATCGGAGGCAATCGAAGCCGCGCTGAAACTCGCGCGTCAGTATTTCGTGGAGAAGGGCGAGCCGCAGCGGCGCCATTTCATTGCGCGGCGGCAGAGCTATCACGGCAACACGCTCGGCGCGCTGGCCATCGGCGGCAACGCGTGGCGGCGCGAGCCGTTCCTGCCGATCCTGATAGAGGCGCATCACGTGAGTCCATGCTACGCGTATCGCGAGCAGCGCGCCGACGAAAGCGAAACGGAATTCGCGCAGCGTCTCGCCGACGAACTCGAACAGAAAATCCTCGAACTCGGCGCGGATACGGTGGCGGCCTTCGTCGCGGAAACGGTGGTCGGCGCGACCGCGGGCGCGGTGCCGCCGGTGCGTGAATACTTCCGCAAGATTCGCGCGGTGTGCGACCGCTACGGCGTGCTGCTGATTCTCGACGAAATCATGTCCGGCATGGGCCGCACGGGCCACCTGTACGCGTGCGAGGAAGACGGCGTCGCGCCGGACCTGCTGACCATCGCGAAGGGACTCGGCGCGGGCTATCAGCCGATCGGCGCGACGCTCGTGAGCGACCGGATCTATCAGACGATCGTCGGCGGCTCGGGCTTTTTTCAGCATGGCCACACCTATATCGGGCACGCGACGGCATGCGCGGCGGCGCTCGAAGTGCAGCGCGTGATCGCCGACGACAAACTCCTGCCGAACGTGCTCGCGCGCGGCGAACAGTTGCGCGGGATGTTGCGCGAGCGTTATGCGCAGCATCCGCATATCGGCGACGTACGCGGGCGCGGGCTCTTCGTGGGCGTCGAATTCGTCAAGGATCGCGACAGCAAGACACCTTTCGACGCCGGCCTGAAATTGCACGCCGCAGTCCGTCGCGAGGCGTTTGCGCGCGGCCTGATGGTGTATCCGATGGGCGGCACGGTGGACGGCGAGACCGGCGATCATGTGCTGATCGCGCCGCCGTTTATCTGCACGGCGCGCGACATCGAGGAAATCGTCAGCCGGCTCGCCGATGCCGTCGACGGCGCGCTCGCTGCGATTGCACGATAGACCGGCGCGTGCACGCCATTCACAACTTGCGAAACCGACCATGACCGAGCGCTTGCCCCCTTTCCAGATCGCCGACGCGACACCCGAGCAGAAGGCCGTTCTCGACGAGATTTTGTCCGGTCCGCGCGGCAATCTGAACGGGCCGTTTCTCGGCTGGATTCATAGCCCGGAACTCGCGCAGCCCGCGCAGCGCCTCGGCGCGTTCTGCCGCTACAGCACCGGCTTGCCGCTGCGCCTGTCGGAACTGGCCATTCTCATCACGGCGGCGCGCTGGCAGGCGCAGGCGGAGTGGTTCATCCACTATCCGATCGCACTTCAGGCCGGCGTGCGGGAAGCGGACGCCGAGTCGATCCGCCGCGGCTTGCGCCCCGAATTCGCCGATCCGGACGACGCGCTGATCCACGATTTCGCGAGCGAGCTTTATGACACGAAACGCGTGTCGGACGCGACGTATGCGAAAGCGGTCGAGCGCTTCGGGCATCGCGTGGTGATCAATCTCGTGGGTCTGCTCGGCTACTACGCGCTCGTCGCGATGACGCTGAATGTGTTCGACATGCGCGCGCTTGACCAGGACAGCTTGCCGTTCGGGGAGTAGCGCGTGGTCACGCCGGATCGTGCGCCGATTCATGCGCCGATTCGTGCGCCGATTCGCGCGCCGATTCATGCGTCGATTCGTGCGCCGGCGTGAGGCCGTCACGACGCTGGAACGCGGAAGCGCCTATCATGAAGGCCGGTCCACGTCCGCGCCTGCAATGCAGCGCGGCACTCGCGACCGATGCCGCGGCCGCGGACCCTTCGGGCTGGACCGTTGCGGCGGGCATCGTGGCAGGTCGTGCAGCGCGCGAAGCAGGGCACAAACAGGAGAGAGCGATGAAGCGCAAGGCATCAGCAGTCTGGCAAGGCGGCCTGCAAGACGGCAAGGGCTCCATTTCCACCGATAGCGGCGTCCTGAAAGAGACTCAATATTCGTTTTCGACGCGCTTCGCCGACGGCATCGGCACGAATCCCGAAGAACTGATCGCGGCCGCGCATGCGGGCTGCTTTTCGATGGCGCTGTCGGCGGAACTGGGCAAGGCGAACATCAAGCCCGAACGCATCGGCACGACGGCAACGGTCACGCTCGACAAGGACGGCGGCGGCTTCACTATTATTGCCGTGCATCTGGACGTGGCGGTCAAGATTCCTGGCGGCGACAAGGCCGCATTCGACAAAGCCACGGCGGACGCGAAGGCCGGCTGTCCGGTTTCGAAGGTGTTGAACGCCACCATCACGATGGATGCGAAGCTAGAAACCTGAGCTGACGGCTGAGCAGGTTCAGCAGATTCGCGGCGAGCGATGCGAATCGCGCATCGTTCCTCGCGCATCGAGGTTTCGGCATCACCCGATAATCCGACCAACCGCGCGCCGCATTGCCGGCATCCTGCGCCGGCGCGGCGCTTTTCCAATGGCACCGCGATGACCACCCAAGCCGACAAAGCCCGCCAGTTTCAGGCGCTGCACGCCGCGAACGAAACCTTCGTCATTCCTAATCCGTGGGACATCGGCTCGGCGCGGCTGCTCGCGCTGGCCGGTTTCAAGGCGCTTGCCACCAGCAGCGCCGGCTATGCTTTTTCGCGCGGCTTGCCCGATAACGCCGTCGGCCGCGCGCAGATGATGATCCATCTCGCGGAGATCGCGGGCGCGACCGATTTGCCGGTCAGCGCCGATCTGGAAAACGGCTTTGGCGATGCCCCCGAGGACTGCGCCGAAACCATTCGCCAGGCGGCGCAAGCGGGCGTGGTCGGCGGCTCGATCGAGGACGCGACTGGCCGCGCCAACGGGCCCATCTATCCGTTCGAAGCCGCCGTCGAGCGCGTGCGCGCTGCCCTCGAAGCGGCCCGTGCGCAGCCGTTCCCGTTCACGCTGACGGCGCGCGCGGAGAACTACCTCGCCGGCCGCCCCGATCTGGACGACACGATCCGCCGCTTGCAGGCCTATCAGGAAGCCGGCGCCGACGTGCTCTATGCGCCCGGCCTGACGACCCGCGAAGACATTGCCGCCGTGGTCGGCGCGCTGGAGCGGCCCGTCAACGTTTTGATGGGCTTGCAAGGCGTGCTGCTCGGCGTCGACGAATTGCACGCGATGGGCGTGCGCCGCGTGAGCGTCGGCGGCTCGCTCGCGCGCGCGGCGTTCGGCGCGTTCCTGCGCGCCGCGCATGAAATACGGGACCACGGCACGTTCAATTACACGAAAGACGCGGCGAGCGGCAACGAGCTGAATCAGCTTTTTGGCGAGGCCGCCGCGAAGTGGCGCACACGCGAACCCGTGCCGCCTGTATCGGACATGTGAACATGATCTGGAGCGGAGCCCGCGACATGATTGTCGAGGGCTCCGCGAGATTTCAGCAACGGCGCGCCATTCCGGTTGAAATTCAGTGGCCCGTGCCCGTCACGCGCCATATCGCATTGCCGACATCGTCGGCGATCAACAGGCCGCCTTGCCGGTCCTGCGCGACGCCGACGGGCGCGCCATACAGTTCCTTCTGATCTCCCGACGTAAAGCCCGTCACGACATCCTTCGGCACGCCAACCGGCTTGCCGTTCTCGAACGCCACGTACGAAACCACGTAGCCGCTCAACGGCGATCGGTCCCAACTGCCGTGCTCGCCGATAAACGCGCCGCCGCGATATTGTGCCGGCAGGTTGTCGCCGGTATAGAACGTGAGCCCGAGCGGCGCGACGTGGGAGCCTATCGCGAAGTCCGGCGCGATCGCGCTGGCGACGAGGTCGGGACGCTGCGGCTGGGCGCGTGGATCGACATGCTGGCCGTAATAGCTGTACGGCCAGCCGTAGAAGGCATGCTCCTTCACGGAGGTCAGATAGTCGGGCACCAGGTCCGCGCCGATTTCATCGCGCTCGTTCGCGATGGCCCAGAGCTGTCCCGTCTTCGGTTCCCATTGCAGGCCGGTCGGATTGCGAATGCCCGCTGCGTAAATGCGGCTTGCGCCCGTCGCCGTATCGACTTCGAGCACGTCCGCGCGCCGGTATTCGACCTCGAGGCCGTTCTCGCCGACATTGCTGTTCGAGCCGACGCCTACATAGAGCTTCTTGCCGTCGCGGCTGGCCAGCAACGATTTGGTCCAGTGATGGTTGATCGTATCGGGCAGATCGGCAAGCTCGACGCCGCGCTCGCTGATGCTCGTGTCGCCCGTTTTGTAGGGAAACTTGAGGACGGCGTCGGTATCGGCGACGTAGAGCGTGTTGCCGACGAGCTGCATGCCGAACGGCGAATGCAGATGGTCGATGAACACGTGCCGCTCCCATTCGCCGCTGCCGTTGGCGGGCTTTCTCAGCAGCGTGATGCGATTCGCGCCCTCTGCCTTCTTGCCCGACTTGCTCTCGATCAGCCCGGCGATGAGCTGCTTGGGCGTCGTCACGGCCTCTTCGTTTGGACTATTCGATTCGGCCACCAGAATGTCGCCATTGGGAAGGGTATAGAGCTGCCTGGGATGCACGAGTCCCGACGCAATCTTCTCGATCTTCAAGCCGTCGGCCACTTTGGGCGTTGCGCCGTTTTTCCATCCCGCGTGTTTCGGGACTTGCATCGGCGGCGCGAGGAAATTGCGTGCCGCCGGCATGGGTGGATTCGCGCCGGCCTGATGCGCCGCGTCGTACTGTGCCTGTTCGTTGCATCCGCTCATCAGTGCCGATAGCGAGACGACGAGCGCACTGCCCGCGATGAACTTATTCATGAGCGCGCTCCGCGAGATCGAGCCGGTTTATCGCCATCGCAACGTGGGCGACGCTCAACAGCACGACGGTGATGACCGACAGAATCACGTTTTCCGGAACCATGGCATACGCATCGCGGCTATGCACGAATGCATTGACGATCGCCGCGACGATGCCGAGCAGGTTGAGCCAGAAGTCCAGCCTTTCGATGCGCGTCACCGCGCGGCGCCGCTGCAACCAGACGTGACCGAGATTGAGCAGGCGCGGAACGATCGCGATGATGAGGCCCGCCGTGACGAGCCACGCGGCGCCTTTGCCCCAGAACACGTTACGCGTGTTCATATACGTGATGTCGAAGATCAACGTGCCGACGAAGAGCCCATACGGAATGGGATTAAGGAGTTCGAAGAGTGCCGGAGCGAGCTTCGACGGAGATCTGGAAACGGCGGGCAGGGTAGACATGGGTTTTTCCTTTTTGACGTCGGTGCCGATGTCATCACGTGTGCATCCGCTATGCCCGAGCCCTTCGTTTGGCTGTCGGCATGGGCGGCTTGCGCGCGGGCATGCGCGGTGCTGCATCACGGCATGGCGAGAGACAGTCGCGAGGAGGACAGATGAAACGGTTTATCAGTGCAGTGTTGCTGATCACGCCTTTGGTGTTCGGCGTGACGGCCTGCAAGAAAGCGCACAACGCCGGCAACGACAGCATGAGCGTAAGCGGCGGCAAGATCGAGGCTTCTGCATCGTCGGCGGTGAGCGGCGCGTCGGCGCGACCTCGTGAGTAGCGGTGTTTCGGTGTGTCGTTTCGCGCGGCTTCGGATAAGGCAATTCCGGCGCGCGGCGACGCCGAATGAATGCGCGTGAGCCGGGTGCTGACCCTGAGTCCGAATCGAGTCAAGCCAGAACCCGATTCGGACGCGAATTGACAATTATCCATACAAATCACGCCCTCTTTCCGATAGTCTGACGCTTGGGCGTCGTTGGAATCAGGCTTCGTGGCAGGTTATCAGGACAACATAATTTATCCGATCCGTGGCGGTGCGGATTGTCGCGGGTGGTTCGTCGTAGTGGCCGCTACTCGCGTGGGCGCGTTCCTGACGCAGCTTGGCGTCTGCAATCGCGAAGGCGATGGTGTCGCGGTGCGGCCGGGCTCGAAGAGGGCGGCCTGAATGGACCCGCGCCTTCTTGGGTTCTATACCCGCGAACTTCGCTATCTGCGCGCTCTGGCTGCCGAGTTCGGTGCCGGGCATCGGAAGATCGCAAGACGTCTCGGGATGCAGGCGGGAGAGATCGGCGACCCTTATGTCGAGCGGCTTGTGCAGTCGGCGGCCGCCGTCAATGCGCGCGCCCAGATGCGCTTCGACGACGAATTCCCGCGGCTCACCCAGGCGCTGCTTGCTTCCGTCTATCCGAACTACCTGTCGCCCACGCCGTCCATCGCCGTGGCGCGGTTCTATCCGGGCGGCAGGGTAGGCGACCTCGTATCGGGCCACCGCATCGCACGCGGCACCCTTGCTGCGTCGAGTCTTCCCGACGGCGAAAAGACGGCTTGCCAGTTTCGTGTATGTCACGACGTCACGCTGTATCCGCTCGTGATCGAATACGGGAAGCTGGGCGGCATTCCGCCGGACGTTCACGGCATGGACCGTTTCGTGCCGCCTCACCGGCGCGTGCGCGGCGCATTGCGTTTGCGCATCCGCACGACTGGCGGCGTGCCGGTTGGGCGCTTGCAAGGACTGGACCGGCTATCCGTGTACCTCGCGGGCGACGCGAAGATCGCCTCGCACCTGCACGAACTCATTCACACGGCAGCCGTTGCTACGGTGGTCGGCGAGCCGGAACGGTTCGGCGAGGGGCTGGTTATGCATTGCACGTCGCCACGTCGAATGCCGTGGTCCAGGAGGGAATCGGCCCCGAGGAAAGCGTCCTGCCGCTCGCCTCGCAAAAGTTTCTCGGCCACAACCTCGTACACGAATATTTCGCGTGTCCAGAGCGCTTTTACTTCTTCACGCTCACGGGCCTCGCTGCTGGCCTGCGCAACATCAGCGGTTGCGAAGCAGAGATCGTGATCCTGCTGGACCGCTCGGCGGGTGAGCTGGTCGATCGCGTCGATGCGTCGATGTTCGCGCTCTTTTGCGCGCCCGTGATCAACCTCTTTCCCTTGCGTACCGATAGCGTGCCGATTCGCGACGGTATGGCGGACATCCATCTCGTGCCGGTCGGAAAAGCGCCGCTCGACTTCGAAGTGCACTCCGTGGGCCTGGCGCGAGGACAGGTCAGCGAAGAGTCGGAGATGCTGGAATTCCGTCCGCTGCACGAGGCGCTGTTGCACAACGAAGACGGTCACGGGCGTTACTTCAGCGTGCGTCGCGAGCAGCGCCTGGCCACGGCCCAGCGTCGCCGGTACGGCACGCACTCCACGTATGTCAGCACGGAGTCGTTCCTGTCGCTCGTCGGACCCGGCGGAGAGCCGTACGACCACGAGGGCGACGGTGAAATCCATTTCATTTCGGTAGACGCCTGGGTGACCAACCGCGATCTGCCGGGGCTGCTTCGCTGCGATGGCGTGCGCGATCTGCACATGCGCCAGTCCGCTCCGGTCGCAGGTATCGGCCTGATCCGGCCGCCCACCAGACCCAAGCCTCCGTTCGCACAGGGCCTCAAGGCCTGGCAACTGTTGATGCAGCTCGACATTGACCACTCGGTCTTCGACGACCGGCATGACGAGCCGAACCCCGGCGAAGGGTTGCGCAGTTTCCTGCGCCTGTATCTGTCGGACGACGCCGTCGTGCATCGCAGGCAAGTCGAATGCCTCATCGCTGCGACGGTCACACCGGTCAACCGCATCCTCCCGGACCAGCAGCCGCCGGTCGCACGGCTACTCGAATGCGGCATCACGTTTGACGAAAGCAGTTTCGACGGCGTGAGCCCCTATGTCTTTGGGCTCGTTCTGGAGCACTACCTGGCGCGGCACGTCTCGACGCATTCGTATACGGCGGCCGTGCTGGCTTCGAAGCAGCGCGGACGTATTGCGCAGTGGCCACCCCGTCCGGGGCACGCGCAGCGTGGTGTAGGCGAACCCGCGCGAGGCGGAACCCATGTTTTCGCACGGCGAGAGCCGTGCCTTTGCCGAGGAGAAAAAGCTCAATGTTCAAACCGCTGCAAGCCCGGACCCTGAGCGTGGCGTCCGATGCAATGCCTACCCGCGCCGGCGAGGCCGTGCTCCTTGCCCAACGCGTGCAGGGTGGCGAGGCGCTGGGTAACCTCTTTGACTACCGGCTGGAACTGGCCACGCTGGACAGCCCGACATGCAGGCTGTCGGACGCGCAGCCGCTCGTCATTGCCGACCTGTTGATCGGCAAGTCCATCACCATTTCGATCGAGTTCGAGGGTAAGGGCACCTGCGTGCCGGGGTTGGCGGGAAGTGGGGGAACGGCGAATGTCGGCGCCGGAGTGCGAACGATTACCGGCCTGATCACCTCGGTCGCGAGCACGGGCAGCGATGACCGCCGCGCATACTACGAGTTCACGGTGCGTCCCTGGTTGTGGCTTGCTACGCAGAACTGCGAGAGCCGGATTTATCAGAACGTCAATGTGGTCGAGGCAACCGAAGCGGTGCTCAAGAGCGGGCAGTACCCGTGGCCCTGTGAATTTCGGCTGGGCGCCGTGGGCCTGCAAAACAACGTTTATCCGCAGCGCGACTATATTCGGCAGTACTGGGAAAGTGACTACGATTTCCTGACCAGAATCTGGCGCGAGTGGGGGATCTATTACCTGTTCGATGGCATGAAGCTGGTACTTTGCGATTCGCCGGGTTCCCACAAGAAGCACAACAACGCGTACGACACGGTGCGCTACCACGCGCCTGGTGGAAAGCGCATCGACGAAGAGCACATCCACAGGCTCAAGCTCTCGCGGCAGATCACGGCGGGCGATGTGACGCTCAACGACTACGACTACACGCGCTCACTCGGAAAGTTCGACGTGAACCAGTCGCAGTACAGCGAGTCATCGTTCGACAACATCGAGCAGTACCACTGGGGCGAGTATCTGGGTCGCATTCTCCGACGTGGAGTGGACGCCACCTGTGCTGAAGTCGAATCAGGACGAGGCATACCGCCAACGTCATATGCGCGTGTTCGATGTCAAGGCATGGATGGGCAGTCACAAGCTCAGACACGCGCAGACGCTCGACACGGTCGCCTCAGTGGTGGCGGAATATGCACCAAAAACCCTGGTGGAGACGTTCGCGTTCTCACCGTATCCGTTCCAGTCCCGCGCCTCGACAAAGGACAGCCTGCTTGGCGCGGCCAGAATGCTGGGACCGGGACCCGGCGCCTTGCTGATGATCGACGACCCGGCCGGCATGGCTGCCGAGATCAGTACCCGTCTTGGGGAGTTGCAGCAGCTATTCATGAAGACCGACGAGCGCTCCCGCAAGCTGGCTGTATCAACGGCTATTTTGAGCTTGCAGAGTGCGGTATCGGATCGCGCCGAGATCACTGAGCTTATGGCGGCAGACGAACTGGAAGCGGACAGCCACCTTGTGCCGGATGGCCTTGGGCGATTCACGTATGAACCCGATCCACCGAAGTTGCCGGAAACCAGGGCGTCCAACCTGAACCGCGCGGCCGGCGATTCGTGGACGAAGTACTTGAGCGACTACGACGAACCCACACGCAGCGCCTGGCAAAAGGAGTTCGAGAGCGAGTACGGCAGCTTCCACGACAAGATGCTGCTGCCGCTGGCGAAGTCGCATGCCGCGTGGATGGAGAGTGGGCACATGTCAAGCTACTTTGAGTGCCACTATGACGGTGCATCGGTTGACGTCGGTCTGGTCTACGCACGCGTACTGACGATGTGCACGCAGGGTACCGAACAGTTCAAGCCGTGTTCGGAGCTTTACATCAAGTGGCTGAACGGCACCTATTTCGACGAGAAAAATATCGCGCTCCGCGCCATTGTGCTCAACCTGGAGAAAAACAGAAAGAAGCTGACGGATGATCTCAAACCGGATGTCACCTGGCAGGCGCTTGGGTGGGACGGGCTGTTTGGCGCCTTCAACAATTCGATCGAAAGAGTGACTACGTATGCGCAAGAAGTGCTCAGCAAACTTTTGATCTCGTTCGGCGGATCGATTACTCAGGTGTTGCAGGGGGCGGCAGATGGACGGATACGTCACTTGCTGGTTGCGCTGGGGATGGTCATCCAGCGGCCGGTGGTTGCAGTGGAACTGAGTGGCTCGTACAAGACGTTCCGAACTTCGCTGATCCGCCAGTTAATGAAATCTTCCGGCGTCAAGAAGATGAACGAGAACGCCATCCAGCGCGAAGTTTCATTGGCGCTGCGCCGCCTGCAGATTCGTGGCGAGCCAATGGGCAAACCCGTCTCTTCGAAATTTCTGGTGATAGTCGACGAAGAGACGATCCGGGGCATGCCGAAGGGCTTGAGCAAGAACGAACAGGCCAAATGGATTTCCGGTTCGCTTCGTTCTGCGGAAGAAATCGAGAATCTGAATCTTTCCGCATGGCGTGAGCGTGTGAACATGCCGGAGAAGATTGCGCGCGTTGGCAAATCGCTGCCTTACATTGGCAACCTGCTTGCGGGTTATTTCCAGTGGGCGGCCTATCAGAAGGTCTCGGGGGACCTGGCTAAATCGATGAAGGATGACCAGCTGGAGAACCAGACGAGACTTGGCGCGGCCGTGTTCGCTATTGGCGCGACCGTAGCGGACACTATCGCGCGATCGGCAGGGGCTTTGGCGGAAACGACGTTGATGGCTGGGCGCGGTGCAGTGTTAGAGATGGCGGAGAGGTGGTTTGGAAATGCTTCGAGAGGGTTGGGGATATTCGCAGCGGGTATCAATGCGGTTTGGGATGCGAAGAATTCTATCGATGCATATCAGCAGAAAAATTATGCGTTGTCGACAACGCTCGGGATCTCAGCCATAGCTGGCCTTGCCGTAGCATTCTTCATCGCAGCGGGTTTTGTTATTCCTGCCATTGTCGCAACGCTCATCTTCATTGGTGCAGGTATCGTCGCCACGTTCCTTCAGGATAACAATGTAGACAAGTGGCTCAAGCGCTCCTATTGGGGCGTGCTCGATGCAAAGAACCGCTATCAGAACGCGGAAATCGAATTGAAGGAACTTTCAATCGCAACCGGGGGATGACATGGACTATACAGGTTTGTATGCGAACAAGTATCGGCTCAACCGCAAGCTGACGGCCGAGGAGCGGGCCAACCAGTTCACCAGAACGTAAAACTGGACATCACACCGTTCTATAACCTTTCGGTGATCCGGATGAACTCCACCTACCTGGAGTGCGTTGACCGCTGGTTCATTTATCGAGGATCAATGACGGCAATCTGCCTGCTTTTCATTGTGCTTACGGTGTCGATGATATTTGGACCACTGTTTATGTTGGAGCCGAGACATCTTATCCCGACGGCATCAGACTTCGGGTGGATGATGATGTGGACCTCCATCACGATTCCATTCTGGCTGCTGATGGGATGGATGCTTTTGAAGGAGTCATTTCGCCAAACCCACTTCCCGATCCGCTTCAACCGCCGGACTCGGATGGTGTACGTATTCAAGCCCAACGGCACGGTACTCAAAGCGAAGTGGCGCGACATCTTCTTCACGCTGGGTCGGTGCGAGCGGATGGCCGGCGTGCAGAACTGGGACATTCGTGGACATGTGCTCGACAAGGATCGCGAAACCGTGCTCGACACCTTCGCTCTTCCGGGCGACACCTTGGCGGTTTCTCAGATCAAGCACGAATGGGAATTCTTCCGCCGCTATATGGAGGACGGTCCGGCTGCAATCCACGAGGACGTCTTCTGGTGCCACGATATTGCCGAGCGGCGCGAAAAATACAAGGCTGGACTCGTGACACTGTTTTTTGAGCTAAACGGTCAACCTGTCGGACAGTTCCTGCTGTCGCCGGTCTACTTTGCCGCCTCGCTAGGCCGCTGGTTCGCCATGCGCACGAGCAAGATCCCGGTGTGGCCAGAAGATATCGAGACGCAATGCGTGATTGAGCAGGACGACCCCTACGTGCGTGACGCGTCGAACAACCCCGAGAAAATTCCGATGGAACCGCTATCCGTTGCCAGAAGCCGCATCGAATAGTTTCCCGCTTCACACCACATACGTCGCAGCACTACATCGAAGAAATTTCCATGTTTCTGTCTATTGCTGTCCTGGGCGCGCTCGATGCAAAGGACCGCTATCAAAACGCGGAAATCGACATCGAGGAACTTTCAAACGCAACCGGGGGATGACATGGACTATACGGGTCTGTACGCAAATAAATATCGGCTCAACCGCAAGCTGACAACCGAGGAGCGGACCAATCAGTTTCACCAGAACGTAAAACTGGACATCACCCCGTTCTACAACCTCTCAGTGATCCGGATGAACTCGACCTATTTGGAGTGCGTTGATCGGTGGTTTATCTATCGAGGATCAATGACAGCTATCAGTTTACTTTTTTTTGCGCTGACGATCGCGATGGTTACGGTACCACTTTACATGTTTCCACCAGCACATTTCGTCCCTACCAGGTCGGACGTCGGCGCAATGTTGTTCGCCATTCCATTTTTGGCACCGTTGTGGGCTCTTCTTTCTTGGGGAGTACTCAAAGAGTCATTTCGCCAAACCCACTTCCCGATCCGCTTCAACCGCCGGACCCGGATGGTGTACGTATTCAAACCAAACGGCACGCTACTCAAAGCGAAGTGGCGCGACATCTTCTTCACACTGGGTCGATGCGAGCGGATGGCCGGCGTGCAGAACTGGGACATTCGTGGACATGTGCTCGACAAGGATCGCGAAACCGTGCTCGACACCTTCGCTCTTCCGGGCGACACCTTGGCGGTTTCTCAGATCAAGCACGAATGGGAATTCTTCCGCCGCTACATGGAAGACGGTCCGGCTGCAATCCACGAGGACGTCTTCTGGTGCCACGATATTGCCGAGCGGCGCGAAAAATACAAGGCTGGACTTGTGACACTGTTTTTTGAGCTAAACGGTCAACCTGTCGGACAGTTCCTGCTGTCGCCGGTCTACTTTGCCGCCTCATTAGGCCGCTGGTTCGCCATGCGCACGAGCAAGATCCCGGTGTGGCCAGAAGATATCGAGACGCAATGCGTGATTGAGCAGGACGACCCCTACGTGCGTGACGCGTCGAACAACCCCGAGAAAATTCCGATGGAACCGCTATCCGTTGCCAGAAGCCGCATCGAATAGTTTCCCGCTTCACACCCCATACGTCGCAGCACTACATCGAAGAAATTTCCATGTTTCTGTCTATTGCTGTCCTGGGCGCGCTCGATGCAAAGGACCGCTATCAAAACGCGGAAATCGGCATCGAGGAACTTTCAAACGCAACCGGGGGATGACATGGACTATACGGGTCTGTACGCAAATAAATATCGGCTCAACCGCAAGCTGACAACCGAGGAGCGGGCCAACCAGTTTCACCAGAACGTAAAACTGGACATCACGCCGTTCTACAACCTTTCGGTGATCCGAATGAACTCGACTTACCTCGAGTGCGTTGACCGGTGGTTTATCTATCGAGGATCGATGGCGGCAATCTGTCTAATGTTTCTGACCTTAACTATCTCGATGGTATTTTTTTCACAGTTTATTTTCTCACCGAGGCATCTGATTCCGACGAAATCCGATTTCATCTGGATCGGGATTTCTCTGCCAATCGCGATCCCTCTTTGGCTTTTTCTGGTTTGGATGTTGTGCAAAGAGTCGTTCCGCCTAACCCACTTCCCGATCCGCTTCAACCGCAGCAACCGGATGGTGTACGTATTCAAGCCCAACGGCACGGTACTCAAAGCGAAGTGGCGCGACATCTTCTTCACACTGGGTCGGTGCGAGCGGATGGCCGGCGTGCAGAACTGGGACATTCGTGGACATGTGCTCGACAAGGATCGCGAAACCGTGCTCGACACCTTCGCTCTTACGGGCGACACCTTGGCGGTTTCTCAGATCAAGCACGAATGGGAATTCTTCCGCCGCTACATGGAAGACGGTCCGGCTGCAATCCACGAGGACGTCTTCTGGTGCCACGATATTGCCGAGCGGCGCGAAAAATACAAGGCTGGACTTGTGACACTGTTTTTTGAGCTAAACGGTCAACCTGTCGGACAGTTCCTGCTGTCGCCGGTCTACTTTGCCGCCTCGCTAGGCCGCTGGTTCGCCATGCGCACGAGCAAGATCCCGGTGTGGCCAGAAGATATCGAGACGCAATGCGTGATTGAGCAGGACGACCCCTACGTGCGTGACGCGTCGAACAACCCCGAGAAAATTCCGATGGAACCGCTATCCGTTGCCAGAAGCCGCATCGAATAGTTTCCCGCTTCACACCCCATACGTCGCAGCACTACATCGAAGAAATTTCCATGTCTCTATCTATTGCTGTCCTGGGTGACCGCACTGATCACGGCGGCAAAATTGTCACGGCCTCGGATACTCACATGATCAACGGCAAGCCGATAGCGCGTCTCCATGATCTGGTCGAGTGTCCGGAGCACGGCGTCAACAGAATCATCGAAGCGCATCCGACTCTGATGGTCGGCGGCATCCGCGTGGCGCTTCATGGGCACCACACCGAATGTGGATGTGCTCTCATCAGCAGTACCGTCGCGAGGGTGGGATGACAGACCGCGCGCAACTCCTGGTTGGCAAGGGCGGGGACATAACCATGATCGAAGATGCTTCAACACCGGCTGACCGCGTCGATGCCGTGTTCAAGAGAAGGGGTCTTTACGATGCCGCCAGCCGAACTACAAACGGGACTGCTTTGACCATGGCAGAGACTATCCCGAGCATGGGAACCCGCCCGCTGCTCACGAACCCGAATCCGGCCAGCGGCACTCTATGCGCGGCGATATCGTGACCCCCGAGGTGCCCCAATGAATCAACCCGAACACCCCCCTGTCCTCCTCAACGAAACACTGTCACCCGCATTGCTCGCTCATGTGCAGGCCGAACCCTGGCGGTACGGATTCCTGTCGATGTTGCGTCGCATCGGCGCGAATCCGGCGATCGATCCGGTGGGTACCGCTGCGTTGCCGGATGCGGAGCCGTTCCGTCTGGGCCAGCGGCCGAACCTCGTGTTCGCGCCGCGTGAGATCGCGGATGCCACCGTGAGGGACGGCAAACTGCACATGCGCCTCTTCGGCCTCGGCATGCTTGGACCGAACGGGCCGCTGCCGATCCACATGACGGAGATCGCGCGTGAGCGTGAGGAGCATCGGCGGGATGCAACGCTCAGCAACTTTCTGGATATCTTCCATCACCGGTCGCTGACGCTGCTGTATCGCGCGTGGGCAACGGCGCAGTCGGCCGCGAGTCTTGACCGGCCGGCGCATGACCGGTTTTCGCTCTATGTCGCCTGTCTGTCCGGCTATCCGTTCAGGCAGGACCGGCCGTGGCCGCTGCCCGCGCACGCGCGGCTGTCGGCGGCGCCGCATCTCTCGCGCGAGGCACGCAATCCGGAGGGGCTGCGCAACGCGCTCGCCCATTATTTTGGCGTGCCAGTCAGGATCGACGAGTACGCCATTCACTGGATGACGCTCGCGCCGGAGCACTGCTGCATCATGGGCGAGCACCGGGTATCGTCGCTCATGGGTTCGGGAGCCGTGATCGGTGAGCAGGTGCCCGACCGCCAGTACCATTTCCGCATCGTCATCGGCCCGCTGGATATCGAGGACTATTACCGCTTTACGCCACAGGGGGCCGACCTGTTGCTGCTCATCGAGTGGGTGCGTGCGTTCGTGAGCGAAGAGTTCGACTGGGAGCTGGAACTGCAAATCAAGCCGCAGAGCGCTCCGCCTGCCGTGCTGGGTGGTCCGCAGCAACTCGGCTGGTCGGGCTGGATGGGGCGGTCGCCTTCACCCGAACCCGTTACCGGGATGCGCTTCGAGCCGGAGCGCTACGTGCAGCAGTTACGGCAGAACGCGGCCGCGCAGGCTCGGCAGGTAAGGATCAGTGGAACGTGACGAACGTGCCTTCCTGATAATCGTGACCTGAAGCGAGTGCCCGTGGCACGCGAGGCCCTGATTGTCCTCGCTCGACGCGAATTCCCATGAAGATCTCCCGCGCGTCATCGGGCCCAGGGCTATTGCCGCAAATGGTCTACCCGATTCAAGTTGTGTTGCGTTTGTGTCAAACTCTAATCGCCCAACTTGAGCCCACATGTGCCGGCAAGTGTCTTATTCATTCAGTAGCGTGCGTGAAGCTCTATTGTCGAGCCACCACCGGTCTGCGGCAGCGGCAGCGCCTGTCGCGAACAACATGTCCGGCCCCAGTCGAGCGCAAGATTCATACCCTCAAGACCAGGAAGAAGACGGCATCAGCGCTTGCCGCTCTACGGGTTAGCCCGCAGAGGCCGGTGTCGTGTTCGAAGTGCTTGCGCAGCAATGGGAGACGTCGAGCATGGGGCAGCATGAGCAGACGATCCGGATCTTCGAGCATCCGGGTGCCGGCCGCCGCAAGGCGAAGTCCACGCCGAAAGGCCGTTCAATCGATCCTCTGGCGGCGCACGAGATCGAAACCCTGCTGGCGGCGCGCCCGCGGCGGCGCGACCTGCTGATCGAATTCCTTCATCTGATTCAGGACAGGTACAAACAGATTTCCGCCGCGCATCTGGCCGCGCTGGCCGACGAGATGAAACTGTCGTTCGCGGAAGTCTTCGAGACCGCCACGTTTTACGCCCACTTCGATGTGGTGAAAGAAGGCGATCCGGCCATTCCCGCGCTGACCATCCGCGTATGCGATTCGCTCACGTGCGCGATGTTCGGCGCGCAACGCCTGCTCGATGAATTGCAGGCTTCGGCGGGACCGGAAGTGCGCGTGGTCCGCGCGCCGTGCGTCGGTCGGTGCGACACGGCGCCGGTCGCCGAAGTGGGTCATCATTTCGTCGACCGCGCGAGCGCCGCAAGCGTCCTCGACACGGTGCGGCGCGACGATACGCACGCGCATCTCCCGGCGTACGTCGAATACGAACAATACGTCGCGGAAGGCGGCTATCGGCTCCTTTCGCGCGTGCGCTCAGGCGCGCTGTCGAGCGAAGAACTGCTGAACGCGCTGGACGCTTCGAGCCTGCGCGGTCTGGGCGGCGCGGGCTTTCCGGCCGCGCGCAAATGGCGTTCCGTGCTCGGCGTGCCGGGTCCGCGCCTGATGGCGGTCAACGGCGACGAAGGCGAGCCGGGAACATTCAAGGACCGCTACTACCTCGAACGCGATCCGCACCGCTTCCTCGAAGGCACGCTGATCGGCGCGCACGTTGTCGAAGCGCCCGAGGTCTACATATACATTCGCGACGAATATCCGGCGGCGCGGGAGATTCTTCTGCGGGAAATCGACAAGCTGCCGCCTGGCGGCCCGGTGCTTCATATCCGGCGCGGCGCGGGCGCGTACATTTGCGGCGAGGAATCGTCGCTGCTCGAAAGTATCGAGGGCAAGCGCGGCTATCCGCGCCACAAGCCGCCGTATCCGTTCCAGATCGGCCTGTTCGGACGCCCGACGCTGATCAACAACGTGGAAACGCTCTTCTGGGTGCGCGACATCGTCGAGCAGGGCGCTGCATGGTGGAAGGCGCAGGGCCGCCATGGCCGCGAGGGCTTGCGCAGTTTCTCCGTGTCGGGGCGCGTCAAAAGCCCCGGCGTCAAGCTCGCGCCCGCCGGCATCACGGTTCGCGAACTGATCGACGAATTTTGCGGCGGCATGGCCGACGGCCACACGTTCCGGGCCTATTTGCCCGGCGGCGCATCGGGCGGCATTCTGCCCGCCTCGCTGGGCGACATACCGCTCGATTTCGGCACGCTCGAAAAATATGGCTGCTTCATCGGCTCGGCGGCGGTGATCGTGCTGTCCGATCACGACGACATCAAGGCGGCCGCGCTCAATCTGATGCGTTTTTTCGAAGACGAAAGCTGCGGTCAATGCACGCCGTGCCGCGTCGGCACGGAGAAAGCAGCCCTGCTGATGAGCCGCGACGCGTGGGACCAGGACCTGTTGAGCGAACTGAGCCAGGCGATGCGCGACGCGTCGATCTGCGGACTCGGACAGGCGGCGTCGAACCCGCTCACGACAGTCCTCAAATACTTCACCGAGCTGTTTCCGGTGCGGGAGCAAAGGCAATGAACACGATCCAGTTCGAACTCGACGGACAGACCGTCGAAGCCGCCCCTGGCGAGACGATCTGGCAGGTCGCGACGCGCATCGGCACCGAGATTCCGCACCTCTGTTATTCGCCGGAGCCGGATTACCGGGCTGACGGCAACTGCCGCGCGTGCATGGTCGAGATCGAGGGCGAACGGGTGCTGGCGGCGTCGTGCAAACGCATGCCCGCGGTCGGCATGAAAGTGCAGTCGGCGAGTGCGCGTGCGACATCGGCCCGCAAGATGGTGATGGAACTGCTGGTGGCGGATCAGCCCGCGCGCGCCACGTCGCACGATCCGCAATCGAAATTCTGGGCATGGGCCGAGCGGATGGGCGTCACCGCCAGCCGCTTTCCCGCGGCGCAACGTTGGGAAGGCGATGCGAGTCATCCCGCGATGCGCGTCAATCTGGACGCGTGCATCCAGTGCGGCCTTTGCGTGCGCGGCTGCCGCGAGGTGCAGGCGAACGACGTGATCGGCATGGCCTATCGCGGACATCGAGCCAAGGTCGTATTCGACTTCGACGATCCGATGGGCGAGTCGACGTGCGTCGCGTGCGGCGAGTGCGTGCAGGCGTGTCCCACGGGCGCGCTGATGCCGTCCGCGCTGCTCGACGACCGGCAGACCCGCGTTCATTACCCGGACAGCCGGGTCGATTCGTTGTGCCCGTTCTGCGGAGTCGGCTGCCAGGTCACTTACCAGGTGAAGGACAACACGATTCTCTATGCCGAGGGCAAGGACGGTCCGGCCAACCATAATCGCCTCTGCGTGAAAGGGCGCTTCGGCTTCGACTACATCCACCACCCGCATCGGCTGACCACGCCGCTGATTCGCCTGGCGAACGCGAACAAGGACTGGGCCGATCAGGTCGATCCGGCCAATCCCTACACCCATTTTCGCGAGGCCACCTGGGACGAGGCGCTCGATGTCGCCGCTCGCGGTCTCGCGACGATTCGCGACACTCAGGGTCTCAAGGCGCTCGCCGGCTTCGGCTCGGCAAAAGGCTCGAACGAAGAGGCGTATCTGTTCCAGAAGCTCGTGCGCACCGGCTTTGGCTCGAACAATGTGGACCATTGCACACGGCTCTGTCATGCGTCGTCGGTGGCGGCGTTGACGGAAGGGCTGAACTCCGGCGCCGTGTCCGCGCCGTTCGCCGCGGCGCTGGATGCGGACGTCATCATCGTGATCGGTGCGAATCCGACCGTGAATCATCCGGTTGCCGCGACGTATATCAAGAATGCGGCACGGCAGGGCGCCACGCTGATCGTGATCGACCCACGGCGTCAGAGCCTTTCGCGGTACGCGGACAGGCATCTCGCGTTCAAGCCGGGCAGCGACGTCGCGCTGCTCAACGCGATGCTGTACACGATCATCACGGAAGGGCTCACCGACGATCAATACATCGCCGAACACACGGAAGGCTTCGACGAACTGAAGGAGCGGATTCAGGCTTTCTCCCCTGAGAAGATGGAGCCGATTTGCGGCATTCCGGCCGAGTCGATCCGGGAAGTCGCGCGGCTTTATGCCACGTCGAGAGCGTCGATCATTTTCTGGGGCATGGGCATCAGCCAGCACGTGCATGGCACCGACAACGCCCGCTGCCTGATTGCGCTCGCGCTCGTCACCGGACAGATCGGCCGGCCGGGAACGGGGCTGCATCCGTTGCGCGGTCAGAACAATGTGCAGGGCGCGTCCGACGCCGGGCTGATTCCGATGTTCTTTCCGGACTATCAGTCGGTCGCGCGCGCGGACAGCCGCGTATCGTTCGAAACGATCTGGCAGCAGGAACTGGACCCCACGCCAGGGCTCACGGTGGTCGAGATCATGGACGCGATTCACGCGGGCACCATTACCGGCATGTATATCGAGGGCGAAAATCCCGCAATGTCGGACCCGGACCTCCAGCACGCGCGGCAGGCGCTGGCGAGGCTCCAGTTTCTGGTCGTGCAGGATCTGTTCGTGACCGAGACGGCCTTTCACGCCGACGTGATCCTGCCCGCGTCCGCCTTCGCGGAAAAGGTCGGCACGTTCACGAATACCGACCGGCGCGTGCAGCTTGCCCGCCAGGTGATCGACCCGCCGGGCGACGCCCGTCAGGACTTGTGGATCATTCAGGAAATCGGCAAGCGCATGGGTCTCGACTGGCATTACAACGGTCCCGCCGACGTATTCGCCGAGATGACGCAGGTCATGCCTTCGCTGCGCAACATCACATGGGAGCGCCTCGAACGCGAGGGCGCGGTCACCTATCCCGTGGACGGCCCGGACATACCCGGCAACGACATCATCTTTGCGGAGAATTTTCCGACCGCGAGTGGCAAAGGCCGGATTGTTCCCGCCCATGTGCTGCCGCCGGACGAGGTGCCCGATGCCGATTACCCGATGGTGCTGTCCACCGGCCGCGTGCTGGAACACTGGCACACCGGATCGATGACGCGCCGCTCGAATGTGCTCGACGCCGTCGAGCCGGAAGCGGTCGCGCTGATGTCGCCGCGAGACATGCGCCGCATGGATCTGCATCCCGGCGACCTGGTGCGGCTTCGGACGCGCCGCGGCGCGGTGGAGCTCAAGGCGCGAGCCGATCGCGACGTGCCGGAGAACATGGTGTTCATGCCGTTTTGCTACGCGGAGGCGGCCGCGAATCTGCTCACAAACCCGGCGCTCGATCCCGTGGGCAAGATTCCCGAGTTCAAGTTCTGTGCGGTGCGGGCCGAACGGGCCGATATTGCGAGCGTCGTTGCATGATGCGCGTCATCGGACTCGCGGGGTGGAGCGGCGCGGGCAAAACCACACTGATCGCGAGGCTCATCCCCGAACTGAAACGGCGCGGACTTGGCGTGTCGACGCTCAAGCACGCGCATCATGCGTTCGATCTGGACCAGCCGGGCAAGGACTCGTACCTGCATCGCGAGGCCGGCGCCACGGAAGTGCTGGTGGCGTCGCGGCTGCGTTGGGCGATCATGCATGAACAGCGCGGCGGCGACGAGCCCGCGCTTGTCGATTTGTTGCCGCGCTTGAGTCCGGTCGATGTCGTGCTCGTCGAAGGCTTCAAGACTGAGCGTCACGCCAAGATCGAGGTCTATCGCAGCGGCAACGAAAAGCCCTGGCTGTATCCGGGCGACCCGGACATTGTCGCCGTGATCAGCGATGCCGGCGACCGCCTGTCGCTGCCTCATGCGCACCTCGATAACGTGAGCGAGGCAGCCGATCTCGTGCTGCGCTTCGCGCTTCCCATGGATGAAACGCTGGCGCGCCTGCGCGCCGCCCGCTAACCTCTGCGGACCGTTCCATGAGCGAGACAGGCCAAGCAAAAAAATATGAAAGACGAAAGATTGCTGGAAATGCGCGTCTTCAAGGCGGTGGTCGAGGCCGGCGGCTTCACCGCCGCGGCGAACATGCTGGGAGTGAGCCAACCTTTTGTGAGCCAGAGCGTCAACAGCCTGGAGCGCAGGCTCGGCGTGCAACTGCTGCATCGTTCGACGCGCACGCAGCGGCTGACCAATGAAGGCGAACGTTTTCTTTCGTCCTGCAACGACATTCTCGATAGCCTGGAAGAGGCGGAGGCGCAGGTCCGATCGAGCGAGCCGACCGGCAATCTGCGCATCAGCGCGCCTCACGCGTTCGGCATGGATCAGCTCGTGCCCGCGTTGCCCGGTTTTCTGTCGGTCTATCCGAAGTTGTGCGTGCATTTTTCGCTGTCGGATTCCAACGTCAACCTGATCGAGGATAACTTCGATGTCGCCGTCCGCATGGGCCGGCTGCAAGATTCCTCCTTACGCAGCCGCAAGCTGTGCGATCTGCAACGAATCGTCGTGGCTTCTCCGGGCTATCTCGCCGCGCATGGTCAACCCGTGACGCCGCTCGGCCTTTCCCGGCACGCCTGTCTGACCTGGGAGTCGCCGCGCGAGCACCTGAACCAGTGGCCGTTCACGATCAACGGCAGTCCTGAGCGGGTGGCGGTGCAGGGCAGTTTCCGCAGCACCGACGGCACAACCCTGTTTCAGCTCTGCGTGGCGGGTGTGGGCATCATGCGGCTCGCGGAACATCTGGCGTTGCCAGCAATCCGCCGAGGCGATCTGGTGCCGCTTCTCCAGGACTATCAGGCCAAGGACGACACCGCGATCCACGTCGTCTATCTGCCCGAGCGGCAACTGGTGCCGCGCATCCGCGCCTTCATCGATTACTTTGTCGATGTGTTTCGCGAGCCGCCCTGGCAAAAGCCCCAGGCATGAGTGCATGCCGGCGATTTATATGCCGGCGCAATAAATCCTATTGTCCGGCGCGTCTAGATCGGGGATAGCTGTTTCTTTATTGTGAGCGCACTTCATCACCGCTTACCCAGGAGACAGCATGAGCACAGGAACAATCGACATCGATCCGCGCCAGGCCGAACTGCGCCGCACGGTTTCACATCCTTCGAATCATTCGATCTATCGGCCCAAGCAGGCCGGGCTGAAGTTTCCCGAGCTGCCCGACTTCTCGTCTTTCGCCGAGGAGCGCCAGCACCGCAAGGAACGGCTCGTCGCCGCATGCCGCGCTTTTGCGCTGCACAACCTGGACTACGGCTTTGCCGGCCACCTCACCGTGCGCGATCCCGAGTTTCCGGAACTGTACTGGACCAATCCGATGGCCGTGCATTTCTCCCAGGTGAAGCTCTCGAACCTGATACTCGCCGACCATAACGGCAAGGTCGTCGAAGGCACGTACGCGCTGAACCGCGCCGGCTTCGTGCTGCATGCCGCCGTGCATGACGCGAACCCCGACATCGTTGCCATGTGCCATGCGCATACCGTCTACGGCACCGCATTCGCGGCGCTCGGCCGTCCGCTGGACCCGATCACGCAGGACGCCGCGGCCTTCTACGAAGACCATGTCGTGATCAAGGACGAAGCCGGCGCAGTTGCCGTCGAGGAAAAGGCCGGACTCTCGGTGGCCGACTACTTCAAGGACGTCAAGGCGGCGATTCACCAGAATCACGGCCTGCTGACGGTAAGCCGCCACAGCATCGAAGCCGCCGCGTTCTGGTTCATCGCGCTGGAACGCTGCTGCCAGCAGCAGTTGCTGGTCGAGGCCACCGGCATCAAGCCCGTCATGGTGCCGGAGCACAGCTCGCGCTATAGCCATGATCACGTTGGCAGCGAATACATCGGCTGGCTGCATTTCCAGCCCATTTTCGACCAGCTCGTGCAGACGAGCCCCGACATGTTCGACTGAACGGCCAGCATAGGCCGTCGAATACACAACAGGCACAAGCAGCCGCGCCGGCGCAGCCACGAGGCGCGCCGGCGATGATTCAAAGGAGACAGCGATGTTGAAAAGCGCTTACGGCGATGTCGTCACACCCACCAATGTCGAGGACCGGACCTATGCCAAGGTGGCATGGCGACTGGTCCCGTTCCTCTTTCTCTGCTACGTGTTCGCTTATCTGGACCGGGTCAACGTAGGGTTTGCCAAGCTGCAGATGCTGACGGACCTCAAGTTCAGCGAGACCACTTACGGCCTCGGCGCGGGCATTTTCTTCATCGGCTATTTCATCTTCGAAGTGCCGAGCAACATTGCGCTCCACCGTTTCGGCGCGCGCAAATGGATCGCCCGCATCATGCTGAGCTGGGGTCTGCTTTCCGGCGCGATGATTTTCGTGAAGACGCCGACCACCTTCTACGTGCTGCGCTTTTTTCTCGGCGTGGCCGAGGCGGGCTTCTTTCCCGGCATCATCCTTTACCTGACCTACTGGTTTCCGTCCTCGCGCCGCGCCAAGATCACCGCGATGTTCATGACGGGGATTCCCATTGCCGGCGTGATCGGCGGTCCGCTGTCGGGCTGGATTCTGAACAGCTTCACCGGCATGGGCGGTCTGGCAGGCTGGCGCTGGCTGTTCCTGCTCGAAGCGCTGCCTTCGATCATCGGCGGTATTGCCGTGCTGCTTTACCTCGACGACAAGATCAGCGCGGCGAAATGGCTGACCGCTGAAGAAAAGTCGCTGCTGGAGAAGGGGCTCGCGAACGAGGCCGAACATATCGAGGTGCATAGCGCGGGCGGTGCGTTCACCAACAAGCGCGTGTGGGTGCTGTGCCTTTGCTACTTCGGCATCATCATGGGCCTTTACGGGATCGGCTTCTGGCTTCCCACGCTCATCAAGGCCTCCGGCGTCACCGACGCTCTGAATGTCGGCCTGCTGACGATGATCCCCTACGGCGCGGCGGCCATCGCGATGGTGCTGCTCGGGCGCAGTTCCGACCGAAGCAAGGAGCGGCGCTGGCACGTGGCCTTGCCGGCCGTGATCGGCGCCGTGGGCCTTGCGGCGAGCACGCTGGTGGCGCACAACGTCGCGTTTGCTGTCGTGTCCCTGACGGTCGCGACGATCGGCATTCTCGGCGCGCTGTGCCAGTTCTGGGCGATCCCGCCGGCGTTCCTCGGCGGCGTGGCAGCGGCCGCGGGCATCGCGCTCATCAATTCGGTCGGCAACCTGGCGGGCTTTGTCAGCCCTTATCTGGTCGGCTGGATCAAGGACATGACGCACAGCACCGACGTGGGCCTGTATTGCGTGGCGGCGTCGTTGCTGGTGGCGGCGGCCATCGTGCTGACCATGCCCAAAAACGTGGTCAACCGCTAGAAATCAGGTTCCGCCACCCGCTTTCGTTCCGGCGGGTGGCCGGCATTGCGGCTGCGGCGTTTCCCGGCACGCGGAAGTCCGTTTCCCGGGGAGCAGCCCGCTACGCGCAGGCCTTGACATCGGCGGCGTGGTCTCGCGCTTGCCTGCGCTGCTTCTGATCTCTCCCATGACGCACGGCCGCGAAGCCGGCTGTGCCCCCGCGTGGCACTTCGCCTGGTGGCGCTCTCCCCGTGCCCGCTCACTCCCTCTTTTATTGCAACAGTGCGCTTTCGCTGTTCGTCGGCGCGTCGTGCCGCTCCCGCGCCTCCTCCGCGTTGACCCGCCGCGCTCCGAGAAAAGTTTGAAAAGGAACGGCTAGTTAATCGTTTTCTCAACTGTGCCGGCGGAAAGATTATTATGCGTTTCACACGGATTTCATTTTAACGGCCATGCCATTTACCGATGATTGCGCCGTTCACAGGTAACCTTCGCACTGCGGCAAATAGTAACGAGCCGTAATAGATTCGAATCTGTTTCAAAAATGAAGCATTTCGGTGCGCATTTTCTACTGCTCCGCGAACGCCGATGCAGTAAGTCTTGCGATCTGTGCGCGGCCGCACGGTGCGCCGCCCGGAGGCCTGTGCAGGCGGCCTCCGGGCTTACCCGGCATTGCGCTGCGTCAAAATGTCTTTGTGTTTGGAATGAAAGCGATATCAATAAAAAGCACTTGCCCTCTCTAATTCGGATTGTTAATCTGATCGCGTTTTAGAAGGCTCTCTCAGTCAGTCTTGGTCGATAGACGGCGCAACGACTTAAATATCGCTAACGGTTCCGTAGAGGATTGAAAATGCTGCCCGCTACCATTGACGCACTCGCACCGCCTCCCGCCCGTTTCAGTATCGGCGACGTCGTTACCTTGAAAGAAGGCGGTCCGCGCATGACCGTGACGTACGCGGGACCGGTGGCGCTCAATCCCGGCGAGTGGCTGATCTGCGAATGGTTCGACGACCGCGGCGAGTTGCGCCGCGAAATGTTCGCGCCTTCCAACGTGCGCGCCGAGCCGCGCTCCATTCCCGCGGGCTCGGTTCAGTGGAATCGCTTCGGCCGCGCGGCATAAGCCGGGCCGTCTTCACACGCCTCAATCCTGCCTATTTCTGCGAGCGGTCCCGCGCTGTGCTGCGCTTTTGCACGCGCTGCAGCAGCGCGGAAGAAAACGCCCGCATTCGCAACACTTTCCCTTTTTCCATCACGTCGCCCGCGAGGTTCTGCGGCGGGTTCGGCTGCAACGACCAGTAAAGCGCGAGCAGCCAGCCCAGCACGGTCCAGCCAAGACACGCGTTGAAGAGCGCGAGTGTCAGCACGTCGACGCGTTTGCGTCGATCGGCCAGTATCGCCGGCAGGAAATATAACGCCAGCGCCAGCACCACGGCGATGATCTGAACGACAGTGCTGTCATTCATTGCCGCCTCCCGTCACGGGCCGGCTCGTGGGCCGGCGCATCTGCCAACTGACCCGCGAACCGGTCTGCGAAGTCATCTTTCCATTGTCGCGCGATTGTTTGCCGCGTGCAGCCCGAATGAAAGCGCCTCTCGCGCGGCGAGGCAATGCGTCGATCGAACCGCGAGGACTTCAGCGCGTCGGGCATCAGGACTATCATGTCCGTCTCGGCTGTACGAAGCCCGAACGAAAAACTGAACGAAATCCGAACGACACCCGTACGCAACCCGTACGCAACGGTTAAGGACCGCCATCATGATCTCCGACGACACCACTCAGCAGGCCCAACGCCTCAACCCCGACGCGCTACGCGAGTTCGTCGACCGCAAATGGAACGACGAGATCGTGCCCGCGCTGACGGACTACATCGCGGTGCCGGCCAAGAGCCCCGCGTTCGACCCCGAGTGGGTGAAACACGGTTACCTTGAGCGCGTGATCACCGACGCCGCGCAATGGGTCGAGCAGCAGCCCGTGCGCGGCCTGAAGCTCGAAGTAGTGCGCTTGCCGGGCCGCACGCCGGTCATCTTCTTCGAGACGCCGGCCACGCGTTCCGGCAGCGACGAAACCATCGTGCTGTACGGGCACCTCGACAAGCAGCCGGAATTCGACGGCTGGCGCAACGACCTCGGCCCGTGGACGCCGAAACTCGAAAACGACAAGCTCTATGGCCGTGGCGGCGCCGACGACGGCTACGCGATCTACGCGAGCATTACCGCGCTCGCGGCGCTGGACGCGCAAGGCATCGAGCGCCCGCGCTGTGTCGGCCTGATCGAAACCTGCGAGGAGTCGGGCAGCTACGACCTGCTTCCTTACGTCGACGCATTGCGCGAGCGGCTCGGCAATGTGGGGCTCGTCGTGTGCCTCGATTCGGGCGCGGGCAATTACGATCAGTTGTGGCTCACCACGTCGCTGCGCGGCCTGGTCGCGGGCGACCTGGAAGTGCAGGTGCTGGACGAAGGCATTCACTCGGGCGGATATGGCGGCATTGCGCCGTCGAGCTTCCGCATCATGCGGCAACTGTTCGACCGTCTCGAAGACGCCGCCAACGGCACGCTGCTGCCGAAGGGCTTCCACAGTCCGATCCCGGCCGAGCGTTTGCGCGAAGCAGAAGCCACCGCGCACATTCTCGGCGACGACGTCTGGAAGAAACTGCCGTGGGCGTGCGGTCAGGACGGCCGTCAGGTACTGCCCACCACGACCGACCCGAAAGAGGCCTTGCTCAATTCGACGTGGCGTCCGTCGCTTTCCGTGACGGGCGCCGCGGGCTTGCCCGCGCTCGCCGACGCCGGCAACGTGCTGCGCCCGCGCACCGCGTTCAAGCTGTCGCTGCGGCTGCCGCCGCTCATCGAAGCGGACAAGGCGGTCGCGGAACTGAAGGCGCTGCTCGAACTCGATCCGCCGTACAACGCGAAGGTGACGTTCAAGCCCGACGCGGGCGCGGCGAGCGGCTGGAGCGCGCCCGATCTCGCGCCGTGGCTCGCCACCGCGTTGAACGACGCGTCGCGCGAACACTACGGCGCCGACGTCGCGTATATGGGGCAGGGCGGCACGATCCCGCTGATGAACGTGCTGAAGGCGGGTTTTCCGAAGTCGCAGTTCATGGTGTGCGGCGTGTTGGGGCCGAAGTCGAACGCCCACGGACCGAATGAATTCCTGCACGTGCCGTATGGCAAGAAGCTCACGTCCGCGGTGGCGCAGGTGATTGCCGCCGCGCCCTGAATGCGGCTCGGCATGCCGCGTTGAATGTTGCCTTGAGCGTGCGCCCGATTCGAATCGCCGGAACGGGCCCGCTCAATCCACCGCACCGACGCCACGCTTCGGCGGAATTGATGTAAATCGCATATTCCGTCTGTTGGCCCACGAATAAAAGATCTATTCGCCAGGTGGTAATTCCCACTGCCTTGTCGAATTGGACCTTATTTCTTTTTCTTTCGAATTAGTCACGCGCTCAGCGCTTTGCCCGCCCGCAATTGGTTTGCCAGCGGGCGCGCGCGTTTGCGGCCGCTCACCGTCGCGATGCCCGTCCATTAGGGCGTCCGCATGTCCTTGTTCCGATCTGTTCGTTAGCCCGCTCCCATACCAATCCGGTCTGTTTTAGGCTCGCATTGCAATATCAGTGTTTAACCTAAAAAAGGACCGATCAAAATGAATCTGCATAATCATCAGGCCTGCCGCCCGTTCCTCGAAGCGGGCAATCTGTCCCAACTCTGCGCTTACTATGAAGAAGGCCGCAATGTCATGTGGATGATGTTGCGCGCGCAACCGCGTCCCTGTTTCAATCTGGACCTGGTGCACGACATTCTCGGGCTCGCCCAGGCCGCGCGCGATTCCGGTTTGCCGATCGACTTCTGGGTGACGGGTTCGCTGATTCCGAACATCTACAACGTCGGCGGCGATCTCGATTTTTTCGCCGAGGCGATCCGCTCCGGCAAGCGCCATGAGCTGATGGCGTACGCGCGCGCCTGTGTCGATTGCGTTCACGCGGCGGCGCGCGGCTTCGACACCGGCGCGATTTCGATTGCGATGGTCGAGGGCACGGCGCTCGGCGGCGGCTTCGAAGCCGCGCTGGCGCATCACTTCGTGCTCGCGCAATCGGACGCGCGCATGGGCTTTCCGGAGATCGCGTTCAACCTGTTTCCCGGCATGGGCGGCTATTCGCTCGTGGCGCGCAAGGGCGGCATGCGTCTCGCCGAGGAGCTGATCGGCGTCGGCGAATCGCACACGGCGGAATGGCATAGAGACAAAGGGCTCGTCGATCGGCTGTTCGAACCCGGCGACGCCTATGTGGCGACGCGCACTTTCATGGACACGCTCAGGCCGAAAATGAACGGCATTCGCGCGATGCTGCGCGCGCGCCAGCGCGTGTTGCAACTGCCGCGCGCCGAGCTGATGGAAATCACCGAGGATTGGGTGGACGCCGCCTTCATGCTCGAAGAGAAAGATCTCGCGTTCATGGAGCGGCTCGTGATGCTGCAAAACCGCCGCACGTCGAATCTGCGGCAGGCGACCGCGAGTGCGGCCCATTTCGGCTGACTCGATGCTGATGCGGCGCGGGCGCGCGGGTTGCGCGAGCGAAGCTCAGGCGATCAGCCTGAGCTTCTGCCTGTCCTTCAGCCAGCGCTCGAATTCCGCGGCGGGCATGGGGTGCGCGTACAGATAGCCCTGCACGTATTCGACACCCAGCCCCTTCATGAAGGTTTCTTCCGACTCGGTTTCGATGCCTTCGGCGACCACCTTGAAATCGAGTTCCTGCGCGACCGCGACCATCGAGCGCACGAGCGCCTGCGCTTTTTTGTCGGCGTTGATGGAGCGCACGAAGCTGCGGTCGAGCTTGATGACGTCGAGTGGAATGCGGCCCAATTGCGACAGCGACGAATAGCCGGTGCCGAAATCGTCGAGATGCACCTGCGCGCCGAGCTGGCGGAACTGCTTGATCAGATCGATCGCTGCGGCTTCGTCTTCGATCAGGCAGCTTTCGGTGAGCTCGACGTCGATCAGGCAGGGATCGAGATTGGCCTGCTGCAGCGCTTCGGTGAAATGCCGGACCACGGCGGTGTCGACCAGTTGCCGCGCCGAGACATTGATGGCGATGCGCAGGTTATAGCCGTCCGCTTTCCATTGGGCGGCCTGTTTCGCGGCCGTTTCCATGACCCAGCGGCCGAGCACGCCGATCAGGCCGGACTCTTCGGCATAACGGATGAACTCCGCCGGCATGATCTGCCCGCGCTCCGGCGAGTTCCAGCGCACCAGCGCTTCCACGCCTTGCACCGCGCCGTTCGAGAGCAGCAGCTTGGGCTGATAGTGCAGCGTCAGTTGGCCTTCTTCGAGCCCGCGCCGCAGATTCGTGTCGAGCCACATGTACTCGGCGACCTTGCGGTTCATGTCCTCCGAGAACACGCGATGCGTGCGCTTGCCTTCGTCTTTCGCGACGTACATCGCGGTATCGGCGGCGCGGATCAGCGACTCCATGTTGTCGCCGTGTTCCGGGCAGCGCGCGATACCGATCGAGCAACCCGTATAGACCTCGACGAGCCCGAGGCTGAACGGCGTGCGCATGCGCTCCAGAATGCGTTGCGCGGTGGCTTCCAGTTCGTGCGCGGCGCCGTGGGCCGCGAGCACGATGAACTCGTCGCCGCCGAGCCGCGCGAGCGTGTCGCCTTCGTTCAGACACAGGGCGATCGCCGCCGAGACGTCGCTGATCAGGCGGTCGCCGAACACGTGGCCGTAGTGATCGTTGACCTTCTTGAAGTTGTCGAGATCGAGAAAGAGAATGCCCACCGATTCGCCGGGCGCGGCTTCTTCGAGCGCGCTGCGGATCTTGTCCTGAATCGCGTTGCGATTGGCGAGACCGGTGAGCGAGTCGGTGTTCGCGAGTTGCGTGAGGCGATCCTGCGCGAGCCGCTCTTCGGTGATGTCGGTGCCCGAGCAGATCAGATACTGTTCGTCGACGCCGCTGCCGCTCTGCACGAACTTGTTGCGAAACAGGAAGAGCCGTTCGCCGAGCAGCGTCTTGACGCGCCGCTCGACTTCATACGACACGCCGCGATTGAAGAAGCCCGCAATGTTCTGACTCGACGCCGCGCCGTCTTCCGAGGACATGAAAAGCGCCCACACGTTGCGCCCGATGATGTTCTCTTCCTTCACGCCGGTGAGTTCTTCGGCGAGACGATTGAAGCGCTGAATCCGGCCATGCCGGTCGACAATGACCACGACCGAATTCACTTCGGAGACGACCTGTTCGGCAAACGACAAGCCGTTCATCAGATCGCGCGCAACGGATTGCGTGTCGTCGTACGCGGACGCGGTGCCGGCCCAACTGCAGCTATTGATTTTCCTGCCGACAAGATGCAGCCGCAGCGCCTCGCCGAACAGCAGCACGTCGAGAACGAGATGTGAGGTGATGCCCGTGAGGCCGCGGATTTGCGCGGCCTGTTGCGGGTTAAGCGCAATGGCGGCATTGGCCGGCGCGTCGCCGGTGACTGCCGTCAGTTCGAGCGCATTGCTGTCGCTCGACAGACGCCAGCAAGGGCTGCTCGTGCCGAACTGCGCATAAAGCACCTGCTCGTGTTGGTCGTCGATCATAGAATCCCCGGGCGGTATGCCGTTTCGGCCTGGTGGCGGATGACGGCAGACAGTCTTCATCATACTTAAAGACTGGCCCATTGTAGCGAAGCGGCTCGAATTCGGGCCATAAAGATCAGGAGAAAGAACGGATGACCGCAAACGCCGCGCGTGCTTCGAGCCTTCATGCATGAACCCGCAAAAGAGGGCGCGATAAAGTGGCCCGATGGGTCACTCTTTACGCATACGCCGCGCTAGAACCGGCGCGTGAGCCAGCTGCGCGCGCGTTCGCGTTCGACGGGATTCGCTTCGACCGACGCCTCGAACCAGAACGCGCCCGCCACGAGCGTCGCGGCCACCATGCCGTCGCGATACAGAATGCGGTTGCCCGCCACAGCTGGCACGCGTTCGCCCACGAGCAACGTGCCAGCGAGATTGAGCGGATCGGTTGCGCCCACGCAGACAAAAGCACCATCGTTCGCATGACGCCGAACTTCGCGCAGCAACGGAATCGCTTCGGGCAACGCGAACTGCTCGCCGGCCAGTCCGTTCACGAAACGTCCGCCGCGAATCACGCCGCGCGCTTCGAGCCGCTGATAGACGCGCAGCAGATCGCGCCAGGGCGGCAGCCAGTCGGCTTCCCGCGCGAGCAGCCGCCAGAACACGACGCCGTAGCGGCGCAGCAGCGTCATCGCGACGTGTTCGAGAATCTCGGGCGGCAACTGGCGACGCTGCGACGGCGGCGTGTTCTGCCTGGCGGCCGTCTCCACACTGCCGTTCGCCGACGCGCGCCGGTTGACGAGCGCCCAGCGTCCCGCGTCGTCCATGCCGCCGATCAACGCGGTGGACCGCGCGCGGCGGCTGCCCGCATGCGCATTGCGTTTCGCCGCCGGTTTCAGCAGCGCGCGCAAGCCCGCGAAGCTGTCCGAATTGACGAGGCCCGCCGCCACCAGTTCGCCGAGCGCATTCTCCAGTTCGATACGCAACACGCGAAGTTCGTGCAGCAATTCGTCGAAGAACATCGCGCCGTGTTCCAGCAGCGCGTCATGAACCGACTGCGCGCGCGCCGACAATTCCGTTTGCCTCGACGAATCGATCAGCGCGCTCCACACGCGGACCTGCGCGCGCGGCAACAGCACGATCGGCGTGCTGCGCACCGGCCCGGCGGCGCTGCGCGAACGCTCCGTGAGCCGCGTCCAGACGATCTTGCCGGCGCGGCATAGTTCGTCGAGCGAACTATTCGTGTAGGCCTTCACGCGGGCGGGAAGAATGTCTTCTTCCCAGGCGCTGGCCGCGGCCTCGAAACCTTCCATCTGATCGAGCACGGCGGCGAGCGCGTCGCGTCCCTCGCTGCGCGTGTCCGGCGTCAAGTGCTGCCATTCGAACAGAAAGCGCATGAAATCGTGCCGTTCCACCGGCTCGATTTCGCGGCGCAGGCGCTTGACGGTGTAGCGGTGTATCCGCGCGAGCAGGTGTCGTTCGCACCATTCTTCGTCGCTGGTTTGCGGCGTGAAGCGGCCGCGCATCACGTAGCCTTCCGCTTCGAGGCGGCCAAGCGCCTGTTCGACCGATGCCGGCGGCAGTCCGAGCGCGTGCGCAATCGCGCCGGCGGGCAGCGGGCCGAAACCCGTCAGGCGCGCGCGCAATACGTCGATGAGCGCGTCGTCAAAGGTCCATGCGTCGGCGTAGCCTTTCGGCGCGGCGAGCGCCGGCGTGAAGCTCGCGCCGTTGCGAGCGGGATAGAGCGCGTCGAAACAGGTCAGGCGTTCGGCGGGCAGCCACAACGCTGCATGACCGGCGATCTGCAAACGCGTTGCGCGACCGGATTGTGCGAGCGACGCAAGCCATTCGGGCCAGCTTTCGTTGCTCTGCGCTTCGGCCTCGGTAATGCACGCGAGCCCCGTCAGCGCCTCGTGCATTTCGTCGACGCCGCGCGCCTGCGGCCACGCTTGCTCGCGCACGCTGGCGATCGCGTCGGCATCGAGCGCGCCGAGGTCGTCCGCGCTTGCCGGATCGGTCCAGCGGCGATTCAGCACGGCTTGCGTGCGGCGCTCCTCGATCGGCGCGTCGTCGAGATAGGCGTAGGGCTTGGCGTTCAGGATTTCGGCGGCGAGCGGCGAGGGCGCTGGCAGATCGCGCGCGACGAGCCGCACGTCGCCGCTTTCGATACGGCGCAGCAGCGCGATCCAGCGCTCGCTGTCCATCGCGTCGTGCAGGCAGTCGTCGACGGTTTGATCGACCAGCGGATGACGCGGCAATTCCCGCTCGCCGACCACATTCTCCAGACACGCCGCCTGTTCCGGGAACACGCTCGTCAGCAGATCCTCGCTGCGCATGCGCTGCAATTGCGGCGCCGTTTTGCGCCCGCCGGTATAGCGCGGCAGGCCGAGCGCGGTGGTCGCGTTCCAGCGCCAGCGCACGCCGAAAAGCGGCGCGTCGAGCAGTGCCTGGATCAGCAGATGCTCGGCGCTGTTCGAATGCAGATAGCGCCACACTTCGTCCAGCACGAACGAGTGGCTGCCGGTCAGCGACAGCACGATCGCGTCCTCGGTCGCGGCGGCTTGCAGTTCGAAATTGAAGGTGCGGCAAAAACGCTTGCGCAGCGCGAGGCCCCACGCGCGGTTCACGCGGCTGCCGAACGGCGCGTGAATCACGAGTTGCGTGCCGCCGGATTCGTCGAAGAAACGCTCCATGACGAGCGTGTCTTGCGTCGGCAGAACGCCGAGCGCGGAGCGCGCCCGCGCGAGATAGTCGACGATCTGCCGCGCGCAGGCTTCGTCAAGACCGGGTTCCGCGATGAGCCAGTCGATCGCGCGTTCGAGCCGCGCGGGCATGGGGTTGGATGGCGCGCTTGCGGTTGCGTTTTCGGTTGCATTCTCGGCTGCATTGCCAGCCGCGCCTTCAGTTGTGGACGCGCGGGGCGCGTTCGCGTTGACCAGCGCAGCGGGCTCGTCCGCAGCAAGCAGACGCGCGATCTGCTCGCGCAGGCGCGCCACGCCGAACGACAGCTCGTCGCTGCGCCCCGGCGCCTCGCCGAGCCAGAACGGAATATTGGGCGGCTGGCCTTGCGCATCCTCGACCCGCACGCGCCCGCTTTCGATCCGCAAAATCCGGTACGACGCGTTGCCGAGCTGGAACACGTCGCCGGCCAGACTTTCGACCGCGAAGTCTTCGTTGACGGTGCCGATGTTGAGCGCCTGCGGTTCGAGCACCACCGCGTAGTCGGCGTTCTCGGGGATCGTGCCGCCCGACGTGACCGCGACCAGCTTGCCGCCGCGCCGTCCGCGCAACGTGCCGCTCACCACATCGCGATGAATGTACGCGGCGCGCGGCCCGTTGCGGCTCGTGTAACCCTCGGCGAGCATGCACAGCACCGCGTCGTATTGCTCGCGCGCGAGGTCCGCATAGGGCGCGGCGCGCCGCATCAGGTCGAACAGCGCGTCTTCGCTCCATTCGGCGCTCGACACTTCGGCGACGATCTGCTGCGCGAGCACATCGAGCGGCGCGCGCGGAATGCGCAGCGCGTCGAGTTCGCCGCGCCGCACGCAATCGAGCAGCGCCGCGCATTCGATCAGGTCGTCGCGCGAGGTCGGGAAAAGCCGCCCTTTGGGCATGCCGCCGACGTGGTGGCCGGAGCGCCCCACGCGCTGCAGGAAGGGCGCGATCGCGCGCGGCGAACCCAGCTGGCAGACCAGATCGACGTCGCCGATATCGATGCCCAGTTCCAGCGAAGCCGTGGCGATCAGCACGCGCAATGCGCCGCGCTTGAGCCGCTGTTCGGCGTCGAAACGATGCTCGCGGGCGAGGCTGCCGTGATGCGCCGCGACCGCGTCCTTGCCGAGGCGCTCGGTCAGATGACGCGCGGCGCGCTCGGCCATGCGTCGCGTGTTCACGAAGATGAGCGTCGTGCGATGCAGCGCGACCAGTTCCGCGAGCCGGTCGTACACGCGTTCCCAGACTTCGTTCGGCATCACGGCTTCGAGCGGCACCGGCGGAATTTCCAGCGCGAGATCGCGTTCGCGGATGTGGCCCACATCGACGATCGCGCAGTCGGCGGGCGTATCGCTGTCGAGGCTCGCGCCGCCCACCAGGAAGCGCGCCACTGCGCTCACGGGTTTTTGCGTCGCGGACAGGCCGATTCGCGGCAGGCGCCGCTGGCAGAGCGCATCGAGCCGCTCCAGACTAAGCGCGAGATGGCTGCCGCGCTTGCTGCCGGCGAGCGCGTGAATTTCGTCGACGATCACCCTGCGCACGGTGGCCAGCATGCGCCTGCCGGAATCCGAGCCGAGCAGCACGTAGAGCGATTCGGGCGTCGTCACGAGAATATGCGGCGCGCGCTTTTTCAGCGCGTTGCGTTCCTGCTGCGTGGTGTCGCCGGTGCGCACGGCGGTGCGAATGTCGAGCGGCGGCAGCCCGCGCGCCTCCAGTTCGGCCGCAATGCCTTGCAGCGGCATTTGCAGGTTCAGGCGGATGTCGTTCGACAGCGCCTTGAGCGGCGACACGTAGACCACCAGCGTTTCGTCGGGCAATGCGCCGTGGTTCGCGAGACCTTCGTGGACCAGGTCGTCGAGCGCGGACAGAAACGCCGTGAGCGTCTTGCCGGAGCCGGTCGGCGCGGCGACGAGCGTGGAGCGGCCATCGCGAATCTGCGGCCACGCGGCGGCCTGCGCGTCGGTCGGCGCGGCGAACGTCCTGAGGAACCAGTCAGCGACCGCGGGATGAAAATCCGCCAGCGCGCCGTCCGGCGCTGGCGGAGCCGTGTCGGCGAGAGTGGCGGTCGGGGTGGCTGAGTTCATGCGTGGGTAGATGGGGACGTCGCGCGTCATATCCAGAGGTGCCCGATTCGTCCGATTCGTCCGCGATTCGTGCGCGATTCGTGCGCGATTCGTCCGATTTACCCGATTCGCCCGCGTGGCCGGTTGCGAACGAACGGCGAAGTCGCGCTGATCGGAAAGCCAGTCTCGCAGGTTTCGGCGGCTTGTGCCAAACGGCAAGCGCGGTCTTCATTTCAGCTTCGTAAGGCAGTGCCGGGCCGCCTGCCCGAACTCGACGATTGCAGTAATCTTGGCGGCTCAGCTGTTCCTCAGTTGTTCCTCAGTTGTTCCCTTGGCGGTCCACTCATCCACGATGGAGTTTCGACAATGCGATACAACCAGCTTGGCCGTACCGGTGTATTTGTTTCCGAGCTATGTCTCGGCACGATGACCTTCGGCGGTGGCGAAGGCATGTGGAAGCAGATTGGCGATTTGCAGCAGGCGGAGGCGGAGCGGCTCGTCGGCCGGGCGCTGGATGCGGGCATCAATTTCATCGACACCGCCGACGTCTACGCCGGCGGCCTGTCCGAGCAGATCACGGGCCAGGCGCTGAAAAACCTCCAGGTGCCGCGCGACAAGGTCGTGGTCGCGACCAAGGTGTTCGGGCAGACCGGCGAGTTTCCGAACGCGCGCGGCGCGTCGCGGTATCACATCATCGACGGGATGAAGGCGAGTTTGAAGCGCTTGCAACTCGAGCACGTCGATCTCTATCAGATTCACGGTTTCGATCCGGCCACGCCGATCGAGGAAACCCTGCGCGCGCTCGACACGCTCGTCCAGCACGGCCACGTGCGCTATGTCGGCGTGTCGAACTGGGCCGCGTGGCAGATCGCGAAGGCGCTCGGCATGGCGGAGCGCCTCGGGCTCGCGCGCTTCGAGACGCTGCAGGCGTACTACACGGTCGCGGGCCGCGACCTCGAACGCGAACTCGTGCCGATGCTGCAAAGCGAAGGCCTCGGCCTGATGGTGTGGAGCCCGCTCGCGGGCGGTCTGCTGAGCGGCAAGTACGGTCGCGAGCAGCAGGGCGAAGCGGGCAGCCGCCGTACCACGTTCGACTTTCCGCCGGTGAATCGCGAGCGCGCATATGACTGTATCGACGCGATGCGCGAGATCGCGGAGGCCAAAAAGGTCTCGGTTGCGCAGATCGCGCTCGCGTGGCTGTTGCATCAGCGCGTGGTGACGTCGGTGATTGTCGGCGCGAAGAAAGTCGAGCAACTCGACGACAACATCGCGGCCACCGGCGTCGCGCTCAGCGCGGACGAACTGGCGAAGCTCGACCAGGTGAGCGCGCTGCCCGCGGAGTATCCCGGCTGGATGCTGGCGCGGCAGGGCGAGGTGCGTCGCAAGCAACTGGACGACGCGCGTGAGGTGCGGTGAAGGCGGGGCGGGGCACGGCGGGGCGGTCCCGGTCGGGCTTCGCGTCTGACCGGAGGCGCTACCGAACCGCCTGACCGGACGCCTGACGCGGATGCGCTACCGAACGCGCTACCGAACGCGAACCGCCCTTCGGGACGGCTCACGACGCTCAGCGCGCCGCGCGTTCGCCGAAAACGGCGTAGGCAATGGCCCGCGTGCGTGTTGCCGGACCGCCGGACCGCCGGACCGCCGCATCGCCGCATCGCCGCATCGCCGCATCGCCGCATCGCCGCATCGCCGCATCGCCAGACCGCCAGACCGCCAGACCGCCAGACCGCCGGACCGCCAATTCGCCGAAGATCGCGCGGGCTGCGCGATGCGCGCCGTCGTCTAGCCTTCAGTACGCCGCAGCCGCCGATAGCGATTCATCAGCGGCGTGGCGGAGACGCCGTGAATCACCACCGAAGCCGCGACGACCGCGAGCGCGAGCGGCATCAGCGGTTTGACGTCGGCGGCCGGCCCGCTTTCCAGCGAGTAGGCGAGGTAGTAGAACGAACCCACGCCGCGAATCCCGAACCAGCTCATCAGACGCCGTTGCGTGGGCACGGCCGCCGAGCCGGCCAGCGAAATCCCGACCGACGCGGGCCGCACCAGCAGGAACAGCACCGCGATCAGCGCGATGGCTTGCCACGTGAAAAGCGGCGCGTTCAGCGTACCGAGCACATTGCCGACCATCGCCATGATGGCCACTTCGGCGATGCGCTCCAGCTCGATCGTGAAGCCCAGCACGGACTCCGTCATGAACGCGTGCGCCTTGACCGGGTCCGACGCGGTTTTGTCGACGTCCTTCGAATCGACTGTGCCGATCGTTTCGCGCGGCGACGCGCCGCCGCTCGCGCGATATTCGACGCGGCGCATCGACACGCCCGCCGCGAACACCGCGAGAAAGCCGTACGTTTGCGCCAGTTGCGCCGCGCCGAACGAGAGGCCGATCAGCCCGAGCGCGAAAAAGCCTTCGAGGCCGAGCGCATGCGCGTGACGCGTGCGCAGCCACGCCACCGCGTGCGTCGTGCCCCAGCCGAGCAGGCCGCCGATGGCGATTGCGCCGAGGATGCCCCATACGGCGGCGCCGGCGAGCTTCAGCATGTCGCCTGCCGGCATCTCGGCGCCGGCCGCCTGCGCTGTGCATAACGCGAGGCCCGCCATCGCGAAGGGCAACGCGATGCCGTCGTTCAGCCCGCCTTCGCCGGAAAGCGCGAAGCGCAGGAGGTCGTGATCGCCGGGGTCGTGCACCTGCACGTCGTGGGCGAGCACCGGGTCGGTCGGCGCGAGAATCGCGGCCAGCAACACGGCCGGTCCCCAGCCGAGATCCAGCACGTACACGCAGAAGAGGGCGACGAGCGGCACGGTGACGAGCATCGCGAGAAAGCCTAGCCGCAGCGGCACCATCCACAGTTTGTCGAGCACGCCGACGCGCAAACGTAGTCCGATGGTGAAGAGCGACACCAGCAGCGCGACTTCGGTGAGCGTGCGCAGCAGATGCGCGTCCGCGGCCATGTCCAGATGCAGCAGACCGAGCCCGCGCGGGCCGAGTGCATAGCCGATCGCGAGGTAGAACATGGCGGCGCTGACGGGCAGCCGGCGCAGTGTCGTCGCCGCCACGCCCATGAAAACGAGCACCGCGCCGACGATGAGGAACCACAAGGTTTCGTGCATCGAATGTCAGGAAGGCGAATCAGGGCGCGCGCCCGAATGCTTCGCGCAGTTTGCGCTTGGCCTGCTCCAGGGTCGCGCGGCGCGTTTTGGGCAGATTCCTGCCCGCGCGGTTGACGTAGAAATTCAGCATCGACATGGCGGATTGATACGGCGTGCCTTTGCGCCGACGGCTTTTCGTCGACGAGTGCTTGAGCGATTGCGCGATCTCCTCGGCGGTGCCGGTTTTGAAAATGTCCCGCTCGATGTCCATCGCGTCGCTGGTTTCCATCACGTGATGCGACCATTTGCGCGGACTTTTGCCGCTGCCTTTGCGCGCGGTCTTCGCATGTTGCGCGGCGTGTGCCCGCGCGTGGCGTTGACGCGGCGGCCGCCCCGACTTGCCGCGCGCCACGGGGCGTCGGGATTTGCGGGTGCTGTTTCGGGTCGCCATGGCCTTGCCTCCTTTTTCCTGCTTTGCCTGCGCGGAAAATAGAACGCGCCGGCCGCCGCGATGGCGGCATGCCGGCGCGTCGCGAACACGCGGCGTGAAGCGCGAACGCCTCACGCGAGTGCGACGGATCGCCGATTACAGCTTGACGCCGCCGGCCTCAGGCGCGTCCGACGAACCCGCCGGAAGGTCGCCGACGCCCGTGTCGTCGCGCAGGGCGAAGCGGTCGTCGCCCCAGTAAGGCTCGCTGCCGTAGTACTGATGCACGGACGTGGCCCATGTCTGATCCGCCATCGACGGCCAGTGGTCCTTATCGAATCCCGGCGCGTTCTTCACGCGTTCGGCCGTCATGTTGAGCACGAAGCACTTCTGTTCGGTGTCGAGCGTGAGCGCGCGCCATGGAATGGCGTGCAGCGTGTCGCCCATGCCGAGGAAGCCGCCGCTCGAGAGCACCGCATAGGCGACGCGGCCCGACCGGACATCGAGCATGATGTCCTTGATCTTGCCGATATCCTCGCCGTCGCTACTGAGCACCTTGTTGCCGTCGAGCGTATCCGCCGCCATCACGTCCGGCCCCGGACCGTCCGCGGTCGCACTGCCTTTACCGACGATGCGCGCGCCTTCCATGCCTTGCGTCCGACTTTGCATGACCATCATGTGCCTCCTTTCGGGTTAGGGGTGAACTACGTTGCAGCAACACCCGTTCCTTGTCCGGAGACGAATGCGTTGGGCATGCATCGAGCGAAACGTCGATGCGTGGCTTGGCGCCTGCGTAAAACATGCCTGTGCTTTTGCAATTGCTGCGGCCCCGCGGCATATCGATTGCTCGATTCTCAGTGAGCTACTCAGTGAGCTACTCAGTGAGCAACTTGAACGCAGACGCGGCGAAAAAAGCGCGTCGCTCGTATCGCGGGAGCTACGGCCATGAACCAGAGAATTCACTATCAGGCGAACATTTGCGGCGGCGATTTTTCGCACGTGCGCGAATGCTTTCGTGACTGGAAATCGCAGACACTCGTGTATCGCAGAGATCAGCGGATGTTCGAGGGAAAGCAGGAAGTCAGGCCATTGACGGAAAGCGTCTTCGCTAATGGAGAAGTCGCGCATGAGGCGCTCGCCCAGGTGTGCAATCCCGCCGATGCCTACGCGCTCGCGGCGGAAATCCGCGACGGCGAGCGCGAAGTGTGGCTTGTCATGGCCGCCTTCAAGGAGTCGGACCATTGATTCGTTGCCCGAAGTAACGATCAGGCGTTCGTCAGGCGTTTAACTGACTACGGTTTTTCCGGCGCGCGCCGGTCTTTCCTGCGGCTTTCTCCACAGTCTTGTTCGCGGCTTGCTTGCGAATCGCGCGGGACTTCTTCAGGAGCGTCGTAATGGAGCCGTTGATGCTGTCCGCGGCTTCGACCTCGCGCAGCTTGCGGCCCTTCGCGCCCGCCTCGCGCGCGAGTCTGGCGGCGCGTTTTTCCGCTTGCGCGAGCAGCGCGGCGAATGCCACTTCGTCCACTTTCAGGCCCCGGCGTGTTCGGCCCGCAGGCAGGCTCTGCAACTCATCGGCTTCGAATGCGCTGATCACCGCGGGATGGATGTAGCAACGCCGGCATACCGCGGGTGTATTGCGCAGCAAGCTTGCGACTTCCTTCACGGTCGCGACCATCTCCCGCCGGGCTTCCGCCGCGCTGCCGCACACGATGCGCCGCAGCGTGGCGAGCGCATAGACGCTGCCGGCCCACGTTCGATAGTCCTTCGCGGTGAAATCGGCGCCGCTCGCGCGCCGCAGGTAGTCGTTGATGTCGGCGGAGCCGACCGTGCGGCGCGTGCCGTCTTCGTCGAGATACTGGAACAGATCGTGACCCGGCAGTTCGGCGCAGCGCCGCACGATGCGCCTGATACGCGCATCGTCGACGCTCACGTCATGCTCGATGCCGCTCTTGCCGCGAAACCTGAAGCGCAGTTGTCCCGCTTCCACTTTTACGTGCTTTTTGCGCAGCGTCGTCAAACCGTACGACTGATTCTCGCGCGCGTATTCGACGCTGCCGATGCGAACGAGCGTCGTGTCGAGCAGGCGCACGACGGCCGCGATGACCTTGTCGCCCGGCATGCCCGGCAGCGCGAGGTCGCGCGTCACGCGTGCGCGAAGTCGTGGCAACGCGCGGCCGAATTCCGCCATGCGCTCGTATTTGTCGGCGTCGCGCGTTTCGCGCCAGCGCGGGTGATAACGGTATTGCTTGCGGCCGCGCGCGTCGCGTCCGGTCGCCTGAATATGGCCGCGCGCGTCCGGGCAGATCCACACGTCTTCATACGCGGGCGGTATCGCCAGCGAATCGATGCGCTGGATTTCCGCTTCGTCGTCGATGCGTTTGCCGGCGGCATCGAAATACGCGAAGCCATCTTTCTCATGCTTGCGCGTGAAGCCCGGCTTGCTGTCGTCCGCATGCCGCAAGCCGGGCGGCATCGCGGCGGGCGCGGTTTGCTGCGCGCTGTCGCGGGTCGATGCGTGGCCGTTGCGGGTGGTGTTCTTCGGAGAAGCCATAGGTGCTGGTAGAAGTTTCAAGCGTGAGGCGCGGCGCGCCAATGATGGCCCGAAGCAAAGCCGGTGCCAGCAGCACCGCCATCGGAATGGCCGTCATGAAGTGGGCGGAACGGTCCTTGCGAAGAATGTCATACGTAACGACACAGCCAAGGAGAGCACCATGAGCAGCACGCTGAATCCCGATGAGGAACCGCAACACGAAGTCAGGCAAACCGCGGGCACCACGGGCGCCTTAGGTCCGAGCGATTCGTCGGATAGCGGCAGCGACGTCGCCGGTGCGAAGCGCCACGAATTCGACGTCGACACGGAACTCGACAATCACGCGCTCGAAACGGGCGACACGGAACTCGGCAGCGACACCGATCGCGCGGGCACGGGCGAGCGCGCGGCAGCCGACGGCGATTCCACGCTCGAACCGGACAGCGACATCGAGCCGGACCGCATCGTCCGGCCCTCCGCCGACGACGACGGTCTCGACGAAGACCCTACCGGTCTGTGAGCCTCGCGGTCTCGCGGGAGCCGCGTGATTCGCGGCTCTACGCCATTTGCGCAGTGCTGGGCACATGCTTTGCTGCGCCGTGATTAATGATGAAACAGGGCGAGCGGAAAGCGCCGCGCAGGTTACGCGCATGCTGCTCGCCCACGCTGAAATGAAGGAGCAACACATGGCTAACAGCCTCGACGGTCTGAAAGTAGCAGTACTGGCAGTGGATGGTTTCGAAGAGGCCGAACTGGTCGAGCCGAAACGCGCGCTTCTTGACGCAGGCGCGACCGTGCATGTGATTTCGGCGAAGCCCGGCAAGATCCAGGGCTTCAGGCATGTCGATAAAGGCGATACCGTCGACGTCGATTCGACCTTCGACAAAGCGCGCCCGGACGACTACGACGCCGTGGTCTTGCCAGGCGGCGTGGTGAATGGCGACGCGATCCGTCTCGTGCCGCAGGCGCAGGCCTTCGTCAAGGCGGCGGACAGCGCGAAAAAGCCGATCGCGGTGATTTGCCACGGCACATGGCTGCCGGTGTCGGCGGGAATCATCAAAGGGCGCACGGTGACGAGCTGGCCGAGTCTTCAGGACGACATTCGCAATGCGGGCGGCACGTGGGTCGATCGTGAAGTCGTGGAAGACAGCAATCTGATTTCGAGCCGCAAGCCCGACGATATTCCCGCATTCAACAAGGCGTTGATCGGGCAATTGTCGAAGCGCAAGGCTGCATGAGCGGGCGAGCTGGCTTCGGTGACACCGTGAACGGGAGAAAATGCATGAAACTACGGTATTCGATACAAGTGATGACTGTTGCGCTCGGGCTTGGCGCGGCGTCGGCGAGCGCGGTGTATGCGCAGGCCAGCGACGCCCCGGCGAGCAATGCGCCCGCCAGCGGCACGAAGCTTTCGTCCGGGGACCAGCAGTTCGTTCAGGACGCGTCGAAGTCCGACGCCACCGAAATCGCGGCGAGCAGGATCGCGCTGAAAAATTCACGCGACGCGCGTGTCAAGAAGTTCGCGCAACAGATGATCACCGACCATACGAAACTCTCGCGCGGCATGGCGGCGCTCGCGGCAAAGCAGGGGCTCAACACGACGCCTTCCGCCGACTCCGCGCTCGTCGGCAAGCTGCAAACGCTCAAAGGCCAGCAGTTCGACGAGGCGTACGTCGAGCAGGTCGGTCTCGAAGCGCATCAGCGAGCGGTCGATCTTTTTCAGCAGGAGAGCCAGAGCGGCACCGACCCGCAGCTGAAGGCGGCGGCCACGCGCGCGCTGCCGATCATCAAGCATCATCTGGAGATGGCGCAGAAGCTTGCCGGCGCAATGAAGGGTTCGTCATCATGAACGCGATCCTGCCGCGGCCGGCCTATGAGGATTCCTTTATGCAGATCACTTTTCCCGACGACAAGCCGACCTTCGACGGCGCGAACCTGACGGTTCGCTTCATGGCCAGCGTGGACGGCGAATCGGTTGTCTGCGCGATTACCGTCGAGGCGCTGGAAGACCATTTCGGCGCCGGGTCTCCACTCGAGAGCGCATTGATGGAGGCCTTCGACAAGGGCCGCAACCGGATTCGCTCGGTGTGCGCCGAAGCGCTCGACCAGAACAACGGCGAAGGCGTAATCTTGCATAGCGGATTGTTCAGAGTGGAAGGCATGGAACCCGACCGCGGCACGGCGGCCTAGCGCCGCCACCTGCTTCTGAACGCGCAGCGCGGCCGCGCGCGCCGTCCGCACAACAACGCTATCAACGATGCAAGGAGGCCTTATGTCACTCATCGTCGCAGCACGCTTTACGACTTTTCCGGCCGCCGAAGACGCGGCGCAAAAACTCTTCAATGCGGGCTTCGTCGAAGAAGACGTCACGCTCTTCTTTGTGAATCCGCGCGGACAGCATGCGCGTTATCCGATCGGCGGCGATACCGGCACCGACGCCGGCGCCAAGGGCGCGCCGAAGGGCGCGGGTCTCGGCGTGACGATCGGCGCGGTGGTGGGCGCGATTGTCGGCGTGGGCATCTTCGCGGCGTTTTCCGCGCCGCTGCTCGTGTCGGCGATAGCGGCGGGCGTCGGCGCGTACATCGGCTCGCTGGCCGGCGCGATGTGGCGCACGAGGGAGGGCGACAAGCCGGGGCATCGCGCAGCGTTCCATGAAGAAACGCGCGATTCCGGCGTGCTGGTCGCGGTGCATGTCTCGCCGGACAATCAGCTCGACGCCGCGCGCGTGTTGCGCGAGGCGGGCGGCGTCGCCATCGAGCGCGCAACGGGCCGTTGGCAACAGGGCCGCTGGGCCGACTTCGATCCGCTCAAGAAGCCCGTGCCGCTGAGCGAGTACAGCGAGAAGCGGGCCTGACGAAGCGCGCGTGATGCGCGGCGCTTGCCGTTGAAAGCGCATCAATGAGAAGGGCCCGACATCTGTCGGGCCCTTCTCATTGGTGAACCGGAAAACGCGCGACGTGCCTAAACCCACACGGCCATCGCGCCATGTGACGACATTGGCGCATGGCGCGCCGGACGTGCTTCACGCGTCGGCTCGCACGAAGCCGGCACGACGCCGTGGCGACCCGGCGCGCACGAAGAAGGCGCTGTCTGCGCGCTTTGCGCTGCACTCGCGCCGACGGCTTCGCGCGGCTGCATATGCTCGCGAATCTGCATGACGCCGGCTGACGTGACGATCGCGACGCCCACGAGGAACTCTGCTGTGCGCATGTTCATGATGTTGCTCTCCCTGTCGTTATTGCCTGCCCGTTCTTGTCAAATTGGTTCGGCACGTCATGCATGTCCCGCCTGATGCGCTGCATGACGTCGCGCGGGCAAGGCAAAACGCAGCAATTGACGTGCCAGTGCGATAAGCCCGCGAAACAGCGGTTTTGCGCACGCGCCGGGAAATGGCGCCGCGCAACATTTACGCGCGCCTGCAAGTTTGCGCGGCTCTGATGGCGACGGCCTCGAAGCGTCCGGTGCGCCATGCCTCTGCGATACGCCGGGCACGCCCCATGCGGTGTCATCGACGAACCCCGTCGTGGCACGCGCGGCAAAAACATGCACATGCCCTGCACATGCCGGCGACGGATTCCAGATCAACGAAACCCCTGGAGGTATTGATGGCTACGAATGTTGTCTCCGTGCTGAACGATCTCATCGAAACGTCGAAGGACGGCGAAAAGGGCTTTCGCAAAGCAGCAGAAGATGCGCGCGACGCGCAGTTGAAAAACATGTTTCTGGCGCGAGCCGAAGACTGCTCGCGCGGCGCGCGCGAGTTGCAGGATGTGGTTCAGCGTTTGGGCGGCAAGCCGGAAACGGGCGGCAGCGTGAGCGGTGCGTTGCATCGCGGCTGGGTCGATATGAAGTCGGCGGTGACGGACCGCAGCGACCATCAGATTCTCGCCGAGGTCGAGAAGGGCGAGGACGTCGCGAAGAAGAACTATCACGACGCGCTGGAAAAGGACTTGCCCGCCGACGTGCGCGCGATTGTCGAGCGTCAGTATCAGGGCGTGTTGCAAAACCATGACCGCGTGCGCGATCTGCGCGATCAGTACGCCGCGAAGAGCTAAGGGCGTTTGAGCTTTGGCGCTGGACGTCCACGAAAAAAGCCGTCCTGGCGGACGGCTTTTTCACTGAAGCTGAAACTAAAAACTGAAACGAAACGTGGACTTATTGCGCGGCGACTTTCAGGCGGTTCTTCACGCTGCTCACGCCCTTCACGCCTTGCACGACTTCTTCGGCTGCGGACTTGTCGTCGGCGGAAGGCACCGAGCCCGTGAGCCACACCACGCCCTTGCGGGTCTTCACGTGAATGTGCGTCGACTTCACGTTTTTCGCGCCCAGAAGTTCGGCCTTGACCTTGGTGGTGATGGTGCCGTCGTCGAAATGCTGGCCGATGCTTTCGGACGACGCCGGCGGAGCCGAAGCGCTGGTCTGCGCCGTGGCGTTCAGGGCGAATGCAACACAAGCGATGCTGCCGGCGGTCTTCAACAATTGGATCGTCTTCATGGTTTCTCCTTCAGGTGTTGATGAAAATTGCGGTCTTGTTGCCTGCGGTCGATCGCAGCCGAAGCCGCCGATGACTCGCGTGGGATCGTTGCCGCTACGGTTCCGTCAGGCCCGTTATCGACACCGGCCGGGTCGTCGCAGTCGTCGCGCGAAATCGCGTTGGATGCGAGGACACCCGTCCGTCCACATGGTGCTGATCCGCAATGTCTGTGCCCGCTCGCGCGCGTCGCGGGCGGCCATGGCGCGCGCGCCGCGCCGGACGAGCGCTTTTCCGCTGAAGAAAGGGCCGGAGCCCCGTGCATAAAGGGCTCGATGAGGAGCGCAAAGCCAGACCGGAATTTGCCGGGTAACTTGTAAAAAAGCCCCGCGAGGGCGCGCAATTCACGGGCCCGAAAAAATACAAATCTGAGGAAAAACAGCGTGTTGCAAAAGCTGGTACGGCTGTTGCTGTATTCAGACCACTTTCTTCAGCTTTCAATGGGACACCAACACGATGCCTTCAATTGAACTTCGCACAAGGCAGTCTCTTGCACTGACGCCGCGTCTGCAACAATCGGTGCGTCTGTTGCAGCTATCGTCTCTGGAGTTCCAGCAGGAATTGCGAACTGCGCTCGACACGAATCCGTTCCTGGAATACGACTCTTCCGAAACCGAGGACGTCGCCCTGGCCACGGCCACGCCCGGCGACGAGTCAGGCGCGCTGCCCGCCACCGACACCGCCGCGGCCGCCGAGCCCGATGCGCTGCCTGCTGAAGCGGCCAGCAGCGAGGCGCTCGAAGGCGGCGGCGCCGACGAGATTCCCGGCGACTTCTCAGGCGACTACAGCAGCCGCAGTTCGGCGCGCCAGAACGGCGATTCCGACGGCAGCGACCCGGCTGAGTGGGCGCGCTCGCAGCCCACCTTGCGCGAGCAACTGCATGACGCGCTGCGTCTTTACCGGCTCGACGATCGCGATCGCGCGGTCGCGCGCTTCATCATCGAGGCGCTCGACGACGACGGTTATCTGCGCCAGGAACTCGCCGATCTTGCCGACAGCGTCGATCTCGAACCCGAACTGACCGAGGAAGAATTGCTCGTGGCGCTGCGCCTCGTGCAGTCGCTGGACCGGCCCGGTCTCGGCGCGCGCTCGTTGTCCGAATGCCTGCTGCTGCAGGTGAACGCGTTGCCGCCTGAGACGCCGGGGCGCGACGTCGCGCGGCAAATCGTCGAGCATCATCTGGAGCGGCTCGCACGTCGCGAGCAGGCCGAATTGCAAAAGCAGATCGGCTGCAGCGCCGAAGAACTGCGGGTGGCCTGCGCGCTCGTGCGCAAACTCGATCCGAAACCCGGCAACTGCTACGGCCGCACCGAAGACAACTACGTCGTGCCGGATGTCATCGTGCGGCAGGTGCGCAACAAGTGGGTGGTGACGATCAATCCCGCCGTGCAGCCGCGCGCGCGGATTCATCGCATGTACGCGGAACTGTTTGCGCAGTCGGCGGGCGCCAGCCGTTCGCCGCTCGCGCAACAGCTTCAGGAAGCACGCTGGCTGATCAGGAACGCGCAGCAGCGCTTCGACACGATTCAACGCGTGGCCGAATGCATCGTCGCGCATCAGAAGGCGTTCTTCCAGTATGGCGAAATCGCGCTGAAGCCCATGGTGCTGCGCGATGTCGCCGACGAACTCGGTCTGCACGAATCGACCATCTCGCGCGCGACCGGCAACAAATATATGGCCACGCCCCGCGGCATTTTCGAGTTCAAGCATTTCTTCCCGCGCGAACTCGGCACCGAAAGCGGCGGCACGTGTTCGGCCGCTGCGGTGCGCGCGCTGCTCAAGGAAATGATCGCGGCCGAAAACACGCGCGATCCGCTTTCCGATGTGACGCTCGCGAAGATGCTCGCCGATCAGGGCGTGCTCGTCGCGCGCCGCACGGTCGCGAAGTATCGCCATCTGATGAAGGTGCCGCCGGCGGAATTGCGCCGCCAGGTCTGAGCTTGCCGCGCCCCTTCGCGAGAGGGGCTCGATGAAAGCGCCACGCGAGGCTGCCCGCCCGCGTGGCGCTTTTTCGTATCTGGACGTTTCGCGCGCGCCCCATTACATTGGCGGGTCGGATCAGAAACGGGGTAAGCGCGATGAAGTATGCGAGTCGGGTCGAAGGGTTGCAGGGCAGGCGCACGTCGGCGTGGGAGATTCATCGCGCGGCCCAGCAGGCGGTGGCCAATGGCGAAGACGTCATCGTACTGAGCGTGGGCGACCCCGATTTCGCCACGCCCGCGCCGATCGTCGAGCGCGCGGTCGAGGCGTTGCGCGGCGGCGATACGCATTACAGCGCGGTGTCCGGCCGCGATCCGCTGCGCGCGGCGATTGCGCGGGAGCACACGCGCATGAGCGGCTGCGCGGCCGGCGCGGCGAACGTCATTCTCACGGCGGGCGCGCAGAACGGCGTGTTCGCCACGTCGCTCTGTCTGCTCGAAGCGGGCGACGAAGTGATCGTGCCCGAGCCCATGTACCTCACCTACGAAGCCTGCGTGCGCGCGGCGGGCGCGACGCTCGTGCCGGTTCCGGTCGATCGCGCGCGCGCGTTTCACCTCGACTGCGACGCGCTGGAGCGCGCGGTGACGCCGCGCACAAAGGCCGTTTTCTTCGCCACGCCGTGCAATCCCACGGGTGCCGTGATGCCGCGCGCGGACCTCGAACGCATTGCGCGGCTCGCATGCGAGCACGACTTGTGGGTGCTCTCCGACGAGGTCTACGCGGACCTCACGTTCGAGCGCGAACACGTGAGCATCGCGTCGTTGCCGGGCATGGCCGAACGCACGGTCACGCTCGGCAGCCTGTCGAAATCGCATGCCATGGCGGGGTGGCGCGTGGGCTGGGCGATCGGTCCCGTGCAACTGATCGAGCATATGGGTCGGCTCGCGCTCGCCATGTTGTACGGCTTGCCGGGCTTCATCCAGCAGGCGGCGCTGACCGCGTTGCAGGACAAGGCGCAAATCGTCGCGGACATGCGCGACATCTACCGGCGCCGCCGCGATGTGGTGTTCGAGCATCTGGGCCGCATTCCACGGCTGCGTTGCCTGCTGCCCGAGGCGGGCATGTTCATGATGGTCGATGTGAGCGGCACGGGACTCGATACCGTGGATTTGACATGGCAACTGTTTCGCGCTCAGGGTGTGTCGGTGCTCGACGCCAGCGCGTTTGGCGAGACCGCGAACGGTTTCGTGCGGCTCGGCTTTGTCGTCGACGAAGCGCGTCTTGCCGAGGCATGCGAACGGATCGCGGCGTTCGTGGCGGCATTGCCGCCGCGTTGAAGCGCGAAGTGAGTGATGGTGCGCGAAGGTGCGTGAGCGTGCGCGCGCGTGCCTGTTTGCGGATTTGCGCTCGCGGCTCGACGGTATAATCCAGCAGCAAACCATCCTGACCTTCCGGCTCTTTTAGCCGCATCCTATGCACTTTCGTCCCATCCAGTCCTTCACGCGCAAGCGGCTCTCCGACGTCGTTGCCGACCAGATCAAGCAACTGATCTCGGACGGCACGCTGATGCCGGGCGACCGTCTGCCCGCCGAACGCGATCTGGCGACGCAGCTTGCGGTCTCGCGGCCTTCGTTGCGGGAAGCGCTGATCAGGCTGGAGTCGGACGGCTATATCGCCACGTCGGGGCGGGGCGGTTTCATGGTGGTGGATCTCACCGCGCCGATCATCTCGAAGCCCCTCGCGGAACTGCTTCTGCAAAATCCGCGTACCAGTGCCGACATTCTCGAGTTGCGCCAGGGGCTGGAATCCATTTCGACGGTGTATGCCGCCGAGCGCGCCACCGCCGCCGATCTTCGCAAGATCAAGGCCGCGTTCGAGGCCTTGAAAGCAGCGTCGCTGTCGCAAGATCGCGTGAACCTCGCTGAACTCGACGCCGCATTTCATCTCGCGATTGCCGACTCCACGCACAACATCGCGCTCGCACATGTGATGCACGGCATCCATACGCTGATTCGCGAAGGCATGCACCAGTACCATCGGCTGATCGATTACGACGAAGCGATGGAAAAGCAGCTGATGAGCCAGCACCAGGCCATCTTCGACGCCGTCATGGCGCGCGACGCGCAAAAGGCGCGCAAGGCCGCGGAGCGTCATCTGGCCTTCGTGCGCGAAATCTATCAGGAAGACGCGGCGAAACTGTAGGCGCCGTTCGCCGCATCCGTTTTTTCTTCGCACTTCCGGCACTTCCAGCACTTCCGGCACTTCTGGCACCTTCTGGCACAGGCTGCGCGTCGCGCCGTCTGTCCGCGCGTGTCTATTCGCCGGAGGCCGCGCGCCGAACGATCTTCCGATTGACACACCTCGGCGACTTCCTTATATTTTGGTCAGACCAACAATACCAGTCTTACTGGCGGCATTTTTGCGCGCCGCTTTCCCTTCAATGAGCTTATGAAAGTCGCCCTCTTTATTCCGTGCTTCATCGACGCGTTCTATCCCGAGGTCGGCATCGCCACACTCGAATTGCTCGAACGCTTTGGCATCGAGGTGGACTATCCGCAGGAGCAGACCTGTTGTGGCCAGCCCATGGCCAATAGCGGAGCGCAGGCGGAAGCGGCCGGCGCGGAACGCGTGTTCGCGCGCAACTTCGCGGATTACGACTACATCGTCGGACCGTCGGCGAGCTGTATTCATCACGTGCGCGAGCATCTCACCGCGATCGATCAAACCAATGAAGTGAAAAAGGTCCGCGCGAGCGCGTATGAACTCGTCGAGTTTCTGCACGACGTGGTCGGCGCGCGCGAATTTCCATGGGCCGAGTTTCCGCATCGCGTGGGTTTGCACAACAGTTGCAGCGCGTTGCGGCATCTGAAGGAAGCGTCGATCTCCGAAGTGGCGGGCACGCCGTTTTCGAAGCCGCGCGCCTTGCTGGAAGGCGTCAAAGGCATCGAATTCGTGAAGCCGTCGCGACCCGACGAATGCTGCGGTTTCGGCGGCACGTTCTCCGTCACAGAAGAACCGGTCTCGGTGCGCATGGGGCAGGACAAGGTGCGCGACCATCTGAATGCGGGCGCGCAATACATCGTGTCGGCCGACATGTCGTGTCTGATGCATCAACAAGGCTGCGCGCAACGCATGAAGGCCGATGCGCGCTTCATCCACATCGCGCAGGTGCTGAACGGAGCGCGCGCATGAGCCGGATCGATCACGCGAAAGCCGCCGGCGAGTTCATCGAGAAAACGGAACACATTGCGTTTCACGACAGACGCCTGTGGGATTTGCGCGAAAAGCGCGATGCCCAGGCGCACGCGATCGGCGAATGGGAGACCTTGCGCGAACTCGCATCGGGCATCAAGGAACATACGCTGTCGCACCTGTCGGCGTATCTCGAACAGTTTGCGGCGGCGGCCGAGGCCAATGGCGTGGTGGTGCATTGGGCATCGAGCGCCGAGGAACACAACGCGCTCGTGCACAAGATCATGTCCGGGCGCGGCATGACCACGCTCGTCAAAAGCAAGTCGATGCTCACCGACGAATGCAGGATGCGCGAATATCTCGAACCGCGCGGCATCACGGTGATGGAAACGGATCTCGGCGAACGCATCCAGCAGCTCGATCATCAGGACCCGAGTCACATGGTGGTGCCCGCGGTCCACAAGCTGCGCGCCGATGTCGCCGAACTGTTCGGCCGGACGATCGGCACTGATCCGCACAACAGCGACATTCATTACCTCGCTGAAAGTCAGCGCATGAATACGCGGCCGTACTTCGTGCGCGAGAAAACGGCGGGCATGACCGGCTGCAATTTCGCGGTGGCGGAGACGGGCACGGTCGTGGTGTGCACGAACGAAGGCAATGCGGATCTGTCGGCGAATGTGCCGCCGTTGCATATTGCGTCGATCGGTATCGAGAAGATCATTCCGCAGGTTTCCGATCTCGGCGTGTTTATCCGCATGCTCTCGCGCAGCGCGCTGGGTTCGCCGATCACGCAATACACGTCGCATTTCCGCGCGCCGCGTCCGGGCACGGAGATGCATTTCATCCTCGTCGATCATGGCCGTTCGGAGCGGCTTGCGATGGAGGACTTCTGGTACTCGCTCAAATGCATCCGCTGCGGCGCGTGCATGAATACGTGCCCGGTGTACCGGCGCAGCGGCGGTCTGTCGTATGGCGGCACTTACTCGGGACCGATCGGCGCGATCATCAACCCGACGTTTGATCTGAAGCGCTATAGCGCGCTGCCGTTCGCGTCCACGCTCAACGGCAGTTGCACGAACGTGTGTCCGGTGAAGATCAATATTCACGAGCAGATCTACAAATGGCGCACCGTGATCGCGGAGCGTCACGAAGTGCCGTTCGTGAAGCACGAAGTGTTGAAGATGGCGGGGCGGCTGCTCGCGAGCCCGACGTTGTATCGCGCGACGGTTGCCTCGATGGGCGGCGCATTGCGGCGCTTGCCGAACTTCGTGCTGTATAACCCGCTGAATATCTGGGGCAGGCAACGCGAGTTGCCCGAGGCGCCGAAGGAGACCTTCCACGCCTGGTACAAGAAAAACCGTGGAGGTGGCAATGGCAACGCGTGAGGCCTTTCTCGCGAAAGTGCGGCAGGCGCAACCGGCGGCGCGGCCGCGTCCCGATGTGCCGTTGTTTGGCGCGGCGGGCGGCGATCTGCGTGCGCGTTTTACAGCCGCATTGCAAACCATGGGCGGCACGTGCGTCGATGCCGCAGCCGCAGCGGACGTGTCCGGCATGATCCGCGAGCGATTCGGCGCGACGGCTTCGATTGCGTCGGCCACCGCCGAAGTGTCCGGCACGCGCGCGCTCGCAGCCGATACCGAGCCGGCTTCGTTGCAGGACGTCGAGGTCGGCGTGGTGCGCGCGCGCTTCGGTGTCGCGGAGACGGGTTCGGTGTGGTTCAGCGAGCGCGAGTACGTGGTCAATGCGCTGGGATACATCGTGCAGCATCTCGTGGTGTTGCTCGATCCGGCGCAACTTGTCGACGGTTTGCAGGATGTCTACCGCCGCGATGATTTCCGCGAGGCGCGTTATGCCGCGCTTGTGACCGGTCCTTCCGCGACCGCCGATATTGAGGGCGTGCTGATTCGCGGCGCGCAGGGCGTGCGTTCGCTGACGGTGGTGTGGCTCGCGCGCGAGCCGTGACGGCGGTGGAGTTTGCTATCATCACTGTATAAACGTACAGGTCCTGCAAACTCCGTGGCAACCGATTCTCCGCCGGATTCCGTCTCCGGCGTCCCTTACTATCTGCTGAACTTCGAGCGCGCGCTCGCCTGGCTCGCGCAACGCTACGACGATCTGCTCGACCCGCACGAGCGCGCTTTCCTCGGCACGTTCGCCGTGTTGCCGCAAGCCTCGCGCGCGTTGCTGGTCCGCATGCTGATGCGCAAGGGCACGCTGTTTCGCGCGAGCCGTCTCACTTACGACGAGATCGGCTGCCCGTTGCAAGCCGCCGCGCCCATCGCGGCGCTCGGCTGGCTGAACGCCGCGCCTCATCTCACACTCGACGACCTGTTCGCTCTCGCCACGCGCGCCGAACTGCTCGACGTGTTCTCGCCGACGCTCGCCTTGATTCCCGGCGCGCGGAGTCTGCGAAAGCCGGAACTGCTCGTCGCGTTGCGTCCGTTTTATGCCGGGGCGGATGCGCACGAGTCCGTGAGCCGCCCGGCGCGTCCATGGTCCGCGTGGCACGGCGCGACGACCGACTGCGTGTATCGCGTGGACATTGCGCCGTTGTGCGAGCGTTTGCGCCTGATGTTTTTCGGCAACCTGCAGCAGGACTGGTCCGAATTCGTGCTCGCCGATCTCGGCGTGTTCCAGTATGAAAAGGTCGCGTTCCCGCCGTCGTCCCGCGCGTTTCAGCAGCGTGCGGACGTGAACGTGTATCTCGCGTTGCATGCGTGCCGTGAAGAGCTGGAGCTGATCGAATCGTCGAGTCTGTTATTTGAGGGCAATGAAGAGAATGCGGCGATCGGCGATCTTCTCGCGCGTGTTCGCGCGATCGAAATCTCCAACCCGTGGCTCGAAACGCGCCGCGCAAAGCTGCTTTTTCGCATCGGCCAGCATGGCGAGCGGCGCCAGAACTGGCGTGCCGCGCTTGCCGTGTACGAAGCGTGTGCATGGCCTGGCGCGCGGCATCGGCGCATGCGCGTGCTGGAGCGCAGCGAATGTTTCAGCGAAGCATTCGCGCTCGCGCTGCAAGCCGCCGCATCGCCCGAAAGCGAGGAAGAGGCGCAGCGCGTTGCGCGCATGTTGCCGCGTTTGCGGCGCAAGCTCGGCGAGCCGGCGGTTCGCGCAAGCGCGGCGCGCGCGGCTGAACGCAGCACGCTGGTTCTGGCGAGGCCGCAGGCGCCGCAACCGGTCGAATACGTCGTGCGCGATCATTTGACTTGCGAATCGGCGCCGGTGCATTACGTCGAAAACGCGCTGATCAACTCGCTGTTCGGATTGCTGTGCTGGGAGCCGGTTTTCGCGGCGCTGCCTGGCGCGTTTTTTCACCCGTTCCAGCGCGGGCCGGCCGATCTTCACGCGCCTGACTTTCATGTGCGCCGCGCCGGACAATTCGCCTCGTGCCTGGCTCAACTCGATAGCGGGATCTATCGCGAGACGATTGCGCGGCATCTGCATGAGAAGGCCGGCGTGCAATCTCCGTTCGTGTTCTGGGGGCTGCTTACGCCCGAGCTTGTCAGTATCGCGCTCGACTGTCTGCCCGCCGCGCATCTGAAATTGTGGTTCGAGCGCCTGTTGCGCGATATTCGCGGCAATCGCTCGGGGCTGCCCGATCTGATCCGATTCTGGCCCGCCGCGCGCCGTTATGAGCTGATCGAAGTGAAGGGCCCCGGCGACCGCTTGCAAGACAACCAGATTCGCTGGCTCGCATACTGCGTGCAGCACGGCATGCCGGTGCGCGTGCTCGACGTGCGCTGGGCCGGCGAGGTCGGCGTCGAAGAAATTCCTCCTCATGCCACGCCCACCGTGGAGCCCGCCGCATGACCTACATCGTCGCCGTGCGGGCCTTGTGCGAGTTCACCGCGCGACGCGGCGACCTCGATCTGCGGTTCACGCCGGCGCCCACGTCGCTCGAAGGCATGGCCGGTCACGTGACGGTCGCCGGCCGTCGCGCGAGCGGTTACGAAACCGAAATCACGCTGACGGGCACGCATCGCAATCTCACCGTGCGTGGCCGCGCGGACGGCTACGATCCGGCCGCGAACCGGCTGGAAGAGGTCAAGACGCATCGCGGCGATCTCGAACGCATGCCCGCGAATCACCGCGCGCTGCATTGGGCGCAGGCGCTCGTGTACGGGCACTTGCTGTGCCGTGCGCGCGGGCTCGCGGAGTTGTCGGTGGCGCTCGTGTACTTCGACATCGGCAGCCAGAAGGAAACGCTGCTCACGCAAACGCATACGGCGCGCGAACTCGATATTTTTTTCGTCGAACACTGCGAGCGGTTTCTCGATTGGGCCGTGCAGGAAGAAGCGCACCGCGCCGCGCGCAATGCCGCGCTCAGTGCCTTGCAGTTTCCGCATGCGCAGTTTCGCAGCGGACAGCGCGAGCTTGCAGTGTCGGTCTATCGTGCCGCGCGCGACGGCAAGCCGTTGATGGCGCAAGCGCCCACGGGCATCGGCAAAACGCTTGCCACGATTTTTCCGTTGCTGAAGGCGTGCGCGGCTGAGCAGATCGATCGCGTGTTCTTTCTGACCGCGAAAACGCCGGGCCGCGCGCTGGCGCTCGATGCCATCGACACGCTGCGCGAAAGCACCGCGGCTTTGCCCTTGAGAACGCTCGAACTGGTGGCGCGCGACAAAGCCTGCGAGCATCCCGACAAAGCGTGCAACGGCGAATCGTGTCCGCTCGCGCGCGGCTTCTACGACCGGCTCGACGCGGCGCGCAGCGCGGCGCTCGCGGGCTCGCGGCTCGACCGCGCGGCGGTGCGCGAAGCGGCGCTCGCTCATGACGTGTGCCCGTACTATCTCGCTCAGGAACTCGCGCGCTGGGCCGACGTGACCGTGGGCGACTACAACTACTACTACGACAGCAGCGCGATGCTGTACGCGCTCACGCAGATCAACCAGTGGCGCGTCGGCGTGCTGGTGGACGAAGCGCACAATCTGCTCGACCGCGCGCGCCGCATGTACACGGCGCAACTCGATCAGGCGGCGTTGCGGCTCGCGCGCAAGACAGCGCCGGCCATTTTGCGCAAGCCGCTCGAACGGCTGCAACGCGAGTGGAACGCGGTCAAACGCGCGCAGGCAGACGCGCAAGCAGGCGCGTATCAGGTCTACGCGGAGGTGCCGGGCAAACTGCTGTCGGCGGCGCAGCATCTGATCGGCGCGGTCACGGACCAGCTTGCGGAGGCGCCGCTTTCCATCGACGAAGCCTCGCTGCGGTTTTTCTTCGACGCCATGCATTTCGTCGCGCTCGCGGAGCAATTCGGCGAGCATTCTATTTTCGACGTCACCCTCACGACAGACCGCCACGCGCCGCGCGATAAAGCGAGTTGCACGCTGTGCGTGCGCAACGTGATTCCCGCGCCGTTTCTTGCGCCACGCTACGCGGCGGCGCGCACCACCGTGATGTTTTCCGGCACACTCAATCCGTATCAGTTTTACCGCGATACGCTGGGGCTTCCCGCGCACACGCAATGGCTCGACGTGGACGGGCCGTTTCGCGCGGAGCAGTTGCGGGTTCGGGTGGCCGGCAATGTCTCGACGCGCTGGCGTGACCGCGAGCGTTCGCTCGTGCCCATCGTCGAACTGATTGCAAAGCAGTATCAGGCGCAGCCCGGCAATTACCTGGGGTTCCTGAGCAGCTTCGAATACTTGCAGCAGGTGGTCGCGCTGATGCGCGAACGCCATCCTGGGTTGCCTGTCTGGGCACAGGAACCCGGCATGGACGAAGCGGCGCGAGACGCGTTTCTCGCGCGATTTCGCGGCGCGAACCAGGGCATCGGCTTCGCGGTGCTGGGCGGTGCGTTTTCGGAGGGCGTCGATCTCGCGGGACAGCAGTTGATCGGCGCGTTCATCGCGACGCTCGGCTTGCCGCAGATGAACGAGGTCAATGAGCAGATGCGCCGCGCGATGGACGCGCGCTTTGGCAATGGCTACGAATACATGTACCTGTACCCCGGTTTACAAAAAGTCGTGCAGGCGGCGGGGCGCGTGATTCGCACGGAACACGACGAGGGCGTCGTGCATCTGATCGACGACCGGTACAGGCGGCCCGAAGTGCGCCGCCTGTTGCCGCGCTGGTGGCATGTTCAATAGCTCAACCCGCGCCCGCGTTCAGTGCTTTACTCATGCGGCGAGGTCGCGCCCGGATTGCCGGGCGTGCCCGGTCCGCCAGCGGGCTTCGAGTCGACCGGAATCTGGTCGTCCACGGGCGCGTCGCCCCTGGAGTTGCCTTGCGACGACGAACCTTCGGCACAAGCGCCGGGCGGCGCCTCTTTCGGTTCTTCCTTCGGCGGCTCGCCGGCTTCGACGCGCGGCGCGGCGCTCTCCGGGTCCCACGTCAGCAGATTGCGCTGCGGGTTGGCGATTTCGATGCCGCGTTCGCGGAACTGGTCGAGAATGCGCCGGTTGAATTCGCGCTGCACGCCCCAGCGCGCCGAGTCGCGGCACTGAATCTGGCCGGCCAGCGTCACGGCCGAGCCGTCCACCGCATCGACGCCCCAGAAGCTGAAGTCGGCCAGAATGCCGTCCTTGAACTTGTCATCCTGGCGCAGCGCGGCGCCGATTTCCTTCAGCGTGTCGATGGCCAGATCCACGTCCTGCCCGAACACGATGTTCACGCGCACGCCCGCATTGCCGATGCCGCGATTCGTATTGTTCACCGTCGATACCGAACTGAACGGCACGGTGAACAGCGACCCGTCGCCGCCGCGCAGCCGCACCGTGCGGATCGACAGATATTCGACCGTGCCGGACACGCCCGCGAGCGTCACCCAGTCGCCGACCTGCATCGCGTTTTCCATCAACAGGAAAATGCCCGTGATGAAATCCTGCACGAGCTTTTGCGAACCGAAGCCGAGCGCCACGCCGAAAATACTCGCGCCCGCGAGCAGCGGCCCGATGTTCACCCCGAGTTCGCTCAGTCCCGTGAGCACGACCACGAGCGCGATCACGCAAAAGAGCGCGGTGCGCAGCATCGGCAGCAGCGTGCGCAAACGCGCGGCGCGCACGAGGTCGCCGCTCGTCGTCCAGCGGTCGAGCCGCCGTTCGACGGACACGTTCACGCTTTCCCACACGAGCAGCGCGATGATCGCGGCCACGCCGATCGTGATGATCGCCGACGCGAGCCGATGGCCGACCGTGCCGGTGCGGAACAGGTCGCCCACATGGACGCCCCAGACTTGCAGCAACGCGAGCGCGGTCACGATGGCGATGATTGACGACACCACGCGCCGCAACAGCGGGTAATAGCGGTAGGCGTGCTGATGCACGAGCGATTTGCCGTTGTCTTCCTGGCCGCTGAAGAGCCGCGCCAGGCCGCCGAAGATCACGATGGACAGCACGCGCGCGCCCGCCAGCACCGCGAGCGACATGCCGCCAAGATGCAGCAGCGCCTGATAGCCATTCTGCACGTCGAGCGCCCAGATGAACCACAGCGCCATCACGACGAACACGGCGAGCCAGGCCCAGACGTCGGCCAGCGCATTGCCGAGCATTTCGAGCGACTTGCGCGCGGCGAGGCGCCGGCGGATCAATTCGCCGACGGGCTTCGCGCATCGCAGAATGAGAATCGAGATCATCACGTGGCCGGCGAGCGCGACGGCCTTCATCAACGCGAGATGCGCGGCGTCGCTCAAGCCGAGCGAGTGCGCGATCTCGGCAGCCGCCGAGCCGGCGCCCACCACGCTGACAATGCGAATCACCCAGCGATACACGAACGCGGCCCACGCATCGCTCATGCGCAACAGGCGCAAACGCGGCGCGCCGGGCTGCAGGAAAAAGCTGCTGACGATCACGACCACGCGGCACAGCATGTAGATGTCGACGAGCGAATCGAGCGCGTGGTCTTGCGGCGTGCCGTCGTCGGTGAAGATGGACATGAGCGCACTCGCCGCGCCGACGAACACCGCGAGCGGGATCAGGCGCAGCACGGTGATCAACAGCGCGCGCGGCAGGCGCTGCAACAGCGTCCAGTGATGCGTGGCGTTCTGCTTGCCCTTGGCTTCGGCGGCCCGGCCGTGCGTGCCCGACGGCGGGGGCGTCACGGCGGGTTCGCCGGTGGCGGGCGTTGCGGCGGCGGCTTTTGCTTCCGCCCTGGCGTCGGCGCGTGCCTCGGCCTGCGCCTCGGCATCGGCCACGGCTTCCGCGACCGGCGCGGCGGGCAGCGGCGGCGCGGCGTGGGGCGCGTCGGCGCGCTGCGGTTGGACGTCGACCGGCAAATCCGTGCGCGGCGCGTCGGCTTCGTCGCCCAGTTCGCGGCGCGCGGCGAGCGCACGGTACGCGCGGCGCAACAGACGCCGCGCCAGCCATTCGATCGCGAGCGCGGGCAGCAACGCGGCCAGCAGCGACCACGCGACGTGCGCGAGCATGGAGCGCGCTTGCGGGTTGGTCGATTGCCAGTTCCACCACGCGCGCACCGAGGCGACGTCGAGCAACGCGTTGAGCGAGTTGCGCAGCGACGCGCCAAGATGGACGGCCCAGTGCGCGCCCTGACGCGCGAGTTGCGACGCCAGTCCGTTCGACTTGAACGCGGCGGGCACGAGGGCGGCGGCGCCGCTGGCCGGCGCGCCCGCGGAGGCGGCCGCCGGGGCGGAGGCGGGCGCACTGAGCGCGCCCGCGGCGGCGATGGCCTGTAAGGTATCGGCGACTTGCGCGCGGCGTTTCGGGTCGTTGAGGACCGACAGCGCCTGGCGCGCCTGCTCGGGCGTCAGGATGACCGCGGTGCCCGAGGCCGCCGAGGCGGGCGTGGCCGGCGTCACTGCGGCGAAAAGCGGGGGCGCGGCAAGAATGAGAAAAGCGAAGAAGCAAGCGTGTAGTAATTTGCGCATAGGGTCTGGGACGGGCTGCGAATGCGGACGGCTGGCGGGACGCATCGGCCGGTTGGGCGGATCAGGTTTGACCCTTAACCGACAAGGGTTCCGCCGCACAAGTTCCTGAGGCTGCGTTGGGTTGTTGCAACGGCCGGCTGGCTAATCCGGGCCGGCCGGACATGGAGGGGTAGCAAATTGCTTGCCTGGCGGCGTGAGGCGTGAGGCGTGAGGCGTGAGGCGTGAGGCGTGAGGCGTGAGGCGTGAGGCGGGAGGCGGGAGGCGGGAGGCAGGCGGCAGGCGGCGGGCAAAGCGCGGGGCGGACGAAGACGGCTCGGGTCAACCGGCTGGGCGGCGGCGGGCGCGGAAAACCGCCTGTTTGCCCGGCTCGCCAGCCTGCCAGAAATGTGCCTGCAAAATACTTACGCCGACGCCGCCGACATCAACGCAGACGATGCGGGCGAAGGCGAAGCCACGCGCCGCTCGGCCTCACCGTCGCCGTCCGCATCGGCGCCCGCATTCGACGTGCGCGCGCCCGACGGCTCCTGATGCAGCCGGTCCGCGTGCATCAGCCGGTACAGGGTGGCGCGCGAGATGCCCAGTTCGGCCGCCGCCTCCGACAACTTGTAGCCATGCCGCTGCAACGCGTGCTCGATGGCGTCTTTCTCGGCCTTGCTGCGGATTTCCGCGAGCGTGACGGGCGGCGAGTTGTTCGTCTCCGGCAGGCCGAGGTCGCTTGCCGTGATGAAGCGGCCCTCGCTCATCACCACCGCGCGGCGCACGCAGTTGATCAGCTCGCGCACATTGCCCGGCCACGCGTAGTTCGCCATGGCGACGATCGCGTCGCTCGACAGCCCGCGCAGTTTGCGCGCGCCGTCCTGTTTGTACATGCTGAGCGCATAGTTGGCGAGCAGCTTGATGTCGCCGCCGCGCTCGCGCAGCGGCGGTTCGACGAGCCGCAGCACGCACAGCCGGTGATACAGGTCGGCACGGAAGCGTCCTTCTTCCACGGCTTTGTCGAGATCCACGTGCGTCGCGGAAATGACGCGCACATCCACGTGAATCGGACCATTGCCGCCCAGCCGCTCGATCGTGCCTTCCTGCAGGAAGCGCAGCAGGACCGCCTGGCATTCGTGCGGCATGTCGCCGATTTCGTCGAGAAAAAGGGTGCCTTCATGCGCGCTTTCGATCCGGCCGATTTTGCGCTGAAGCGCGCCGGTGAACGCGCCGCGTTCGTGCCCGAAGAGTTCGGCCTGCAACAGGCTCGGCGGAATCGCCGCGCAATTGATGGCGACGAAGGCGCGCCCCGTGCGCGGCGAGCGATCGTGGATGGCGCGGGCGGTCAGCTCCTTGCCTGTGCCCGACTCGCCCGCGACGAACACCGGCGCTTCGGTCGCCCCGCATTTGTCGATGCGCCGGTAAAGCTGCTGCATCGCCTCGCATTGGCCGACCATGCCGTGCCGTCCGAGCGACGGCTCCGGCGCCACATGCACTTGCCGCAGCGCCGAGAGCCCGTGCGCATGGCCGAGCGCGAACACGAGGCGCTCGTTCAGCCATGGCCGCGTGACAAAGTCGAAACAGTAATCGAGGATGAAGCGGCTCACCAGTTCGTTCTGCGCCTGCCCCGGCGCGATCTGCGCGACCCAGTTGGTTTCGGCGCGCCGCATGCACGAGGCGAGCGCCGACAGTTGCTGCGCCGTGCAGTCGTGCGGCAATTCGACGAGACCGACCTTGATATTGTCGCGCTCGATCATGCGTTCTGCGGTCGCGGTGCTTTTCGCGTGCACGGCGTGCCAGCCGGAAGCGGCCAGAAAATCGGCGAGTTTCGGGTCGGGCGAGTTCGACACGTAAAGAACGGTGCGTTCGGTGTCCGCAGGTGCGAAAGTCATTTCCATTACCCCCGGTTCAATGCTGCTTTCAGAACTGTTGTTCGTTGTTTCTCAAAGACCGGCAAGCCGCACCAGCCTAACGATAAACCGGCCAGCCGTTCAGTTTATCCGGCTGGGTATGAAGCTTTTATGCCGCCGATGCTCGCGCGGCAACCCGGAAACGGTCCATTCACAACAAACGGTATAACGGACAGGAAGCCTGCGGCTTGAGCCGCGGATACACCAGGTTCACGGCAGGCGATGCAGTATTTCATCCGCGAATCACTTGTGCCGCCTGTTATTTCGTTGGCTTTTGAGCGCGCTCTGAGGGGCGCGTCGCTTAACCATAAGCGAAAGCGCTTTGGAATGCTATACAAACAATTCAGTAACGGAAAGGTTTATGGGTCAGGCGTGAATGTATTCGGTAATCACTGCGGATTTGGCACGGTCGTCCAATAATCAGGAACCGCTTAAAGCGAAGCGGTCAAGCCTGTTATGCGCGGCGGCTCACAAAACCAATTAACGAAATGCGGCGGACATGTCTTTCGCATAGGCACTCGGCGAATTTCGCATGTTTCACGTACGCAACAAAATCGGCGGCATTCATTTCGATGAATTTCCCGCATTGGCATGCCGGAACATTTGACCGGAGCGTAATGCGGACCTCGAAAGCGCGCGGCGCAGCAGGCGTGGCGCGTCCTGGAAGCACGCATGCCGTCGCCTGAATGCGGGTTTTTAACGCGAGCGGAAGGCTTTAGCACGTCTCGAATTCGAATCACTGTGTGTTGCTCGAACCCGGCGATCCTCTCGCGCGCCGATTCGTTGCCCGTGCGCCAAGACCTGGGCGCGCATGGCATGGCCATTGCAATAAGCGACTCGCAGCGAATGCGCTGCTGCCGGTAAGCCGAGGGAGAAGAAGCAAGCAAGCCACCGGAAGCAGCAAAGACTTCGTGGACGCGGCCGGGGAATGCCAATGCGTGATACGAGGCTACGGCGGGGCCACTGATAGACGGACGTCAAACAAGGCGGGGCGAGCGACCGATGGGAAGCGGCGGTTCGTCACCGGACGACGCAACGCTCTGACCTCGCCGGTTTTTTCGTCTGTGGAAGTGCGGGTAGTAATAGATAACGACGGGTTCCTCGCGCGGCAACGTTTGCGCGAGCGGCTTGCAAAACAGGGAAGGGGCAGCGTACGGTCCAGGCCGACCGGCGCGACGAATCGGGGAAAACGGCCAGAGCCTCCATAGAGAGGCAGATAGGCGAGGTGGACCGGGCGCCGTGTTCGCGCTTTCGCGTGGGCACGGCGGACCTGGAGAGGCGGCGATGCGGCCGTCGGCGATCGTCCTGCGGGGGATCTCATGAAAGCGACCATTTCCGGCCCGGCCTGCGCGCCGCGCCATGACCAGCCGGCCACGGCACGCGACACGAAGGGTGCGCGCCTGCGTTATCAACCCTATGTCGGCTCGCAGCATGCGTTGTTCGCCACGCCATCGGTCGATCTGCTCACGCTCGTGATCGCCGATGCGATCAAGCGCAAGACACAAGCCGAAATTCAACGCCCGGCGCTGCACGACGCGTATGAAACGCCGGTTCCGCGCGACAGGCACGGCGAGCGCGACGAGGACATCCGCCGGCGCGAATTCGACGACGCGCATTGATGTCCGCCAGGCGCCGCCGAACGATGCGAGCGGGCTGAGCGGGACGTGCGGGCTGCATGCCGGTCATGGCATCATGTGAGCAAGAGCCAGTCAGCGAGCCGAGCGCGGCGTCTTCCATGCCCATCGAATCCAGCGGTTTCAGCGGCGTTTCATCGTTCCTGTCGAATCCGATTCTGAACACGGATTCGTATAAGGCGTCGCACTATCTTCAGTACCCGCCGGAAGCATCGGCGATGTTTTCCTACATCGAGTCGCGCGGCGGACGTTACGAGCGCACGGTCTTTTTCGGCCTGCAAATCCTGCTCAAGACGTATCTGTGCCGCCCCGTTACCCCGCCGATGATCGACGAAGCCAAAGCATTTTTCACCGCGCATGGCGAGCCGTTCAACGAAGCGGGCTGGCGTCATATCGTCCAGCAATACAACGGCTATCTGCCGGTGCGGATTCGCGCGGTGCCGGAAGGCTCGGTGGTGCCCACGCATAACGTGCTCGTCACGGTGGAATGCGACGATCCGCAGGTGTTCTGGCTCGCGTCGTATCTGGAAACCATGCTGCTGCGCGTGTGGTATCCGATCACCGTGGCCACGCAAAGCTGGCATCTGCGGCAGACGATTCGCGCGTATCTGGCGAGGAGCAGCGACGACCTCACGCAGTTGCCGTTCAAGCTGCATGACTTCGGCGCGCGCGGCGTGTCGAGCGCGGAATCGGCGGCGATTGGCGGCGCGGCGCATCTGGTGAGCTTCATGGGCTCCGACACGGTGCTCGGCGTGATGGCCGCGAATCGTTACTACAACGAGAGCATGGCCGCGTTTTCAGTGCCGGCCGCCGAGCACAGCACGATCACAGCGTGGGGCCGCGAGCGCGAGACCGACGCCTATCGCAACATGATCGCGAGGTTCGGCAAACCGGGCGCAATCGTTTCCGTGGTGTCGGACTCATACGATCTGTTCGCCGCGTTGAAGGCGTGGGGCACGGAGTTGAAGCAGGCGGTGCTCGACGCCGGCGGCATGCTCGTGATCCGTCCGGACTCGGGCGATCCGCGGACCATCGTGTTGTACACGTTGCGCGCGCTCGCGGCGTCGTTTGGATCGACGGTGAACAGCAAGGGGCGGCGCGTGCTCAACAACGTGCGTGTGATTCAGGGCGACGGCGTGAACCCCGACTCGCTCGAAGCGATTCTCGCGGCCATGGACGACGCGGGCTTCGCCACGGACAACATCGTCTTCGGCATGGGCGGCGCGCTGTTGCAGCAGATCGATCGCGACACGCAGCGCTTTGCGATGAAGTGTTCGGCGATTCGCCTGGGCGACGCATGGCACGACGTGTCGAAAGAGCCCGTCACGGACACCGCCAAGCGCTCCATGAAGGGACGGCTCACGCTGCTGCGCAATCGTCGAACCGGCGAGTACCGGACGGCGGCGTTGCCGCTCGCGCAAGTCAAACACGCGGCCACGGACGAAGCCGATTGGGAAGACGCAATGGTGACGGTGTTCGATTCAGGCGCATTGCTGGTGGATGCGTCGTTGTCCGAGATCCGCGCTCGCGCGCATGCGCACGAAGCGTAGCGGCCCTAACCATACGGCGTGCGAGTTGACGCGATCATTGGATACAATGCGGCCGAATTCGGCTATCTTGGGCGGCAGCGTGGCTGCACGAGCGACCCGAGGCCAACCCCAATACCAGAACAATGAGCCATTCCAATACCGAACTGATCAAACGCTTCTACACGGCGTTCCAGCGGCGCGATGCAGCGACCATGATCGCCTGCTATGCCGACGACGTCGTCTTCAGCGATCCCGCGTTTGGCGAATTGCACGGCGACGAAGTGCGCGACATGTGGCGCATGCTCGTCACGCGCGCGCAGGATTTTTCGCTGACGTTCGACAGCGTCGAAGCCGACGAACATAGCGGCCGCGCGCATTGGGCCGCGAGCTATGTGTTCAGTCAAACGGGCCGCCCGGTCGTCAATCATATCGACGCGCGCTTCGCGTTCCGCGACGGGCTGATCGTCGAACATCGCGACAGTTTCGACTTGTGGGCGTGGATGCGCCAGGCCATGGGCACGCGAGGCGCGCTGCTTGGCTGGTCGCCGCTCGTGCAGCGCGCCATGCGCGCGCGGGCGAGACGAGGGCTGGAGCTTTATCGGCGTCAGGACCACGACGCGTAACGGCATGCGCTGCGTACTGGGCATGGCGCGCAGAAACTGTCAGCGCGGATTCATTCTTATCGGATAGCGGGGACGCGTATGCCCTTAGTGGATGCCGCATGGCAAGAGTGGCTCGGCACGAACGCAGCGCGCGGCTGCACGATGGACTCGATGATCGACGCCATGGTGCAAGCGGGCTTCGCCGCCGACGTCGCGCAGCAGATGGTGCGCAACGCAATCGGCTTGAGCCTCGCGAGCGGCGCCGCGTCGGGCACGGCCGCCGCGCGCGCCAACGGGACCGAAGCCGCGCCGCCGCAAAAGACGCCGCATCCGTATCGCTACGACGACGCGCCCGTGGCGCGCGGCAACACGATTCGCGCCTATGACCGCGACGTGCAGGTATTGATGCGCTGCGAGCGCCCGCAATTGATGGTGCTCGCGAATGTGCTCTCGGCCGACGAATGCGCCGAAATGATCGGGCGTTCGCGGCATCGGCTGAAACGGTCCACCACGGTCAATCCCGCGACCGGTCAGGAAGACGTGATCCGCAACCGGACCAGCGAAGGCATCTGGTATCAGCGCGGCGAAGATGCGTTTATCGAGCGGATGGACCGGCGCATTGCCAGCCTGATGAACTGGCCGGCCGAGAATGGCGAAGGCTTGCAGATTCTGCGCTACGGGCCAACCGGCGAATACCGGCCGCATTTCGACTACTTCGCGCCCGATCAGCCCGGCAGCGCGGTGCATACGGCGCGCGGCGGGCAGCGTGTGGCCACGCTCGTCGTTTATCTGAACGATGTGCCGGACGGCGGCGAGACGATCTTTCCGGAAGCCGGATTATCGGTCGCGGCGAAGCAGGGCGGCGCCGTCTATTTCCGCTATATGAACGGCCAGCGCCAACTCGACCCGCTGACGTTGCACGGCGGCGCGCCGGTGGTCGCCGGCGAAAAGTGGATCATGACGAAGTGGATGCGCGAGCGCGCCTACGTTTGACGCGCCGATCGCGGCTAGCGGCATGCGGTCATGCGCGCGTGTAGACGTCCGGCTTATGCACTTGCATGAAAAGCTCGGGGTTCGACAACGCCTCGAATCCGTGCCGCCGATAGACATGATGCGCGTCGGTCGTCGCGAGCATGATCCTTCTCAAGCCCTGGAGTGCGGGGCTCGCGAACAGTTGCGCGAGCAGCGCCGACGCGTATCCCTTGCCACGATACGCCGGCAGCACGAACACATCGCACAGATAGGCGAACGTCGCCTCGTCCGTGACGACGCGCGCGAACGCCACCTGCTTGCCGCCGACATATCCGCCGAAACAGAGCGATCCCGCGATAGCGCGCTCCAGCGTGTCGCGCGGCATGCCTTTGGCCCAAGCCGTTTCCTGCGACAGAAACGCGTGAATCAGCTCGATGTCGAGTTGATCCGGATTGCTCGAAATGATCAGTTCGTTTGGTGAGGCCACGTCGTCTCCTGGTTCAACTCTTCGCGGGATCTTCCGCGCCGCGCGAGCCGCCGCCGATGCTTTGCCCAGCGTTTCGCGCCATGCCCATATAGCCGATCACGGACACGAGCGTCAGCGCGCCCGCCAGCAGGAACGCGAGGCGGAAATCGTCGAGCGTGAACACGCGGCCCGTGGTTTCGCCGTTGAAGAACGCCGCGGCCCGCAGCGACACCGCGCCGAACGCGATGCCCAGCCCGATGGTCATCTGCGCGGCGGCGCTCCACAGCGTGCTGGCCGCGCTCATCTGTGGTTGCGCGACGTCGGCGTAGGCCAGCGTGGCGAGCGTGGAAAACTGCATCGAGCGCGCGAGGCCGTAGACGAACACCACGATCAGCACGAGCGCGAGCGGCACGTTCGGCGTCAGCAGCCCGCACGCGATGATGAAAATGCCGGCCACCGTCACGTCGACAATCGACACCGTGCGAAAGCCGAAGCGCTGCAGGATGCGCGTGGTCAGCGCTTTCATGCTGAGGTTGCCGAGCGCGCTGGCGAGCAGCAGCAAACCCGACTTGAACGCCGACAAACCGAAGCCGACCTGAAACAGCAGCGGCATCAGATACGGCACCGCGCCGATGCCGATGCGCGTGAACGAGCCGGTGACGACGGTCACGGAAAACGTGGGAATTTTCAGCGTGGAAACGTCGATCAGCGGATGCGGATGACGCTTTGCATGCAGGAACGCGACGACGCCGACCAGCAAGCCGCCGCCGACGATCGCTCCGGCCGTCCACGGATTCTCGGCAGGCTGGCTCGCCAGTTCCGCGCCGTACAGAATCGCGGTGAGCGCGGCGCCGCTCAGCAACAGGCCGACGACGTCGAGCGGCTTGCGCTCGCTGCCGCGCAAGTTCGGCACGAGCGCGAGCGCGACGGCCATCGCGGCGAGACCGAACGGCACGTTGAGCAGGAAAATCCAGCGCCATGATGCGTAGGTCGTGATGAAGCCGCCTATCGGCGGGCCGACCACCGGCGCGGCAATCGCGGGCCAGGTGATGGTGGAGATCGCCTGCATCATGCGGCTTTTCTCGGTACTGCGAACCACGATCAGCCGGCCCACCGGCACCATCATCGCGCCGCCGATGCCTTGCAGCAAACGCGCGGCGGTGAATTCCGCCACGTTTTGCGAGAGCCCGCACAACACGGAAGCCGCCGTGAACACGCCAATGGCGCTGAAGAAAACGGTGCGCGAGCCGCAGCGGTCGGCGACCCAGCCGCTGGCCGGAATGAAGATGGCGAGCGCGAGCATATAGGCTGTCATGCCGAGGCTCACGCTGTTGGGCCCGACGCCGAACGAATGCGCCATTTGCGGCAGCGCGGTCGCGATCACCGTGGTGTCGAGATATTCCATGAAAAAGGTGGCCGCGACGATATACGGCAGCCAGCCGGCATGTTTCAGAGGCGTGCTGCTTGCGCTCATCGCGCGGCTCCGGGCGCGATGCGCGCGCTTGCGTGGCCGATGCCGCGAGCGAGCGGGCGAACTTCACGCAGGCCATCCAGCGGGATGCACTTCATTTGTCGACTACCTTTCGAAGACGTATTTCCGCTGTTCGCGCGAGGCGGACGAGCGAGAGGAGCGGGGCCGGCGCCATCGCGACGATCGCGCTCGCTGGCCGGCCCTGAATCCTAACGCAATCGCGCGCGCAGCATCGGCGGGTAATGCGCGGCGGCCCGCGCCCAGCGACCGTTGCGCGTCGCGTGCGTCGACGGGAACGCTTTTTTCGTGCTCATGGGCGGTTCACGCGGCTCACGCGGCACGGCACGGCGGCACCGCGCCTCACGCGCCGTCAATACGCTTCGATTGGCGCGACGCTCAGTCTTTCGCGGCGTACTCGCGATCGAGCCGGTCGTACAACGGCTTGTTCACGAGACGCTGGCGCTCGCTGAACGGGGCGACCAGCGTCGCGTCCTCATCGAGGCGGCCGTTGGTCTTCAGGCTGCCGAGCGCGCGCTGCATGCCGAGCACCGCGCCTTGCAGCGCCGCGTTCGCATACAGCACGATGCCGTAGCCGAGGCCGGCGAGCGCCTCGCGCGAGTGCACCGGCGTCTTGCCGCCGATCACGATGTTGATCAATTGCGGCTTGTCGAACAGCGCCGGCAGACGCTCGATATCCGCGAGCGATTCCGTCGCCTCGATGAACAGAATGTCCGCGCCTGCCTCGATGAAGCGATGACCTCGCTCGATCGCATCCTCGATACCGTGGACCGCCGCCGCGTCGGTGCGCGCCATGATTTGCAGGTTGCCGTCCTCGCGGGCATCGACGGCCGCGCGGATCTTGCCCACCATCTCGCTCGCGCTGACGACTTCCTTGCCCGAAAAGTGGCCGCACTTCTTCGGCATGATCTGGTCTTCGAACTGGATCACGTCGGCGCCGCTGCGCTCCAGCACGCGCACGGTCTGGCGCACGTTCAGCGCGTTGCCGAAACCCGTGTCGGCGTCGACGATCAGCGGCAGCGCGACCGCGTCGCGAATCCGCGCCGTATGCTCGGCGACTTCGGCGAGGCCGATGAAACCGAGGTCCGGCAGGCCAAGCGACATATTGGTGACGCCCGCGCCCGTGATGTAGAGCGCCTCGAAACCGGCGTCCTCGACCACGCGGGCGCTCATCGCGTTGAAGGCGCCGGGCACGAGCAGGCCCTGACGTTCGTTGACCTTGGCGCGGAAAGCGGCGCGGCGCGTGGCGGAAGTGGTCATGACGGTGCGTCTCCAAAAAGTAAAGGATGGCTTGAGGGGCCTCGAAGTGCAGGAAGCATGCCATTGAGCCGGCGCGGGCCGGTGTCGTCGGCAAATCAAGGACTTGGCGCGCAGACCTTCGCCGATGCAGATCCGTGGCAGAATGCCCATGTGTTCCATGAAACGTTTCATGGAACGTTTCGCTTCGTTTCATTTCGCGGGGAGCATGCGCACGTGTCAACGTTCACGCCGTCCTTTGTCAGCGCCGATCCGGGCCGCCCCGGCGTCGCCCTGGTGAGTATCAGCCGCTTGCAGTCGCTTTGCGAGACTATCGCGCCGCGCTACGCCGGGCGCGCGCGCTTCTTTTCGGTGCGCGAAGGCTACGGCGCGGCGGTCACGGCTTTGCAAGCCCAGGTGGATGCCGGTTCCGTCGATGTCGTCCTCGCCGCCGGCTCGAACGGCGCCTATCTGCGCGAGCACTTGAGCGTGCCGGTCGTGATGGTCAAGGTGAACGGCTTCGACGTGCTGAGCGCGATCACCCGCGCCACCAGCTCGTGGCCGGGCGCGCCGATCGGCCTCGTGTTGCATGAGACCCTCTCGCACGAACTCGCCGATCTGGGCGGCTGGCTGAAGGTCGTTCTGAAACAGCGCGCGTACCGGTCGATCGACGAGGTCCGGGCCGCGGTCGATAACCTCGCCGCCGAGGGCTGCCGCGTGATCATCGGCCCCGGCATGGCTTGCGACCTCGCGCAAAAGGCCGGTCTGGAAAGCGTGTTTCTCTACTCATTGGGCGCGGTGGAAGAGGCCTTCGAGCGCTCGGTCGAACTTGCGCGCGTGAGCCGGCAGAAGGAGGAGAAGCGCGTGCGCCTGAATACGATCGTCGCCCATTTGCGCGACGGCGTCGCCGCTTTCGACGACGCCGGTCAGCTCGAAGCCGTCAATCCCGCGATGCTCGGCCTGCTCGGCCTCGAACGCGACGACGACGTGGCCGCGCGGCTCGGGCGCACCGTCGGCCCGTGGCTGCGCGAGGCGCAAGCGCGCGGCGCGGCCGTGGACGAGCGCATCGAGCAGATCGGCGAGCGCTCGCTCATCGTCAACTGCATGCCGATTGTCGAGCAGGGCGCGCGCTCGGGCTACGTCGTGACCGTGCAGGACGCGCTCGTCGCGCAGCGGATCGACCACTCGCTGCGCACCAGCCAGCGCCCCAGGCATCTGGTCGCGCGGCATCGGCTGGACGATCTGATCGGCGGTTCGGCCGCGCTCGAACGCGTGCGGCGGCTCGCGCGCGCGGGCGCCGCGCACGACGCCACCGTGTTGTTGACCGGCGAAAGCGGCACCGGCAAGGAACTGGTGGCGCAGGGCATCCACAACGCGAGCCGGCGGCGCGGCAATCCGTTCGTCGCGTTCAATTGCGCGGCGCTGCCTGAAGGGCTGATCGAAAGCGAACTGTTCGGTCACGAGGAAGGCGCGTTCACCGGCGCGCGGCGCGGCGGCAAGCCGGGTCTCTTCGAAATCGCCCACACGGGGACGATTTTTCTCGACGAGATCGGCGAAATGCCGGCGGCGCTCCAAAGCCGGCTGCTACGAGTGCTTCAGGAACGCGAGGTGATGAAGCTCGGCGCGGGCCGCGCGACGCCGATCGACGTGCGCGTGATCGCGGCCACGCATCGCGACCTTCACGCGCTCGTCGAGGAGGGCGCGTTTCGCGCGGATCTGTATTTTCGCCTCAATCTGCTTCAGATAGAATTGCCGCCGCTGCGCGAACGGCGCGCCGACATGGTGCCACTGGCCACGCACCTGTTAAGCCGCGGCGCGCTCCAATATGGGTTGTCCGGGGCCGCCACCGGCCGCGTGCTGACGTTTCTGGCGCCGCTCTTCGAACACTATGCGTGGCCCGGCAACGTACGTGAGCTGGAAAATCTGCTGGCGCGTACCGCAATTTATCTCGGCGATGCAAGCGGCGAAATCGGGCCCGATCTAGAAGCGGTTTTCCCCGAGTTCGCCCGGATGAAGGGCGCGAGCAGCGGCGCGCGGCTCAGCAAGGCGTCGCCGGCAGGCACCTCCGGCTCCGCGCGCGCCGCGCCGACCCCCGCCGACGTGATCCGGGCGCTCGCGCAATCCGGCGGCAACCGCGCTGCGGCGAGCCGGGCGCTGGGCATCGGCCGCACGACGCTGTGGCGGTTGCTCAAAGCCGATGAGCGCGATAGTCGAGGGTAGGCAGATAAATAGCCTAACTCTATTGTTATCATTAAAACAATCCGCTTTACCTATTAAGCGCCGTCTGACATACTGACTCCACTTTCCAACCACTCAGAAAGAGGACTCAGTAAATGCCGATCATCAACAGTCAAGTCAAACCGTTCAAGGCACAGGCTTATCACAACGGCGATTTCGTGACCGTCACTGAAGAAAGCCTGAAGGGCAAGTGGTCGGTTTTCGTTTTCTATCCGGCCGACTTCACGTTCGTTTGCCCGACCGAACTGGGTGACCTGGCCGACCGCTACGCCGATTTCCAGAAGCTCGGCGTGGAAATCTACAGCGTGTCGACCGATACGCACTTCACGCACAAGGCATGGCACGACACGTCGGACACGATCCAGAAGATCAAGTACCCGATGCTCGCCGACCCGACGCTGGCTATCTCGCGCAACTTCGACGTGCTGATCGAAGAAGAAGGTCTGGCACTGCGCGGCACCTTCGTGATCAACCCGGAAGGCGAGATCAAGCTGTGCGAAATCCACGACAACGGCATCGGCCGTGACGCTGGCGAACTGCTGCGCAAGGTGCAGGCTGCGCAATACATCGCGGCGCATCCGGGTGAAGTGTGCCCCGCCAAGTGGACGCCGGGCGCTGAAACGCTGACTCCGTCGCTCGACCTGATCGGCAAGATCTAAGGTCTGACGGTCCAGAGCGACCCAAAGCGACCCAAAGCGACCCACCGCAGTGAGCGCTTCAACGCGCTCCAGCGTCACCGTGCGCACCGCTTCATGCAGCGGTGCGCGCGTCCCCGGCAAGCGCCGCTCCTATCCGGACCGCGCGCGGCGCCGGGAACCCAACACCCATCGTCACGGAATCGAATAGCCATGCTTGATGCCAATCTCAAGACTCAGTTGAAAACGTACCTCGAAAAGGTTAGCAGGCCTATCGAGATCGTCGCGTCGCTGGACGACAGCGCGAAATCGCAAGAGCTGCTGGCATTGCTGAACGATATCGCGACGTTGTCGGAACGCGTCACCGTGGTGCAGCGCCGCGACGACAGCGAGCGTAAGCCGTCGTTTTCCATCGGCGAGCCGGGTAAGGACATCGGTATCCGCTTCGCGGGCATTCCGATGGGGCATGAATTCACGTCGCTCGTGCTTGCATTGCTGCAGGTCGGCGGCCATCCGGTCAAACTCGACGAGGCGGTGATCGAACAGATCCGCAGTCTCGACGGCGACTATCAATTCGAAACGTATTTCTCGCTGTCGTGCCAGAACTGTCCGGAAGTCGTGCAGGCACTGAACGTGATGGCGCTCATCAACCCGCGCATCCGCCATGTAGCGATCGACGGCGCGTTGTTCCAGAACGAAGTCGAAGCGCGTCAGATCATGGCGGTACCGACATTTTTCCTGAACGGCGAAGTGTTCGGCCAGGGCCGCAGCGGCGTGAAGGAAATCCTCGCGAAGCTCGACACCAATGCCGGCGCGCGTGCCGCGAAGGAGCTGGAAAAGAAGCCGGTGTTCGACACGCTGATCGTCGGCGGCGGTCCCGCGGGCGCGGCTGCGGCGATTTATTCGGCGCGCAAGGGCATCGCGACGGGCGTGGTCGCGGAACGCTTCGGCGGCCAGGTGCTCGATACGCTCGCCATCGAAAACTTCGTGTCGGTCACGGAAACCGAAGGTCCGAAGTTCGCCACGGCGCTCGAACAGCACGTGAAGACCTATGAAGTCGACATCATGGACGTGCAGCGCGCCGAAGCGCTGATTCCGGGCCGCATCAACGAAGTGCGTCTCGCGAGCGGCGCGGTGTTGAAGGCGAAGACGATCATTCTCGCAACCGGCGCGCGCTGGCGCGAGATTAACGTGCCGGGTGAGCGCGAGTATCGCAATCACGGCGTGGCGTACTGTCCGCATTGCGACGGTCCGCTCTTCAAGGGCAAGCGCGTGGCGGTGATCGGCGGCGGCAATTCGGGTGTGGAAGCGGCAATCGACCTCGCGGGCATCGTGCGCGAAGTGACGCTGTTCGAATTCGGCGCTCAGTTGCGTGCCGACGAGGTGTTGCAACGCAAGCTGCGCAGCCTCGCCAACGTGACCATCGTCACCCAGGCGCAGACCACCGAAATTACCGGCGACGGCAAGAAGGTCAACGGTCTCGTCTACAAAGACCTGCGTTCGGGCGAAGTCAGAAACGTCGAGCTGGAAGGCGTTTTCGTGCAGATCGGTCTCGTGCCGAACACCGAGTGGTTGAAGGGCACGGTGGAGTTGTCGAAGCATGGTGAGATCGTCGTCGATGCACGCGGCGCGACGTCGGTGCCGGGCGTGTTCGCGGCCGGCGACGTGACCACGGTGCCGTTCAAGCAGATCGTGATTGCAGTGGGCGAGGGCGCGAAGGCGTCGCTTTCCGCGTTCGATCACCTGATCCGCAACAGCGAGGAAACCGAAGCGGACAGCGAGGCCGAAGCCGAAGCAGCGGCTTAACGGCGATAGCGTGTGAGGAATGAGCGGTGAATGATGAGCGGTGAATGATGAGCGGTGAATGATGAGCGGTGAATGATAAAAAACGGCGGCCTGAAGGCCGCCGTTTTTATTGGCCGCGCGGCTTATCGCCAGCGTGTATTGCAGGCCAGTGCGCTTAAGCCCACAACTCCGACATCTCGATGTCGCGCAGATCGAACACGAGCACTTCCGCATCATGACCTTGCGCGAAGGTCAGCGCTTCTTCGCCGCGCACGCGGACGCCATCGCCTTCGCCGAGCTGCACGCCGTTCACCGTCACGCTGCCGCGCGCCACATGCACATACGCGTAGCGGTTGCTCGCCAGTTCGAGCCGCGCGGTTTCATCGCCGTCGAAGAGACCGGCATAGACGCGCGCATCCTGCTGCAACACCAGCGAACCGTCCGCGCCATCCGGTGATAGAACGAGGCGCAGCACGCCGCGCTTGTCATCCGCGCCGAAATGCCGCTGCTGATAGCGCGGCTCAGTGCCCTTTTGCGCCGGTGCGATCCAGATTTGCAGGAAGTGCACCGGCTCGCTCTTCGAATGGTTGTATTCGCTGTGCGCGACGCCGGTTCCCGCGCTCATCAACTGGATGTCGCCGGGCACGATCACCGAGCCCGTGCCCATGGTGTCCTTGTGTTCGAGCGCGCCTTCCAGCACGTACGAAAAGATTTCCATGTCGCGGTGCGGGTGCTTGCCGAAGCCCTGGGCCGGCGCGACGCGGTCGTCATTGATCACCAGCAGATCGGAGAAGCCGTTCTGCTTCGGATCGTGATAATGCGCGAAGGAAAACGTGTGACGCGAGCTGAGCCAGCCGTGCTCCGCGCGGCCGCGTTGATTGGCATGTCTGATTTCGAGCATCTTTTTTCTCCTGGGTCCGATCCGGGCAAGTGGTTGTCCGCGATTCATGAATGACAGTGTAGGTCAACCAGTGAGGCTATAATCGTCTCATAAATGGAAACACTGTCACTACTGGGTAGACAATCCGATGCAACTCGACGACATGCGCATCTTCGTCGCCACGGTCGACGTCCACAATTTCACCGCGGCCGCACGGCGGCTTTCGTTGTCGAAGCAATTCGTCAGCCGCCGGGTGATGGCGCTGGAAGAAGCGCTCGGCGTGCCGCTCCTGATCCGCAATACGCGCAAGCTGGCCGTCACCGACCTGGGCCAGGAATTCTACGAGCGCGCCAAACGCATTCTCGGCGAAGTCGCGGACGCCGAAGAGGCCATGTCGCTGCGGCGCGCCGGGCCGCGCGGTCTGTTGCGGGTCAGTGCGCCGATGTCCTTCGGCATGACGCATCTGTCGCCGCTCGTCGCGCGATTTCTGCGCGAGCATGACGACGTGCGCTTCGACATGGAGTTGAGCGACCGCACCGTCGATGTCGTCGGCGAAGGTTTCGACATGGCCGTGCGCATTGGCGTGTTGCCGGATTCCACGCTGATCGCGCAAAAGCTCGTGGACGTGAATCTCCTGGCATGTTGCAGTCCCGGCTACCGGCGTCGTCGCGGCGCGCCGGCTACGCCCGAGGATCTCGCGCGCCATTCGTGTTTGCTCTATGGGCACGGCGGCGTGGTGACGTGGGAGTTTGCCCGCGACGGCGTGGAGAAAAATTTTGAAGTGCACGGGCCGCTGCGTGCCAACAACGGCGAACTGGTTCGCGAAGCCGCGGTGGCCGGGCTCGGAATAGTTCGGCTTCCTGAATTTATTGTTGCCGACGCGCTACGAAGCGGCCAGCTCGTCACCGTGCTCGACGATTTCCTGCCGAGCCCGACGGGCGTTTATGCGGTGTATCCGCAACATCGGCAAAGCTCGCTTGCGATCCGGGCGTTCGTCGACTTTCTGCGCAAGCACTTGAAGAAGCGCCTGACAGCGTGAGCGAAACAATGCAGCGGCGCGAGGCACGAATGCACACGGCCGCTGCTTCGCTTCACATTCAGCCGTCGCGGAAGATAAAGCTGTAGCCGTTGAGCGCCGGCACGCCGCCAAGATGCGCGTAGAGCACGCGCGAGCCTTCGGGGAATTCGCCGTTACGCACCATGTCGATCATGCCGTGCATCGACTTGCCCTCGTACACGGGATCGGTAAGCACGCCTTCGAGCCGCGCGCACAGACGGATCGCCTCCAGCGTGCCGTCGTTCGGCAGACCGTATTCGGGGCCGCCGAAGCGCTCGTCGAGCACCACGTCCGTCGCGGTGATGTCGCGCCCCAAGCCGACTTTCTCCGCGGTGCGGCTGGCAATGCGCAAGATCTGCTCGCGCGTCTGCGCGGGCTTGGCCGACGCGTCGATGCCGATGACCCGATCGGCGCGGCCGTCGGCGGCAAAACCCACCACCATGCCGGCTTGCGTGCTGCCCGTCACCGAGCACACCACGATGTAATCGAACTTGAAACCCAATTCGGCTTCCTGCTGACGGACTTCTTCCGCAAAGCCGACAAAGCCGAGACCGCCCAGCGGATGGTCCGAGCAGCCGGCCGGAATCGCGTATGGCTTGCCGCCGGCGGCGCGCACGCTTTCCAGCGCGTCTTCCCAGCTTTTGCGAAAGCCGATGTCGAAGCCGTCCGGCACGAGGCGCACGTCCGCGCCAAGAATGCGCGACATCTGAATGTTGCCGACGCGGTCGTACACCGCGTCCGAATAGTTGACCCAGTTTTCCTGCACGAGCACGCACTTCATGCCGAGATGCGCGGCGACCGCCGCGACCTGGCGCGTCTGATTCGACTGGATGCCGCCGATCGACACGAGCGTGTCGCAACCTTGCGCGAGCGCTTCGGGAATCAGGTATTCGAGCTTGCGCGTCTTGTTGCCGCCGAACGCAAAGCCGCTATTGCAATCCTCTCGCTTTGCATAGAGCTGGACCTTGCCGCCGAGGTGCTCGCTCAGGCGCTTGAGCGGCTGGATCGGCGTCGGTCCGAAGGTCAGCGGGTAGCGGGGGAATCGTTGCAGGTTCATGGCATCTCCGTAGTGGACGAGGTCGGCGCAAGGCCGCCGCGTTGATCCAATCTTAGGAAAAATCGCTGGAAATGAGCTTGCGAATAAATTCGCTTGGGCGTACTTTTGAAACGGCTGCGACCGGAAGTGTTTAACGAAAATTCGTATGGAAACCAATGAACAGAATAAAAGTTCGCGGCGGTCTCGCTGCACCCGCGCCCGTGCCCGCCACAGCCGGCGCGGATCTCTTGCAATCGCTCGATCGCATCGACCGGGCGATCTTGCGGCAGTTGCAAACGGACGCGTCTATCTCGAACGTCGCGCTCGCGGCCAAGGTGAAGCTCAGTGCGCCGGCGTGCTTGCGACGCGTCGAACGGCTCAAGGAATCCGGCCTGATTCGCGGCGTCGTCGCGTTGATCGACCCGAAGGCGGCGGGCGCGGGGATGCTGGTGATCATCGGCGTGGTGCTGGATCGCTCCACGCCGGAATCGTTCGCCGAGTTCGAAAAGGCCGCGCAGAAAGTGGCGGGCTGCATGGAGTGTCACGTCGTGACCGGCGAATTCGACTACTTCATGACGATACGCACGCGCGACAGCGACAGCTTTAACCGACTGCACGCGGAACAGTTGCTCTATTTGCCGGGCGTGCGGCAAATCCGCTCGTTCATGGTGCTGAAGGAGATTCTGTCGACCACCCGGTTTCCGTTGTGATGCCTGCGCGCCGTGCGGATTGCGCGCTAAAACCGCGACGAACCTTCGTTCGGGCGGCTAGGCCCACATCTTGCACCAGCAGATCCGCCGGCAAAACTTTCACACGAATCACTCACGCGAATGCCACGGCGGAAAGCCTTGTTCATTGCAGTTCGCAAGCTGTGGACGCGTGCTTTGCCGCCGCGCAACGCGTGCCGGTTGCTGAAAAACTTACATGCCGCATGTTGCAATGCGGCGGCCGTCCGGAACTCTTATCATGCAGCGTGGGCCGGGCGAGAACATAACCTTCTTCGCGACACGCGAGATCGGAGGCAGTGGTGTTGAACAGCCATAAAAAGCGGATCGGCAAGACCCGCAATAAACAAACAGGCATTGCGGCGATTTCTTTGGCCGCCGTCACCATCGGCGGTTTCGCCGCGCTCCCGGAGGCAGCGTGGGCGCAAACGCCTTCGCCGTTGGCCGAGTGGCAGTATTCGGCGGGCATTGCGCTGCAAAAGCTGTGGCAGCCGAATCTTCCGGACTGGCAGTTGCGCATCGGCGCGGCGGCCTCATTCCAGCCGCGCTACGAGGGCTCCGACCAGTATCACGTGATGGCGGGTCCGAGCATCGACGTGCGCTACAAGGACCTGTTCTTCCTGTCGAGCGGCGAAGGCCTCGGGGTCAACTTCGCGCAAGGCCGGAACTGGCGCGCGAGTCTCTCGGCAGTGTATGACCTCGGGCGTCGTGGTCACGACGATCCGCAGGAATTAAACGGCCTCGGCAACATCAACCCCGCCCCAGGTTTGAAGCTGGCCGGCGAATACGTCGTGTCGAAAGACTTTCCACTCGTCTTGCGCGCCGACGTGCGCCGCTATTTCGGCGGCTCGAACGGATGGACGGGCGACTTCGGCGCGTATATGCCGATGCCGGGCAGCTCGAAAAAATTCTTCTGGTTCGCCGGACCCAACGTGACGCTCGCGGATTCGACCTATATGAATAGCTGGTTCGGCGTGAATCAGAACCAGGCCGCGCATTCGCAATACCGGCAGTACCACGCGAGCGCGGGCTTCAAGTCGGTGGGCTTCGGCATCAGCGCGATATATCTGATCGACAAGCACTGGTTCGCTACCGCCGACGGCGCGTTCGAGCAACTCGTCGGCAGTGCGGGCAGTAGCCCGGTGACACGCAGCAGGGCAAATGGCGTCGCGGACGTGTCGATCAACTATCGCTTCTGATACGTTTCACCCGATGCGCAACCGCTGCGGTTACTGATTCACGCGCGGGCCCTGCAACCGGTGCGTGTTCTTCGGCGCAGCGGCGGCGGACGCGGCCGCTGCGGACACGCCCGCGGGACCGGCCGGGATGTCGCTCGGACGCGAAGCCTTCACCGTTTGCGGATAAAGCTGGAGCAACGTGCGCAACACGCCGTTGGTCCAGCCGAATCCGTCCTGCAACGGATACTCGCCGCCGCCCGCGGCCACGCCGGGCGACGCGGCGTCCACGTCGTATTTCTCCACGAGTTTGCCGGTGTGCTGATAGTACGAGACATTGGTTCTGATCCAGCGCGTCGCGATGGCTTGCGCGAGCGCCGGTTCGCTATAGCGGCGCAAGCCGACCACCGCGAGGTATTGCAACGGCGCCCAGCCGTTCGGCGCGTCCCATTGCTGGCCGCTGTTGACGCGCGTGGTGGCGAGCCCGCCGGGCCGCAGCAGTTCGCGCTGGATCGTGGCCGCGACGGCCTTGGCCTGCTGCCGGTTCGCGACGCCCGTGTAGAGCGGATAAACCGTCGCAGCGGTGAGCCGGTGCGTGAGCGTGCGATGCACGAAGTCGTAGTCGCCGAACGCTTGCAGTTGCGGGTCCCACAGCACGCGTCGAATCGTATCGGCGCGCGTGTTCGCGCGCTGCTCCATGTTCTCGGCATGCGTGACGTCGCCGCGTATGCGATAGGCCTTCGCAAGCGTGCGTTCGAGATCGACGAGCAGGCAATTCAGATCGACGGGCGCAAGCGACGTGACATCGACCGTGGCCAGCGTCTTGCCGTCGGCGAACCAGCGCGAGCTGAAATCCCAGCCGGTTTCGCCGCCCGCGCGCAAATTGCGCCACAAATCGTCGGCATTGCGTTGCGGCGTTTGCTGCGAAGTGGCGACGTCTTCGCGATACGACTCGTCGCGCGGCGCCGCGCGTTCGTCCCAATAGCGGTTGAGCAGCGTGCCGTCCGCGAGACGCACCACATGGCGGCTGGCATGACCCGCGGGCAGGCCGTCGCTGCCGTTCATCCAGTAGGCGTATTCGCGCTGCAACTCGGGCAGGTAGCGCGCATAGACCGCGTCGCCGTCTTTTTCCGCCACGAGCCGCACCATTTGCGCGAAAAAGGGCGGCTGCGAGCGGCTCAGGTAGTACGTGCGGTTGCCGTTCGGAATGTGGCCATAGCGGTTGATCAGCGTGGCGAAGTTCTTCAGTTCGTCGACCACCCACGCATGATGTCCGCTCGCCTCCAGACCGAGCATGATGAAGTACGAGTCCCAGTAGTAGATCTCGTCGAAGCGGTCGCCCGGCACGATGTACGCATCGGGCAGCGGCAGCAGCGACGACCACGGGCTTGCCGTCGTATCGGGTTCGCGGCGCAGCACGTTCCAGAGCGTATCGATATGGCCGGTCACATCCTGATTCGGATCGGAGACATAGGTCTTTGCCGCGCGCGTGGGCAGCGTGAAGTTGCGCTTCACGAAGTCGCCGAGATTGAAGCCCGGCTGCTGCTTCGCCGCTGCGTACGCCGAGGCGATCTGCTCCGGCGCAAAGAGCGGCACCATGTCCGCGAAGGTCTTGCTGTCCGGAAAGAGATGAGCGAGCTGCACGTCGCGATACAACCCGGCGTATTGCTCCGAAGGCGGCACGGGCACCACCGGCGAAGCCTGCGCGGGTGGTTCGACATGCACCGCCACGCGCGTGATGCCGCCTTGCCAGGGCGTCGTGCCGCCAGCCCATGCGGCCCCGCTGAGCGACGTCTGCAACAGGAAGGCGGCAACGAGCGCGCTACGCAGCCGGAGACGGAACGAAGCGGCGAAGGTGGGATGAGTCATCGGCGGAAAGAGAGAACCCGGTGGTGTGAATGGGAGCGCGAAGATGGCTTCGCCGCATGATTGAGTCCACAGGGTTGACACTGCCTGGCGCGGCAAAGTTGCGTGCGGCTCGAAGTCTTATGCAGCAAGGCGCAACGCCCATGTGGGAGCCGAAAGAGAACGCTCGTCCTGTATGATTGGCACCGTCGTGTCGCAACATCGAAAACCACACGGATACCCTGAAAAATATGCCGGATTGCAACAATCCGCTTTGCTCGATATAGAAAAAATGACCGGTTCCCAGGCTGTCGACGAACACCATTTTCGCGGCATCATTCGCCGCAATATCGCGTTGCCTTTATTGGTCGGCCTGATCACGATAGGCGTGTTCGTCGGGCTGATCGCGTACCTGGTTTCCACCACCAGTTGGGCCGAGCATTCGGAGCGCGTGGTGGGCAAAGCGAACGAAATGCTGCGTCTCGCGGTCGATCGCGAATCGTCCATGCGCGGTTTTCTTCTCACCGGCGACGAGAGCTTTCTCGGGCCGTATGAAAACGGCGGCCCGCAATTCAAGGCGAACCTGAACGAACTACAGCGGCTCGTCGCCGACGATCCGCTGCAAGTCGAGCGGCTCAAGCGCATCGCGGCAATCCAGCAGCGCTGGAGCGGCTACGCCGAAAGCATGATCGACGCGCGCCGTCGCTTGCAGGAGGTCGCGAGCGTCGTGGCAAGCGGGCGCGGCAAGACGGAATTCGACGAGACCCGAAAAGAGTTCAACGATTTTCTCGACGTCGAATTGCGCCTGCGCGAGGAACGCACCGCGGCGTCGCGCCGTGTCACGTCGGTGCTGGTCACGGTGTTCCTGCTCTTCAGCGTCGGCGTGAACAGTCTGCTCGCGTGGCTGGGCCGCCGCGAATTGCTGAGCCTCGCGGGCACTTACGACAAGGTGTTGCACCGCCAGGCAGAACAGACGGAAGTGCTGGAAAAGCAGGTGTGGCTGCGTTCCGGGCAACGCATGCTCGCCGAGAAAGTGGTGGGTCAGGCCACGCCGCAACTCGTCGGCCGCGCGATGCTCGACGCCCTCGCGCAATACATGAGCGCGGCCGTCGGCGCACTTTACGTGCGCGACAAGCGGCACGGCACATTGCGCCGCATCGCGACCTACGGTTTCAGCCGCGATAGCGAGCAGGTCACCGCGCGCGATCTCGGCGATGCCGACACGCTGGTCGGCCAGGCCGCGCTTTCGCGCCGCGCGCTCGTGATGCGCGACGTGCCGGACAATTACATGCAAGTGGAGTCCGCGACCGGCAAGGGCACGCCGAAAAGCCTGCTGATCTCGCCGATCCAGAGCGAAGGCGAAATCAACGGCGTTGTCGAACTCGGCTTTTTCCGCGAACTGGCGCCGCGCGACGAAGAGTTGATGGACCTCGTCGGCAACAGCATGGGCGATTTCGTCGAAGCGGCGCTGTATCGCGAGCGCTTGCAGGATGCGTTGATCGAAACGCAGCAACTGAACGAAGAGCTACAGGTGCAGCAGGAAGAGTTGCGCGTCTCGAACGAAGGGCTCGAAGAGCGTGGCCGTGCGCTGCTCGATTCGCAAACGCGGCTCGAAGCGCAACAGACCGCACTCGAACAGACCAACGTCCAACTCGAAGAATATGCGCAGCGTCTCGAACGGCAGAAAGCCGATCTGTTGCGCGCGCAACAGGATCTGGCGGCCAACGCCGAGCGTCTCGAACAGTCGAGCCGCTACAAGTCCGAGTTTCTCGCCAACATGTCGCATGAACTGCGCACGCCGCTGAACAGTTCGCTGATTCTCGCGAAGCTGCTGCAACAGAACCGCACCGGCAATCTGAACGAAGAGCAGGTGCGCTACGCGGAAACCATTCACGCGTCCAATAGCGATTTGCTGGTCCTGATCAACGACATTCTCGATCTGTCGAAGGTCGAGGCGGGGCAGGTGACGGTCGAACTCGAAACGGTATCGCTCGAAGCCACGCTGCAGTCACTGGAGGAAACGTTCAAGCCGCTGGCCAACGCGAAGCATCTGAGCCTGGTGTTCGACCGCTCGCCGGGCGCGCCGGAGACGCTGATCAGCGACGGGCAGCGCGTCACGCAGATTCTGCGCAATCTGCTGTCGAACGCGCTGAAGTTCACCAAACACGGCGAAGTCGCGCTCTCGATCGCGCCGGCAGACGACGACATGTTGCGTATCGACGTGCGCGACTCCGGCATCGGCATCGCGGCAGACAAGCTCGACATGATCTTCGAGGCGTTCCAGCAAGCCGACGGATCGACGAGCCGTCAGTACGGCGGCAGCGGCCTCGGCTTGTCCATTTCGCGTGAGTTCGCGCGCCTGCTCGGCGGTCGCATCACGGTTGCGAGCGAAGTCGGCAAGGGCAGCGTATTCACGCTGTGGCTGCCGCTCGATGCACGCGCCATGTTGGCGGCGAGCAACGAGAGCGCAGCCGCGAGCGAGATGGCGGAGGAGCGCGCGCAGACGCAATGGGGCGAGGCCGTTACGACCGGCGCGACGGGTGACGCGCTGGTCGAACGCACGCCATGGAGCGGCGCCGCGCCGGGAGTTATCACGCCCGCCAACGGTCTGATCACGGGAACGGCCGGCAATGCGGGGTATGCCACACGCGCCGCGCAAACAGGTCATGAACCAGCGGCCAATGCACGGGAAGGCGCACAAGAAGGCGCGCAGGAAAGCACCTTCGCATCCATTGCCGATGACCGCGACAATCGCACGCGCGCCGGGCGTCTCATCGTTGCGGTTGAAGACGATCTCGCGTTCGCCGAAATTCTGCGCGACCTCGTGCACGAACTCGACTTCGATTTCGTGCATGCAAGCAGTGCGGCAAGCGGGCTCGCGCTCGTGCGCGACATGCGTCCGGCCGCGGTGCTGCTCGATGTCGGCTTGCCGGACCGCTCGGGGCTCACCGTGCTGGAGTGGTTGAAGAACGATCCGCTCACGCGCCACATTCCGATTCACATCGTCTCCGCGACCGATCACGCCGACAAGGCGCTGCACCTGGGCGCGATCGGCTACACGCTGAAGCCGACCGCGCGCTCCACGATGGAAGCCGCGATTCGCCGCCTCGAAGCACGCCTGCAACAGCGCCTTAAACGCGTCCTGGTGATCGAAGACGACGCGCCGATGCGCGAAAGCATTCGCGCGCTGCTGCAAAGCGAAAACACCGAGATCGTTGCAGTCGCAACGTTGGCCGAGGCGCTGAACTACCTGGACAGCATCTCGTTCGATTGCGTGGTGACGGACCTCGCGCTGCCCGACGGCACCGGCTACGATCTTCTTGAGCGCCTCGCGGCCAATTCCAGGCATGCCGCGCTGCCGGTGATCGTCTACACGGGCCGCATGCTGTCCGACGAGGAAGAGCACCGTCTGCGCCGCTATTCGAAATCGATCATCATCAAGGGCGCGAAGTCGCCCGAGCGTCTGCTCGACGAAGTCACGCTGTTTCTGCACAGCGTGGAGTCGTCGCTCGCGCCCGAACAGCAGCGCATGCTGCGTACCGTGCGGCAGCGCGATAATGCGTTCGAGGGCCGCACGATCCTGCTCGCCGAAGACGACGTGCGCAATATCTTCGCGCTTTCGCACGTGCTCGAGCCGCTCGGCGCGAAACTGCACATCGCGCGCAATGGCCGCGAAGCGCTCGAAGCGCTGGAAAACGGACCCGACGTGCACCTCATTCTGATGGACATCATGATGCCGGAGATGGACGGCCTGACCGCGATGGGTGAAATCCGGCGCAATCCGCGTTTCGCGCATTTGCCGATTATCGCGTTGACAGCGAAGGCCATGGCGAACGATCGCGCGCGTTGCCTCGAAGCGGGTGCGGACGACTACGTGTCAAAGCCCATCGACGTCGACAAGCTGGTTGCGCTGTGCCGCGTCTGGCTGCGCCAGCGCTAACGCGAAGATCGCGACACGGGAAACGCAATGAGCCAGTCCGAACTCGATACGCGGCAACGCATGAGCGATTTCGACATCGAGTTGAAATTGCTGCTGGAGGCCGTGTACCTCAAATATCAGCACGATTTCCGCCACTACGCGATGTCTTCGCTGCGCCGGCGGCTCTCACAGGCACTCGACGAATTCGGGCTGAACACGCTCTCGCAATTGCAGGACCGCATCATGCGGGACGGCGACCAGTTTTCGCGGCTGTTTCAGTATCTGACCGTGCAGGTCAGCGATATGTTTCGTGATCCTGCCTATTTTCTGGCGCTGCGCGAGCACGTGTTGCCGCGGCTGCGCACGTATCCGTCCATCAAGGTCTGGGTGGCGGGTTGCTGCACCGGCGAGGAACTGTGGTCGCTAAAAATTCTTTTTGACGAAGAAGGCTTGACCGAACGCACGCTTTTTTACGCCACCGACATCAGCCCTGACGCGCTGGCGCGCGCCGAAGCGGGCATTTACGCGCTGGAGCGCATTCAGGGCTTTACGCAGAACTATCTGGCAGCCGGCGGTACGCGTTCATTGTCGGACTACTATCATGCTGCCTATGGCGGCGCGCGCTTTGCAGGCTCCCTCAAAGGCCGCGTGGTGTTCGCCGACCACAGTCTCTCCACCGACGAAGTCTTTCTCGAAGCGCATCTCGTGTCGTGCCGCAACGTGCTGATCTATTTCGATCGCGGTTTGCAGGATCGCGCGCTGGGACTATTTGAAAGCGCGCTGGTGCGGCGCGGCTTTCTTGGCCTCGGCAGCAAGGAAAGTTTGCGTTTTTCCCGTCATTACGAAGCCTTCGACGAATTCCGTCCTGGCGAGCGTATCTATCAGAAGCGCTAATACGACCGTGATCCCACACCCAACCATGCAGCCAGCCGCCGACGTCGAGCAGGATTCGCGGGACGCGCACGCCTGCGAACTGGTGGTGATTGGCGGCTCGGCGGGCGGCATGGAAGTTCTCAATCTGCTGCTCGCCGCGTTGCCCGCACGCTTTGCGCCGGCCGTGATGATCGTCATGCATCTTCCGCCCGAGCCGCCGAGCTACCTCGTGCACGCGTTGGCGCATCGCTGCGCGTTGCCCGTGATCGAACCCGACGCGGGCGAAGAGATCATGCCGGGGCGCGTGCATGTCGCGCCGCCTGGCTATCACATGCTGGTGGAAGTGGACCGGACCGTTGCGCTTTCAACCGATGCGGCCGTGCGTTTTTCAAGGCCTTCCATCGACGTGTTGTTCGAGTCCGCGGCGACGGTGTATCGCGAGCGTCTGCTGGCACTGCTGCTGTCCGGCGCGAACGACGACGGCGCGCAAGGTTTGCAGTGCGTGCGCGCGCTCGGCGGCATCACCTGGGTGCAGGAACCCGGCACCGCGTCTTCGCCGGATATGCCGCGCACCGCAATCGAACGCGGCGCGGCCGATTACATCTATTCTCCCAAAACCATGGCCCGGCGGCTTGCAGCATGGCCGGCCATTCTCTGATCCGATGCCATGTCGAACTCACCCGTGAACATTCTGATTGTCGACGACATCGCTCACAACATCACCGCGCTCAAGGCCTTGCTGACGCGGCCCGACGTCGCCGTGCTGGTGGCCGACTCGGGCACTGCCGCGCTCGATCTGCTGCTCAAGCACGAAGTGGCGCTGGCGATTCTCGACGTCAACATGCCCGGCATGAACGGTTTCGAGCTGGCGGCGCTGATGCGCGGCAGCCCTCGCACCTCGCATGTGCCGATCATCTTTCTCACCGCGACCGCGCAGGATGCGTCGCGCACGTTTCGCGGCTACGAAGCCGGCGCGGTGGATTTCCTCTACAAGCCGTTCGATCCGCGCATTCTGCAATCGAAGGTAGACGTGTTCGTTCAGCTCGAACAGCAGAAGCGCCAACTGGCCGCGCAACTCGTGACCACGCGTCAGATGCTCGAAGCGAACGAGATGCTGATGGCCGTGCTCAGCCACGATTTGCGCACGCCGCTGGGCGCCGTGCTGGCGTCCGCGGAATATCTGATGCGCACCGCCGCCGATCCTCAGTCCACGACGGTCGCCGCGCGCGTGAAAAACAGTTCGCTGCGCATGGCGCGTATGGTCGATCAACTGCTCAATCTCGCCCGGCTGCAAGGCGGACGTCTGCCGCTACAACCTCGCTCGATCGAGTTGGCGACGCTGTGCAGATCGGTGATCGACGAGTTCGCTTCGCGCGAGAACGGTAAGCGCATTGTGTTTGCGAGCCATGGCAATACGGCGGGCGCGTGGGATACGGACCTCGTCTGGCAAGCGGTGTCGAATCTCGTAAGCAACGCGCTGCATCACGGCGCGACGGGCGGCGACGTGAGCGTCGAGCTGGATGGCCAAGCCGCCGATTTCGTGCGCCTGAAGGTGGCCAATCCCGGCGTGATTCCGCCGGAAGTGTTTCCGCATCTGTTCAAGGCGTTCGGGCCGAACAGCAGCGGCGCGCGCTCGCGCGAAGGGCTCGGGCTCGGCTTGCATATCGTGCAGGAAATCGCGCGGATGCATGGCGGCCATGTGAGCGTTAAATCCGACGAAACGGACGGCACCGCGTTCACCATCGAGTTGCCGAGAATGGTGACGCTGCAGCGCGGATCGTTTTCCGGGAGATAGGGCGGCGGCTTGCCACGACTGCCCGCTCAGCGCGCCATGCGTGCTGGCGGAATGTTGCTGAAAAAGCATCATTAAGCCGTGCTTTCAGGCGCGACTTTATCCATGCCTTTTCAACCACGCTGTTTTTGGCCGCGCTGTTTTCAACCACGCTTTCCGCGTGCATCAGCTTGGGTTTCCCGATCCCAGCGTTTTAGCCACGGCACGATGAAATCCGCAAAGCCGTCCGCGGGCGGCGACAGCGCGCGTTCAGTCGAGCGATACACGCACACCTCGCGAATCGTTTCCGGATCGACAATGCGCTTCATGACCAGCCCGAACGTGCGCGCCAGCGGCGCCACGTAAGCCGGCGCGAGCGTCACGGCGAGGCCCTGTGAAGCAATGCCGAAAGCAGTGGTGACATTGTCGACCACGTCCACGGGAACGATGCGCGCCTCGACGGGAAGATTCGCCAGCATCTGCGCGACCGCGCGCTCATGATCGCGGCCGGTCGCGATAATCGGCACTTCGCGCAGATGTTGCCACTGCACACGCCGCCTCACGCTGAGTGGATGCGAAGCAGCGCACCACATGACCCACGGACTCGCGAATGCGAGATCGCGGTGCACGCGAGCGCCGCTTTGCCGGTCGGGTCCAATTGCAAGGTCCACGTCCGCGCTTTCGACGCGCTCCACCAGTTGCTCGACCACCGTGTCGACAATCCGCACGACCACCTTCGGTTTGTCGCGCGCGTAACCGGCGATGGCCGCGGGCAACGCCGTTGACGCCAGCACGAGTGGCGCGCCGATCCGGACGATGCCGGCTGCGCGGTTGCGGATATCGTCCGCGGATTGGGAGGCGGCGCGCACATGGCGCAACACGGATTCCGCCGACGCCAGAAAATCCTGCCCCGCGCTCGACAGATTCACGCGCCGCGTGGTTCGGTCGAAGAGGCGAAAACCCAGCTCCGTTTCGAACTCGGCGAGCAATTGGCTGACCGCGGACGAAGTGAGCCCGAGCCGCTCCGCTGCCGCGCCGATGCTGTGCAGATCGGCAATGGCGAGGAACGCTTCGTATTGGCGAAAGGTGACGCGGGTCAGTGGCATGTGCCGATTCTAAAGTAAAACTTACGAATCGTGAAAAATCCGTTGATTGTGCATGACGCTCCATTCGTCGACACTTCTCCCAATCGACGCGGACACACAAACGCGCTTAGACTTTGAGTCTCGCCCGGCGAGCGGCATAACGCAGACGCAACGTCGGCACGACGTCAGGGCTCCATTCAAGGAAATGCCATGTTTGAACATATTCCCGCCTATCCGGGCGATCCGATTCTCAGCCTGAACGAAGATTTTCAGGTCGATCCGCGCCCGAATAAAGTCAACTTGAGCATCGGCATCTATTTCGACGACGCCGGCAAGCTCCCCGTCATGGACGCGGTGCGCCGCGCCGAATCCGCGCTGCTCGAAGCCATCGGCCCGCGTTCCTATCTGCCGATGGCGGGCTTGCCGCTCTACCGCGAAACCGCGCAGGCGCTCGTGTTCGGCGCGAATAGCGCAGTGCGCGCGGCGGGCCGCGTCGCGACCTTGCAGACCATCGGCGGCTCGGGCGCGCTGAAGGTCGGCGCCGATTTTCTGCGGCGCTATTTCCCCGCTTCGCAAATCTGGATCAGCGACCCGAGTTGGGAGAATCACCGCGTCGTATTCGAGGGCGCGGGTCTTACCGTCAACACTTATCCGTATTACGACGAAGCGAGCGGCGGCCTGCGTTTCGCCGATATGATCGAAACCATCGGGCGCTTGCCGGCGCGCAGCGTCGTGCTGCTGCATGCGTGCTGCCACAATCCGACCGGCGTCGATCTGAGTCCCGAGCAATGGGCCGAACTCGTGCCGGTATTGCAGCGTCGCAAGCTGATCGCGTTTGTCGATATGGCTTATCAGGGCTTCGGCGCGGGTCTCGAAGAAGACGCCGCTTGCGTGCGTCTGCTCGCCGATGCGGACATTCCGCTGATCGCAGCCAATTCGTTCTCGAAGAATTTTTCGCTGTACGGCGAGCGTTGCGGCGCGCTGAGCGTCGTGTGCAAAGACGCCGACGAAGCGAGCCGCGTGCTCGGCCAGTTGATGTCCGCGGTGCGCGCGAACTACAGCAATCCGCCCACGCATGGCGCGCGGCTTGTTGCCAACGTGCTGTCGGACGCGTCGTTGCGCGCTTCGTGGGAAGCGGAACTGGCCACCATGCGCGAGCGCATTCTCGCGATGCGCGGCACGATTCACGCGGGACTGGCAGGCCGCGTCGGCGAAGTGATGCGCGCACGTTACGTCGCGCAACGCGGCATGTTCACCTACACCGGCTTGAGCGAGAACCAGGTCGAGCGCCTGCGCGACGAACACGCGGTGTACGTGCTCCGCTCGGGCCGCATGTGCGTGGCGGGGCTGAATGCGCGCAACGCGGACTACGTGGCGGCGTCGATCGCAGCCGTGGTCGCGCACGCCTGAGCGCGACAGCCGGGCGCGCGCGCGCCGCCAACCGATCACCATGGAGACGTCGATGACAACACTTGATAGGCAGCCAACGAGCGCACCGGCAACAGCGGACATGCATCCCGACGAATGGCAGGCGCGCGTTCAACTGGCCGCGTGTTATCGCATCTTCGACATGCTCGGCTGGACCGAGATGATCTACAACCACATCACGCTGCGCGTGCCCGCGAGTGTGAGCGGCGACGAGCGTCAGTTTCTGATCAATCCGTTCGGCTTGCACTACAGCGAAGTGACGGCGAGCAACCTGGTGAAGATCGACGCGCAAGGGCGCGTGCTAGATCGCTCGCCGTACCCGGTGAATCCCGCCGGTTTCGTTGTGCACGCAGCGATTCATGAAGGATTGCCGGGCGCGCATTGCGTGATGCACACGCATACCACGGCGGGTGTCGCGGTGGCCTGCCTGGAAGACGGCTTGCAGCAGACCAACTTTTACAGCGCGCAGTTGCACGACCGCATCGCGTATCACGACTTCGAAGGCATCACCGTGCATGCGGAAGAAGGGCCGCGTCTCGTCGAGCATATTGGCGACCGGCAGGCGGTGATTTTGCGCAATCACGGCCTCCTTGCATGGGGCCGCACGCTGCCGCAAACTTTCGCGATTTTATGGACGCTCAACCGCGCATGCGAAATCCAGATGGCGACGTTGCCGATGGGCCGGGCGCGGCCGGTGCCGGAAGAAGTGGCGATCCGCTGCTCGCGCGACTCGCTGCAATTCGATCCGCGTCACGGCGCGGGGCAGGACGTGTTCGACGCGCTCGTGCGGCGCGTCGAACGTATCGACGCGAGTTACAAGGACTGAGACGATGAAGGCAGTGATTTACGGCGCAGGCGCCATTGGCGGATGGATGGGCGTGAAGCTCGCGCAAGCGGGCCACGAAGTGGCGGTGGTGGCGCGCGGCGCGACGCTCGCGGCGTTGCGCGAGCACGGTTTGCGACTGGTCGAAGGCGGCCGCGCGCATACGGTCCGCGTGAAAGCCGCTGAAGACCCGGCGCAACTCGGCGTGCAGGATCTCGTGGTGGTGGCGGTCAAAGGTCCGGCCATGGCGTCGGTGGCCGCGCATATCGCGCCGTTGCTTGGGCCCGATTCCACGGTGTTGACGGCGATGAACGGCGTGCCCTGGTGGTTCTGCGACGGACTCGGCGGCGATTTCGCGGGCAAGCGGCTCAAGTCGGTCGATCCCGACGGCGCCATCGCGGCCGCCATTCCGACTGCGCAAACGGTGGGCTGCGTGGTGCACGCAAGCTGTCTCGTCGAGGCGCCGGGGGTAATCCGGCATCATCAGGGCAATGGGCTGATTGTCGGCGAGGCCGCGGGGCGCTCGAGCGAACGCGTGAAGGCGCTGACCGAAGCGCTCGTGGCGGCCGGCTTCAATGCGTCGATGTCCGAGCAGATTCAGCGCGACGTCTGGTTCAAACTGTGGGGCAACATGACGATGAACCCCATCAGCGCGATCACCGGCGCGACCACCGACCGCATTCTCAACGACGAGCTGGCGCGCAACTTCGTCACGAGCATCATGCTCGAAGCGAAGGAGATCGGTGCGCGCTTCGGCATTCCAATCGACCAGCATCCCGATGACCGGCACGCGGTCACGCTCAAACTCGGCGCGATGAAAACGTCGATGCTGCAGGACGTGGAGGCGCGCAAGGCTGTCGAACTCGATGCGCTCGTGAGCGCGGTGCGTGAGCTTGGCCAGCTCACCGGCGTGCAGACGCCCTACACGGACGCGCTGCTCGCGCTCGCGCGTTTGCATGCGAGCACGTTGGGTTTGTATCGGGCGCAGTGAGTCATAGAACAGAAAAAGGCCTGTTTGCAGGGCTCGTTTCGAATTACTCGGCTGTCACGCCGGCCGTCACGCTGGTCGTCACCGCAGCCGGCGAAGGCAGGCGCGCCGCTTCGATCAGAGACACCGCGCGTTGCGCGTCGTCGAGTTCAGTCAGGCAAAGCAGCGCGAGGCGCGCCAGATACAAAGGCGCGTCGGCTTCGCCCTCGGCGGTGAGCGTTTGACAAAGCGTCGTATAAACGCGGTCGAGATCGCTGTCGGTCATCACGTGTTCTCCCAGCTGTCGATATTCAATGCTGCTTCCAGCGCGGACTGGATGGCCGCCATGCTGCCTTCTCGCCAGCGCGCGAGCACATGTCCGTCGGGACGGATCAGATAGACCGTGCCCGATGTCGCGTCGAGCATGTGATGCAGACGGCCGGCGTGATCGCACACGGCAACGCCTTCGCGCGCCGTGCTGTTTGCGTTTAACACGGTGACCGCGTTGAACGGAATGCCCCGGCTCGTCAGACCGGCTTGCATGCGCTGCCACGCGGCATCGTGCGAGGCGTCCGCGCAAAAACGCAGCGCGGTGAAGCACGGGCCGAGTAGATCGGTCACGTGAATATCCAGCGACTCGTTCTCATGAAGTCGCTTGAGCCGGCATTCCGGCAACACGCTGCCCGGCGCGGGGCCGCGAATGAATGTGCCCGCGACGTCGGCGGCCACGCGATTGAGCGGCGATTGCACGTAAGCGATCGGATGCGTTTGCCGTGGATTGATCAGCGGCCGCACGGCGGCATGATGCTCCGCGAGTCCGAGCACGGCCTTTCTCATCAGGTCGAATGCGAAGGTAGGTGGCGCCATGAATTCCGTGCTCTTCATGCCATAGCTCAGGTTCTCGCGCGCGGCGAGCACGCGCTCGTCGCTGTAGCTGTCGAGCAGATCGGGCGACGCGATGCCGTTCACCACGCAGCCCAGTTTCCAGCCGAGATTGTCGGCGTCGTCGATGCCCGAGTTGGCGCCGCGCACGCCGAAGATCGGCACGAGATGCGCGGCGTCGCCGGCGAACAGCACCGAACCGTGGCGATAGCGTTCGAGCGTCAACGCATTGGCTTTGTAGACGGTGATCCAGATCGGCGACCAGTCGCCCGTTTCGCCCATCGCGTCGAGCACGCTTTGCACGCGCGGCATCACGTTTTCAGGGGCGATGGCGGCGTCGGGGTCTTCGTCGTCGCGAAGCTGGTAGTCGATGCGCCACACGTTGTCCGGCTGCTTGTGCACGAGTACCGTCGAGCCCGGATTGGACGGCGGATCGAAATACGCGAGCCGCTCGGTTGGGCGCTCGCTGTGCAGTTCGATATCGACGATCACATAGCGGCCCTCATACGTGGCGCCGGTTAGCTTGAGGCCGAGCGCTTCGCGGATCGTGCTGCGCCCGCCGTCGCACGCGACGACCCAGTCGGCCTGCATGTGCCACGGCGTGTCGCCGGTGCGCAGCGCGAGTGTCGCGCCGCGCGAGGGATTCGAGGCGTCGGTCTGCTCAATGCCGGTCACGCGCGTTTGCCAGCGAATCTCGATCAGCTCCGCGTGCCGCTCCAGTTCGTCGAGCAACAACTGTTCGATCTGATATTGCGCAATGTTGATCATGGGCGGCAACGACTGCTCCACGTCATGATGCATCGAAAAGCGGAACACCTCGGTGTCGCGATAGAAGCTGCGTCCGCCGGTCCACGGCAGTCCTTTTTGCAGGAAGCCTTGCACGGCGCCGAGCCGCTTCAGTATTTCCAGGCTGCGCCGCGAAATGCAGATCGCGCGGCTGCCGGTGCATACGGTGTCGTCCGCTTCGATCAGCACCGAGCGCACGCCTTGCCGGGCGAGCGCCAGCGCGAGCGTCATGCCGACGGGGCCGCCGCCGACAATCGCCACGGGCCGCCGCACGGGATCGCATCCGCCGGAAAGCGGCGGCACGATGCCCTCATGGTGACGCGGAACGAACGGATAGGAGGTAAAGCTGCGGGTCATGCGTGTCTCCTGAGTCTTCACTGCGGCGTTGAGCGAAGTATGCGGGAGAGTGCGCGCGCCTGTCCTCATTTCGGGAACAGGCGCGCGACGAGTCAGTCGGCCGCGCCGGTGATGTGCGAATGTGCGCGCGTATGCAGCGCGGTCGCGGCCACTTGACATTCCTCGATCATGGCGCGGAAAGTGGGCGCCGAATGCGAAGCGGCGGTCGCGCCCACGCCTGTTTCATGTGCGCTTTCCGCAGTGCCGCCAACGCCGACCACCAGCGCCGCGCGCGGCCGCCATTCGCGCGTGCGCCGCAGCATATTGCGCAGATATGGCGGCGAATCGGGCGCGTCGAGCGTGACGATGCAGATGACCGGCGCGCTCTTGTAGCTCGGCTCGTCGGCCCGTGCGGTGCGGTAGCCGGAGTGCGTCGCCATGATCGGCGCGAAGCCCTGGCGGCCGAGCAATTGCACGGCGATGGCCGTCGTGACTTCGTCGAATGCGCCGCGTCCCGGCACGCACAGCACGGCGGTCTTTTGCGTGTCGCCGCTCGCCGACGGCTGCCCTTGCTTGTGCATGTCGTGCCGCTCCGAAAGATCGGAAGGCATAAAAGAGTGCAGCACGGTGGGCGGGTCGGCGGGTTCGGCGCGAGTCGGGCGCTCCGGCAGACCTTCCGCGATCTCCAGATTTTCGACGATGTCCACCAGCGCCTCATTCACCCGCGCCAACTGTTCGGGCATCAGCACGCCGCGCGTCGCGTCGTTGCGCGCGAGCTTGAGTCCTTCGAGCGCGACGTTGTCGTAGTAGTCGATCAGCGTCATCTCGCGCAACAGACGCTCGGCCTGCACGATCGCTTCATGCGGATCGTCGGCGAGAAGCCGCTGATAGAAGTTCTGCGCGGGCGTGAGCGCCGGCTGGTCGCCGAGCAGCACCGTGAGGAAGTTCAGGCGATCCGCGTAGCGTCCGAGCGTCACGACGCACAGCGTGAGCGGCGTGGACAGCACGAGGCCGATCGGCCCCCACAGCCAGCTCCAGAAAATCGCCGCGACGACCACGGCGAGCGGCGAGAGCCCCGAGCGATGCCCATACAACAGCGGCTCGGCGATCTGCCCGGCCACCACATCCACGACGATGAACAGGACCAGCGTGTACACCGCCATCGTCCATTGAGGCTGGATGGCGGCCGCGAGAAACACCGCGAGAATCGCCGCGATCCAGATGCCGATATACGGCACGAAGCGCAACAGCGCCGCGATCACGCCGAACAGCAACGCGCCCGGCACGCCGATGATCGCGAGGCCGACCGCGATCACGCCGCCCGCGCTCAGATTCACGCCGAGTTGCGCGACGAAATAGCGGCTCAGGCGCACGGCGGCGTCGTTGATCGCGGTCGTCGTGCGATGCAGGTCGCCCGAGCCGAAGAGACTGATCAGACGATCGCGCAAATCCTCGCGTTGCAACAGGATGAAAATCGTCACCACCAGCACGATGAAGGTGGTCTCGATCGGCGCGATGGCCGGCGACAACGCGCGTTTCGCGAGCTGCATCGGCGTGGGCGACGGCTCGTGCACTTCCACGGGCGTGGGCACCGCCGGCGCATTGCGCGCCGCGCGCCCCGTGGGACGCGGCGGCGGCGGCTTCGACGGCGCGACGCGTTGCAGCGTGGCGGCGGCGCGGCTCATCAGCGAATCGGCGCGGCCCACGGTTTTTTCCTGCACCGTCTCGATCTTCTGCTCGATGGCGAACTGATACTGCGGCAAATCGCCGGCCAGTTGCACGAGCTGCGCGCCGATCAGCATGCCGACGGCAAGCAGCGTGGCGAGCGCGAACAGCACGGCGATGAAGATGGACGGCAACTGCCCCATGTGCAAACGCCGCAACATCTGCACGAGCGGCGCGAGCAGAAAACTGAGCATCACCGACAGCGTGATCGGAATGAGCACCGCGCGGCCGAAGTAGAGTGCGCTGACCACCACGACGCCGGTGATCACCGACGCAAGCCCGTGCAGGCTCGGCGTGCCTGGCGGATACACGCGGTTCGGCCGTCCTGGCGGCGGTAAGGATATCTTCATGAGCACACTATCCGATTGAGTGGGCGCGCTTGCTTGCGCTTGTTGCTCCATCCGCGCGCGATGCATGCGGCGGCGTGCGGCGGCGTGCGGCGGCGTGTGGCTCTTGCGCCCGAGCAAATCATATGCCCGGATTGTAGGCGTTTTGCGCCGCGCGCCGCCAGTTCTCGTCGGTCCTCGCCGCTCGCCGCCGCTGCCCGCCGCTCAGCCGATGTGCACGCGCAGCAAGTCGAACAGCACCGAACTGGCGTACAACAGCAGGCCGATAAAACCGCCCACCACGGTTCCATTGATGCGGATGTACTGCAGATCGCGGCCGATGTTCAACTCGATCTGCCGCGACATGTCATGCGCGTCCCAGTTCTTCACGGTATCGCTGATATGCCGTGTGAGGAATTGCGCGAACTCGGGCGCCATGCCGCGCGCCGCGTCTTCGAGGTGGTCGTTGAGCGACTGGCGCAGCGCCGCGTCGTTCGCCAGTTCGCGGCCCACCCATTGGCCGGCCAGCACCACGCGCGCATGCAAGGCCGAGTCGCTGCTGTGCAGATCGCGTTTGAGCCACGCGCGCAATTCGCCCCACATGTCCTTCACATACGAGGCGAGCGCCTCGCCTTCCACGAGATAGCGCTTCAGTTCCTCGCCTTTTTGCAGGAACGCGGGATCAGTCTTCAGCTTGACGATCAGCTTGTGCGTCGCGTCGTCGAATTTCTGGCGAAGCTCGTGCGTCGGGTTTTCGCCGATCTGTTCGAGCATGCGGTTCACCGCGCTCGCAATGGCCTCGGCGCCTTTTTCGCCGAGCCACGCGGAGGGCAGGATCTTTTCCATTTTCGGATACTCGCTCTTCACCCAATCGACGATACGTTCCGCGATAAACTCGCGCGCCTGCGGCTCGCCGAGCAGCGCCACGAACTGTTCGATGCCGGCGTCGAGCAGCTCCTGATGGCGGCCGTCCCTCGTGAGCGTGTCGATAATCGCGCCCATCGATTGCGACAGGTCCACCTTCGCGAGCACGTCGCGCAAGGCGTCCTTGATGAAGACCTGAATGCGCACGTCGTCGGTCAGATCGAGCACGCCGCTCGTCAGCTTCACCACGTAATCGCCGAGGCGCGCGGTGTTGGCCGGCTCCGTGAGCCAGCGCGTGATGCTCGACGCGGGATCATGCTTCTTGATCAGACCGACGAGCGACGGCACGTCGAGAAACTTGTCCTGCACGAATACCGCGAGGTTGTCAGCGATCTTGTGCTTGTTCTTCGGAATGATCGCCGTGTGCGCCGAGACGAGCGGAATCGGCACGCGCCTGAACAGCGCGGCGACCGCGAACCAGTCCGCGAGCGCGCCCACCATCGCGGCTTCGGCCACGGCCTTGATGCCGTCGATCCAGAAGCCGCGCGGCATCCACGCGGTCACGACAAAGACGCAGGCCGCGGCCGCGAGGAGCAGCAACGGCGTGCGCTTGGCCTTCTTCAGTTCGAGTGCTTTATTCATCGGCGAGGGAGCCCGGGTCTGGAAACGCGAGTGTAGCGCCGCGCGCTGCATGGCGTCGCCGCCATCGCCGCCGCCGTCGCGGGTCATGCACGCCGCGCAAGCTGCTCTTTTTGAAGCGCCGGCGCGGTAACATCCGGGGTTGAATCGCGGCGGCACATCCAGCGAAGGGCAGCGAAGGGCGTCGCGCGGCCATGCAATTGAACGGAATGGAGGCACAGTGATCAGGTTTCTGCACACCGCGGACTGGCAGATCGGCACGCAGTTCGGCCAGTTCGAGCCGGACGAGGCGGCGCATCTCGCGCAGGCGCGCTTCGACACCGTGCGCCGTATCGCGGAAGAAGCCGCCGCGCGCAAGGTCGACGCCGTGCTCGTGGCCGGCGACGTGTTCGATTTGCAGACCGTCTCCGACACGGTGATCCGCCGCCTGTTCGCCGCACTGCAGGCCTTCACGGGGCCGTGGATCATGTTACCCGGCAATCACGACGCCGCGCTCGTGGAAAGCGTGTGGACTCGCGCACAGCGTTTGAACTGCGTGCCGCCGAACGTGCGCCTCGTGCTCGAAACGGGCGTCGTGCTGCTCGATGCCTGCCGCTGCGCGCTGCTGTGCGCGCCGCTCACGCAACGCATCACTTACGACGACACCACCGGCTTCTTCGACACCGCGGAAACGCCGCAAGGCTATCACCGCGTGGGCCTCGCGCATGGCAGCGTGAGCGGCATCCTGCAGGAAGGCATCGACTCGTCGAATCCGATTGCGCCCACGCGTGCCGCGAGCGCGCGTCTCGACTATCTCGCGCTCGGCGACTGGCACGGCCACTTTCGTGTCGACGATCGCACGTGGTATGCGGGCACGCATGAGCAGGACCGCTTTCGCGCGAACGATCCCGGCTTCATGCTCGACGTCACGCTCGGCGAGCCGGGCGCGCGAGCCGTCGTGGAGGCGGTGCGCGTCGGCCAGTATCAATGGCATCGCTGGGATGAAAGCATTTCCGTGCCGACCGATATCGACGCGCTGAAAACAAGGCTCGCCAGCCTGGGCGCGAACGACGTGCTGCGCCTCGCCGTCACCGGCACGGCCGCGTTGACCGACGCCGAGGCGCTGCACGTCGCGGTGGAAGAAACCCGCGCGCGCGTGCGCGCGTTGCGCGTCGATCTGAGCGGCCTGCACGTGTTGCCCACCGCGGAAGACCTCGCCGAACTCGGCGCGCAGAGCGGCTATCTGGCGAAGGTCGTCACGCGTTTGCGCGACATGCAGGAGGACCCGCAGTCCGACCCGCAACAGGTCAGGCGCGCAGCGCAAGCATTGTTGTTGCTCGCGCGTTTTCAACGTGAACTGCCGCGTGAGGCGAGGTCCGCATGAAGCTTCAAAGCATCGCGATTCAGGAATTCAAGCAGTTCACCGGGCGGCTCGTGATCGACGACTTGCAGCCCGGACTCAATCTCTTCGTGGGCCCTAACGAAGCGGGCAAGAGCACGATTGCCGAAGCCGTGCGCGCCGTGTTTCTCGAACGCTATAAGGCCTCGCATCTGAAAGATCTGCTGCCTTGGGGCAGGGCGAGCGGACAGCCTTCGGTGGAAGTCAGTTTCGATCTGGACGGCGCCGCTTGCCGGCTGTCCAAGCAGTTCGTCACGCGTCAACGCTGCGAGCTGAAGATCGGCCAGGCCGTTTTCGGCGAGGACGAGGCGGAAGACAAGCTCGCCGCCTTGCTCGGTTTTTCGCGCGCCGCGCGCGGGCCCTTGAAGGCGGAAAACGCGGGTGTGCCCGGTTTGCTGTGGGTGCAGCAGGGCGGCACGCAGGACATGCGCGACTCGACCGGCCACGCGGCGCAATATCTGCGCGATGCGTTGTCGCAACTGTCGGGCAGCCGCGAATCGGCCGGCGAAGATGCGCTGATCGCCGCCGTGCAACGCGAGCTTCGTCAACTGCTCACCGCGCGCACGCAGAAATCCACCGGGCCGCTCGCGCAGGCCGAGAGCGCGCTCGCGGCATGGATTGTCGAACGCGACGAGCTGAACCGCCAGCGCGAGCAGTTCGAAGAAAACATTGCGCGGCTCGCCACGCAGCAGGAAGCGTTCGACGACACCGAACGCAAGCGCCCTTGGGAACTGCACGCGCAGAAAGCCGCGCTCGCGCAACAGCGTGCCGACGCCGCCGCGGAACTCGAACGCAGCGTCGAGGGCCTCGCGCAAGCGCTAGAAGTGAATGAGGCGCAACTGGCGCTCTCGGTGCAGCAGGAACAGGCGGCGGTGGATCTCGAGAGCGCCGTCGCGCGCGAGCGTCAGCAACTCGATGCGGCGCGCGCGAATCTCGCGGCGGCGGACACGGAACATGCGCAGGCGGCGAGCCGCGTCACGCAATTCGAGCAGGCTTTCGCCGATGCGAACCGCGCGCTCGAACTCGCGAACGCAGCGGTGAGCGCGGCGGATTTGCGCAGCCAGATCGGCCTCTATCGCGCGGAACTCGAACGGCTCGAAGCGGCGATCAGTGCCGCGAGCGAGGCGAACGAGGCGCTGCTCGAAGCCGCGCGCGCGGCGGCTTCGTTGGAAATCGACGAGACGAAGCTGAAGCGGCTTGCCTCGCTCGATGCCGAACTGACCGTGCTGCGCGCGCGCACCGAAGCGGCAATGACGCGCATCGAATATAGGCTGAACGGCGCGATCACCGTGGGCGACGCGGTGATCAGCGGCGAGGGCGTGCTGCGTCTGGACGAAGAGAAGTCGATCGGGCTTGGCGAACTCGGCGAACTGCGCGTGATTCCGGGCGTGTCCGATCTGTCCGCGCGCTTGTCCGAGCTTGCGTCGCTGGAAGCGCAGCATGCGCGGTTGTTGCAGATGCTCGGCGTGACATCGCTCGGTGAAGGCGAGCTTCGGCACGAACAGTGGAAGGCGCTCATCGCGCAGCAGAAAAGCCACGCGAAGGTGCGCGACGCGCATGCGCCGCAAGGCATCGACGCGTTGCGCGCCGCGCTCGCCTCCGCCGCCGCGCGTTTGCAGAGCGCGAACGAACGGCTCGCGAGTTTGCCAGACGTGTCCGAGGCGCTGCCGCTCGACGAAGCGCGCCGCAGCGCCGAGATCGCGCGCGACGCATTGGAAAGCGCCCGCAAGATGCTGAACGAAGCAGCGGAAAAGCGCTCGACCGGCATGGCGACAGCCGAATCGCTCGCGCTTCAGGTACAGCGCAAGGACGCGCAATTGAACGACGCCGCGTTTTGCCGCAACCGCGCGCAATGGCAGGCCAAGCTCGTCGAGCAGCGCGTGCAGGTCGAGGCGCTGACAAAGCAGCGCGAAGGGCGCGCGCGCGAACTCGAAGCCGCGCGTCTCGACGATCCGGCCGCCGAGGCCACGCGTTATCGCGCCTCGGCAGAACTCGCGCGCGAGGAGCAGCGCGAGCGCAAGATGCGCATCACGCAATTGAGGAGTCAACTGGAGACGGTCGGCGCGTCCGGGCTAGGCGAGCGTCTCGCGACACTCGACGCGCAAGTCGAACAGGCCACGCGTCGTCAGGATGAACTGAGCTTGCGCGCGGGTGCATTGAGTCTGCTCGACGAGGTGCTCGTCGACGAACGCGACGCGGCGCTCGCGCAACTGCGCGCGCCGTTGACCGAGCGCCTCGGCCATTATCTGAAGCGGATCTTTCCGCAGTCCACCATCGCACTCGGCGACGACCTGAGTCCCGCGACGCTCGATCGCCATGGCCGCGCCGACACGCTCGATGCATTGAGTTTCGGCACGCGCGAGCAGCTTGGCATTCTCACGCGGCTCGCGTACGCGGATCTGTTGAAGGCCTCGGGCCGGCCCACGTTGCTCATGCTCGACGACGCCGCCGTGCATACCGACGCGGCGCGTCGCGACGCGATCAAGCGCGCGTTGATCGACGCCGCCACGCGGCATCAGATTCTCGTGTTCACCTGTCATCCGGAGTTGTGGGACGACCTGGGCGTGAGGCAGCGCGCCATCGACGACATCAAGGCGGCGGCTTAGCCGCTGTGTTGCGAAGCGGCGCGCGCGTCACGCGTACCAGCGCGGCGTGTAGACCCATTGCGTGCCTTTGCTGAAGCAGCGCGTGGTCGATGAACCCACGATCACCATCGTGCGCATGTCGACATCGGCCGGGCGCAGTTCGCCCAGCATGACCGTGCGCAGCGTGCCGCCCGGTCTGCCGATGTCGCGCCCGAGCACCACGGGCGTCTGCGCCGCGCGGTATTCGCGCACGATGTCCAGCGCTTTGTCCAGTTGCCACGGACGCGCGCGCGAAATCGGGTTATAGAAGGCCATGACGAGATCGGCTTGCGCGGCATGGTGCAAGCGTTTTTCGATGATGGCCCACGGCTTCAGATTGTCCGACAGCGACAGCATGCAGAAGTCGTGGCCGAGCGGCGCGCCGGCTTGCGCGGCGGTCGCCATGGCCGCCGACACGCCCGGCACGATGCTGAGTTCGACCGCGGACCATGCGGCGTTTTCCGCAGCGTCTGCCGTTGTATCGAGCGCTTCGAGCACGGCGGCGGCCATCGCGAACACGCCCGGATCGCCCGACGACACCATCACCACCGAACGTCCCGCGCTCGCGAGTTCGAATGCATGCCGCGCGCGCTGCATTTCCTCGCGATTGTCGGTGCCGTGCACGCGCTGAGCGGCGCGCAACGGGCCGGCCATCTTCACGTAGGTTTCGTAGCCGAGAATGTCGGTGGCTTCGGCAAGCGCGGCGCGGGCGGCGGGCACCATCAATCCGGCATTACCAGGGCCGAGACCGATCACCGTCAGCTTGCCGCGCGCGCGGCCTATCGTGCCGGGGTCGAGGGCCAAGGGCGACAGCGCGAGCGCGATGCGCTCTTGCGGATCGTCGTGCACGGTTTCGAAGGGAATACGCAGCGCGGCATGCAGGAGACTCGCGGGCGAGTTCGCGCCGTCCTCGCCGTCCTCGCCGTCCGCAAAGCGCAGCGGTACATTCAGCGCCGACGCGGCTTCGGCCAGCACCGCGTTTGTCATCTGTGCGGACGATGCGAGCAACGCCGCGAGCGAAAGCGAGGCAAGACCGTGCGCGTCGAGCACGCCGCGCACACGCGCCGCGAGTTGCGCGGCGGTTTCGGTCGCTGCATCCGCGTTCGCGCACGTCACCGCGACGACCACACAGCGTGGATGAATCACCAGTTCGTCCTGGCGGCCGTCCCACGCGCGCGGCGTCACGCGAATCGCGAGCCGCGCGCAAGCGGAGCGCGGCAAGGGCGCGTCGTCGAGCCAAGGCGCGTCGCCTTCGATGCGCGTGCTTTCGCCCGCCAGCAGATCCGACACGAAGCGCTTGCCCTGTCCGATATCCGCGAGCGCGTAACCGTCGGGCGGATTGAGCACGCAGGTGCCGAAACGCAACTCGCCGCTCGTGGTGATCGCCGGCGCGACGGCAAGCGCGGCGGCCATCTCGCGCGCCATCACGTTGACGCCCGCGAGGCCGCCGAGCAGCGGCACGACCGCGCTGCCGTCTTCGGCGACGGCGAGCACCGGCGGCTCGACGCCTTTGTCCGCGAGCAAAGCCGCGATAGAGCGGATCACGATGCCCGCCGCGCACAACGCGACAATCGGGGCGCCGCGCGCGTACAGGTCACGCAGATGCGCGCCGAGTTCGCCATACGCGACATCGGCCTGAGCGCGGCCTTGCAATGCATGCACCTGCGAACCGGCATACAGCGACTGGATACGCCGCGCGGTGTCGAGCGCGCCAGCGCCGAGGATCACGATGGCGGGCGGCCTCATCCTTGCCATTTTTCCCCCGGCACGACGAGCAGCGAAAAATACGGCGACGCCATCGGATCGACGTCGGCGAGCGGCACGATGCGCTGATTGGCCATCGTCGCGCGCTCGACATACAGCGCGCGCCGGGCGAGACCGAGTTCGCCGAGCACGCGCCGCACCTTGTCGAAATTGCGGCCGAGTTTCATCACGACGGCGGCGTCGGCATCCGCGAGACGGCGGCGCAATTCGTCTTCGGGCAATACGCCCGACAGCACCGAAAGGCTCTGGTTGCGATACACGAGCGGCGCGCCGAGCACGGCCGCGCCGCCGAGCATCGAACAGACGCCGGGCACGACTTCGCTCTCGTAGCGCGCGGCGAGCCGGTCATGCAGATACATGTACGAGCCATAGAAAAACGGATCGCCTTCGCAGATCACGGCGACGTCGCGGCCCGCATCGAGATGCGTGCCGACTATCGCAGCCGCCGTGTCGTAGAAGTCCGCGATGATCGCTTCATACGAAAGCGGCGGCTCCAGCGCTTCGGTCGTGACGGGATAGACGAGCGGCAAGTGCTGCTGCGCGTCGTGCAAATGCGCCTCGACGATGCTGAACGCGTTACCCTTCTTGCCCTTCGCGACGAAGTACGCGACCACCGGCGCCGCCTTCAGCAGACGTAGCGCCTTCAGCGTGATGAGTTCCGGGTCGCCAGGTCCGACGCCGAGTCCGAAAAGACGTCCCGTGCGTGATTGCTGCGCCATCATTCGACCTCCGTCGCGAGCGCATTGATCGCGGCCGCGGCCATCGCGCTGCCGCCGCGCCGCCCGTGGACGACCACATAAGACACGCCGCGGCTGTCCTGCGCCAGCATGGCTTTCGACTCCGCCGCGCCGACAAAGCCGACCGGGAAGCCGAGAATCAGCGCGGGCTTCGGCGCACCGGCATCGAGCATGTCGAGCAGATGAAAGAGCGCCGTCGGCGCGTTGCCGATCACGACGACGCTGCCCGCCAGATGCGGGCGCCACAATTCGAGCGCGGCGGCCGAGCGCGTGTTGCCGAGTTCGCGGGCGAGCGCGGGCACGTCGGCGTGAGCGAGCGTGCAGATCACCTCGTTGTTCGCGGGCAGCCGCGCGCGGGTGATGCCTTGCGCGACCATGCCGGCATCGCAGAGAATCGGCGCGCCTTGCGCGAGCGCCGCGCGGCCCGCCGCGCCCGCGTGGGCGGAAAACGCGAGATCGTCGATCACGTCGACCATTCCGCATGCGTGGATCACGCGCACCGCGAGCTTTTCGAGGTCGGCGGGCATGCGCGAGAGGTCGGCTTCGGCGCGGATCGTCGCGAAGGATTGGCGATAGATCTCCTGAGCGTCGCGAATGTAATCAAGCATCGGTGTTACTCCGGGCGAGGCGCGCGAGCGTGTCGGCGGCCTGTTCGATCGTCAGTTGGCGCGCGACGCATGGGCCGAAGCCTGGCGTGCCGTCGCGTCGATAAAGGTCGTAGCGGCCTGGCGCGACCGCGAGCAGCGTGAAGGGCGCGCAATGCGCGGCGGCGCACGAGCGCGGGCAACCGCTCAGGTGCACGTCGAGGTTCGGCGGCAGATACGTTGCGAGTTTGAGCGCGTCGGCCTTGGTGTCGGCGAGACTCTTCGCGCAGCCGCTCGAACCCGTGCACGCGATGAGCCGCGCGAGCGCGTCGGCGGGATCGCACGCGAAACCGCGCTCGCGTAGCGCGGCAAGCACGACGGGCACCGCGTGCGACGCGATGTCCGGCAGCAGCACGCTTTGCCATGGCGTGATGCGCAGCGCGCCGCCGCCATGTTGCCGCGCGATGGCGGCGAGGCCGCGCAGCGTGTTGGCATCGAGACGGCCGAGCGGCGGCTGGCCGCCCACATGCCACGTGCCCGCGCTACGTTGAGCGTGCGCGCCGAGGCGCAACGCGGCATCGGCGGGCGTGTTGCGGCGCCAGTTGACGAGCGCTGCGTCGCGCGTCAAGGGGAAATCGACATGGGCTTGTGCGTGCCGCAGGATCGCATCGGCGCAATGTGCGGCGAGCAGATGACGCATGCGCGTGGCATCGGCGGCGGCAAGGTCGAGGAACGCGTGCAGCAGCGCGCGAACCAGCGCCGGGACTTGCGCGGGCGATACCGAGGCCAGTGCGCCGCTGCCGTTTTGCACGGTCGCATCCGTTTGCGCCGGCGCGGTGGCGGGCGGCGGACAACCTGCGAGACCGAACACAAAGCGCACGTCGCCCGAGGCATCGTGCGACGCCGCGAGCCACACATCATGCGGATGATCGAGCCGCGCGAGCCGCTCGCCGCCATCCACGAGCAGCGCGAATTTCGGCGACAGCGCCGCGAAACGCGCGTCGCGTTGCAGCATCGCGAGCAGTGCGGCGCTAAGCGGCCGGGTGTCGAATAGCGCAAACGGATCGCGGCCCGCGAGGGGGCTGATCATCACGTTGCGGACGTCGTCGGCATGTTGCGCTTGTTGCGCGTGTTGCGCTTGTTGCGTGTAGGGAGCGGCGGCGCCGGCATCGTGCAACGGCCCGAGCCCGGCATCGGTCAACGCGGCGATCAACCCGGCTTCATGGCCGCCGCGCACGCCGCGCACCTGCACGTTCGCGCGATTCGTCAACTCGATGACGCCGCTCGCATGGCGCTCGCTCGCGTCTGCCATCGCCTCGGCCTGAGCCGCGCTCAACGCGCCGCCCGGCAGCTTGATCCGGCAGATGCCGCCGTCGCGCGCGGCGACGATCCGCACGAGCCCCGGGCACGCCGAGGGCCGCGGCGCACAAGCCGCGTCGGGCAAAACAGTGGTGGGCGAAGCTGGATTCAAGACGGACACCGCGGTTAGCGTCGCGCGACGGCCCGAGCATGCGTCAAGCGGCATGGCTGCGGCATCGGTACACCCCGCCCGATGTTGGCTGGCACGAACAGTCTGGCCGGCAGGTCTCCTGGCTCACAGGTCGTCGTCCGCCGCTGCCTTCCCGGATGAACCAGTGGCGCGTTGCGCAGGCGGACTCGCTGCATACAGTTGCGGGGGCAGCCGCAGCGGCACCGTATTCTCCGCTGTGTTCCCTGTTAGGCCCCGAAGGGCACCGGCGGCTGTATTATGCCTTTTTTCGAATAGCACAACGAGGCTGGACGCTTTGACCGGCGTGGCACAGCGCATGATTTGAAGATACAGAACGAGGATGGATGCATGCCGGCATGGCTGACCGTGGTGGGCATAGGCGATGACGGCTATGCCGGTTTGGGACGGTCCGCGCGGCGCGCGTTGCTTGACGCGTCGGTGATTTACGGCGGCGAGCGGCATCTGTCGATGCTGCCCGCGCGCCTCGCCGCGCGCCGCGCCGCGTGGCCGCGTCCGTTCGATCTCGCGCCCTTGCTCGCCGAGCGTGGCGGGTCCGTTTGCGTGCTCGCGAGCGGCGATCCGATGCTGTTCGGCGTGGGTGCGACGCTCGCGCGGCAGTTGCCCGCCGACGAATTGCGCGTGCTGCCCGCGCCGTCGTCCTTGTCGCTTGCGGCCGCGCGGCTCGGCTGGCCGCTCCAGGACGTCGCGACGGTCTCGCTGGTCGGCCGGCCTCTGGCTGCGCTGAACGCGTCCCTGCACGACGGCGCACGCGTGTTCGTGCTGAGCGCGGACGGCCGCACGCCCGCCGCGCTGGCCGGCTTGCTGAACGCGCGCGGCTTCGGCGCCACGCGCATGACCGTGCTCGAACATCTCGGCGGCGACCGCGAGCGGCGCATCGACGGCCGCGCGGATCAATGGTCCGCGGGCGAGGCCGCCGCGCTCAATCTGATCGCACTCGACTGCCGCGCAACCGAAGGCGCGCCGCGTCTGCCGCTTACCTGCGGCTTGCCCGACGACGCGTTCCGGCACGACGGCCAGTTGACCAAGCGCGATGTCCGCGCGATCACGCTCGCGCGCCTCGCGCCGACGCCCGGTGAATTGCTGTGGGACGTGGGCGCGGGCAGCGGCTCGATCGGCATCGAATGGATGCGCGCGCATCCGGGCTGCCGTGCGATCGCCATCGAAGGGCATGCGGAGCGCCAGCGCTTCATCGAACACAATCGCGATGCGTTGGGCGTGCCCGGCCTGCAACTCGTCGCGGGACGCGCGCCGCAGGCGCTCGAAGGACTGCCCGCGCCGGACGCGGTGTTTATCGGCGGCGGGGTGACGGCGGCGGGCGTGCTCGAAGCGTGCTGGGCGAACCTGCGCGAAGGCGGACGGCTGGTGGCCAACGCGGTCACGTTGCAAGGCGAGGCCGCGCTGGCCGCATGGCGCGAGCGTCACGGCGGCGCGCTCACGCGCATTGCGCTGGCCGACGCGCAACCGCTCGGCGGCTTCGATACGTGGCGTCAGGCGCTGCCGATCACCTTGCTCGACGTGGTGAAGCGTGCCGCCGGCCAGAGCGTGGTCAGCGGCCCACCCGCCGGTTCATCCGCCTGACCGCGATGCGTGACGAAACTCCCGAACAACCCGCGCCGCTGCGCAGCGGCTATACGACGGGCAGTTGCGCGACGGCGACGTCGCTGGCGGCGGCGCGTCTGCTGCTCGCCGGTGTCGTGAGCGACGTCGCCGAAATCGTGTTGCCGAAGGGCCAGCATGTGCCGATGCCGCTCGTGTTCTGCCGCCTGAGCGACGATGGAGCCGAAGCGGGCACGATCAAGGACGCCGGCGACGATCCCGACGTCACGCACGGCGCGGTCGTGTTCGCGCGCGTGCGGCTCGTCGCGGAGGCGGGCGTGGTGTTTCGCGCGGGGCCGGGCGTGGGCACGGTGACGCGCGCGGGACTCACGCTCGCGGTCGGCGAACCGGCGATCAATCCGGTGCCGCGCCAGATGATGCGCGAGCATCTCGCGGAACTCGCGGCCGAGCACGCGTATGGCGGCGGCTTTGAAGTGACGATCGGCGTGGAAGACGGCGAAGCGCTCGCGCTCAAGACGATGAACCCGCGGCTCGGCATTCTCGGCGGCCTGTCGATATTGGGCACGACCGGCATCGTGCGGCCGTTTTCGTGCTCGGCGTATATCGCGTCGATCCATCAAGGGATCGACGTCGCGCGCGCGAACGGCTACGCGCATCTCGCCGCGTGCACCGGCAACGCGAGCGAAGACGCGATGCGCGCGCACTACGGCTTGCCCGACATTGCGCTGATCGAAATGGGCGACTTCGTGGGCGCGGTGCTCAAGCATATGAAGCGCGCGCCCGTGGAGCGCCTGAGCGTGTGCGGCGGCTTTGGCAAGCTGAGCAAGCTCGCGGCGGGCCATCTCGATCTGCATAGCCGCAATTCGAGCATCGATCTCGAACAGCTCGCCACGTGGGCCGCAAAACGCGGCGCAAGCGACGCGCTGCAAAGCGCGATTCGCGCGGCCAACACGAGCCAGCAGGCCGTCGCGCTGGCGCATGCGCAGCAGGTGCCGCTCGGCGATATCGTGTGCGAACACGCGCTCGCCGTGGCGCGCGAGATCGTGCCGCCGCAGGTGAATGTGGAAATGTTCGCGATCGATCGTCAAGGCAATCTGATCGGAGTGGCCCGATGACGCGTGTTCTGTTGCTCGGCGGCACCGGCGACGCATTGAAGATCGCGCGGCGACTCGCGCCTCATGACGTGTACAGTCTCGCGGGACTCGGCAAGGTGCCGGACGATTTGCCCTGCGCGGTGCGCGTGGGCGGATTCGGCGGCAGCGAGGGCATGGCGCGCTTTATCGAAGACGAAGGCATCGGTCTCGTGATCGACGCGACGCATCCGTACGCTGCGCAAATCAGCGCCAACGCCGTGCACGCGAGCGGTGCGGCGCGCGTGCCGTGCTGGGCGCTGCGCCGTGCCGCGTGGCAGCCGCAAGCCGGCGACGACTGGCGCATGGTCGGCAATTGGCGCGAACTCGCGGACGGGCTCGCGCCGTTCAGGCGGCCGCTTTTCACACTCGGACGCGAACCGCTCGCGCATCTCGACGAGATTCCCGCGCATCAATTCTGGTTCGTGCGCTGTCTCGAGTCTCACGCGGATACGCCGCGCGCCCGCATCCTCGCGGCGCGCGGCCCGTTCACGCTCGAAGGCGAACGCGCGCTGTTCGCGCTGCAAGGCTTCGACGTCGTGGTCAGCAAAAATAGCGGCGGCAGCGCGACCGAAGCGAAACTCGACGTCGCGCGTGAACGCGGTTTGCCTGTTGTGATGCTGCGTCGGCCGCCACTGCCCGCAGCGGATCGCGAATTCGATAGCGTGGCCGGTCTGTTCGACGCGCTGAACGATCGACTTGAATCGTCGGCTTGAATCGTCGGCTTGAATAGGGAGTCTTGAATGACGGTGTTTTTTATCGGCGCGGGTCCTGGCGACCCGGAACTGATCACGGTGAAAGGGCAGCGTCTCGTGCGCAATTGCCCGGTGATTCTGTACGCGGGTTCGCTCGTGCCGGCCGCGGTGCTCGAAGGTCATTCGGCGCGGCAGGTCGTCAATACGGCCGAACTGGATCTCGATCGGATCGTCGCGTTGCTGAAGAGCGCGCACGACAAGGGTCAGGACGTGGCGCGCGTGCATTCTGGCGACCCGTCGTTGTACGGCGCGATTGGCGAACAGATTCGCCGGTTGCGCGAACTCGGCATTCCCTATGAAATCGTGCCGGGCGTGACCGCAACGGCGGCCTGCGCGGCGGCGCTCGGCTGCGAACTCACGCTGCCCGCCGTCTCGCAGACGCTGATTCTCACGCGCTACGCGGCCAGGACGACCATGCCCGAAGGCGAACAGCTCGCCGATCTGGCGCGGCATCGCGCGACGATGGCGATTCATCTCGGCGTGCGGCACCTCGCGCGCATCGTCGACGAATTGCGGCCGCATTACGGCGGCGCGTGTCCGGTCGCGGTGATCTATCGCGCGAGCTGGCCCGACGAGGAGAAAATCACCGGCACACTCGACGATATTCTCGACAAGGTGCAATCGACGCAGATCGAGCGCACCGCGTTGATTCTGGTCGGACAGGTGCTCGCCGCCGAAGGCTTCGCGGACTCCACGCTGTACGCGAAAGCCTGAGGCGCAACGCGCGCGATTCGACGCGCTCGCGTTGCTTGCGGCGGCCTGATCGCAGGGCGGATCAGTCTTCCAGCGGCGCGAGCGCTTCGAGCGGCATCTTTTTGTCCGCGCCAAGGGTGATGGACGGCACGAGCGTCAATAGCGCGACGACGAAAATCGCAATCGCGAAGATCGACACGAAAGTCAGGTGCAGCGATTGATGCAGCACCATGCGAACCATGTCGCTGCTGCCGAGGCTGGCAGCCTGGTTTTGCAGCAGATTCTTCAGCTGATCGGACGTGACCGCAGCCGCGCCTTTCGAGTGACTCAGCCCGAAGTTGAGCACCGCGCCGAACAGCGTGGCGCCGAGCGTGCTGCCGAGATTGCGCGAGAACAGGTTCGACGCCGTTGCGCTGCCGCGCTCGTCCATCGTCACGATGTCCTGGATCAGCATGAGCGAACTGACGCTCGACGTGCCCATGCCGAAGCCCATGACGAGCGAGCCGAGCGCGGCCACCAGCGGCGAGCCGCCCGGCGCGAGAAACAGCAGCAGCACGGCGCCGAGCGGAATGAACGAACTGCCGCCGATCAGCATGCGCCGCAAGCCGATACGGTGAAACGATTTTGCCCCGAGCGTGGCGCCGACCGGCCAGCCGACCATCATCATCGTGAGCGCGAGGCCGGCGATCACCGGCGAGCGGTTCAACACGCCTTGCACGTACATCGGCAGGAAGGTGGTCGAGCCCATCAGGATCATGCCGGACAGCACGGTTGCGCCGTTGCACGCGGCAATCGGGCGGCGGCTCCAGAGCGCGAAGGAGATCATCGGCTCTTGGGCGCGGCGCTCCTGGAGCACGAACAGCAACAGGCACACGACGAACGCAGCCGCCGCCATCGAGGCATGCGCGATGTCGTTGTCGCCCGCGTAGGTGAGCGCGGTCATGAGCGCGGCGATCGCGGCCATGAAGAGCGCCGCGCCCAGGAAGTCGATCGAGGGGCGCGCGTGACGTTCGGATTCGCGCAGGAATGCAATGAAGCCCGCCGCCGACGCGAGGCCGATCGGCACGTTCATCCAGAAGATCCATGACCACGACGCGTTGCGGATAATGAAGCCGCCGACCATCGGCCCCACGACTGCTGAAATCGCCCACACGCTCGCCAGATAACCCTGCACCTTGCCGCGTTCGCGCGCGGGGTACAGATCCGCGACGATGGTCAGCGTGACAGGCTGGATCGCGCCCGCGCCGATGCCCTGAATCAGGCGGAAGGCGATCATGGCCGGCATCGACCACGCGAAGCCCGCCAGCACCGAGCCGATCAGGAAGATCGCGATGCCCGCCAGCACGATCGGCTTGCGGCCATAGAGATCGGCGAGTTTGCCGAATACCACGGTCATCGCGGTTTGCGTGAGCAGGAACGACGAAAAGACCCAGCTATACAGATGCAGATCGCCGAGCTGAGCGACGATTTGCGGCATGGCGGTGGAAACGATGGTGGCCTCGATGGCGACCATCGCCATGGAAGCCATGACGGCGGCAATGACTAAATGACGCGACGATTGCGTAGTGCGGGACATGGGAGCGAGTTGGTATCAGAATAGTGGGTGCGTGCGGCCGCCAGACGCCTGACCTGCACGCCGCGACGCATCAGCACGGCCGCCCGAGGGCGGCCGACACCGAGTATGCACCTTGCGCGGAATCTCCGCTCGCGGGCGCTCCACCCGGCGCTCGACGCCTGGCACAGCGCTTGCGAATGACGAGGTTCTTTCGACACATGGAGGGTCATTATGAGGATCGAATTCACCGGACGCCGTGAAGTGGTGGCGGCGGCACGCGTCGCCTTCGAAGCCAATGTCGATGGAAAGGACGTCTGGTGCAGCGTATCGCTCGATGCGCTCAACGACCATTTCGGCAATGGCGGTCCGTCGGCTCACGACCTCGTGGGCACGTTCGAGGCCAATCGCGCGCAGATCGAAAACGCCACGAGGCGCGTGCTGACGAAGAACGGCGGGCAGTCGGTGGAACTGGAAACACGCGACTTCGACAAGACGAGTCCCTGACATTGCCGCCGTCGGGTCCGGCCCGCGCCGGGCTCGGCGCTCATGCTGGCCGACCGGGGCTGGCCGGCCAGCGGCAGCGCCGCGCGACGAGTTCGCGCGGCACATCGTCGGTCAATCTGGAGAACATCGTGCAGGAAATCATCGAGGGCTTGATCCGCTTTCAACGCGACGTGTTTCCGCAGCAGAGCGCCTTGTTCAAGCGCCTCTCGACGGCGCAAAGTCCGAGCACGCTTTTTGTCACGTGCTCGGATAGCCGCGTGGTGCCCGAGCTGCTGACGCAAGCGGAGCCGGGCGCGCTCTTCGTGATCCGCAATGCGGGCAATATCGTGCCGTCGTATGGGCCGGAGCCGGGCGGCGTGTCGGCCACCGTGGAATACGCAATCGCCGTGCTGGGCGTGCACGACATCGTGATATGCGGCCATTCGAATTGCGGCGCGATGACCGCGATCACGGCCAACACGAATCTCGACCATTTGCCCGCGGTGGCGGGCTGGCTGCGCCACGCCGATGCCGCGAAGGCGATCAATGCGTCGCGCACGTATGGGTCGCCGGCGGAACGCCTGGATGCGCTCGTCAAGGACAACGTCGTCGCGCAACTGGCCAATATCCGCACACATCCGTCCGTCGCGGTCGGGCTCGCGAACAAGACGCTGCAACTGCACGGCTGGCTGTTCGACATCGAAAGCGGGGTGATGCTCGCACTCGACGGACGCACCGGGCAATTTTTGCCGCTTCTGGAAAATCCGAACATCCACGCCGACTGACCGCGCGCGTTCAAGCGCCTGTTCGACGCAGCTAGTTCCGCGCGCCCTCGTAGCAGCGAAACGCAAGGCTGATGCGCGGCCCGACGCTTTGCGCGAGCTTCGGAATGCCGTGGTCGTGCGTGAATTGCGATGCGTAGCTCATCACGAGACAACTGCCTGGTTCGAGGTCGACGTGCACCGCGCACCCTCGGCCATTTTTCGGGCGGATCGTCATGCGGCGCCCGGCGCCGAGCGACACGATCGCAATCGGCTCGCCGCGCACGAGGTTCGCGGTTTTATCGCTGTGGGGCGCCACGCTGTCGTGCTCGTCGCGATACAGGTTCAGACCGACGCGGTTAAACGGTGCGCCGACGAGCGCGCGAACCGCTTCGAATGCTTCGCCGAGCGGCGCGGGCAAGCCGGCGGCATCGCGCAGAAAAGTGGCGATGAGGCGCGGCACAGCCACCTCGCGCTCATACATCATGCGCTGATGACTGCTCCAGCCGATGTTGCACAACGCCTGCTCGAACCATTGCTGCGACGAGGCGTGCGGGATCGCGTCGGGCAGGTAGCGCATGCCGCCTTCGTGGTCGCGAAAGAGGGTGACGGGCTCGGGAGCAAAGAGGCCTTGCTGGGACGCCATGGTTCAATGCCACACGAGAGTGGCCCGGCGTGGAAATGAGCGGTTCATGCCGGGCATTGTACTGTGTTTTTATACAGTATGTTGGCCGGCTCTGTCTGCGGCAGGTGCGATTCGCGCCACCTTGCAGCGAACAATTCTTCGCCTTTTAAATCAGGCAAAATGTCTTTGTCGTTCAAGCAATAATTGGCTCGACCGATTTCAAATGCTGACCGGCTATTACCAATAACTCAAATAGAAATTCCGTGAAAGACTAAAATAGTCTATTCGCGTTGTTGCAAAGCGGTCGCTCCGCTATTCTGAATTCGCCTGAGTTTCCGAGCGCGTTTTAAATCAGGCACTTGGGGCGTAATCGCGAGAGGGGTGCGCCCCATTTCACTGGCGCGGACGGTAATACCGTCAGTCAGGAATAAACTGAAAGTTAAAATCGGATGACGTCGCTAAAACACAACGCCGTAATACACTGAAAAATAGAATCTGGCTTTATGCGCTATTCTCCGCCGCTCGATAGCATCCGCTATTGGATTCAGGAGATATTCAATGAACAAATTCGTATTGTCGGGCCTCTCGCTCGCTCTTGCCGGCGGCGCCGGCGTCGCTCATGCACAAAGCTCCGTCACGCTGTACGGCCTGATCGACACGGGCTTGACCTACACCAGCAATTCGGGCGGCAGCCGCAACTTCCAGCAGGCGAGCGGCGTGCTGAACGGCAATCGGTGGGGCTTGCGCGGCTCGGAAGACCTCGGCAACGGCCTGAAGGCAGTCTTCGTGCTGGAGAACGGCTTCAATCTGTCCAACGGCAAACTGGGTCAGAACAGCCGCGAGTTTGGCCGTCAGGCATTTATCGGTCTGGCGAGCGACCAGTTCGGCACGGTCACGCTCGGCCGCCAGTACGACAGCGTGGTGGATTATCTCGGGCCGCTCGCGCTGAACGGCACGCAGTACGGCGGCACACTCGCGTCGCACCCGTATGACAACGACAACCTGAACAACTCGGTGCGCATCAACAACGCCGTGAAGTTCCAGAGCGTCGATTACGCCGGCTTCAAGTTTGGCGCGCTGTACGGCTTCTCGAATGCAGCGGGCAGCTTCGCCAACAGCCGCGCGTATAGCGTCGGCGCGTCGTACGCGTTCGGCGGCCTGAAGGCTGCTGCGGGTTATCTGCAAATCAACGGCGGCGGTTCGTCGACGAACACGAGCGGCGCGGTCGCGAGCGGCGACTCCACCTTCACGGCGGCGCGTCAGCGCACCTATGGCGCGGGCTTGAGCTATGCATTCGGCCCGGCGAACGTCGGCCTCGTCGTGACGCAAACGCAACTGAACGGCGCCACCGCGATCAGCTCGTCGGCCTCGGGTGCGAGCAGCGGTCTGGCTCTGGCAGGCGGCAGCGCGCGCTTCACCAACTACGAAGTGAACGGCCGTTACGCGCTGACGCCGGCAGTGTCGGTGTCGGGTGCCTACACGTTCACGGATGCGCGTCTTGACGGCGTGAGCCCGAAGTACGACCAGTTCACGCTGCAAACCGACTACGCGTTGTCCAAGCGCACTGACGTCTATGCTGAAGCGGCCTATCAGCATGTCGGCAGCACGGGCAATTCGGGCATTACCGCCGATATCGTCGGCGTGAGCGCTTCGTCGACGAGTTCGCAAGTGGTTGGCACGATCGGCATCCGTCATCGCTTTTAAGCCGCTTTTTTAAGCCGCTTTTTTAAGCCGCTTTCAAGCGAACGCCTGAGTGCCGCGATGAGCGGCATGTTGCAGAAAAGCCCATGTTTCGTGGGCTTTTCTGCATTGACCGTCTCACATCTTCACGTCGATGCAGCCATAGCCGAATGCAAGCTCCCTGAGCCTTGCACGAACTCTTTTCCGTCAGGCAGATTGATCGCGCCGAGCGACTGTCCGCTCGCGGATCGAACCGGCTTGACGCTCGCGGGCATGAGCGGGCGTATCGTCGCGGATCTGATCGCGGGGCGCGCGCCGCCACTCGATCTGTCGCCCTACGCGGCCACTGCGCCGTTCGCCTACGACGCCGCGCTCGCCATGATCAAGGCCATTCATGACGCGGATTCGCTGGATCGCGCGAAGATTGTCGAGCGTCTCTCGAAGGTCACGGTCACGGGTGTGACGGGGCACATTACGTTCGATCCTTATGGCGATCTCATCATGCCGCCGTACACGCTGTTCCAGGTGCAGGAAGGTCAATGGAAGCGCCTGAGAACCGTGGGCGGCAGCGGGCTGTAGCCGGGCTTCGGAGATAGGCGGGGCGCGCCGGGAATAAAACCCGCGCCTCGTCAGTCATGCCTCACGAACCGGGTCCGAAGCGCGCTGGATGAGCCAGCGCGCTGTCGGCGGCCCCTTATCGTGAGGCCAACATGTCATCTCATTCATTCGATCCTTCACGCCGCGGCGCGCTGAAATGTCTCGCGTATGGCGGCGCGGGCACGCTGTTCGTTCTTGCGGGCGGCGTGCTCACGCCAGTGCAACTCGCGCTCGCCGCCGACGCGAAATCGGCCACGGCGCGGGGCGTGCCGCTCTTTCTGCAAATCAGCGACACGCATATCGGCTTCAATAAGGAAGCCAATCCCGATGTCGCGGGCACGTTGAAGCAGACCATCGAGTTCGTCAACGCCATGCCTGTCAAGCCGGCGCTCGCCATTCACACCGGCGACATCACGCATCTTTCGAAGCCGTCCGAGTTCGATCTCGCGTCGCAATTGCTGTCGGGGCTGCAAATCACGGAGTTGCATACGGTGCCCGGCGAACACGACGTGACCGACGGTCCGGGCGCCGAATACTTCAGCCGATTCGGAAAAGCGTCCAATAACAAGGGCTATTACAGCTTCGATCACCAGGGCGTGCACTTTGTCGGGCTCGTCAACGTGATGCACTTCAAGGCGAACGGCCTCGGCAGTTTCGGCGACGAACAACTCCAGTGGCTCGAAAGCGATCTGAAGGTGCGCTCGTCCAGCACGCCGATTGTCGTATTCGCCCACATGCCGATGTGGACGATCTACGAACCATGGGGATGGGGCACCGGCGACGCGGGCGAGGCCATGAGCTATCTGAAGCGCTTCGGCTCGGTGACCGTGTTGAACGGCCATATTCACCAGATCGTTTCGAAGGTGGAAGGCAACATCACGTTCCACACCGCGCGCTCCACCGCGTATCCGCAGCCGATTGCGGGCGACGGTCCGGGCCCCGGCCCGTTGACCGTGGCAAGCGATCAGTTGCCGAAAATGCTCGGCGTGACGAGCGTTACGATCGCGCGCCATCCGCTCAAGTCCACGCTCGCCGACACGACGCTGGTGTCGTAGCCGCTTCCACCGAATGGAGATCAATCATGCAAAGCCCTATCATTCGACGCGCGTTGCCCCGCCTTCTGATCAGTGCCGCGATCATCGCGGGCGCAGGCGGGCTGTCGGCCTCGGCGCAGACTCCTGGCGCGGTGGTCATCAAGAACTTCATGTTTTCGCCGATGGCGCTCACCGTCAAAGCCGGCACGACGGTGACGTGGAAGAACCTCGATGGCGAGCCGCACACGGTCGTCAACGACGCGGGCATGTTTCGCTCGGCGGCGCTCGATCAGAACGACACGTATCAGTTCACGTTCGACAAGCCCGGTGTGTACAACGTGTTTTGCGGCATTCATCCGAACATGAAAGAGACCATCACGGTTCAATAAGTGCGTAGCGCGCACCGGCTAGCGCGGCGCGCGTCGCATTTACGCCATAGCGCATTTCCGCCGAAATGCCATTGACATGCGCCGCTTGCGCCGAACCCGCGACGCGAAAGTGGCGCCTGTCCGATTCCGCCGCCTTCCTTAGAAAGTCTCACTCTCCCTGCTGCGTGGGACGGCGCGAAATATTTCCCGATTTAGTGGCGCACGCAACCATTTCGGCGCGCAAAGCGCAACCTCGTTCAAACGAAGCAGAGGCCACGCGATATCGGCCGTATCGGACAGGCCCGCTTATTGCATAGTAGATGCCCGCTCGTCTCGTCGTGTGGCGTGATGGCGGTTGCATGCTATAGCCAACGGGGCCGCGCGCATGTACGCGCGCAAGCTCACGCGCGGGAGTGTGTCGCAACTGCATGCAACATTGAACGTTTTACCAGTACTTGCAGACTCGAATGCGCTCCGGCCAACATGCGTTTGAAGCGGAGCGGAGTTCTATTGTCGCTACCGGATGAGAGCGTTACATTCTTCCAGGAGCGTTTGCATCGACCGTGCGAAATTATGTGACCATGCCTGATGGAGCGTCAGACGGAAGAATTGCGGAGCGTACAACGATGTTCAACGATCCCGAATTGCCTCATGCCCGGAACGACTGGGAGGATGCAGGCTTCGACAGCAGTGATATGGAAGAGGCAAGCGCGGCGCCGGCCCGGTTCGGACGTCTGGCGATTTGCGTAGCCGCGGCGAGCGCGTTGGCGTTCGGCGTGGTGGGCACGGTCGCGTATGGCGTCTGGTTCAACAGCGACCAGCAGACGTATGCCGAAGCGATTGCACGCGCGCGGCAGGCGTTGCGCATGCCGTCGGCCAGCGCGGCGCCGGTGCTCGCGAATTCGCCAGGCGTCTCCGGCACTTCGATGTCGCCCGCGGACCTCGTGCCGCCGACACCCGCCACGGTCGCGGCGGTGCCTGACATGAATGCGGCGATATCGGCGGCGCCGCTCGCGACCTCGGCGATGAATACGTCGTCGTCGGCCGCGCCTGCGCCAATCAATCCGACGGCGAATCTGCCGACAGGCAGGCCGGGTACTTTCACGACCGCTCAGAACGACATACCGTTGCTGAGTCTTCCTGCGCCTCCTGATCCGGCACTGGCCTCGGCGACCGAAGACGATCGCAAGCCGTCGACATGGTCGGGGCAAGTCACGCTTGCTGCGGCCGCCGCCGCTACTGTCGCTGCCGCCACGGCTCCTGCTTCGGCGGCGCTGGCCGAGAATGAGAAAGTGATTGCCGACCCGGCATCGCCCGCTCCATTCACCGTGGCCGCCGCGCCTCGCGCCGCGCAGCGCGCGGCTGGCACACCCGAGCCGCAAGCCGCATCGAGCCGCCCGGCGAGGGACGTGAAATACGCGCAGCAGGAGCGCCGCAATCCGGCATCGAATGCGCGGCACAAGGGAAATCTGTTCGCAAAGGTGGGTTCGTTCTTTCGACGCGTGAGCTATAGACAACATGGCAGCGGAAGTCAGCAAGACCTCTACTCACATCCCTGAGCCGCTCTTCGCGTTGCGCCCCGATGCCCCGCGCGTCAGCGCATGGCGGGTGAGGGCCGGTCCCGCGACGGTCGCCGTGGCGTCGGTGCTGTGCCTGCTGATCGGCGTACTGTATCTCGCGATGCAGATCCGGGCCGTGTTCTCCGATCAGGTCAAACAGGAGTACGCGGGTCTCGTGCTCGAGGCGGTCGAGCGCGCCGACACGGCTCGCGCGCGCGTCGGCGTGTGGGACGAGCACGTGCCGGGCGCGCACGATGCCTCGACCGACGATTATCGGCAGGCGCGCGCCGAGCTGACGCGGCGTCTCGCGTCGCTCGCCGCGCTCGTGAATGCGAGTCCCGCCGACGCACCGCATATGCCGTCGTCTGTTTTATTGCCCGATGCCACGTTCGCCGAAATGGACACGTTGCTCGCCAACGCGTCGTCGTATTGGCACACGCAACGCGATCTCGATAGCGCCGACATGCGCAGGCGCATCACGCACGTCGCGCGTATGTTGATCGCGGTGGCGGCGCTGCTGTTCTGCATGCTGATCACGGCGCTCGGCATGTACGCCAAACGCAACCGGCAGCTTGCAGGTCAGTCGCACGAATTCGAGCACGCGGCGCTGCACGATCCGATGACCGGTCTTGCGAACCGGCGCAAACTTTTTGCCGCGCTGGAAGAGGCCGCGTCGCAGACGCAAATGGATGCGACGCCGCCGAATCTCGCGGTGCTCTACATGGATCTGGACGGCTTCAAGAAGGTCAACGATTCACTCGGTCACCGCGTCGGCGACGAGTTTCTGGTCGCGGTCTCGCAGCGCTTTCGTCAATCGGTGCGCAGACACGATGTCGTCGCGCGGATTGGCGGCGATGAATTCGCCGTGCTCGTGCGCGAGTTTTCCGCGCAGGAGGAACTGGGCGAAATCGCGCAGCGCCTGATCGATTGCGTGGTTCGTACCGACGAAGAGATGGGTGTGCGCATGGTTCGAGCGAGCATCGGCATTGCAAGCTTTCCCGATGTCATTCAGGATTGCCGCCGCCTCGTCGTCGCTGCCGACGAGGCGATGTATCAGGTCAAGCGCGGCGGCAAGGACGGCTACGCGTTCGCCACGAGCACGCCCGCGCCCAGGCGCTGAACACGCGGCAGGCGGTTTTCAATCTCAGGTCAAGACGTCATTGCGTTATCACGCAGTGAGCACGATTTCGCCCGCGCCGGGATTGAACGCTTCGTCGCCGCGAACTCGCTGCGCTTCTGCGGAGACCGCCGTTCTCGAGCGGCCCGGCGTTTTGCGAACGCGCGTGTCGGCAAGCGCGGGGCGTGCATCGACGAGTTCGGCGTACAGCGCCAGATAGTTCGACGTCGATGCTTTCCAGCCCGAGTCGCGGCTCATCGCATTACGCTGCAGTGCATGCCACGACGAGGGCTGCATGAACGCCGCCAGTGCGCGGCCCAACGCCTGCGCGACATCATGCGACTGGTCGCCGTCGAACAGGAAGCCGGTCGCGCAATCCTCGTCGCGCGACTCATGCGGCGCGTAATCCACGATGGTGTCAGCGAGGCCGCCCACGCGCGACGCTACCGGAATCGTGCCGTAACGCATGGCATAGAGCTGCGTCAGTCCGCACGGCTCGAAGCGGCTGCCATGCAGCAAAATGTCCGCGCCTGCGTGCAGCATATGCGCGCAATGCTCGTCATAACCGATCTGCACGCCGACACGGCCAGGCCACGCGGCGGCCAGTTCCTGCATCGCGTGTTCGAGGCCGCGCTCGCCTTGCCCGAGAATCGCGAACTGGAGGCGCGGATAGTGTTCGAGCAGTTCAGGCAGCGCGCGCACCACCACGTCCGCCATTTTCTGTTCCGTGAGACGGCTGCCGATTGCAACGAGCGGCGCAAACGGATCGCGCACGAGGCCGAACGCCTGCTGCAATTCGCGCTTGCACGCCTGCTTGCCGGCGGTATCGTCGACGCAATAGGGGCGCGCGATGTGCGCATCCGTGGCCGGATTCCACACGGAAGTCTCGATCCCGTTGACGATGCCGCTCAGCTTCGCGCCTTGCGCGAGCAGCACGCCTTCCATGCCGTGCCCGAAGTGCGGCGTCACGATCTCGCGCGCATAGCGCTGGCTCACGGTCGTAATGCGATCCGCGTGCACGATGCCGGCCTTCATCATGCTGAGCAAACCATAAAACTCGATGCTGCGTTCGTCGCTCAGCGCGGGCGCCAGCAGCTCGGGCGGCACGCCGATCCAGCCGCCCATCGCCAGTGGATGATTGCCCTGAAACGCGAGGTTGTGAATCGTGAAGACGCTTTTCGCGCCGACGCCCGCGAGGCGCATATATAACGGCGTGAGCCCCGCATGCCAGTCGTGCGCGTGCACGATGTCAGGGCGCTTCACGTTGCGAACGCCGCGAGCGACGCGCGCGGCCGCCGCAGCGAGCGAGGCGAAGCGCGTCAGGTTGTCGAGGTAATCGCGTCCTTGCGGGTCGCGATACAAGCCTTCGCGCGCGAACAGGTGATCCATTTGCAGCAGCAGCACCGTGACGCCGCTATCGGGCATTCGCGCGCGCAGCAGACGCGCGTCGCCGCCGGGAAGTCCGGTCATGCGTGCAACGGGGACGACGTCGATGGCGCGTTCGAGCGCGGCCGGGTAGGCGGGCATCAGAATGGAGACGTCCACTCCCGCATCGCGCAAGGCGGCGGCGTAGGCGCTGACCATGTCGCCGAGGCCGCCCGTTTTGGCGAGCGGGAAGGCTTCGGAAGCGACAAGAAGGACGTTTAGCGGCAAGGTGGCCCCCAAAGGACACATGGTGCACTTGTGCAGTGCGGCGGAAGAGCAGGGCATTAAAGCAGCAAACGGTGTGCCTGCGCCTCAGGTTTCGTTCGCCGATGCTTTGGCTGGGTTTCGCCTGGGTTTTGCCTGGGTTTAGCCTGGCTCTTGTCTGTGTCTCGCCTATATGTCGCCTGTGTCTCGCCGGGGTTGCGAGTGAATGCCGTGCGCGTGACCGCGTGGTTGCGCTTCTCCGTTTCTTCAAGCGCGTGTAGTTTTGACGTCCTCTTTTGCCAACTGGAAATGAAAAAGCCGTCGCGCGGGCGACGGCTTTTTTCACTCATGTGCAGCAGGATTTCAGTGCGCGGAAGCGTGGGTTTGCTCGACGCGTCCTCTTTGCGTCATTGCACTGACAATCACGAACACGATCACATTGACCGCCAGGGCGACGAAGCCGATGTTCACGTCTTTCAGCGAATCGGACAAGAACGGCAGCAGTTGTCCGATGGTCAGATGCATCATCGTGGTGATCGCCACGACCGCGACGCCCGCTACGATGCCGCAGAAAGCGCCTTGTTTCGTGGCCCGATTGCGCGGAAAGAGACTGCAGATCACCGCCGGAAAGAGCTGTGTCACAAAGCTGTAACCCATCAGCAGTAGAGCGACAATCGTTTCGCCGCCATGCAGCGTGAAGCCGACCGCCACCAGCGCGACGACCGGCACGAGGACGCGCGCGAACTTCGCCACGGCGGCGTCCGACGCGTTGCGGTTCACCATGCCGCGATAGACGTCGTTCGCGAGCAGCGTGGAGGCCGAGGTGAGAATCATCGAGCCTGGCACGAGCGCGGTCAGAATGCCGGCAGCGCCGATCACGCCGACGAACCACGGGTCGAACGTTTGCAACGACAGGCGAAAGAGCGACAGGTCGATGTCGCCGCCTTTCAGGCCCGGCACCTTCAACGTCGCGGCGAAGCCCACGAAGAACACGAACAGCAGAATGAGCTGATACAGCGGCAGCACCATCGCGTTGCGACGGAAAATGCGCTCGTCCTTCGCGGTGAAAATCGAGCCGAACGTATGCGGCCACATGAAGAAGCCGAGCGCCGTGAGCAGCACCGTGGACTGGAACCAGGTCACGCTCGAACCCTTGGCGGGGAACGTCAGGAAGCCGGGACGGGCGGCGTCGATTGCGCGGAACATGTCGCCGAGGCCGCCGTAATAGTGCATCGGCAGATAGATGCCGAGGAACAGCACGATGGCGAGAATCAGCATATCCTTCACGCACGAATTCCACGCCGAGCCGCGCACGCCGGAAACGATCACATAGACGGTGACCACGGCGGCGCCGATCCAGATCGCGGCCGTCGACGAAATCGCGCCATACGAAGCGGTCGCGACGATGATGCCCAGGCCCTTCAGTTGCAGCACGAGGTAGGGAATCAGCGCGGCCACGCCGACGAGCGCGACCAGCGTGCCGAGTGCCGGGCTATCGTATTTGCGGCTGAAAAAGTGCGGCTGCGAAACGAGACGCTGTTGTTTTGCATAGCGCCAGATGGGCGGCAGCATCCAGTACGAGAGGATGTAGGCGAGCGTGCCGTACGCAAGAATGTAGTAGACCGGTGCGCCCTTGCCATAGGCAAAACCACTTCCGCCGAGGAACGTGAAGGTCGTATAGATTTCACCGGCCATCAACAGAAACACGAAAGCCGTGCCGAAGCTGCGGCCGCCCACGGTCCATTGTTCGAGACTCATGTCGTGGCCATGCTTCGCGCGCACGCCGAGAAAGAGCGCAAAGAGCGTAATGGCCGCAATGATGACGAGTGCGCTCATGGGCGGACCTCCTCTGCTTCGACGGCAATCTGCCGGTTCGACGAGTCGAGGCGATAGATGATCGCCATGATGATCGAACTCAACACCACCCACCCGACAATCCATGCCAGCACGAACGGCATGCCGAGCACGAGCGGCTCGACACGGTTCACAAACGGAATACCGAGCAGAATGCCGATGAACGGCAGCGCGGCGAGTACACGAAGCAACATGGGGCAACTCCTCGAACTGTTTGAACGTCTCGTTGAAAGTGCGGCTTCGCTGGCGACTGTATGCCTGATGCTTCTGTTCCGTAAAGCCGGTCAAAAAAGTGTAGGCTTTCTGAAAGTTGCGGGCGCATCGATCAGTACTTTTGCTTTTGCGTCGCTGCCATGTTCCCGCTGTGTTCTTGCTGCGCCGCAATGCGCGATGTTCGTGTGAGTATTCACGGTTTTATATCGCGCCGCGATATGATTCTCGCCTCAACATGACGCGGCGTGCCCACCTCGCAGCATTCGCACTGCAAAGGGGCGACTCGACACGGGGCGCATATGGTCGAAAGTCTGATCTCGGACATTCTGTTCGGCTTTACCGGGCTGATCAGCATCATCAATCCTATCGGCATTGCTTTTGTTTTCCTCGACCGGACTGCTTCGTTGACCACCGAGGAGCGCACCGCGCTCGCGAGAAAGATCGCGATCAACGTGATGTGCGTGGTGCTGGTGGCGTTTTTCCTCGGCGCGCCCATTCTGCATTTCTTCGGGATTTCGATGGAGGCGCTGCGCATCGGCGGCGGGCTTGCTGTCGCGGTGGGCGGCTGGCAAATGCTGAATGCGCCCGACACGCAGCCCGCCGATCAGCCGGGCGTGAAGCGCGTGGATGCCGAAAGCGCGAAGGCGAAGGCCTTCTTCCCGCTGACGATTCCGCTCACCACCGGGCCCGGCTCTATCGCCACTGCCATCGCGCTGACGGCGAACCGCACGCATAAGCTCTCGGCGTTCGTGCTGTCGAGCATCGCGTCGATCGTGATCTCGCTCGCCGTTGCGGCGACGGTGTATCTGATCTATAGCCGCGCTGCCGTTTTTGCGAGGTATCTCGGCGTGGAAGGCACCAAGGTCGCGATGCGCGTTTCCTCATTTTTACTGCTGTGCATCGGCGTGCAGATCATGCTTACCGGTTTCTCTGAATTTCTCATTCCCATCGCGACGATGCAGCCCGCGGCCAACCCGTGAACCGCGCAATCATGTCGACTCGAACGCGCGCGCCGCGCGATTTCGAGCAGCAACACGAGCCCGCTCGTGGGGAAATTGCAGAGCGGCGCGTATGTCGGCATGCGCATCAGTGCTGATGCGCGGCCACGCCACTCGCTGGCGGCGCCCTCCACGAAAAATTTCATCGAACTACGCTAATTGCGAGCGCCGCACAGGAAGTAACGCGCGGCTCGCATCGGCGGCGGACTGTCGGGCGGATCGCCTTCGGGCGCTTGCGACGGCGGACCGCCTGGTTCGTCGTCGGGCACCGGCGGGGGATCGGGCTCGACGTCCGGCACTTCCGGGTCGATCTCAGGCGTCGGTGTATGCAGGATGAACGGCACGTCACGCGTGTTGCTTCGAGTCATCGTTACCTCCTTATCTCTGCTCTCGTTCTGCTCTCATACGTGCAATGCGCATGCCACTGCTGATTCGCGAATCGCTGTCTGGGAGCGCCATCGCAGGTGGAACGCCTATTGCTCGCCTGCGTAGTGCGCGATGCGAACCGCATGGCGCGGCCCAGCGTGGGCGCTCATCGGGCACTGAAAGTACAGGGAATAAGGACGACACACATGGCGCGACATAGGGCCGACGTCGCTGACGACGAGTTCGAGATTTTCGCCAGCTATCACGGAACAGGCGACGGCCGTTACGTAGGTGGACTGAAGGTTGTCAGGAAAGCAGACAGGAGGATTCTTTTCCCATTCGACGGCGCGCCGCAGATCGGGCCGTACGAAAGCGCCGATGAAGCGCGCCGCGCCGCCGTCGAATATGGCAAACAGATCGTGGCGGCGGATCGCGCGTCACCGGAGAAGTGACGGCGGCGAGTTGAAAACAGCATCGTGCTTTTCAGAAGCAACGCTCAAGGCATGCCGCCGAGCGAAGGCGAAATCGTGCTGCCGCGATTCGGATCGTCCGGCGGTTCGTCCGGCACCGTGGGGCGCGCGGACAAAGGCGAATGGTTTCGATAGCAGGTGTCGATCGAGTCGTTCACTACGCATTGGGCGAACGCATCCGCGTCGCTCTTTTGCGCGAACGTGTAGAGCGTCCGTTCGACCTGCACTTCGGTATCGGATACGCGAATGGTCGTGACCGTCATGAGGTTCTCCTTTTTACAAAGATCTACAAAGATCACACCGAGGCTTGTGCTTTTCTCGCCGCAATGAGTGTGCCCAGCGCATGTGCATTGGCGTTGGACTCGGGCGCGACGCGCACGGTCCAGATGTTGCTGCATCGTTTCTGCAATGAAGCTATCGCTGATAAAAGGAGAGAGCCGTATGGATTCCGACCCGCAATCCGATCCACGACCTGATGTGCAACCCGATCCGCAGTCCGGCGCATCGCGCGCGAAGCCCGGCGCCGCGGAAGTGTCGCCCGAGGTCAAAGCGCGCAACAAGCCGAGCGGCACGCACTATGTCGAGCCGAGTCCGCTTGGCATCGAGCCCGTCGTGCAGACCGGCGTCGACGAGCAAACCAACCCGCGCCGCTCGACGCAGCGTCCCGCGCAGACCGCGGAAGTGCCGCTCGGAACCGGCGCGCATGGCGAGCCTCCTGGAGGCGGCGGCCGCGCCTCGCACAAGAAGTAATGCCTGAGGAGTGCCTTGCGTAATGCCTTGAAAGCCGAATGGAGAGATCAATGCAACAGGAGCAACAGGACAACAAACCGCTGAATCCCGGCGATGAAGCGCCGCCCGACGCGCCCGGCGTCGGCGAGGACATCTGCCGCGCGTGTCACGGTACAGGCAAGGTGGAAGGGATACAGTGCGCGGTGTGCGGCGGCACGGGCAAAGTGCTGCAAGGCATTGGCGGCGGTTGATCGATTTGCCTGCGTGCAGACGCAACGCACAGCGCCCGCCAATCAGGCGCGCTTTATGCGGCGCCGCGAAGATCGTCCGTGTCGATGCGGCTGGCAGTCTGCGAGCCGGCGCCTTCGCGCGCTCTTCGCACGGACCCATGCAACGCACAGGGATCAACCATGCGCGAAAATTCAAAGCACGCATTCGATGCAGTTCAATCCGAGTACGAAGCATTCATGCTGGCGCCGCACGACTGGGTGCCGAATAACCGTAAGCTGCCTGTCGTGGTTTACCGGCGTGCTCTCGCGCCCGCCATCGGCGATCTTGCCGTCGCGTTCGAGCTATTGTTCGCGCGCAACGAGTGGCCGCCGCAATGGCGTAACGGCATCTTCGACTATCACCATTTCCACTCGACCGCGCATGAAGTGCTGGGCGTCTCAGGCGGCTCCGCCGAAGTGATCGTCGGCGGTCCGCGCGGCAAGGTCGTGACCATTTCCGCGGGCGACGTGTTGCTGCTGCCCGCCGGTACCGGTCATTGCCTGCAATCGTTTCAGGGCCATTTTCGCGTGGTCGCGGGCTATCCGGCGGGACAGCAGTGGGACATCCGCCGCGAGGCGCTCACGCCGCAAGAACTCGCGGCCATGCAGGCGCTGCCGTTTCCGGCGATGGACCCCGTCGACGGCAAGCACGGTCCGCTTTGCGAGCACTGGCTGCACGCGGCGTGATGCACGCGCCGCGCATTGCTTTGTATTGCGGCTCACCACGTGCAGTTGACAACGTGCGGTTCAACTCGCACGAATTCACAAGCGCGCTGCAAGACAAGCCCGCTTCGATGCGCCGCATTGGCACCCGCAACCAGAAAGCCGATGTCATGCCGCGTGCAGATTTGCGCGCATCGGCGCATCATCGGTGAGCGTTGCCGGATTCGTCGTACGCTGTTTCCCATGAACACCGTTCGCCGGCGGCTTCGCGGCTGCGCCGCGGCAATATCCTCAACGGCCGAACAAGGAGTGTCCCATGCAAAACGATCCCGCCCTCGATCAGCTGTGCATCAACACGATCCGCACGCTGTCGATGGACGCAGTGCAAAAGGCCAATTCCGGCCACCCCGGCACGCCGATGGCGCTCGCGCCGGTGGCCTATCATCTGTGGCAAAACCATCTGCGTTACGACCCGAACGAGCCGTTATGGCCCAACCGCGACCGCTTCGTGCTGTCGGTCGGGCATGCATCCATGCTGCTGTATTCGCTGCTGCATCTCGCGAACGTGAAGGCCGTCGACGAACACGGCAAGCCCACGGGCGGCCCCGCGGTGTCTCTGGAGGACATCGAGCGGTTCCGCCAGATCGACAGCAAGACGCCGGGGCATCCCGAGTACCGGATGACCACCGGCGTGGAAACCACCACGGGGCCGCTTGGCCAGGGGCTCGGCAATAGCGTCGGCATGGCGATGGCGGCGCGCTGGTATGAGAACCGCTTCAACAAGCCCGATGCGCCGCTCTTCGATTACCGCGTGTATGCGCTGTGCGGCGACGGCGACATGATGGAAGGCATCTCGCATGAAGCGGCCTCGCTCGCGGGTCATCTGAAACTCTCGAATCTGATCTGGATTTACGACAGCAACCGCGTGACGATCGAGGGCCACACGGATCTCGCGTATAGCGACGACGTCGAAAGCCGTTTTCGCGGCTATCACTGGCACACGTTGCATGTGAACGATGCGAACGACACTGCCGCATTCGAAGCCGCGCTCGTCGAAGCGAAGAGCATCACGGACAGGCCGACGCTGATCGTGGTCAACAGCATCATCGGCTGGGGTGCGCCGCACAAGCAGGACACGGCGTCCGCGCACGGCGAAGCGCTCGGCGTGGAAGAGGTCGCGCTCGCGAAGAAGTTTTACGGCTGGCCAGAAGACAAATTCTTCTACGTGCCCGACGGCGTGCACGAGCGTTTCGCCGCGGGCATCGGCGCGCGCGGCAAGGCGGCGCGCGAGCAGTGGCAGAAGCAATTCGACGCGTACAGCAGGCAATATCCTGAACTGTCGCGTGAATTCGCGCAGATGGAAGCGCATGAGTTGCCCGAGGGCTGGGACAAGGACATTCCCACTTTCGACGCGGACCCGAAAGGCCTCGCGTCGCGCGATTCGTCGGGCAAGGTGCTCAACGCCATCGCCGCGCGCGTGCCGTGGATAATCGGCGGCGCGGCGGACCTCGCGCCATCGACGAAAACGAATCTGAAATTCGAGGGCGCGGGCAGCTTCGAATTCGACAACTACGGTGGCCGCAATCTGCACTTCGGCATTCGCGAGCATGGCATGGGCGCCGTGGTGAACGGCCTTGCGTTGTCGAATCTGCGGCCCTACGGTTCAACCTTCCTGATTTTCAGCGACTACATGAAGCCGCCGATCCGCCTCTCCGCGATCATGGAAGTCGAGGCGATCTATGTGTTCACGCATGACTCGATCGGTGTCGGCGAAGATGGTCCGACGCATCAGCCGATCGAGCAACTCGCGTCGCTGCGCGGCGTGCCGGGCCTCACCGTACTGCGTCCCGGCGATGCGAACGAGGTGGCCGAAGCATGGCGAGTCGCGCTCACCCAGCCGCACCGGCCGGCGTGCATGGTGCTGTCGCGTCAGCCGCTGCCCACGTTGGACCGCAGCCGCTATGCGTCGGCGGCGGGCGTGAAGAAGGGTGCCTATGTGCTCGCCGATGCACCCGACGGACAGAAGCCGCAAGTGATCCTGCTCGCCACAGGAAGTGAGTTGTCCATCTGCGTCGATGTCTACGAGAAGCTGAAGGGCGAAGGCATTGCGGCGCGCGTGGTGTCGATGCCTTCATGGGATATTTTCGAGCGCCAGGACGAGGCATATCGCCATGAGGTGTTGCCGCCCGACATCGACGCGCGCGTGGCGGTCGAACAGGCCGCCACGCTGGGATGGGACCGCTATGCCGGCAGGCTCGGCGCGCAAGTGGTGATGCACACGTTCGGCGCGTCGGCGCCGCTTGCCGATCTGAAGAAGAAGTTCGGCTTCACGCCCGAGCATGTGTACGAGGCGGCGAAACAGGAAATCGCGCGCGTTCAGTCGAAGCGCACGCAGGAGTAGTGCGGCGCGCGTTCGCTAAAAAGCCTGCGGTGTGGAAACCGCAGGCTTTTTTATCGCGCTGGGTGGCGTGCGATCACACGCATGCCGCTCACGTTCAGACCCGGCTCAATTCGCCGGAATCGTGACGACAGGCGCCTTGCTGCTCGTGTCGGACTCGGCGAGCGCCATCAGATTCTGCACGACCGTAAACGCATATTTCGAGTCGAAGTCGTTGCGATCCACCCAGTATGAAGACGCGCCGTACGGGATCATCACGTAGGCGTTGTCGGGCGGCGTCGGACCCGAGCGGATGATGATGGTCGGCCGTGTCTCGCCGCCGATCAGCCCCACGGTCGGCTTCGTCGAGCCGTCGCTGATGCGCTCGACGGGCACCTGAACCTGCGCGCCGAGATCGGTCAGGATGCCGAGCACCGAGCGCGTCACCATCGGAATCTTGTCCCCTTTCTGCCACGCCGAAGACGGTCCATAAACGATCTCGTAGGTCCGCGTATTCGACGACAGATGCAGCAGCTTGCGCACGCTCGCGAGATCCGCGGCGGTCTGCGGCGACTCGCCGCTGGTGGTCGCGCCCATCACGAGAAAGACGCTCGTCTGCTCGCTCTTGCTGTCGGCTTTGCGCGATTCCACATTCAGTTCGCCCGCGAGTTGCAGACGCCGCAGCGCGCGCAGCAGCTCGAAAAAGCCGGGCGCGCCCGCGCTGCTCTCGCCGCCGAGCGCGCTGCCGTTCTGAAGGCCGCCCACCGATTGCGCGGTGATGCGCAACAGCAGGTCGATCGGAATGCCGCCTTCGGCAAGCGGCAAAACGAGTGCAGGCGAGAGCGGCCGGATATAGGCGGAGGCGAAGGCTTCGCCGGTGGTCGGTGTGAACGTGAAGGTCGGATGATTCGAGTAGGAGACGCTGCCGGTGGCGAGCGCGTAATTCGGCTGGTTGCCGGAGCCTGCGTTGACGGTGGCGCCGCCGCTCGCATCGAAGGTGTAGGCCGCGATGATGCTGCTCACTGTGAGAAACGCGGGCGCATCGCCGTAACGGAGTCCGACGACGGCTGCGAGTATCTCGCGTTTCTTCGCGTCGCCGAGCGCGCGCGCGTAATCGACCTGATCGGCCTTCAGACGCGAAGGTCCGATATGGACGCAGCCGGAGGCAAGGCATGCCGCGCAAAGCGTGGCGGCGATCGAAGCAGTTCTGATCATCTCGGCGTGAGGGCGGAATGAGTATCCGCTGAAGAATGGGTCCGCAACGGCGGTAGCACGGCGCATTCCCGGACCCGCGAGACACGTGGTGCAATCGCCTCGGAACGCGTCCTTTCGCGGGGCCTTCGGGCGTTTTGCGGCGCAGGCCGCTTTCGCGAAATGTCACGTGCCGGTTACGCGGATCAGCGCGGCGTTTGCAAGATTTGCAGTGGCGTGTCCGTCGCGTTGTCGAGGGTGCTGCGATAAGTTTGCGATTGCATTTCAGCAAGGCGGCTCAGCGTTCTCGACACATCGTGCGCGCCCTCGAGCCCGCGTAACGCGGCCTGAATCGGCTGATCCGAAGCGATGAAAAGCGCGCGCTTGCGGTCGTAGAAAATATCGACGAGCCACACGAGTCGCTGCAACGTGTGTGACTTCGAGAGCCAATCGGTCTGCATGTTATCGACGATCAGTCCATGCCATCGTTCGGCGAGGTCCAGATAGTCGAGATGCGAACGGCTCGCCACGCACAGGGAACCGAAGTCCGCCCACAGCAGCGCCGCGCCTGCCGCGCGCACAGCGAGCGGGCGACCCGCCGCGCTGACCTTCGCCGGTTCGAGCGCGCCGCTGCTTTCATGGCGCAAGAAGAGTTGCCGCAGCGCGTCGCGGGACGCCCCATCGAGCGGCGAGAAGAATCGTGGCGTCTCGTGCGCTTCGCCGTCGAAACGATAGTCGCGCGCGCCATCGAAATGAATCACGCGAAAGTGCTGTTTGATCTGCTCGATGGTGGGCGCGAAACGCTCATGAAACTCGGGGTCGGACAGCAAACCGTCAGGCGCGTAATTCGATGTGAGCATGATGCGCGTGCCGAAGCTGATTGCCGTGTCGAGAAAGCGGGCCATCAGGAAAGCGTCGGCAATGTCGTGCACATGAAACTCGTCGAAGCACAATAACTCGATGCCGCCGAGCCATTGCTTCGACACCGCGCCGAGCCGGTCCTCGCCACGCGGCTCGCTCACGAGGCGCCGGTTCATCTCGCGCAGAAATTCGTGAAAGTGCAGACGTCGCTTGCGGCAATGCGCGAGTTCGAAGACGGTATCGACCACGAGGCTTTTGCCGCGCCCCGGCATGCCGTGGCAATACACGCCCTGATACTGCGATTCAACGCGGCCCGCTGTCGTGCCCAGCAATGCGACGAGTGCCGCGATCGCATCGCGCTGTTTGCCGTCGGGCACGACGCCGCGCCCGGCGAGCGCGTTTGTCACCTGAGCTTCGTCCAGCACGCTCGCGCTCATCCTTCCTGCTGTCCGCTCAATACGCGCTGCAGTTCCATCGGATCGACCGGCTTTGTGAAGTGATGATCGAAGCCGGCTTCCACGGCAGTCTGCTTGTCCTGTTGCTGACCCCAGCCCGTGACCGCGATCAGCCGGATGCCGGCGTCGGGAAAATCGCGGCGCACGCGGCGCGCGACTTCGTAGCCGTTGAGCAGCGGCAGGCCGATGTCGAGAATCACGGCTTGCGGCGCGAATTCGGCGATCAGCGCGAGGCCCGCCATACCGTCGCTGGCCGTGCGTACGTCATGCCCCTCGAGTTCGAGCACCATCGCGAGACTATCGGCGGCGTCCGCGTTATCGTCGACGATAACAATGCGCTGACCGGCGGCCGACGGCTTCGCGGGCTGCGTTGCATCGCCGGAAGCAGGGTTGCCCGCGGGATCGGCGGATTTCGACAACGGCAGGCGGATCACGAATTCGCTGCCCGCGCCCGGTCCGCCGCTGAATGCCGCGACCGTGCCGCCATGCAATTCCGCGAGGCCGCGCACCAGCGCGAGCCCGATGCCGAGTCCGCCTTGCGAGCGGTCGATTGCGGGCGCGAGTTGCGAGAACATTTCGAACACGCTGTTCAGATGTTCGCGAGGAATGCCGATGCCGGAATCGCGCACCACGATCACAGCTTCATTGCCTTCGCGTTCCGCGGCAAGCGAGATGCTGCCGCCACGCGGCGTGTACTTGGCCGCGTTGTTGAGCAGATTGAGGATCATTTGTGAAAGACGCGTGGGATCGGCGTCGAGAAAAAGCGGTTTGGCGGGCAACGTCACGCTCAAATGATGTTCGGACGCCTGCACGATGGCGCGGGCGGCTTCCGTCGCGGACTGCATCGCGCGCGCGAGTTCGAGGCGCTGCTTGCGCAATTCGAGCTTGCCCTGCGTGATGCGCGAGACTTCGAGCAGATCGTCGACGAGATGCGTCATGTGCTGCAATTGACGCGAGAACACATCGCGCGACCAGTTCAGTTGCGGGTCGGCGAATTGTTTGGCGCGCAGAATTTCGAGCACGTTGCGCATCGGCGCGAGCGGATTGCGCAGTTCGTGCGCGAGCGTGGCGAGAAATTCGTCCTTGCGCCGATCGGCGTTCGAGAGTTCGAGATTCAGGCGCGTGAGTTGCTCCTCGGCGCGACGCCGTTCGGTAATGTCGCGATTGATGCTGACTGCGCCGTAGATGTCGCCACGCGAATTCGCGAGCGGCTTTACCACCGTTTCGCAGACGCCTCGCGAGCCGTCGCGCCGCACGAACGGCAGCTCGCCGCGCCACGTGCCGTACGCGCCGAGTCCCGCGAGCACTTCGCGGCGAATGCGCAGTGCTTCGTGCGGCGGATGGAAAATGGAGACCGGCTTGCCGAGAATCTCGCGCATGCGATAGCCGAGCATGCGCTCGCCGCCGACGTTGAAGTCGGTGATATTGCCGCGCAAATCGGTGATCACGATCGCGTCGCTCAGATGCTCGAAAATCGCCGCCTGACGCAGCAACACCGTTTGCGCCTGCTTGCGTTCGGTGATGTCGATGCCGAGCCCGTAGATCATGAGCGGCTGGCCGGCTTCGTCGTAAGTGGCGCGGCCCCGGCCTTCCATCCAGCACCAGTCGCCGCTCGCGTGCAGGAAGCGGAATTCGACGACGTAGTCGTCGCGGCTTTGCACCGCGCGATCTACAGCCTCGTTCAGCGCCGCCAGATCGCCCGGATGGATCAGTTCGAAAAAGCCGCGCGATGTATTGGCGAAGCGTCCTTCCGCGTAGCCCGCGAGTGTTTCCAGTTCGCGGCTCCACCAGAACGTGCCGGTGTTCGGCTCGTGCGACCACGCGCCCATGCGTGCGCCGCGCATCGCGAGGCTCAACACGTCGCGGCTTTCCTGCAACTCTTTCTGCGCCCGCTGGTGGGCGGCCACCGATGCCTCGGCATTGCGCCGCGCGAGCAACAACTCCTGCTCGTACTTGTGACGATCCGCGACGATCAGCACGGCCACTTCGAAGTAACTCTGCCCGCCATGAACCCGGCGCACCGCATTGAGCAGCGTCGGCACGGTGCGGCCGTCGCGATGCATCATGTTCAGCTTGACCTCGGCGACCGCGCCTTGCGTTTGCAGAAGCGGCGCCCAATGCGTCTGATAAAACACCTTGCCGGCGGCGGTGAGCAGGTCCTGAAGATGCACGCCGTTGACGAGTTCGGCGGCGCGCAAGCCGAGCCATTCGCACAGCGTGGCGTTGGCGCGCACGATGAGGCCGTCGCTATCCGTGACGACGAGCCCGCAGGCGGCGTGTTCGAACAGCATGTCGGCGAGAGGCAATGGACGGTCTGTACTTTGCATTGCGTTAGAGGCTTATCACGATGCAGTGGCCGTTACACGAGGAAAACGAGAAGCCAGGTTGACGCCTTGTTGTCCGCGCGCCGGTCTGTGCGTCGCCGCGCGCGCCGCTGACGGAAATCTGTACGTGATTGCGCTGGATGATGCTCATTTGTCGAGTCCTGGAGCAGGCCGGGATAACAAGCGGCGGATGCGCCCGGTCCGGCATCTGATGGAATGGTACCGCAGTCTCGCCGCGAAGCCGCTGGCAGGAACGCTCAACCGGTCTTGATCGGCTGCTTCGGCGCGCCCGCCGGTTCGAGCCCGAAGCGCTCGTATTGCGCGATGACCTGCGCGCCGAACAGCAGCAACGTAGCGAGCCATTCGAGGCTGAACAGAATTACGATCGCCATGGTGAGCGAGCCATATACCACGCTGACTTGCGAGAGCGTCGCGAAGTACCACACGAGCACGTGCCGCGTGATTTCCCATAACGCGGCCGCGACCACGCCGCCGAACAGCGCGTGCCTGAGCGTCGGCTGTCCGACGGGCATCACCATATAGATGGAGGTCAGCACGAAAATTTCTCCGGCAAGACCCAGCAGATACAGCACCACGCGCGAGAGCCCTTGCAGCGACACATGCGTGCCGAACACATCGAGGCCTTCGGCGCCGACCACGTCGAGTCCGCTCGATACGAGCGTGACGACCAGCGCGCCGACGCCGAGGAAAAGAATGTAGCAATAGGGCAGCACGGCGGAGAGTAAAAAATGCCGTCGCCGTATCGCGACACGATGAACGAAGATCAGCGACATCGCATTTTCCAGCACGGTAAACGCGAGGGAACTGAAGAACAGCATGGTGATAAACAGCACCCAGCCGATGACCGCGCGGTGCTCAAGAAAATTGGCGAGTTCGCGCACCAGCGCGTTCGATTGTCCCGGCACGAGCCATTGCAGCAAATGCCCCAATGCGGCCAGCAAAACGTGTTGCGGCACGATGCGCGACAGCGCGATGACGATCAGGATCATCAGCGGCACAATGGACAGCAAGGCGTAATACGCGACCGCCCCGGCGAGCAGCAAGCCTTGATTGGCGCGGAACGCCTTGAGCGTGTCGAGCGCGAAGCGGCCAGGATGCTTCACGACGTACAGAGCGTGCTCATCGATGATGGAGTGCATGGTGCCTCGCCACGCGCGCGTTCCGGGCCGCCGGCTGGCGACACGTACCATGCGCTAATGCCTATATTAAGCAAGAAAGATTAAGCAAGAAAGTCGCCATGGGGCCGCCATTGTCGGGAATGCCCTTTGCTTCGTGTGGGCAAAATGGCTCCGGAACCGACATTGAATAGCGCAGATGAAAACGCCGAACGCCCGGACCTCGTGATTGCGCGGCGAGAGGGCTTGTATTGCCCGGCCGGCGACTTCTATATCGATCCGTGGCAACCGGTCGAGCGCGCCGTCATCACGCATGCTCATTCGGATCACGCGCGCTTTGGCCATCGGCATTATCTGGCTTCGCGGGCCGGTGCGAACGTGCTGCTTTCGCGCTTGCCCGACATTTCGCTGCAAACGCTCGCGTATGGCGAACGTCTCGACATCGGCGGCGTCACGGTTTCGCTGCATCCGGCGGGACATGTGCTGGGTTCCGCGCAAGTGCGAATCGAACATCGCGGGCAAGTGTGGGTGGCGTCCGGCGATTACAAGCTCGACCCCGATCCGACCTGCGATGCGTTCGAACCTGTGCGCTGCGGCACGTTCATCACCGAGTCCACCTTCGGCCTGCCGATCTATAGATGGGACGCGCCGCAAAGCGTGTTCGACGGCGTGGATTCATGGTGGCGTCATCACGCCGCAGAAGGACGCGCGTCAGTGTTGTTCTGCTATTCGTTCGGCAAGGCGCAGCGCGTGCTGGCGAGCGTCGACGCAGGCATTGGACCCATCTTCTGTCATGGCGCGGTCGAACCGCTCAATCGCGCCTATCGCGAAGCGGGCGTGCGTTTGCCGCCGGTGCGGCTCGTCAGCGAAATCGCGCAGAAAGACAAGGCGGCGTTCAAACAGGCGCTGATCGTGGCGCCGCCGTCCGCGCAAGGCAGTGCGTGGCTGCGGCGTTTCGGCGACTATAGCGACGCGTTCGCGTCGGGCTGGATGCGCTTGCGCGGCGCGCGCCGCAGACGCGGTGTCGATCGCGGCTTCGTGCTCTCCGATCATGCGGATTGGCCCGCGTTGCAAACAGCCATTCACGAAACCGGCGCGCGGCGCGTGATCGTCACGCATGGCTCCGTCGAGCCGATGGTGCGCTGGCTTCGCGAGCAAGGACTCGAAGCGGGCGCGTTCGCGACTCAATATGGCGACGATACGGTCGAGGCCGATGCATTGGGTGGCGACGACACAGCGCTTCAAACAGGTGTTGGCCACGCAACGCACGGCGCGGCGCAAACGCAGGAATCCGCTCAGAAAGCCGACGACGCCGCGAGCCGTTCATGAAACGCTTCGCCGCCCTCTACACCGCGCTCGACGCGACCACGTCCACGCACGACAAGCTCGAAGCGCTCACGAATTATTTCGCCGTGGCCGCGCCGGAAGACGCAGCGTGGGCGTCGTACTTTCTTGCCGGCGGCAAGCCGCGTCAATCGGTGCCGACGCGCCTTCTTACCGAATTCGCGCGCGAACGCGCGGGCTTGCCCGCCTGGTTGTTCGAGGAGTCGTATCACGCAGTGGGTGATCTTGCCGAGACCATCGCGCATATTTTGCCGCCTGCGCAACGCACTTCCGAACTCGGGCTCACGCAGTGGATCGAGCAACGCGTGCTGCCATTGCGCGGTCTCGCGCCCGAAGAATTGCGCGCACGTCTTTTCAGCTATTGGGACGAACTCGACTGGAGCGGTCGCTTTTTGCTGACGAAGCTGATTGGCGGCGGCTTTCGTGTCGGCGTCGCGCGGCAACTGGTGGTGAGAGCGCTCGCGGAAGTCGCCGGCGTGGATCATAAGCGGATCGCGCAGCGCATGGTCGGATGGACCGACTCGCAGCAGAAGCCGGACGCGGCACGCTATCTGCGTCTGATCGCGCCGCAAGCCGCCAGCGAAGATGCGGAGCAAGCCGCCGCGCGGCACGACAGCGATCTCGGCTTGCCGTATCCGTTTTTCCTCGCGCATCCGTTGCAGGCCGAGCCGCAGACGCTCGGCGATCCGTCGCGATGGCTGATCGAATGGAAGTGGGACGGCATCCGCGCGCAACTCGTCAAACGCGGGGGACGTGTGTGGTTATGGTCGCGCGGCGAGGATCTGATCACGGAGCGCTTTCCGGAAGTGACCGCATTGGGCGAGGCGTTGCCCGACGGCTTCGTGATCGACGGAGAAATTCTTGCGTGGGAGCCGGGCGCCGTTGCGCCGTTGCCGTTCGCACGGCTTCAACCGCGTATCGCGCGCAAGACGTTGACGAAAAAAATACTCGCTGATTCGCCCGCCGCGCTGCTCGCTTACGACCTGCTCGAAGCTCACGGTGAAGACCTGCGCATGACGCCGCTCGCCGAACGGCGCATGCGTCTCGATACGCTGGCCGCATCGCTCGACAGCACGCTCGCTCGCGATCTGTTGCGCGTCTCGCCGCTCGTAAGCGCCGCGGATTGGCGTGCACTCGGCATGCTTCGTGAGGAGAGCCGTGCGCGCGGCGTCGAAGGATTGATGCTCAAGGAGCGCGAGTCGATGTACGGCGTGGGTCGCACGAAAGCATCGGGTACATGGTGGAAATGGAAGATCGATCCTTATGCGGTGGATGCCGTACTGGTTTATGCGCAACGCGGCCACGGCCGCCGCGCGAGCCTTTACACCGACTTCACGTTCGCGGTTTGGGACGAAGCCGACGGCGTGCGCACGCTCGTGCCCTTTGCAAAGGCGTATTCGGGTCTTACCGATGAGGAAATGCGCCAGGTTGACGCAATCGTGCGCAAGACTACGATCGAGAAATTCGGACCGGTGCGTAGTGTGAGCCCGACGCTCGTCTTCGAAATCGGCTTTGAGGGCATACAGGCGAGCGCGCGACATAAGTCCGGCGTTGCCGTGCGGTTTCCGCGCATGTTGCGCTGGCGCACGGACAAACACATCGACGACGCGGATACGCTCGCGATGCTGCGGGGTTTCATCGACGATCGTGCGGGATAACCCCGACGGTACCGACATAACAAACAAGAAGACAACGACACGTCAAAAAAGAAGCCGTATGTACTCCATACACGGCTCATCCAGTAAGCATGTAATCAATGACGCGGCGCGCGCGGGAGCGAATCTTGCGCACGTTTCGCCGGAGGAGCCGGGACGCGGCGCTCAAGCAACAGGAGAATAAGGTGACGTTCGATAACCAACTCGACGACAGCGAAGACGTGGTCGTATGGCGGCCAATTCAGTATGCGATGACTTCCCATCGTCGCGTGCTGGTCGTCGACGACTACCGCGAAGCGGCCGATGCGCTGCAGATGCTTTTAAATGCCGACGGCTTCGAGTGCCGCGCGCTCGAAGACCCGCATGCCGTATGCGACATGGCCTCGGAGTGGCAGCCGTTCGCGGTCGTTCTCGACATCAAGATGCCGGGACTCGACGGCCTCGAACTCGCGCGGCGGTTGCGCGCGCATCCGTCGACGTCGCACATGTTGCTGGTTGCGTGCACCGCGTTTGCTTCGCGCGATGACCGCGCGCGCGCCCGCGCCGTCGGTTTCGACGCGCATTGCGCGAAGCCGTTGACACCGGAGCGCCTGCTGCGCGTGCTCGAATCGGCGGCGGCGCTGCATACGGCAACGCCGCCATAAACCAGCCCGCCGCGCGGGCCCGCCGGTTGCTGAACATGTCGCAACGCCGTGCCGTTCGCACGCCGTGCATGCTAATCAGCATTCTGGAGGTTTGTTATGAGCGACACGAAACGTCCCGCGCCGCCGTTTCCTCAACAGCAGCAGGAACAGACGCCTGGCCGCACGTCAGAGATGCAGCCGCAGCCGGATCACGGCGAGAAGTCGTATAAGGGCTCGGGACGCCTCGCCGGAAAGGCCGCGATCATCACGGGCGGCGACAGCGGCATTGGACGCGCGGTCGCGATTGCATTCGCGCGCGAAGGCGCCGACGTGTTGATTGCCTACCTGAACGAAGACGACGACGCGCGCGAGACCGCGCGCTGGATCGAACAGGCGGGCCGCAAGGCGGTGTTGATGCCGGGCGACATCACGGATCGCGCCCACTGCAATGCGATCGTGGATAAAGCGATGGAAGCGTTCGGCAAGCTCGACGTGCTCGTGAACAACGCCGCCTACCAGATGACATATCCGTCGCTCGACGCGATCAGCGACGAGGAATGGGACAAGACTTTCGACACCAACATTGGCGCGATGTTCAGGATTACGCGCGCGGCGGTCAGGCACATGAAGCCGGGCGCAGCGATTGTGAATACGTCGTCGATCAACGCGGATCATCCGAATCCCGGTCTGATTGCGTATGCAACGACGAAGGGCGCGATCCAGAACTTCACGGGCGGGCTTGCACAACTGCTGGCGGAAAAGGGCATTCGCGCGAACTGCGTGGCGCCGGGGCCGATCTGGACACCGCTGATTCCCTCGACCATGCCGCCGGAAAAAGTCGAGAAGTTCGGTCAGCAAGTGCCGATGAAGCGTCCCGGACAACCGGCCGAACTGGCGCCGGCTTACGTGATGCTCGCCTCCGATGAAGCCAGTTATATTTCCGGCGCGACAATCGCGGTAACGGGCGGATCGCCAATTATTTAGGCATGTTGAATAAATGAAAAGGAAGACCCTGCGCGCGTGATTGCATGCGCGCGTGCTTCGTTCCTTGCGCTTCCTGCGCTTCCTGTGCTTCCTGTGCTTCTTGTGCTTCTTGTGCTTCTTGTGCTTCTTGTGCTTCCTGTGCTTCTTGTGCGCGACCCCTCGTCAGGAGAAACCCCATGAATACGCCCACTGCGGAAACGGCGCTCGATGTCGCGCCGAGCGACGTTCAGCGCGTGCCGGTGAGCTTCGACATCAACGGAAAAAAGCACCAGTTCGACATTGAAGCGTGGACCTCGCTTCTCGATCTGCTGCGCGAGCACTGTCATTTGACCGGCACCAAAAAGGGCTGCGATCACGGCCAATGCGGCGCATGCACCGCGATCGTCGACGGCCAGCGCATCAACACCTGTCTGGCGCTCGCAGTGGTGCACGACGGCGCGTCGATCACGACCATCGAAGGACTCGCGAACGGCGAGGAACTGCATCCGGTTCAGCAGGCTTTCATCGATCACGACGCGTTTCAGTGCGGCTATTGCACGCCGGGGCAAATCTGCTCCGCGGTCGCTCTGCTGAAAGAAGGTCACGCGAAAACCGCCGACGAGGTGCGCGAACTGATGAGCGGCAACCTATGCCGTTGCGGCGCCTACACGCATATCGTCGCCGCGATTCTCGACGCCGCCGGGCGGGCTGACAAGGACGTGCGGGGAGGGCGATCATGAACCGCTTCTCCTACACGCGCGCGAGCGAAGTTCAGCAAGCCATCGAGCAGCATCGCGCGAATGCGGGCGCGGCATTTATCGCAGGCGGCACGAATCTCGTGGATCTGTGGCGTGAAGACGTGGCGCATCCGCAAGTGGTGGTCGATATCAGCCGTCTGCCGCTCAAGCAGATCGAGCCGGGCGCGGCGGGCGGCCTGAAGATCGGCGCGCTGGTGACCAACAGCGCGGCCGCCTACGACGCGACGATCGCGGCGCGCTACCCGTTGCTCGCGAAAGCGATTCTCGCCGGCGCGTCGCCGCAGATTCGCAACGTGGCGAGCATCGGCGGCAATCTGTTGCAGCGGACTCGCTGCGTCTATTTCTACGACGCGGGCACGCGCTGCAACAAGCGCGAACCGGGCACCGGTTGTCCCGCGCTCGAAGGCGTCAATCGCATGCACGCGATTCTCGGCGCGAGCGAGTATTGCATCGCGGTGCATCCGTCGGATATGTGCGTGGCGCTGGCCGTGCTCGATGCAACGGTTCACCTGAGCGGTCCCGGCGGCGCGCGTGTTGTGCCGTTCGCCGAGTTCCACCGTTTGCCGGGAGACACGCCGCACATCGACACGAATCTGCGCGACGACGAACTGATCACCGCCGTCGAGTTGCCGAAGCAAGGCTTCGCCGAACATCACGCTTACGTGAAAGTGCGTGACAGGGCTTCGTATGCTTTCGCACTGGTTTCTGTGGCGCTCGGTCTCGAACTCGATGGCGACGTCATCGTGAATGCGCATTGCGCGCTCGGCGGCGTCGCGCACAAACCCTGGCGCGACGCGGATGCCGAAGCGTCGCTGCGCGGCAAGGCGCTCAATGCGCGGACCGTGCGCGATTTCGCGAACAAGGTGCTCTGCGACGCGCGTGGCCGTCGCGGCAATGCGTTCAAGATCGAACTGGCGGCGCGCGCCATCGAGCGGGCCTTCGCGATGGCCACGCAACGTTCGTTCGAGGAGTCCGCATCATGAACCATACCGAGACTTTGCCCGCGTTGCGCGCGATCGGCGTGCCGTACAAGCGAGTCGACGGCAGGCTGAAAGTGACCGGCGCCGCGCAGTATGCAGGCGACTTCACTGCTAACGGCCTCACGTATGGCTTCGTCGTATCGAGCACGATCGCGGCGGGACGCATCGTGTCGATCGACTCGTCGGCCGCGCTTGCACTGCCCGGCGTGCTGCATGTGCTGACCTATCAGAATCGCCCTGAACTGCCTCGAGCGGACAAGGCATACAAGGACATGGTCGCGCCGGGCGGAAGCCCGCTGAGGCCGCTCTGGGACGACCGCGTGTGGTATAGCGGGCAGCCGGTTGCGCTCGTGATGGCGGAGTCGCTCGAACTGGCGCGTCATGCGGCGTCGCTTGTCGAGGTGCGTTATGAATCGGCGCCTCATCAGACGGCAATGCGCGAAGTGCTGATGAAGGCCGAGCCGCCGTCCACGGAGAAAGGCGGTTTCGAGCCGCCGCCCGAGCCGCGCGGCGACGCCGACGCCGCGGTGGCCGGCGCGGCGGTTCGCGTGGACGAGTTCTACAGCACGCCGGCCGAGTATCACAATCCGATGGAAATGCATGGTTGCACTGTCGTGCCAGGCGAGCATGGGAATTTGACCGTGTATGAAAAGACGCAAGGCGTCGTCAACACGAAGACGTATCTGACGACCGTGTTCGGCTTGAAGGACGATGAGGTGCGGGTGGTGTCCCCGTTCGTGGGCGGAGCGTTCGGTTCGGGACTGCGGCCGCAGTATCACCTCGCGCTCGCCGTGATGGCGGCGCGTGAATTGAAGCGTCCGGTGCGCGTGACATTGACGCGCCAGCAGATGTTCACGTTCGCGCATCGGCCGCAAACTATTCAGCGGGTTGCGCTCGGTGCCGCCGCGAACGGCAAGTTGCAGGCCGTGATTCACGAAGCCGTATCGGAGACGTCGCAGTACGAGGACTACTGCGACGTGGTCGTCAACTGGGCCGGGCGACTCTATCAATGCGAGAACGTGACGCTCGGCTACAAGGTTGCGAGACTCGATGTGCCGACGCCCGCCGACATGCGGGCGCCAGGCGCGGCGCAAGGGCTTTTTCCGCTCGAAGTGGCCATGGACGAACTGGCCGAGGCCTTGCGCATGGACCCGCTCGAACTGCGCCTCATCAATTACGCCGAGCGCGATGCGAACAAAAACCTGCCGTTTTCCAGCAAGGCGCTGCGCGAGTGCTATCGCGAAGGCGCGGCGCGTTTCGGTTGGGGCAAGCGGCCGCTCGCGCCGCGCGCGCGACGCGAGGGCAATGAATGGATCGGCTGGGGCATGGCGACGGGCGCGTGGGAAGCGCTGCAAAACGAAGCGTCGGCGCGCGCCGTGCTCGGGCGCGATGGCATCGTGACCGTGTCCAGTTCGACCGCCGATATCGGCACCGGCACCTACACCGCGATGACGCAGATCGCGGCGGACGCGCTCTCCATGCCGCTTCACGACATCGTGTTCGAACTCGGCGATACGCGCTTGCCGAAGGCGCCGATAGAAGGCGGCTCGTGGACGGTGTCGTCGGTGGGCAGCGCAGTCGATGCCGCCTGCAAGAGGCTGCACAACCGTCTCGTCGAACTCGCGCGGCAACATGGCGGTGCGCGTTTCGCGAGCGTCGCGCGTGAAGACATCAGGCGCGTAGGCAAACGCCTCGTGTGCGGTTTCGGCGCCGACGACTCGATCGGCATCGACACGCTGCTCGAACGCGCGGGACTCGAATCGCTGGAAGAACAGGCGAACGTGAAGCCGCACGAAAAGCAACAGGCGTATTCAATGGGCACGCATTCGGCCATTTTCGTCGAGGCGCGCGTGGACGAAGCGCTCGGCACCGTGCGCGTGACACGCGTGGTGAGCGCGGTTGCCGCGGGGCATATCGTCAATCCGAAGACGGCGGGAAATCAGATTGCGGGCGGCGTGGTGTGGGGCATCAGCATGGCGCTGCACGAGGACGGTCAGTTCGACCACGACATCGGGCGTCAGATGAATCACAACTTCGCCGAGTATCACATCCCGGTCAACGCCGATATTCACGACATCGACGTGCTGTTCGTCGACGAGCACGACGATATTGTCAATCCGCTCGGTGCGAAGGGCGTGGGTGAGATCGGCGTGGTGGGCGTGGCCGCCGCGGTGAGCAATGCGATCTGGCATGCAACTGGCAAGCGCATGCGGGATTTGCCGATGACCTTGGACAAGCTGTTTGCGTGAGCGCAAGCGGAGCATCGCGCTCCGCTTGCGTGGGTGCAGTTAATCGGCGTACTTGAATTCCGGCAGCGCTTCGAGCGATTTCTTGGTGGCCTCCGGCAGCACCACGCGGCGATTCGTGACCTGCAGATCGCCGAACGGAATCGCCACGAGGTGCTTGCCCATGCCGAGGAAGCCGCCCACTGAGAGAATGGCATAGGTGGCGTGTTCGCCGCCTGGCGAGACGATCAGATCGTCGATGGTGCCGATGTTGTCCCTGGTCTTGTTGAACACGTCGGCGCCCGCGAGCTTCGACGCGCGATAGCCGCTGCCGAGCTGAACCACGTCGGTGCGCTTTTCGGTGATGGACTGCGGCGCGCCTTGTGCATAGACGTGACCATACGACATCAGCGTGCCGACGAGCAGTGCTGCTGCAACGCGCGGTTTGGTTGTCGTGTTTCGCATAAGGGTTCTCCTTGTTATGTGGCGCCGATGGCGGCGCATTCAGCCTGCTTTCAGGCGCATTACCAGCAAGACGCGTGCCGCGTCGTTGGCGTTGCTCGCGTTGCGCGCGTGGCTCGCATCGCTTGCATTGTCTGCGTCATGCGGCGCTTTCAGGCCCGCCGATTGCTACTCACGCGAGTTCGCTATTCAAATTGCCTACACTGGAAAACGCGCGTCTGCGCTTTGCTCCTCACAGGAATCCCTATGTCATCCCCGGCGAATTACTCCACGCGCATTGCGGAAGGCACGCCTTTTCCGCTCGGCGCGACATGGAATGGAAGCGGCGTGAACTTCGCGCTGTTCTCCGCGCACGCGACGAAAGTCGAATTGTGTCTGTTCGATGAAACCGGCCAGCATGAAATCGAGCGCATCGAATTGCCGGAATATACCGACGAGGTCTGGCATGTGTTCGTGCCGAACCTGAAGCCGGGTGCCGTGTACGGGTATCGCGTGCATGGACCGTACGAGCCGGAGAAGGGGCATCGCTTCAATCCGAACAAGCTGCTGCTCGATCCGTACGCGAAGGCGCATATCGGCGAATTGAAGTGGGCGCCTGAAATTTTCGGCTATACGCTCGATTCGGAAGACGCGGACCTGTCGTTCGACGAGCGCGACAGCGCGCCGTTCGTGCCGAAATGCAAGGTCGTGGACGCCACCTTTTCCTGGACTCACCCGGACCGCAATCCGCTGCCGTGGGAGCGCGTGATCTTCTACGAAACGCATGTGCGCGGCTATACGAAGCGGCATCCGCAAGTGCCGGAGAATTTGCGCGGCACCTTCGCCGGGCTCGGGCAGAAAGAGGTGATCGAACACATCAGAAGCCTCGGCGTGACGTCGGTCGAGTTGATGCCGATCCAGACATTCGTGAACGACAGCCATCTGCTCGACAAAGGCCTCACCAACTACTGGGGCTACAACACCATTGGCTTTTTCGCGGCGGACCCGCGCTTCTTCGCTTCATCGACCGAGTCCGTGGGCGAATTCAAGGGCATGGTGGACGCCTTTCATAACGCGAATCTCGAAGTCATTCTCGACGTGGTCTACAACCACACCGCCGAAGGCAACGAACGCGGCCCGACGCTGTCGTTCAAGGGCATCGACAACGCGTCGTATTACCGCCTGATGCCCGACGAGCCGCGCTACTACATCAACGACACCGGCACCGGCAACACGCTGAATCTCTCGCATCCGCGCGTGCTGCAAATGGTGACCGACAGCCTTCGCTACTGGGTGACGGAGATGAAGGTCGACGGCTTCCGCTTCGATCTTGCGACCATTCTCGGCCGTGAGCCGCATGGCTTCGACGAAGGCGGCGGGTTTCTCGACAGTTGCCGGCAAGATCCGGTTCTTTCCAGCGTGCGGCTCGTCGCGGAGCCGTGGGACTGTGGGCCGGGCGGCTATCAGGTCGGCGGCTTTCCGCCCGGCTGGGCCGAATGGAACGACCGCTTTCGCGACACCGTGCGCGCCTACTGGAAAGGCGACGAAGGCACGGTGGCCGATCTCGCCGCGCGTCTCACCGGATCGGGCGACAAGTTCAATCATCGCGGACGTCGCCCGTGGGCCAGCGTGAATTTCATCGCCGCGCACGACGGCTTCACGCTCAACGATCTGGTCTCGTACAACGACAAGCACAACGAGGCCAACGGCGAGGACAACAATGACGGCCACTCGGACAACAAGTCGTGGAATATGGGCGTCGAAGGCCCGGCCGACGATCCAGGCATTCGCGTGCAACGCGAGCGTCAGAAACGCAATCTGCTCGCCACGTTGCTGCTGTCGCAAGGCACGCCGATGATTCTCGCGGGCGACGAATTCGGCCGCACGCAGAAGGGCAATAACAACGCCTATTGCCAGGACAACGAGATCAGTTGGGTCGATTGGGAAGGCATCGACGACGAGGGCCGCGCGCTCATCGAGTTCGTGCGCAACCTGACCACGCTGCGCCACCGCTTGCCGGTGCTGCGCCGCGGCCGCTTTATCACGGGCGAATACAACGAGGCGCTCGACGTCACCGACGCGCGCTGGCTGTCGCCCGACGGCACCGATCTCACGCCGGAACAGTGGGCCGATCCTTCGATGCGCTGCTTCGGCCTCGTGATCGACGGCCGCGCGCAGGCGAGCGGCATTCGCCGTCCGGCGTCGGATGCGACCTTGCTGCTCGTGCTGAATGCCCATCACGATGTGGTCAATTTCAAGTTGCCCGACGTGCCCGAAGGCGACAAGTGGACTTGCCTGCTCGACACCAACATGCCGGTGCGCGCGGAGTTACCGCAGTTCTGCGCCGGGGATGACTATCAGGTGACCGCGCGCTCACTGCTGCTGTTCGCACTGGAAGCAGCAAGCCGCGCGACGCAACGAGTGTTCGAACGGCTTGAAGAACAGCTCACGTCGGATCAAAGCCCTGAGCAAAGCACTGAAAAAGGCACCAGCCCGCCCGCCGCCTGACCAGGAATATCACTTGCTCTTTCGATGATGCCCGCGCGCATTCGCCTTCGCGATGCGCGTGGCCTTCGCCTTTCCGGCATCCGCGAAACCTTGACCGTAGGTGATCAAATGGAACAGGAGCAAACCTCTCAGGAGGATCAGATCCGCATGCGCGCTTACTACCTTTGGGAGCATGCGTCTGAGCCGAAAGGCACGCCTGACGAATACTGGGAGCAGGCACGCAGTGAAATAGAAAAGGAAGCGCCGCCTGTGGAAAGCGGGCCGATCGCCGAAGAGCCGAAGAAATAATCGTATGACAGGGAGCACGGCGATAGCAGGCGACGAACGGCACAGCGCGCCATGAAGGACTTTTCGCAACCGACGCGCGAGAGGTCGCCCGCGCGTATCGACGCGCCGCCTGCCGCATTCGGTCTCGACACGTTGATGGCGCTCGTCGTGGGCGCGGGGCTTGTCGCGTGTCTGTACTTCGCGCGCGCCGTGCTGATCCCGATCACCCTCGCGATTCTGTTGAGTTTTCTCGTCGCGCCGCTTGTGAAGTGGCTCGGCCGCCTGAGGCTCGGTCATGTCGCGTCGGTCTTCGCGGCCGTGGTGATTTCGGTGTCGGTGATCGGCGTGCTCGGCTCGGTGATCGCCATGCAATTGACCGATCTCGCCGTGGGCATGCCGCGCTATCAGGCGACCATCGAGCGCAAGATGGAAGCCGCGCATACGCTCACGGTCGGCAAGCTCGACCGCTTTGCAAAAGCCGCGGGTCAGGCGCTGCAACGCGCCACCGTCGAACCGACGCCGCCCGCGCCGCCGCGTGATGTGTCGTCTTCCGGCAGCGGCCGGGCGCCTTCCGCCGTGCCCGTCGAAGTACGCGAGCCAGTGCCGACTCCGCTGGAACTCGCGCGCCGTGTGTTGTCGCCGGCCATCAGTCCGCTGGAGACGGCGTTCATCGTGTTCGTGGTGATGATCGTGATTCTGCTGCAACGCGACGATCTGCGCGACCGCGCGATCCGCCTGTTCGGTTCGCGCGATCTGCACCGCACAACGACAGTTATGGACGAAGCCGCGCGGCGCCTGAGCCGCTACTTCGTTTCGCAACTCGGATTGAATGCGGGGCTCGGCCTCGTGATCGGCGCGGGGCTTTTTCTGATCGGCGTGCCGAGCCCTATTTTGTGGGGCATTCTCGCGGCTTTGCTGCGGCTCGTGCCGTATGTGGGCATCTGGATCGCCGGCGCGCTGGCCACCGCGCTCGCCGCGGCCGTGAGTCCGGGCTGGACCATGGCGATCTGGTCGATCGCGCTTTTCGTTATCGTCGAACTGTTGGTGGGGCAGGTGGTGGAGCCGCTGCTCTATGGACGCAGCACGGGGCTTTCGCCGTTTTCGGTGGTGGTCGCAGCGATCTTCTGGAGCTGGATCTGGGGACCTATCGGCCTCATTCTGTCGACGCCGTTGACGCTCTGCCTGCTCGTGTTGGGCCGCCATATTAGACGTCTGGAATTTCTCGACGTGATGTTGGGCGATCAGCCCGCGCTCACGCCGGTCGAAAACTTTTACCAGCGAGCGCTCGCCGGCGATCCCGACGAAGCGATCGCGCAAGCCGAGTTGCTGCTGCGCGAACGTTCGCTTTCGGCCTACTACGACGAAGTGGCGATCAAGGGCTTGCAGCTCGCCGCGAACGATGTCGTTCGCGGCAGCGTGACGGCGGCGCAACTCGCGCGCATCGAGTCCACCACGAACGACCTGGTGGACGGCCTCGACAATTATCCGGACGAAGAGCCGGCCTCGCGTCTGTTGCAGGACGACAGCGGCGACGTCGGGCCGGTCGCGCCGTGGCGTGCCGCGCCCCCTGTATCGAGGGCGCCCTCGACGGAAAATCATGCCGTGTTCGCGAACCGCGAGCCGGATAGCGTTGCGGCGGACAACCACGAAAATAGCCCTGAAAACGAGGCTAAAAATGCGTTGCAGCGTGCTCGCGCCACGCCGCAGCCCGCGAATCAGCGGGTGTTGTGCATTCCTGGGCGCGACCCGCTCGACCATCTGATGGCCACGATCCTGTTGCAGTTGCTCGGCAAGCATGGCTTCGCGGCACGTGCGCTGCCGCACGAGGCCGCGTCGCGTGCGTCCATCGATCAACTCGATGCAAACGATGCGGGTATCGTCTGCATCGTCTATTTGCAGATTGACGGAGTCCCGTCACATTTGCGCTATATGGTCAGGCGGATTCGCGCGCGCCTGCCGAAGGTGTCGATTGTCGTCGGACTGTGGAGCGCCGAAGATCTTGAGAAGTGGAGCGAGGAATTGCAGAACGCGATGGGCGCGCAGTGCTATGTCACTTCATTGCAGGAAATGCTTGGCGCTTGCCGCGTGCTGAGCAGCAAGGCGACGGCTGAAGCGCTCGCCGTGGCCGATGCTTAGGCCAAAACCACGCGAACCACGCGCTCTGCGAGAAGAAACGCCCGGCGCTTGCGCAGCCGGGCGTTGTTCACTGCATTGCTCACATAAAGCGCATGTTATTTTCCGGTCGCGTCGTCTTTAGATGACGAATCTTCGTCGTCGGTGACGATCTTCGTAGTGCCGCCGGTGGAAGGCGGATCGCTCGCCGGAAACGTGTCTTCAACCTCCTTGTCGATCTGCTTCTCGGTCTTGTCGGCGTTCGGATGTTGTTCCTTGGGTTCTGTCATGGCGTTTCTCCTTGAACGACTAAATGTGATGCCCGGGCAGGCGCGCCATTCAGGCGGCCTTGATGAGGCGGTTTTTACAGCGGTGCGTAGAGTCACGCATCACGGGTCACGCATCACGGGTCACGCATCACGAATCGCTCCTCACGATCTGCAACGCTGCTGTCGGTGACAGCGGGCCTCGGCCCATTGCTTCGATCAGGCGGGCGGTTTGCATGTCGCGTTCGCAGGCCAGCACGGCGACGACCTTGCCCTCCTTGACATACAAGGCCACGAACTGGTGACGATCGAGATCGCCGTCGATCACCATCTCGTCCCACTCGCTCGCATGACCGAGATACTCGAAGTTCTTGCCGAAGTGATAGGTCCAGAAAAACGGCACGCCGCTATAGCGATTACGCGCACCGCACATGTTTTCCGCGGCGATCCGCGCGTGCTGCTGCGCGACGCGCCAATGCTCGATGCGCAATGGCTCTTCGTTCTCGTAAAGCGGAAACACGGCAATATCGCCGGCGGCATAAAGACCGGGTGCAGCCTGCATGCCTGCATTCACGATCACGCCACCATCCTTGTGCAACGGCAATCCTTCTACAAACCCCGTTGCGGGCGCAACGCCCGTGCCTAACAGCACGATATCGGCGGCTATATGCTCGCCGCTTTCCAGCATCACTTCGTGCACGTTGTCCTCTTCGCCTTCGAGCGAAGCGACTTTCGCTTCCAGATAGAACTTCACGCCATGACTTTCGTGTAGCGCGCGAAACATCGCGCCCACACGCTCGCCGAACTGCCTCGCGAAGGGCACTGTATCCCGCGAAATCACGGTGACCGGCACGCCGCGTTTGCGCAGCGCGGCCGCTGTTTCAAGTCCGATGAAACTGCTGCCGAGTATGGCGACTTGAGCCGACGCGACATCTTCGCCGAGCGCATCGACAATCGCGGCCGCATCGTCGAGATGACGGAGCACATGCACGCCGCCGAGTTCGCAACCGGGAATGGAAGGCACTTTCGGCACGCTTCCGGTGGCGAGCAGCGCCGTATCGTAACGTAGCTCGCCGCCCGTTTCGAAGTGGACGGTGCGCTTGGGCACGTCCAGGCGCGCGACCTTCGCCACGATCCGTTCGATGCCGTGCTGCTCGAACCAATCGGATGCAAGCAGCGGCGGAACGTCCTCGGGCGCCATTTCAGCGGAGGGCACGAATTTGCTGAGCGACGTGCGGTCGTAGGGCGCGTGCGGCTCGTCGCCGATCAACGTGATGCGCCCCGTAAAGCCGGACTCGCGCAGCGCCGCACAAGCCGCGGCGCCCGCCGCGCCCGCGCCGATCACCGCGAAGTGCGGCTCATGCGTGCGCGCGGGCTCGGTTACGCCTGGAAGCTTTTCCGGCGTGACCATGACGTCGTCGCCATCCACGACGATCGCATAACGTTCCAGCGGCATGAGCGGCGGGGGCTCCAGCACGTTGCCGGTCGCGACGTCGAACGTGCCTTTGTGCCAGGGACAAATAATTTTTCCGTGGCACAGCGCGCCTTCTTCGAGTGGGCCGCCCGCGTGCGGACAATCCGCGGAATAGGCGCGCACGGTATCGCCGTCGCGGACCAGCAGAATCTTCTCGTCATTCACGACGACGCGTACAGCTCGGTCCTCGCGCAGTTGCGAAAGCTGGGCGACGGGTCGGGCAGTCGAGAGCATGGCGGTTCCTGGAGGGCGATGAACGCAGAACCCGTTGCGGACAAGCAGAGCAGGGCATTCAAGCAGATAGCAATCCGTGTTCCCGGCCTCATGTTGAAGGAAGCATGCAAAACATGCCCCTGGGAGCCAGGTGCTTTCTTCACGCTTTGCTATGTGAATGCCCGAAAAGTGCGGTAGATTCCAGCAAGGAAATAGCGCGCGAACCGGCAAGGCACGATACGTGCGATGAATTCCCTGACCTCGTGACTTTTTTCGGAGACCTGGCCGTGCAGCGTGCGGAGCGAGTCGCAGTCGATTTCCTGATGCCGTCGCGTAATTTTTCGGCAACGCGGCGCGTGCTTCTCGTCGTGCTTGCCGTGTCGATTCTTTTTCCTCTTGCCTGTCTCGCGGGCTACGGTTATTTCGATTACCAGCGTCGCATTGCCGATTCGAATGACGTCATAGACCGTCTCGTGCGCGTGACCGACGAGCAGGCCGTGAAAGTGCTCGACCTGAATCAGCAGATGGCGTCGCGCATCATCGAAATGATCGGCACGCAGGGCGATCCGCAGATTCACGAGCGCGAAGGCGAATTGCACAGGCGTCTGCGTGAAATCGGCGGAGACTTTCCGCAAGTGGCGTCCATCTACCTGATCGGGGCAAGCGGCAAACTGCTGGTGTCGAGCCGCACGTATCCCGCGCCCGATATTTCGATTGAAGACCGCGAAGACTTTGTGGCCGCGCGTGCAATGCGCCCGCATCCCTACTTTTCGCTACCCATGCTCGGCCCGCTCTCGCAGACATCCGTATTCACCACGACGATAGGGCGCACGGACGTGGACGGCCAGTTTCTCGGCCTCGTCTCGGTGGCGCTGCGCAACGAATACTTCTCGCGCTTTTATCGCGAGCTGACCAATGGCGACACGTCGCTCGCGCTGGCGCTGTATCGACAGGACGGCAATCTGATGCTGCGCTATCCGGCGTGGCCGGAGCACGCCGCGTCGGCCGCCTCGGACGCATTCGCGGCTGCGTTGCGCGACAAACAATTGTCGGGGCACGTGCGGGTCAAATCGCCGGCAGACGGCAGCGAGCGGCTCGTCGCGTTTCGCCGCGTCGGCGATTATCCACTCTACGTGACGAGCGCTTATGCGACCGGCGCGATTGTCGACGCGTGGCGGCAGCACTTCATGGTGATCGCCGCGTTGACCGCCGTGCCGTGCATCGCGATCTGGATACTCGTGCTTTACTCGCTGCGTCAGCTCGACGGTGAGCGCATTGCGTGGGAGCGCTGGCAAGGCGAGGTGGCGATGCGACTTTCGGCGGAGGCGTCGAGCCGGCAGTTGCAGCGCATGGGCGCGCTCGGCAATCTGGTGGCCAACGTCGCGCATGATTTCAACAACCTGTTGATGGTGGTCTCCGCGAACATCGAATTGGCGCGCCTTAAACGCTACAACAATCTCGAGAAGGAAATGCACGCGGTGCAGCGCGCGACCGCGACAGCCGAATCGCTCACGCGGCGTCTGTTGAGCGTCGCGAAGAAACAGCCGCTGAAACAGGAGCCGATCGATCTCAGGAAGTGGATGCCCGGCGCCGCGCCGCTCGTCGAAGCGGCGCTCGGCGATCAGATCGAGCTTGCGCTCAGCGTCCTCGACGATGTCTGGCAGGTGCATGCCGACCCGACCGATCTCGAACTCGCGATCATGAATCTCGCGGTCAATGCTCGCGATGCAATGCCGCGCGGCGGCCGCTTCGTGATTCGTTGCCAGAACAACCGGCTGGTCGGCAGCGATACCTTGCTGCCCGATGGCGAATACGTGCTGATCGCGTGTTCCGATGACGGCGAAGGCATGCCCGAAACCGTCGCGCGGCGCGCTTTCGAACCGCTCTTTACCACCAAGCTGAGCGGCTCGGGCGCGGGCCTCGGGCTCGCGCAGGTGTTGTCGATGTGCGAGCAGGCGGGCGGCACGGCGAAGATCGACAGCGTGCCCGGCAGCGGCACGACAGTACGGCTTTATCTGCCGCGCTATCGCGAACGGCGCGAGGCGCGCGCCGAGAACGTGGAGGCTGCACAGCAGCACGGACTCACGTACGCCGGCATGGTGCTGCTGGTGGAAGACAACGCGGACGTCGCGGCGGGCGTGACAGCCGTGCTGGAAACGTTCGGCTGTGAAGTGCGGCACGAGGCGACCGCCGATCAGGCCTTCGACGTCCTCACGGGCGGCGAGCGCTTCGAACTCGTGCTCTCGGACATCCAGATGCCGGGCAAGCTCAACGGCATCGACCTCGCTGAGAGAGTGCGCAGTACATGGCCCACACAGAAAATCGCGCTCATGACGGGCTATGCCGACGAACTCGAACGCGCGCGCCGGCTCGGCGTGGCGATCCTGGCCAAACCCTTCAACATCGAGGAATTGCATTCGCTCGTGGCCTGCCAATCGTGAGGCAAGAAGGCAACAGAGCGCTAACAAGGCGCTAATACGGTGCTGAGGCACACCCCTTGCTGAACTCCTGTCGAGGCATTCGCACGCAGTGGGCCCGTGAGTGGGTCTATGAACTGGCCGCTGTGCGCAATCCGCTTCTTTTCGCTTCCATTCCGACAGGAGAACACTCATGAAGATCAAGAACGCATTGCTTGTTTCGACGCTTCTCGCAGCTTCCTCGCTGGCCATGGCACAAGGCACCGCCGGCGGCGGCTCGGGCGGTGGTCCCGCTGGCAACGATCCGAGCACGGGCACGAATGCTTCGACGCGCGAAGGCGGCGATATGGGCGCATCGGGCGCCATGGCGCATCCGCGTTCGCATATGAAAAAGCACTCGATGAAGTCGCACAAGACCACTAAGCCCGCCACCGACACGACCAACACCCCGGGCGCCGACGCAAGCAGCGATACGAAGGGGCAGTAAGCGACTGATAGCGCCACTGAGCGCCAATAAGCACCAGTAAGCGCCAATAAGCGCCAATAAGCGCTCATGCATCCGGCAGACACGGCAGCGCAAGCGCGCTGCTCACGCCTGCCGGATGCTGACTTTTTGCCGGCGCGGCCTAGCTCTTTTCCTGCGCCGCGTCGTATTTACCGAGCGCCGCCGCGCTATTCAGACGCGCGCGCTTGAGCAAGGCCCGCTGCGCTTCCTCGATGTTGCCCGCATGGCCCTTCCATGCTTGCAACGGCGGCTCCTGCAACGCGCGTCCGTATGAGAAGCTCAGATTCCACGGCAACTGTCCGAGGCGATTCATCGCGTCGAGGTTCGCGGTGGCTTCCTCGGGCGTTTGTCCGCCCGATAGAAATACGATGCCCGGCACAGCGGAGGGCACCGTGCGCTTCAAGATCCGCACCGTGTAAGCAGCGATCTCCGCCGTCGACGATTGCCGTGCATGTTCCGAACCGGCGAGCACCATGCTCGGCTTCAGCAGAATATGTTCGAGCACCACGCGATGTCGCTGCAGCGCATGAAATACCTCGTGCAGAACGGCTTCGGTGATTTCGGCGCTGCGCTCGATGGTGTGGTCGCCGTCCATCAACACTTCGGGTTCGACAATCGGCACGATGCCCGCTTCCTGCGAAATGGCCGCATAGCGCGCGAGCGAGTCGGCATTCGCCTCGATCGCGAGACGGCTCGGCAAATTGGCCGCGATGTTGTAGACCGCGCGCCATTTGGCGAAGCGCGCGCCTTGCTGTTTGTAATCGACGAAACGTCGCGCGAGACCGTCTAGGCCTTCGGTGATTTCATCGCCGGGCGCGTGCGCGAGCGCGATCTTGCCGAGATCGACCTTGATGCCCGGCACAATGCCGTTTTTAGCCGCGAGTTGTGGAAACGGCGTGCCGTCGTCGGCTTTCTGGCCGAGCGTTTCCTGGTAAAGAATCACGCCGCTCACGAATTCGCCGAGACCCGGCGTGGTGAGCAGCAGATTGCGATAAGCGCGGCGGTTTTCCTCGCTGGACTCGACGCCGATTGTCTTGAAGCGCTTCGCGATGGTCGGACCGCTTTCGTCGGCGGCAAGAAGTCCCTTGCCGGGTTGGACCATGGCGTCGACGGTGGCTTGCAGTTCGCTACGGGTATCCATGAGCGGTGCTCCCTTTGATCCGGTTGCGGAAGAAATCGCGAGGCAATCATTCGCCGATCAGATGCAGCACGATGTCGCGATGCTGCGTATGACGCCGATGTTCGAACAGATACAAGCCTTGCCATGTGCCGAGCACCATCTGCCCATGCTCGACCGGCACGCTCAGTTGCACCTGGGTCAAGGCCGTGCGCAAATGCGCGGGCATGTCGTCCGGGCCTTCGGTGTCGTGCTCGTAGCGCTCCGCGTCTTCGGGCGCGAGCGTCGCGAAGTAGCGCTCCAGATCGCGCTGTACCGACGGGTCGGCATTCTCCTGAATCAGCAATGACGCGGACGTATGGCGGCAAAAGAGCGTCAGCAGTCCGGTGTCGATCTGCTGCGCCGCGACGAAGCGGCGTGCTTCGTCGGTGAATTCGACGAGTCCGCGAGTGCGGGCCTTGACACTCAAATGATGGATGACTTGTCGCATGATGGATGCGCCGGGGTCCTGTTCAGAGCGACGCGAAGGCGTCTGCGATCTGCTCGGCGGTGGTCGGGCGCACCACGCGCGCCACTTCGGCGCCGTCGCGCATGAAAACCAGCGTGGGCCACAGCTTGATTCGAAACGAGCGGCCTAGCGGGCGGCCGGGGCCGTCTTCGATTTTCAGATGCCGCACGCCGCCATGTGGTTCAAAAGCCTTTGCAATCGAGGCTTGCGCGCCCTGGCAGTAGCCGCACCAGTCGGTGCCGAATTCGATGACGGTGGCGCCCGCCAGGCCGTCGACGTCGGCTCGTGAAGGGGCTTGGGTGGAATAGGCTGTTGGCGTGGCCATGCATGCTCCGCTGCGGTTGATTCCTGCGGTTGATTCCTGCAGTTAATCCTATTGGAGAAGAGTATCAGCTATGGAACGGATCGTCAGGGAGCGGCATGTCACAGAAATGCACGATGGGACCGGACGGGAATGTTAAATAGCATCCTCCGCAGATGGCGATGCGCCGGCGAATGGAACAAACGGGAAGAGACATGTCAGAGAGGATTTATCTGAGGCGCCCCGGCACGGACGACACCATTGGCGTCGCCACCGGTTTCAGTTGGGGTGCGTTGTTGCTCGGGCCGATCTGGGCCGCGTCGCGGCGCATGTGGTTCGCCGCGTTTGCCATGCTCGCCGTCGACCTGGCGCTGTATCTGCCGACCATCTGGTTCGATCAGAGCGGCATCGCCGGCACGGTACTGTCGCTGCTGTTCGGCATTGCGTGCGGCAAGTATGGCAACGCATGGCATCGGCGGACGCTTGAAAAGCAAGGGTACGTGATGCTGTGAGTGCCAGCGAATATGGGACGCCCCCTCGCGGCTTTACGCGCCCGCACGCCCGGCTGATAATGCCCCGTCATTCCCGCCATCGAGTCAGCCTCGCGCGTCGCGTCTGGCAGACCCGCTTTTTCTGAGCCCACAGCGCCCGTGTTGAACACCTCACGTTTTTTTGGCCTGTTGCATATTCCCGGCTTCAAGCCGCTTGCCGCCGCCACGCTGATGCTCGGTGTGGCGATGTCGTTCACCGCGCCGTATCTTTCGCTGTTCAGCGTCGAGCGCGCCGGCATGTCGCCGTTCAGGCTCGGCGTGTTCATGACCTTGATCGCGGCAAGCGGCGTGCTCGCGAGCACCTTCGCCGGCCGCTGGAGCGACGCGAGCGGCCGGCATCGGCCGTTGCTGCTGCTCGCGCTCGTGCTCGCCGCGCTCGGCTATCTGTGCATGTGCGTCGTGCGCGATTACCGGCTGCTGCTCGCGATCGGGGTCGTCTTTATCGGCGCGGGCGGCTCCGCTATTTCGATGGTGTTCTCGTTTAGCCGCGCCGCGCTGCCGGTGCCGGACGCGGCGGAGCGCGCGTTTGCCAGCGCGACGCTGCGGACCATTTTGTCGGCGGCGTGGGTGTTCGGGCCTTCGGTCGGCGCGCTGGTGCTCGCCGCGAGCAGTTTCTACGGGCTGTTCCTGTTCGCCGCGGCGAGCTTCGCGGCGTGCGCGGCGATCGTGTGGCGCATGCGCGAGCCGCAAGGGCATCTCGGCGATCATACGGTGCAGGACACGGCTTCCGAACCGTCGTCGTCGATTACCGTGCCGCCGCTGACGGAGCCCGGCGCCGATGCACACGAAGACCTGCCTGGTGTCGCGTCGTCGAACGACATTGGCCGCGCAGTGGCCGCGCTGACGCTGCTCGGACTCGCCGCGAACGCCACGATGATCGTGTTGCCGCTCTACATCGTGCATGGTCTGAGCGGCACGCATCTGGACGTCTCGGTCATGCTCGGCCTCGGCGCATTGACCGAAATTCCGATGATGCTCGCGCTCGGCGCCAGATCGTCGCGCCTGCATAAGCCCAACTGGCTCGCGGCCTGCGCGGCGGTTCACGCGGTGTATTTCGTTGCGATGTCGCTGGCGGCCAACGTGCACATGCTGATTCCAATGCAGATTCTCAACGCGTTCGTGGTCGCCGTGACCTCGTGCCTCGGCATGACCTATGTGCAGGACCTGATGCCGCAAGCGCCCGGACGCGCCACCGCGCTCTTCTTCAACGCGGCGCGCGTCGGCTCGATTCTGTCGGGCGTGCTCTCCGGTTTGCTGGTGCAGGCGTTCAGCTATCGCGGCACGTTTCTCTTTTGCGGCTTGCTCGCGCTGTGCGCGCTCGTGCTGTTCGCCGTGCCGGGTTATCGCTATCCGCTGATGTGGCGAGCCGTGCAGCGTTTTGCGTGCGCGCAGTACGGCAGGCTTCGCGCACGACGTTCCCTGCGTGGCGACCGCTAGCGGGCCGTCAGCAACGAAAGGGTGTGTGAGTGCATGCGCGCATTCAGGCGACGCCGGACGCGAGGAACGACGCAAGGAACTTTTGGCCGCGCCAAACATTCTGCAATGTGGCGTATCGTTCTGCGATGCAGGTCCTTCATGAAGACCCGCGCCACGCGCATCGCGCGAACATCTGATTGAAAGAAGACTGAGCGAAGATAGCGCGAACACGGAACGGACACTGAGCGAAGCAGCATGACGAGGCACTTTCGGGAGCGGTGAAATGCAGCTAGGCATGATTGGATTGGGACGTATGGGTGCCGACATGGTCAGGCGCCTCACGAAGGGCGGTCAGCAATGCATTGCGTACGACGTGCAGCCCGCCGCCGTCGAACGGCTCGCGCAGGAAGGCGTGGCGGGCGCGTCGTCGCTCGAAGATCTGGTCGCGAAACTGGAGAAGCCGCGCGCGGTATGGCTGATGGTGCCCGCCGCGGTGGTCGACGGCACGCTTGAAAAACTCGTGCCTTTGCTCGAGGCCGGCGATATCGTGATCGACGGCGGCAATTCCTATTATCACGACGACATCCGGCGCGGCACGGAACTGGCGCAGCGCAAACTGCATTACGTCGACGTTGGCACGAGCGGCGGCGTGGCGGGCCGCGAGCGCGGCTATTGCCTGATGATCGGCGGCGAGGCGGAGATCGTGAAGCGGCTTGAGCCGATTTTCTCGACGCTCGCGCCGGGCGCGTCTGCCGCGCCCGCCACGCCGGGTCGCGCGGCGGGCAGCAGTACCGCCGAGCAGGGCTTCCTGCATTGCGGACCGCTCGGCGCGGGGCACTTCGTGAAGATGGTGCACAACGGCATCGAATACGGATTGATGGCCGCGTATGCCGAAGGCCTCAATGTTCTGCGTCACGCCGATGCCGGCAAGCACGCGCGCGAGGCGGACGCCGAGACTTCGCCGCTGCGTCGCCCGGAGTTCTACCAATACGATTTGAATCTCGCCGACATTACCGAGGTATGGCGGCGCGGCAGCGTGATCGGCTCGTGGCTGCTCGATCTGATTGCGGGCTCGCTCGTCAGCGACGCCGAGCTGAAGAACTACACAGGACGTGTATCCGATTCCGGCGAGGGACGCTGGACAGTCACCGCGGCCATCGACGAAGGCGTGCCCACGCCCGTATTGAGCGCGGCGCTCTTTGCACGTTTCAGTTCGCGCGGCGAAGCGGACTTCGCGAACCGCGTGTTGTCGGCGATGCGGCATGACTTCGGCGGCCACGTCGAAAAGCCGGCCACGCCGACGGGCACCGGGCAGGGCTGATAGCACGGCTGAATGCAGAGCTGATTTCAGGGGAGCCGCACATGGACGACACTCAAGCAACTCAAGTCACCAAGGCCACGCCGCACGACGTCGTCTTCCTGTTCGATTGCGATAACACCTTGCTCGATAACGATCACGTGCTGTCCGATTTGCGTGCGCATATGATGCGCGAGTTCGGCACCGACAACAGCACGCGCTATTGGGAGATCTTCGAACAGTTGCGCACGGAACTCGGCTATGCGGACTATCTCGGCGCGGTGCAGCGTTACCGCACGGAGCATCCGCGCGATACGCGCCTGTTGTTGATGTCGTCGTTTCTGATTGATTACCCGTTTGCGAACCGGCTCTATCCGGGCGCGCTGGACGCGCTGCGGCACGTCGCCGAATTCGGGCCCACGGTGATTCTCTCGGACGGCGATGTGGTCTTCCAGCCGCGCAAGATCGCCCGATCGGGCTTGTGGGACGAGGTCGAGGGCCGGGTGTTGATTTACATCCACAAGGAACTGATGCTCGATCAGGTGATGGAATGCTACCCGGCGCGCCACTATGTGATGGTCGACGACAAATTGCGCATTCTCACGGCGATGAAAAAAGCGTGGGGCGCCCGGCTCACCACCGTGTTTCCGCGCCAGGGCCATTACGCGTTGGACCCGAGGGAAATCTTGAGCAACCCGCCGGCGGACGTGAGCATCGAGCGGATTGACGAGCTTGCGCAATTCGACGTGAAAACGCTGCTGGCGGACAGACCTTAGGCCTTAGGCGTTTGGAGTTGATCGCGGCGGCGCATGTTGCAATGCGAGGCCACTCGCGCGATGGCTCACGTCACTGGCTCACGTCACGCGCCTTGCGATTTCAATTTCGCGAGCGCGTCGGCGGCGCCCATTCTGCCGGCGGCATCGCGTGCGCTTGCGCCGCTCGCATCGCGAGCATCCGGATTGGCGCCGCGTGCAAGCAGCATGTCCATGATCGACGTGCGATTGAACATCGCGGCGACCATCAGCGCGGTGCGTCCGTCGGGCGACGCGCCATCCACATCCGCGCCTTGCGCAAGCAAGGTTTCGACCACGCCGTCGAAGCCCTTGAACGCGGCGCCCGCGAGAGGCGTCTGCCCGTTGTTGTTGCGCAGATCCGGATCGGCGCCGCGTTCGAGCAGCGTGCGCACTGCATCCACGTGTCCGTGATAACTGGCGAGCATCAAGAGAGTGTCGCCGTTCTCGTTGCGCAGATTCGGCGGCACGCCTTTTTCGATGACTGCGGCGAGCATCGCGGCATCGCCACGGCGCGCGAGATCGAACACCTGCTGCGCGAGTTCGAGCAATTGCGGGTCGATTGGCGAGTCGGCTTTCGGGTTGGCGTGCGGGTTGGCGTGACTCGTCACTGAAATCTCCTTACGTGCATCAGCGCATGCGTGAACATCGCTCAGCATACACAGTTCGAGCCGCACGCGCGTGATTGACGCGGCTCGCTAGCCGTGCCCGAAGAGTTTGACCAGCAAGCCGAACACGCCGACCAGAATGGCGACACTCACGCACAACACCACGAGCGTGAGAAGAAGAACGAGCGGCGCTTTGAAGCGGTTGGATGTCGACATGATGTATGCGCAAGGGTGCAAGGTGCAGGGTGAAGGATGGATACCGCGCGAGCCGTAGTCGGGTCACAGCGCGTGCCGCGGTTCAAGTCACAGCTTAGGCTTTTCGCCCGCTGCGCGCTGGAAGCCTGACGTAAGGCCTGGTGTAAGGCCGGGTGTAAGGCCGGGTGTAAGACTTGCGGCGTCACTCGGCGGCGACGGTGACTTCTGAGCAGGATCAAGCTTTTCGCCGATGCTCTCGAACCATGATCGGCCCATGCGGTCACACTGACCATCGACGCACGGCGGCATAAAAAGCGCCTGTTTATAGGGCTTTTCGCACTACACGCCTGTCATGTCGCGGGCGTGACACAGATCGACACCGCATCGCAACACCGCATCGCAACACCGCATCGCAACGCCCGCCAACCTGCCTGACAGTCCTTTACGAGGAATGACGCCATGGCCGAAGCAATCTCCCGTCCCACGCCGCCGCAAACATTGGAGCCGGACCTGTTGCGCAAGATGGACCGCTACTGGCGCGCGTGCAACTACCTCTGCGCCGGCATGATCTATCTGCGCGACAATCCGCTGCTGCGCGAACCGCTGAAGCCCGAGCACATCAAGAACCGTCTGCTTGGGCATTGGGGTTCCGATCCCGGGCAGAGCTTTCTGCTCGTGCACCTGAATCGGCTCATCAACAAGCTCGATCTGGATGTGATCTACATTTCCGGTCCCGGTCATGGCGCGCCGGCCACGCTCGCGAACTGCTATCTGGAAGGCCACTACTCGGAGATCTATCCGGACCGCAGCGAGGACGAAGCCGGCATGCGGCGCTTTTTCCGCCAGTTTTCGTTTCCCGGCGGCGTCGGCTCGCATTGCACGCCCGAAACGCCCGGCTCGATTCACGAAGGCGGTGAACTCGGCTACAGCCTCTCGCACGGCTACGGCGCCGCGTTCGACAACCCCGATCTGATCGTCGCAGTGATGATCGGCGACGGCGAAGCCGAAACCGGCCCGCTCGCCACTTCGTGGCATTCGAACAAGTTTCTCAATCCGATCCGCGACGGCGCGGTGCTGCCGGTTCTGCATCTGAACGGCTACAAGATCGCGAATCCGACCGTGCTCGCGCGAATTCCGCGCGAGGAACTCGAAGCGCTGCTGACCGGTTACGGCCACAAGCCTTATTTCGTCGAAGGCGACGATCCCCAGGTCATGCATCAGCAGATGGCCGCCACGCTCGAACAATGCATCGGCGAAATTCGTGCGATACAGCAACATGCGCGCGAGAACAACGATGCGTCGCGTCCGCGCTGGCCGATGATCGTGCTGCGCTCGCCAAAAGGCTGGACAGGACCGAAAGAAGTGGACGGCCACAAGGTGGAAGGCTCGTGGCGCGCGCATCAGGTGCCGGTGCTCGATCCGGCGACGAACTCGAAAAGCCTGAAAGTGGTGGAAAGCTGGCTGCGCAGTTACGAGCCCGAGTCGCTCTTCGACGAAGCAGGGCGGCTTGTCGAAGAGCTGCGCGAACTCGCGCCGAAGGGCGCGCGCCGCATCAGCGCGAATCCGCACGCAAATGGCGGCGTGCTGTGCAAGATGCTCGACATGCCGGCGTTTCGCGACTACGCGGTCCAGCTGAAAAAGCCCGCCGGCATCTATACGTCGCCGACCGACGTGCTCGGCAAATTTCTGCGCGACGTGATGCGCAACAACATGACGAACTTCCGCGTGTTCGGCCCCGACGAAACCGCGAGCAACAAACTGACCGCGGTTTATGAGGCATCGGGCAAGACGTGGCTCGCGCAAACCGAGCCCAGCGACGCGGACGGCGGCGCGCTCGCCGCCGATGGACGCGTGATGGAGATGCTGAGCGAACACACGCTCGAAGGCTGGTTCGAAGGTTATGTGCTCACGGGCCGCCACGGTTTGTTCGCCACTTACGAAGCCTTCGTGCACGTGATCGATTCGATGTTCAACCAGCACGCGAAGTGGCTCGAAAAGGCCAAGCGCGAACTGCGCTGGCGTCAACCCGTGCCGTCGATCAATCTGCTGATCACCTCGCTCGTCTGGCGTCAGGACCATAACGGCTTCACGCATCAGGACCCCGGTTTTCTCGACGTCGTCACCAATAAAAGCCCCGACGTGGTGCGTATTTATCTGCCGCCCGACGCGAACTGTCTGTTGAGCGTGACCGATCACTGCCTGCGTTCGCGCGACTACGTGAACGTGATTGTCGCCGACAAGCAGCCGCATTTGCAGTATCTGGACATGGAGGCGGCCGTCACGCATTGCACGAAGGGCATCGGCATCTGGGACTGGGCCTCGACCGATCAGGGCGCCGAGCCGGATGTCGTGATCGCATGCGCGGGCGACATCGCAACCATGGAGGCGCTCGCCGCCGTGCAGATGCTGAAAGAGCGTTTCGCCGACCTGAAAATACGCTTTGTCAACGTGGTCGATCTGTTCCGGCTCATGCCCGAGCGCGCGCATCCGCATGGCCTGTCGAACCGCGATTTCGATTCGCTGTTCACCACCAGCAAGCCCGTGATTTTCAACTTTCATTCGTATGCGTCGCTGGTTCACAAGCTCACGTATAACCGCACCAATCACGACAATCTGCATGTGCACGGCTATCACGAGATCGGCAACATCAACACGCCGCTCGAACTCGCGATCGTCAATCAGGTGGACCGTTTTTCGCTCGCTATCGACGTGATCGATCGCGTGCCGAAACTGCGCGGCGTCGGCGATCATGCGAAGGAGTGGTTGCGCGGACAGATCATCGAGCATCTGGCCTATGCGCATGCCGAGGGCATCGACAAGGAAGAAATCCGCAACTGGACCTGGAAAAGCTGAGTGAGGCCGGTCATGAGTACACAGGGCGCTACTTCGCCGCCAACCATTCTCGTGCTGAACAGCGGATCGTCGTCGCTGAAGTTCGGGCTCTTCACGCACGCCGCCGCCGACGAAGCGCTGCTGCTCGAAGGCAGCGCGCAAGGCATCGGCCGCAGCGACGGCAGCTTGCGCATCGCCTCGCCGGATGGCCGCGTGCTCGTGCAGCAGGAACACGTGCTGCAATCGCAAACGGATGCGTTGCAGAAGCTCTGCGCGATCCTCGCGCAGCAGCATCATGCGCAGCCGGCGGCGGTGGGTCATCGCGTGGTGCACGGCGGTCCGCATTTGCGCGCGCATCGGCGCTTGACGCCTGACGTGCGCCGCCGCTTGCAGGAGGCCGTGCATTTTGCGCCTTTGCATATTCCGCCGGCGCTCGCCTTGATCGACGAAGCGCAGAAGATTTTTGGCGGCGCACAGCACTTCGCCTGCTTCGATACCGCGTTTCATGCCACGCTGCCGCCGCGCGCGGCGCAGCTCGCTTTGCCTCGGCGTTATGCGGACGCGGGCGTGATTCGCTACGGATTTCACGGGCTGTCCTACGAATCGCTCGTCACGCAGCTCGGTGCGAATCTGCCGCCGCGCGCGGTGTTTGCGCATCTTGGCAATGGTTCGAGCGTATGCGCCTTGCGCGATGGGCGCTCCGTCGATACGTCGATGGGCATGACGCCCACCGGCGGCGTGCCGATGGGCACTCGCAGCGGCGACCTGGACCCCGGCGTGCTGCTGTATCTGATGCGCGTCGAAGGGCTCGATGCCGACGCGCTCGAAACGCTCCTGAACCGGCATAGCGGCCTTGCCGGTTACGCCGATGGCGAGAGCGACATGCAGGTGCTCGAACAACGCGCGGCGGCGGGCGACGCGAATGCATCGCTCGCACTCGACGCGTTCGCAACCGCCGTGCGCAAAACCATTGGTGCGTATGCGGCTTTACTGGGCGGTATCGATCTGCTGGTTTTTACGGGCGGAATAGGTGAACACAGCGCGGAGATTCGCCAACGCATCTGCGAAGGGCTGTCGTTTCTGGGGCTTGTGGAAGGCGATGCGGAAGGCGATGCAGCGGGCAACGTGAGGGCGCTGCATACGGAAGAAGAGAAGCAGATCGCGAGGCATTGCCGCGCCTTATTGCAGTGTGACGACGTGCAGTGCGACGACGCCTGACATTGAATTGGCTGAAGCTCTGAGGTTCAAGCCCGCCTGACAACCAGCCGATCGCACACACCGGCCACGCCAAAGAGCCGCGTCACATCTTCCAGCACCGCCATTTTTTGTTCATCGCGTTGAAGCTCGCCGCAAAGCGTCAGGCGGCCGTCGCGTACTTCGACCGTGACCGTGTGGATGGGAACCGCCGTGTCCCACGCGAGGCGCCGCGCCGCTTCATGGGCGATTTGCGCGTCGGAGAGACGCGCGGTGTGCTGCTTCGGATAGAGCGAGTGAGCCATGGCGTTGCCACTGGAAAGACGCGGATTCCACCACACTAGCAGATGCCGCGTCCCCGCGCCGGACGTTACTGCATCGCGCCCGCCAGCGCCTGTGCGGTGGCGGCGGAAAGTGTCCAGCCAAGGTGTCCATGCCCGGTGTTATAAAACACGCCGTGGCGTTTTCCGCGGCCGACCTTCGGCAGCATGCTCGGCAGCATCGGCCGCAAGCCCGCCCACGGAATCACGCGCGCGGTCGACACCTCGGGGAAATGCCGGCGCGTCCAATCGACGAGCGGAGCAATCCGGTCCGAACGGATGTCGCGGTTAAAGCCGTTGATTTCTGCCGTGCCCGCCACCCGAAAACGCTCGGCGCCAAGGCGGCTCGTCACGATCTTCGCGCTGTCGTCGAGCAAACTGACCCACGGCGCGCGTTGCCGGCTGGTTTCGTCGTCGAGACACACGGTGATCGAATAGCCTTTCACCGGATACACGTTCACGTGATCGCCGAGCATGGCCGCAAAATCCCGGCTCTTCACACCGGCGCACACGACGATCCGCTCGAATGCAAACTGTTGCGCGTCGCGTTCGAGGTTGACTGTCACCGTGAAGCGTCCTTCGGCCGGCTGCTCGATCGACGTGATGTCCGCGTCGTAATGAAACTGCACGCCGTGGCGCACGCATGCATTGGCGAGACCGCGCGTGAACTTGTGGATGTCGCCGGTCGAATCGGATGGCGTGAAAAAGCCGCCGTAAAACTCGCCCTGCAACGTAGGCTCGATGCGCTGCAATTCATCCGACGTCACCGCGCTGCGATCGAGTCCGCCTTCACGCAGCAGGACGTTGACCTTGCTCGCCGCGTCGAACTCCTTGCGCGTTTTGTAGACGTGCAGAATGCCGCGCCGTTCCAGATCGAAGTCGATGCCTTCGCGATCCGCAAGCGAGAACAGATGCTCGCGCGCGGCGAGCGCAAGCCGCACCGTTTCGACGGTATTCGCACGATAGTGCGGAATTTGCCGCAGAAACTCGCCCATCCACGAATACTTGTGCCACGTAGGCAAAGGGTTGAGCAGCAGGGGCGCGTCGCGCGTGAGCATCCAGCGCAGGCCTTTGAGAACGGTGGCCGCGCTGTTCCAGACTTCGGCGTTGCTTGCGGAAAGCTGGCCGCCGTTGGCGAACGAGGTTTCCATTGCGGCGTAGCGATGCCGCTCGAACACCGTGACATGGTGGCCGCGTTGCGCGAGGGCGTGAGCAGTCGTGACGCCGGTAATGCCGGCGCCGATAATGGCGATTCGTGACATGACATGGTCCAGAGTAGTTGAGCATCACCGGGTTCGATTTCATGCGAAACCGGTGCCGATGCCCCATCTGTCCATGTACCTGAGAGTTTCTTTCCGCGCTAAGGCGCGGTGCACGCCGTATGCGGGAATCCCCTTCGGTGGGCGCGCGCGGCGCCGCTCTCCAGATGTTCCTGCTGCGCGGTCCTTTTGCCTGAGAGTTTCCGGGGCGGTTGCTCCGTCGGCGTCGCCGAACATCAGGCGATCTCTCCCGCGCTGCTTTGCAGAACGCCACGACGATACCGGGCAAAAATTTTTCCGGCAAGTGTTTTTGCACGCGAGCCGTGCCGCGCGATGCGCGCCATCGAGGCGATGCATACTCCGCGAAGGCCCGGCCCGTTTATCATAGTGGCCACCATTACGCCGCTAGATCACATGAACTCCACTCCCGACGCTTCGTCCCGTCCTTCGATTCGTGCATTGACCCTGCTTGAAGGGCGTGTGCTTGGCGTGCTCGTCGAAAAGCAGCACACCGTGCCCGACAGTTATCCGCTTTCGCTGAATGCGTTGACCTTGGGCTGCAACCAGAAGACCGGCCGTTCGCCTGTCATGAACGCAACGGAGGCCGAAGTGCTGACCGCCGTCGACGGTTTGAAACGGCTCAGCCTCGTGCTGGAAGGCAGCAGCAGCCGCGTGCCGCGCTTCGAGCACAACCTGAATCGCGTGCTCGGTTTGCCGAGCCAGTCCGCTGCGTTGCTGACCACCTTGCTGCTGCGCGGCCCGCAGACGGCCGCCGAATTGCGCTTGAACAGCGCGCGTCTGCATGGTTTTGCCGATATTTCCTCGGTCGAGGCCTTTCTCGATGAGCTGGTGGCGAACGACCCGCCGCGCGTCGTCAAGCTGCCGCGCACGCCTGGCGAGCGCGAGCATCGGTGGATGCATTTGCTGTGCGGCGAAGTGAGCGTGAGCGAGTTTGCGCAGTCGGCGGCCGGCGACGACGAAGCGGTGCCGCTGTCCGCGTTCGAAGCCGTGAAGGCCGAGCAAAAACGTCTCGCCGACGAACTCAGCCGGCTTCAGGCGGTGGTGAGGCGCATGGCGGCCGAACTTGGCATCGACGCAAACGATCTGGATGCCTGAAGCGCGCGGCTTACGCTTCGCCGCCGCGCTGCGGGTGGTTGGATAACGCGCGCTGCGTGCGGTAAAAGTTGCGCGGCGGCACGTTCGGCGAGTCTTCCGCCAGACGGTCGAGTTCGTCGCGGATCGCGGTGAGATAGTGGCCGTCGCGCGCGTCGGCGTCGCCTGCGAAAACCGATTCGAGCCGCCGCCGCACTGCGCCATAGCGCGCGCCCGCGGCGCGATGTTTTTCCGCGCGCTCGGCATAGCGCAGATGCGTGTGCAGCGCCGAAGATACCGCGGCGATCACGCTCACGAGACCGACGAGAATCCTGATTTCGAACGAGACGGCATTCGAGTTCAACGAGGCGAACACCGCGGTGCCTACAAACGCGGTCAACACCGTGACCAGCCAGCCGATCTGGCGTTCTCGCGCGGACAGCAGGTCGGCCATGTCGTAATGACTCATCTGGGATTCACGCGCGCGCCTGATCCATTTCAGCAAAAGCTGCTGTTCGTCGACGGGCGGCTCGTAGGCGGGCAGATTCTTCATGGGGCTCGTCAGGGTTGCGTGCACGCGCGCCACGCGCGTGCAGTGACGCTACTGTGCCACATGAAAGCGCGGCTTCGCACGCGCGGCCTTTGTCGTGCGACCTTTGTCGTGCGACCGATACTTCCGTCGATGGCACGCGCAAGCGACGCTGACGCGTTGCGTCGAATAAGCGGGGCTCGCGCGCTGGCCGATCATGCGCTGCGCGAGCGAATTGTCGAGCGGACCCGATTCGCCTGGGATACCGAAGGTTCCCGTTTTCGCCTGCGTGAAGCTTATCGCATCCCGCCTATCGCATCCCGCAGCGCAGCGCGGCTGATGCCCGCGAGATTCGCGACGTGCCGCGCCTGATAGTATGAGGTGAGCAGACTGTTGCGACGCGACACCGCGAGGAGGCGTCGTAGCTTCGGTACACGTCGAGGCGCGCATTGCGCAATCCGCCTACGGCGCGGCACGAGCCACGTCTTTGCAACGAAGTTTTTAGCCGATTCTCAGCATGCAAAGAGGAATGCGCTGCGCGGCTTGCCGACTCCGTGTAAGAACCGGCAAGCAGACGCCACGGCTAGGATGAACGGTCGCGATTGCGCGTTCGCGTGGCGCCCGTGAGCACCGCGATACCGAGCAGGATCACCGCCACGATTGCAATGATGTGCTGCGCCACATGCAGCGCCATCAGTCCCCAGGCGACGCCGCCAATGAAAATGATCCATCCGACCAGATAGATGAGCAGGGTCATCGTTTTCTCCTTGTGGTTTCGGCCAATGGCGCCCGTTCCCTGCGCTGCAAAATTTACCGGGTGCTCCGATGGTCCGCTGACGTCGCTCACAGCGCCCTCGCCGCAAAAGCGATCAACGGGTCTATCTCCAAGCATATTGCGCGCCTGAGCGTTTCTCGATGCACCTCGCGTCCTCTCCGGAACGCGGCTTGCTTCGCCCGGATAGCCGCCGCACGGAGAAGCAACGCAACGCGATCAATCATGGCCACAAGCAAGCGCCCAGCTAAGCACCCGAGTGAGCGCGCGCCCTCGGAAAAAAGCGAAACCCGAGCCGATTCCGACGTCGATCCAGCCCAGCAGCCCGCCACGCTCGACGATTGCCGGCGTTGTCCGCTCTGGCGCAATGCGACTCAAGCCGTGCCCGGCGAAGGCCCGCGTCACGCGCAGATCATGATGGTCGGCGAGCAGCCGGGCGACAAGGAAGACCTGCAAGGTTTGCCCTTCGTCGGACCGGCCGGCGCGTTGCTCGACGATGCGCTGGCCGAGGCCGGCGTGGGCCGTAAAGAGGTCTATGTGACGAATGCGGTCAAGCACTTCAAGTGGACGCCGCGCGGCAAGCGTCGCATGCATAAAACGCCCGCGCAACGCGAAGTGAAGGCATGTCGCTACTGGCTCGATCAGGAGCTGGACAGTGTCGGCGCGCAGGTGGTCGTCGCGTTGGGCGCGACGGCTTTGAAGGCCGTGCTGGACGATCCGAAATCGCGCTTGCAGGATTCGATCGGCAAGGTGATCGAGCATGGCGGCCGTGTCGTGATCGCCACCTATCACCCGTCATTTGCATTGCGTGCGCCGGACCCGGAAACGCGCCATCGCGCCTATGCGGCGATTGTCGCCGCGCTCGCGAATGCGAAGAAACTCGCGCAGCAGCGCAAATAGGTGTGGTAAATGGGCGCAGCGGCTCTCAGGCCGCCGCTTCGCGCGCGTGCAATGCCAATCGTTCCATCAGACGTTGCGCGTCGAAGGGCGCATTGGTTTTTGCGTCGTTGTCGAAATAGCAGTAGACGTCACGCGTTCTGGCGCGCGGCGGTTGCAGATCCGGCGCGGCGAGACGGGCGTCGGCGGGTTGCGAACCATGGCTCCATGACGCGATTCTGTCGGCCCAGCGTTCCAGCGATGCATCCGGATACGCGCCGGAATATTTCGTCTGCGTGCCGTGCAAGCGGAGATAGACAAAGCCCGCGCTCAGGTCTTCGAACTGCGGCCACGCTTCCGTCGAGTCCGATACGACGAGTGCAACCTTGTGGTGTCGCAGCAACTTCACGAACGCCGCATCGACGAAGCTCTCGTGACGCACTTCCACCGCGTGACGCAATGTGCGCTTGCGCTCGGTCTCCACGTACGGCGTTTTCACCCGCTTGTCGTGTTGTTGCGCGAGCGAGCGCGCCGCTTCCGTGTCGCGCGGCAGCAAGCTCAGGAAGCGCTCCATATGCTCCGGGTCGAAACGCAGCGAGGGCGGAAACTGCCACAGTATCGGCCCGAGCTTCTCCTTCAACGCGAGCAGTCCTTGCGCGAAAAAATTCGCGCAGGCGACGGTCGCCGTCTCGTCACGAAAGCGCAGCAGATGAGTCAGATAACGCGCGCCTTTCACGGCAAAGATAAAACCGGGCGGCGTGTCGGCGTACCAGTGCTGCCAGCTATCCAGGGATTGCAGACTGTAATGCGTGCCGTTGATTTCGATCGTCTGCATGCGCTCCGCCGCATAGCGCAGTTCCGTTGCCTGCTTCAATCCTTCGGGATAGAACGTGCCGCGCCATCCTTTGTAGCGCCAGCCGGAAATGCCGATATGAATCTGGCCCGCCGTATTTTTCACGTTCGATCCAATACTCAACTCCGCGATTGAACCTGGTCGAAGCAACTCACGTGCCACCGAGCGGCACGTGAGTTGCTGCCTGGGTCATTGCATGTCCACTATCGAACAGCGGCCGGAACCGCGGCCGTCGGCAAGGAGGCGCGCATGACAAGGACGGATTCCCGCAGCACGGACGTGGAAACGCGAAGCGACGGCACGATGTGCGTCACGCATCGAGGCGTCGATCTCGTGGTCAGTGCAAGGCAGAACGAGCGGGGCGCATGGGTGCCGGTGATTGCGGCGTCGGTGGACGGCAAGCCGTTCGCGTTACCGGATGTCGAAACGGTCTCGCCGGAATGGACGACACGGGACGAGGCATTGCGCGACGGCGTGGAGCGCGGCTGCTATCTGGTCGAGCGACCGGGCGCGGGCCATGGCCTTGAAGATTCCGCGCCCGGAACAGGAGAAAGTTGATGAACCGTCTCGTCAATCTCGTATGCCGCGCGATGACATCGGGCGCCGCGGCGGGCAGCGCCGCCGCGATCACGGCAGCCGCGCGCGCGCGCGGCGACGGCAGCACGCCGTACGCGCCGATCAATGCGGTCACCCATTGCTTATGGCCGCGCCGCGCATTGTCGGAAACCGGCTTGAGCGCGCGATTCACGCTGACTGGGCTCGAGATTCATCAGGCGTCGGCGATGTTCTGGGGCGTGCTGTTCGAAGGATTGCTGGATCGCTGGCAATGTCACACGAAGCGCCGCGCCGGCATCGCGGAGGTCGTCGCGTGCGCGAGTACGACGGCGGCCGTTGCGTATGTGGTCGACTATCACGCGGTGCCGGAGCGCCTCACGCCGGGGTTCGAGGCGCATCTGTCGCGGCGCTCGATGTTTTACGTATACGGCGCGCTTGCTGCGGGTTTCGCTGTGGCCGCGATCTGCCGGAGCCGATGCGAGGATTGAGCGTTGCGGCGAGGCAGAGGCGATCAGATCGCCGCAATAAACGCCTCTCCCGCCGCAAGACGATTGGCGCCTTCCACAAGCGCGTCGCCGTCGCGGCCCGCATGCGTCGATAGCAGCACCACGCCGCGATGCGCTTGCACCGTGGCCTCCTTCGCGCCCATGTTCAGCGCAATGAAGAGCCGCAGATTGCGGCAACGCCGCTCGTAGGTCAGCACGTCGCCAAACGCGGCGACGTTTTCAATCGTGCCTTGCACGAGCGCCGCATTGCTGTGCCGCAAGCTCAGAAGGCGCCGATACAGCGACAACATGCTCGACGCGTCGCCTTCCTGATCGTGCACACTGGTATTCGTCGCAATGGGCAACCATGGCTTGCCCGTCGTAAAACCCGACCCCGCAGACGACGCATTCCATTGCATCGGCGTGCGCTCAGGATCGCGTCCCTGGCCGATGCCGGGTTGCCGCAATTCCGCCGGGTCCTGCACCTGATCGGGTGGAATGTCGCCATCCGTCATGCCGATTTCGTCGCCGTAATAGAGCGTCGGCGTGCCGCGCAGCGTGAGCAGCAGCACGGCGGCCACGCGCGCCTGCACGGGCCCCGCGCGCGACGCGACGCGCGGATTGTCGTGATTGCCGAGCACCCAGTTCGGCCACGCGTGCTCGGGCAGCGCGCTGTTGTAATCGCGGATCATGTTCGCGATGTCGCCCGCGTTCCAGCGCGCGTTGAGCAACTGGAAATTGAACGGCATGTCGGCGCCGTCGCCATTCGCGCCGTAGTACTTCATTAATTGCGGCACCGGCAGATAGATTTCTCCGATCAGCACGCGCTCGCCGTATTCGTCGAGCGTGGCGCGCATGGAGCGCACGATGTCGTGCACTTCCGGCTGATCCTCGGTGTGAGTCTGCAATAGCCGATGATGCGCCGGCTCGCCCGGCTTATACGCCAGATTCGGCGGGTTGTCGCGGAACTGCGCGTCCTTGATGAGCAGCCACAGCACGTCGACGCGAAAGCCGTCCACGCCGCGATCGAGCCAGAAGCGCAGCACGTCGTCCATCGCGCGGCGCACGCGCGGGTTGCGCCAGTTGAGGTCCGGCTGTTCGCGCAGAAACGCGTGGTAGTAATACTGACGCGTATGCGCGTCCCATTCCCACGCTGAGCCGCCCATGCGGCTCAGCCAGTTGTTGGGCGGGCCGCCGTCGGGCGCGGGGTCGCGCCACAGATACCAGTCGCGCTTCGGATTCTCGCGCGACGAGCGGCTTTCCTCGAACCACGGATGCCGGTCGGACGAATGATTCGGCACGAAATCGAGCAGCACCTTGAGGCCGAGTTCGTGGGCGCGGTCCGCAAATTGCTTGAAGTCGTCGAGCGTGCCGAACATCGGGTCGATGTTGCAGTAGTCGGCGACGTCGTAGCCGAAGTCCGCCATCGGCGAAGGATAGATGGGAGACAGCCAGAGCGCGTCGACGCCGAGTTCGACGAGATAACGCAGGCGCGTGGTGATGCCCGCGAGGTCGCCGATGCCGTCGCCGTCGCTGTCCTGAAACGAGCGTGGATAGATCTGATAGATCACCCCGCGTTGCCACCATGCCAGTTCCGACATTGCAATTCCTCTCAACGAACGATTGTTTTGGCGCCACGCGGGGACCGCATGCTCAATGACCTCTGGTACAAGAATGCCATCGTGTATTGCCTTTCGGTAGGCACGTTCATGGACGCGAATGGCGACGGCGTCGGCGACTTTCAGGGTCTGTTGCGGCGGCTCGACTACCTGCAAGGGCTCGGCGTGACGACAATCTGGCTGATGCCGTTCCAGCCGTCGCCGGGCCGCGACAATGGCTACGATATCTCCGACTACTACAACGTCGATCCAAAATACGGCACGCTTGGCGACTTCTCCGAATTCACGCACGCGTGCGGCGAGCGCGGCTTGCGCGTGATGATCGACCTCGTGGTCAATCACACATCAGACCAGCACCCATGGTTTCAGGAAGCACGCAGCGATCCCGACTCGAAGTATCGCGACTGGTATGTGTGGGCGGACAAGCAGCCGCGCAACGCGAAAGACGGCGTGGTGTTTCCCGGGGTGCAGAAGTCCACATGGAATTTCGAAAAGGAAGCGAAGCGCTGGTACTTCCATCGTTTCTACGATTTCCAGCCGGATCTGAATACGTCGAATCCGTATGTGCAAGCCGAATTGCTGAAGATCATGGGCTTCTGGATCCAGCTTGGCGTGTCCGGATTCCGCATGGACGCAGTGCCGTTCGTGATCGGAACCAAGGGCCCGACGGTGCGCGAGCCTGTTCAGCAATATGACATGTTGCGGGCATTTCGCGAGTTTCTGCAGTGGCGCCAGGGCGACGCGATCATTCTCGCGGAAGCCAACGTGCTGCCCGACACCGACCTCGACTATTTCGGCGACGAAGGCGAGCGCTTGCAGATGATGTTCAACTTCCAGCTAAACCAGAACACCTTCTACACGCTCGCGAGCGCCGACACCGCGCCGTTGAAGAAAGCGCTGAGCGCGACGAAGCGGCGCCCGCCCACCGCGCAATGGGGCGTTTTTCTGCGCAATCACGACGAACTCGATCTCGGCCGCCTCAGCCCCGAGGAACGCGAGGCCGTTTTCGCCGCGTTTGCCGCCGATCCGGGCATGCAGCTCTATCAGCGCGGCATTCGCCGCCGCCTCGCGCCGATGCTCGCCGGCGACAGGCGCCGTCTCGAACTCGCGTACAGCCTGATGCTGACCTTGCCCGGCACGCCGGTTCTTCGTTACGGCGACGAAATCGGCATGGGCGACAACCTGCGCCTGCCCGAACGCGAATGCGCACGCACGCCGATGCAATGGTCGGCCGAACCGAACGGCGGCTTCACGAAACACCCGAAGCCGCCGTGCCCCGTCATCAGCGATGGGCCTTACGGTTTTGAGCGCGTCAACGTGGCGGCGCAGCGGCGCGATCCGAATTCGTTTCTGAACTGGATGGAACGGATGATCCGCATGCGCCGCGAGGTGCCGGAAATCAGCTGGGGCGATTTTGACGTGCTGCGCACGTCGCGAAGCGATGTGCTCGGGTTGCGTTATGACTGGCGCAACAACTCGGTGCTGTGCCTGCATAACTTCCGCGCGGAAGCCTGCACGGTGAAATTCCGCTCGGGCTGCGAGGAGCCTGGCCAGAAGCGGCTCATCAATCTTCTCTCGGACGACCATAGCGAAGAGAAGGACGACGGCCGCCACGAGGTCGTGCTGGAGCCCTATGGATACCGGTGGTATCGGGTCGGCGGGCTCGACTATCTATTGAGGCGCAGCGAGATTTAGGCGCGCGCAACGGAGTCTGGAGAATATAAGGCGAATGCAATGAATAACCGACAAGGCTTGGTCGACACACTCGGCAAAGCGCGTTTTACCCTGGCCGCGACGATGCTCGCGCTGGGTCTCGCGGCATGCGCGTCGCATCCCGTGGATATCGCCGACCGGGGCGTGGGTCCGCATCCTGAACTGCCGGCGCCGCACACCTCGCTGCTGCCGACCATCAACATCGCGCCCGTGCAAGCGCGCGACAGCCAAAGCACGCCGGTCGCGCCCAAGGGCTTCACGGTGACGGCGTTCGCGAGCGGACTGGAGCATCCGCGCTGGGTGTATCCGCTGCCCAACGGCGATTTGCTGGTGGCCGAGAGCAATGCGCCCGCCGAACACGACAAGGGGCAGGGCATTGTCGGCTGGATTCGCAAACAGGTGATGAAGCGCGCGGGCGCGGGCGTGCCGAGCCCCGACAAAATCGTGCTGCTGCGCGGCGAGGGCGGCACGGCGCAAAGCCGCAGCGTGTTTATCGCGGGCCTTCACTCGCCGTTCGGCATGGCGCTTGTGGGGGACTGGCTTTATGTCGCCGACACCGACGCGCTGTTGCGTTTTCCCTATCACGCCGGCGACACGCAGATCACCGCGCCGGGCGAGAAAGTGGCCGATTTGCCGGCGGGCCCGATCAATCATCACTGGACCAAAAATGTGGTGGCGAGCCGCGACGGGCAGCGCCTCTATGTGGCGGTCGGCTCGAACAGCAATGTCGGGGAAAACGGCATCGCGGCGGAAGAAGGCCGCGCGCGCATCCTCGAATTCACGCTGGCGACGGGACAGTCGCGCGTGTTCGCGTCGGGCCTGCGCAATCCGAACGGAATGGACTGGCAGCCCGACAGCGGCGCGCTATGGACCGCGGTCAACGAGCGCGACGAACTGGGCGACAACCTCGTGCCCGACTACATGACCGCGCTGAAAGACGGCGGCTTTTATGGCTTCCCTTACAGCTATTACGGGCAGCACGTCGACACGCGCGTGAAGGAACAGCGGCCCGACAAGGTGGCGAGCGCGCTCGTGCCGGACTATGCGCTCGGCAACCACACGGCATCGCTCGGACTCGCCTTTTATGTCGGCAAAAGCTTTCCACGGCATTACTGGGGCGGCGCGTTCGTCGGCCAGCATGGGTCGTGGAATCGCAAGCAGCATAGCGGCTACATGGTGGTCTTCGTGCCGTTCGCCGACGGCCGGCCAGCGGGCTTGCCCGAGACGTTTCTCAGCGGCTTCCTGAGCGCGGATGGACACGCGTTGGGGCGTCCGGTCGGCGTCGCGGTCGATCGAACCGGCGCGCTGTACGTGGCCGACGACGTCGGCAACGTGGTCTGGAAGATCGTGTATCGCGGCGGGTGACGATGCAAGACGGGTTCCCGGAATTGCCCGGTAAAATAGCCGTCCCTATCAACGGCGCGGAAGGCTCGATCCGCGTCCGCTCACTTTGATTTCGAGGCGTTCATGTCCATGGAAACAGGCACCGTCACCGATGAACGGGTGGCTCACATTGCAGACCGCATGGTTGGCGAAGGCAAGCGGGTTTCGGCGCTGGCGATCTGGGGAGAAGTCCGCAGCGGTTCGATCGTCGCCGTGTCCGCGGCCTTGCAGCGCTGGCGCGAGGCGCGGCAGCCCGACGCGGAGCCGGCCCATGCGAGCGTCATGAGCGGCCTGCCGGAAGACGTCGCGCAAACCATGCTCAGTGCAGCCGGCACGATGTGGGCGAGCGCGCGCGAGGAAGCCGAGCGCGTGGTGAATCAGCGGCTTGCGGTGGCGGGCCAGCACGCGGACGCGATCGCGGGCGAGCGCGACGAGGCGCTGGCCGCGTATCAGGACAGAGTCGCCGAAGCCGAGCTGGCCCACGAGCGTGTCGCGACGCTCACGAACGCGTTGAGCATTTCCGAAGACGCCGTGAATCGCCTCGCGACGGAACTGCCGTCGTTGCGCGACCGCGCAAAAGCCGCCGACGAGCGCGTCGCCGAAGTCGAGCAACGGGCCGCGGCGGCGCAAGCACGCGTCGCGCAGACCGAGGAGCGGGAAGCCGCGAGCGAGGCGCGGATTGCGCAGGCTGAGGAGCGGGCGAGCACGGCTGAGGCGCGTGTGGCGCAGGCGGATGAGCGGGCGGCCGCCGCAGAAGCGCGTGCGGCCCAAGCCGAGGAGCGGGCAACGGCGGCTGAAGCGCATGTGGCTCAAGCCGATGAGCGTGCAGCAGCCGCAGAAGCGCGCGTGGCCCAAGCCGAGGAGCGGGCAACGACCGCGGAAGCCCGCGTCGCCCAGGCCGAAGAACGCGCCTCGACTGCGGAAACCAGACTGCAAGCCGCCGAAGCCGCGCTCAGCGAAGCACACCACGCACACGAAGCGTCGAGCAAGGCGAGCACTGCCAAAGACGTGGAAATCACGCGGCTCGTGGAAGAGCGCGATGCCGCGCGCCACGAGGCCACCACGCTCGGCGAGGCCGGACACGCGCACGCGAAGGAAGTGCAGCGCTGGTCGGATGAGTCGAATGCGGCGTCATCGCGTGCGCAAAACGCCGCGTTGCAGGCCAGCGAAAGCCGCTCGCAACTCGCCGCATTGCAGGCCGAACTGGATCAGGCCCGCGCCGAACTCACGGCGCAGCGCGAAGCCAACGCGGCCCGTCACGACGAAACAGCAAGTCAGCGCGGCGAACTGGAACGCGTGCAACAGGAACTCGATGCGAGCCGCGACAAGCTCGCCGCCATGAGCGAAGCCAACGCCGCCGCGACGGCGGAAAGGAGCCGGCTTACGCAGGAGGCGTCGTCGGCGGCGGATCGCGCGGACGCAGCCGAGCGGCGCGCGACCGACCTCGAACACCAGCTTGCCGACCTCGAACGCGCGCACGCGCAGCGGCTCGAACATGCTCAGGAAGCGGCCTTCGCGCCGGAGAGCCCGTCGCCGGAAATCGAATCGCGGGAAGCCGTGATGGCGGACGAACTCGCCTCGCTGCGTCGTCAGATAGCCACTCAGGCCAGGACGCACGAGAAGTCGTACGGCGAACTTCGCACGCTCGCCGAGCAGTGGATCGCGCATGCGAAGGAACTCAAGCAGCGGCTCAGTGCGACCAACCAGAAAGTCACTTTCCTCGACGCCCGCAGCGCAGCGGAGGTTGCGTTGTTGCGTCGCCTGTCGTCGGAACTGGAACGGCTGAAGCCGGACCACGATCTGATCTCGCGCGACGCGCAGCAGAAGCTGATCAGCGCGACGCTCGCCGAACGTCTCGAACAGAAGGGCTATCGGTACGATCCGGCCACCGCGGTCATGTCGAAGATCGAAGCCTGATCGCGGGCAGCCACCCAGCGACACTCCGCTCAACGCAGCACGCGCGCCACCAACGGCAGATGATCCGAAGCCACGCGCGCGGGCGCGCTCCGGTCCACCCGAATATCGACGAGCCGCGTCGCCGGATGCACCCACACGCGATCCAGCGCGAAAGCAGGAAAACGCGACGGAAAGGTGCGCGGCGCGGCGACGCGTCCGAAGCGCGTGAGCAGCGCGCGCAGCGGCCATCCCCAGACGAACCATTCGTTCAGATCGCCGAGCAGGATCACCGGAAGATCGGGCGTATCGAACGCTTCGAGCAGCCGCCGCACCTGGGCGCGGCGTTCGCGCGCCGACAGGCCGAGGTGCGTGGCGACGATGCGCATCAGGCCCCGGCCGGTGTCGAGATCGACGTCGAGCGCGCCGCGCGCCTCGCGGCTGCCGAACGACAGATCCAGCGTGCGGATCGCGCGCACCGGCAGATTCGTCAGGACGGCATTGCCGAAGCGCCGGTCGGGACCGTCGAGCGTCGGCCCCGGCACCGCGTGCATGCCGGTCAGCTCCTGCAATTCGCGCAGCACGTCGATGCTCGCCGCGCCGCCGAGCGGCACCTCCTGCAACGCGACGATATCGGCGTTCAGCGCCGCGATCACCTGCGCGATCCGCGCCGCCGAGCGCTGGCCGTCCGTGCCCACCGCCCCGTGAATGTTGTACGTGACGATGCGCAGCGGCTCGCCGGCATCGCTCGCATACGCCGGCTGCGCCTGCGCGCGCGACGCGTCCGGCGCTTCGTCGAAGGTCGCGGCTTCGTGCGCGCGCGCGCTCATTCGCGCCTCGTCAGCATGCGCCGCAAGACTAGCGACATGGACACGAGCGCCACGCCGATCACGCCGACCAGCATCAGCGAAAGCGGCGTGGGATGCGTGACGGCGGCGACCAGTTGGCGAGCGAACGACGTCGCGAGCACGACGCCCGGCGCCATGCCGATCGCGGTGCCGGCCATGAAGTCGCGAAAGCGGACATGCGAGGCCCCGGCCGCGAGATTGACAATCGAGAAGGGCGCGACTGGCACCAGCCGCAGCAGGATCACGGCCATCAGCCCTTTGCTGCGCAGCCGTTCGCTCAACTGATTCAGGCGCGCGCCGGCCAGCTCGCGCACGGCGTCGCGCCCGAGCCACGCGCCCGCGGCCCAGCCGGCCGCCGCCGCGATCAGCGTGCCGGTGAGCGCGTACGCGGCGCCGGCCACCGCGCCGAACACGAAACCCGTGACGGCGATCAGCAGCGTCACGGGCACCGAGAGCAGCGCCGCCGCGACGTACATCGCGACCACGGCAAGCGGCCCGAAATGTGTGGCGGCGAGCCGCTGCGTCTCGCTGGCGAGCTTCGCGAAGCTCAATTCGTGACCGAACGGCGTGAAGCGCCAGGCGACAGTCAGCGCGACCACGCCGAGCGCAAGCGCGCCGAGCACCAGCAGCTTCACGATCACCGGACGATGCGTCGGCTCGGGCAGGAACTGCGCGATCAGCTCGTTGGCGGCGATCGGCGCTTCGGGATCGAGCACGTGAACGCCCTCGGCGATGTCGCGCAACTCGGGCGGCACCTGCGGCGTCAACGGTTCGAGCGTGCGCACGGAGTCGGAACCGGCTTTGAGGCTCGCAATCGCCGCGTTGAGGCGGCCATGACGCGCGAGCGCCTGTGCCACTTCGGTTTCGCTCGATGCGAGGTGTTCGGCGAGCAGCCGGTTGCGAATGCGCGCGATCGCCTGTTGCCGCTGCGGGTCGCCGCGCGCGTCGATCACGATGCAGCACTCGGAGTCCAGCACCATCGAGCGGTTGTTCAGGTTCGCGCTGCCGATCACGAGCAGACGCTCGTCGACGATCATCATCTTGCTGTGCACGTTCACGAACTTGCCGTTCGGCGCGTCCACGACGGGCGCGTACATCGCGTAACGGCCCGCGTGGTCCGCCGCTTTCAGCAACTTGTGCAGGCGCGCGCGCAACACGCCCATCGTCGCTTCCTGAAGCCAGCCGTTCTGCCGGTACGGACACACCATGGCGAGGTCGGGCCCGTTCTCTTCCGCGATGCGCTTTTGCAGCGCCGCGCCCACCGAATTCGCGGTGAAGTACTGGTTCTCGACATAGATATTGCGGCGCGCGGCGGCCACGGCGGACAGATGCAGCGCCTTGACCTGCTGGATCGCCGGCCTGCCGTCGTAGGCCGATTCGGTGAGCGAAATACCCAGATCGACATCCGTAAAATCGGGCTCGATGCCGGACGGCCACAAGTCCGTGCGCGCCGCGGGCTTCTCGATGAACGGACGGCCCGCCTTGTGGCTCGCGCGTGAACGCCGCCAGCGCTCGCGCGCGAGATGGGCGATGGCGGCGGCCGCGGCGCCGTCGAACATGAGCTGCGCGTCGTGCATCGGTCCATAACTCGTCTTGCCGAGGTTCTTGCGCAGCGGATCGGCGGGGCGATGCTCGGGCGTGTCCCAGCGCGAACCGGTGAGGTCGATGCCGCCGGTGAACGCAAGGCTGTCGTCGATCACGACGATTTTCTGATGATGCGACGCACCCAGCGGATGACGCCCGTCGAGCCGGAACGACAGCCTGCGGCGCGCGTGCCACGCGGGCTTGTACGAGGGCAGCCATTCGCGCTCGAACGCGTACAGCATCGCGAAATCCCAGCCGAGCAGATGGATGCGCAACTGCGGATTGGCATCGAGCACGGCGCACAGGAACTCTGAAAGTCTGGGCGGAAGACCGTCGTTCGCGCCGCCGGGCACGAGTTCGATGCGGCTGTCGATATCCCATCCTAAAATGAAGATCGTATGCCGCGCGCGCGGAATCATGTCGCGCAGCACCGAATAGTAGGACGCCGCATCGATCAGCACGCTCGCGCGATGCGCGCGCAGAATCCATTCGCAGGTCGAAGCGGTGTCCATGACCGCGCCGTTCGGCGCGATAGGCGCCGCCGCCTCGGTGTCGCTCGACGGAGAATCGAGCAGTTCGGGTTGCGTCGGGTTGGGTTCGCTCATGGCGGTCCATGCTGCGGTCATGGGCAACACGGTTGCAAGGCGCGTTCCACGACGCTTTTTGCCATGCTTGCCGACGCGGCGCGTTTCCAGCGTTTTCCGCGTTTGCAGCATTTGCAGCATTTGCAGCATTTGCCGCGTGGCACGCGGTTTGCGGCGCACATTCGGTTTCAGGGACGTCACGAACCACGGGAAGGAACGGGTCGTGAACGCAAGCCTGCGCGGCATTGCGCGGCACAGGTTATGCGCGCCCCTGAAAGCAACGTTTTTCCACTGTAAGGAGATGAATATGGCTCAGCATCCGGCACATGCGCAGAACCACCGCCATCCCGACGAACCGCGTCCCGAAGAAATTACACGCGCGCTGGAGGGTGCGGAGTTTCCGACCACGCGCGACAAACTGGTCGAACTCGCCGCGCGCAACGGTGCGGACGGTGAAGTGCTGGCCGTGCTCAAGCGCATGGGCGACCGCAATTTCGACAGCGTCGCGGCGGTGGTGCGCGGAGCGATGGACGTCGAATAAGGGCGGAACCAGGGCGCGGGCGGCGCTTGCGCCTTGGTGCCTGAGGCACTCGAATCATGTTGCCTCAGGCGCTTGCGCCGCACCACATCAGGCGCTTGCGCCGCACCACCCAAGCCGCTCACGCCACACGGCCCACAACGCCCGCATCGAGCACCAATGCCAGCGCGCCGACGAGGATAAAGCTGCAAGCCCACACAGTGTCCAGATTGAACCAGCTTCGCGACACGAACTTCAGTCCCAGATAGCGATAAACCAGCCACGCGATGAACCCGCCGACCAGCGTCATCGCGAGTGCATGCACGCCCGAGACGACGAGCGCCATGCCGAGCCGCGCTTCCATCAGCGTTTGCGCGGCCTGGTGGGTGCGGTCGACGTCGCCGGCATGGCACAGCCCGAGATAGATCGGCACGAGCATCAATCCCGCGCCGTGCGCAATCGCAATCGCGAACGACCACAGCGCGAGCCGCGACGGCGGAATGCGCGCGAGCGCGCGCGGATGGCGCCGCCCGATCAGCAGGAATACGCCGAAGCCGATCACGAGCACGCTAGCGCCGGCCTGGATCGCGCGTTGCCAGGCGAGCAGGATCGCGAGCATCGCGAACGGCAGCATCATCACGAAGACGGCCAGCAGATGTCCGGCGGCGAGATAGAAGAGGGCGGCGAAGAGCGCCTTCGCGCGCCTTTGCATGAGCGCGCTCGACACGGCGAGCGGCCAGCCCATCGCCGGATTGGCGCCGTGATACAGACCGCTCGCGACGACCGCGAGCCAGAGGCCGGTCTGCGACCAGCCGCCGCTCAAACGCCCACCGACGGGTAGCAGAACGAATCCGTCGAGCAGTCGCCGCCTTCGAGCCGGATCTGATGCGCGCGGTAGCCGTCGGGAAACTTCACCCAGAAGTCGTCGGCGAGCACGAGGCCGCCGCCCGGCTGGGCGTGCGCCATCACCTGCGCCGCGGGCACGCCGCCCGGATAGAACTGGTTGTCCCACGTCGAATACAGCGAGTTGGTCCAGTAGACGCGCTGGCCGTCGCGGCTGATTTCCACCATCTGCGGGCCGCCCGCGAACGCCTCGCCGTTCGGATGCGGCGCGCGCCGCACGATCCCGCCGAGATGAACCGAGCCCGCGAGCTTCGGCTTGCGCGGCTCGGTGACGTCGTACTGGCGCATTTCGCCCGTGCCCCAGCAGGCGACGTAGAGAAATGTGTCGTCGAGGGAAAGATCGATGTCGGTGACGAGCGGGGGCACCGCGCCAAAGCCTTGCAGCAACGGCGGCAGCGAGGCGGCGTCCGCCGGTTCGGGCGCAATGGTCGCCGTCTTCTCGATCTGGAACTGGCCGCCTTCGCGCCACCAGGTCCAGATCGAGCCTTCCAGGTTCGTCGTATCGACCACCACGCCGATAAAACCGTACTCGCGGCTCGGGTCGTGCGCGGGCCGCACTTCGAGCGCCATTTGATGATGCGCGCCGAGGTCGATGCTCTGCACATGGCGTCGGCCGCGCAAATCCCAGAAGTGGACGGTGTGGCCGTAGCGGTTCGCCAGCAGATCCTCGGGGACGATGCCGTTCTCGAACTGCGGCGGCAGCGCCCATTCGCTCGACACCATGTAATCGCGCGGCAGGTTCCACCAGAAGTCGTAGTGCTTCTGCTGCGGACCGCGGTCGATTTCCCAGCGGCCGAGCACGTCGAACGTTTCGCAATCCATGATGAAGATGCCCGGCGGCCCGTCGGTGCCGTCCGCTCCGCCGCCGCCGAGCGTGCTCACGTAAATGCCTTCCGGTCCGCAATGAACCGTGTGCGGGCGCGAGTAGCCGGTCTTGCGGAAAATTTCCTCGGGCTCGACGATCTTGTGGATTTTCGCCTGCGTCGGATGCGGCTTCGTATCGACGATGTAAATTCGCGACGAGCGCATGCCGGGAATGATCAGATAGCGGCGCTCGAGAAACGCGTGGCCCGTCAGCGGCGAGAGCGCGGACGAACACGCATTCCAGCCGAAGTGATGAAATTCGTCGCCTTTGTTCGGCACCGGCACCGTGTGAACCACCTGGCTGTAGGTCGGCGAACCGCGCTTGACGTCGATCACGGCGAGCGCGTCGGGCTGCGCAAAATCGGGGCTGAGCAGGAGCGTGTACGCGTACTCTTCCGCGGGCGCATCCATGGCGAGTTTGGGCGAGGCGTGAAACGTGGGATCGGGTCGCATACGCATGACGGCGTCTCCTCTTTCTGATCCGGCGCGCGGGCGGCCCGCCTGAACGCGCTTCGCGCTTTAGATGTAGTTCACGTTGGCCCCGAGAGCAACCCGAACTTGCGCGGGGTGTGTCTGGGCTCGTCCGGGCCCGCATGCCGGAATCGTGCCAGAGGCGCCGTGCCTCATATCGTGGTATTCCATAATACTGATTTACTTGGAGTGGACCATAACATGGCATACCATAATCTCAACAAGCGGCATCGAGCCGGCATCCATGGGCATTGCCCCTCGTCAGGAGAACGACATGAAGCTGGAAGTGCGCAAGCTGGTCACTTACGTCGAAGACACTTTCATTGAAGGCGGCAAGGCCGCGGCGCGGCCGCTCAAACTGATCGGCGCGGCGGCGGTGCTGCGCAATCCGTGGGCGGGGCGCGGTTTCGTCGAAGATCTGAAACCCGAGATTCACGGGCTCGCGCCGCAACTGGGTGAAATGCTGACCGCGCAGATGCTGCAAGTGGCCGGTTCCGGCGAGGCGATCGAGGGCTACGGCAAGGCGGCTATCGTCGGCACGTCCGGCGAAATCGAACATGCGTCGGCGCTGATTCACACGCTGCGCTTCGGCAATCTGTATCGCAATGCCGTCGGCGCCAAAAGCTACCTGAGCTTCACCAATCTGCGCGGCGGTCCGAACTGCCCGATCACTATTCCGCTGATGCACAAGCACGACGAAGGCATGCGCTCGCATTACCTGACCGTGCAGTTCTCGATCGTCGATGCGCCCGCGCCGGACGAACTCGTGATCGCGCTCGGCGCGTCCATCGGCGGGCGTCCGCATCATCGGATCGGCGACCGCTATCAGGACCTCAAGGAGTTGGGAACCCATGAAGGCTGATTTCGCGCCCGAACGTGCCGCGTCGCGCGGCGAGGCCGGCGGCACGAGCTACAGCGTGTACGCGTCGCAGTTGCCGAAGGCGCGCGCCACGGTCGTGCTGATTCACGGCGTCGGCATGAACCAGAGCGTGTGGGCGCCGCAGATCGACGCGCTGACCGAGAGCTACGAGGTGCTCGTCTACGACATGCTCGGCCACGGCCAGAGCGCGCTGCCCACGGCCACGCCGACGCTCGCCGAATACGCGGCGCAACTGGAGGCGCTGCTCGATGCGCTGAAGGTCGAGCGCGCGCACGTGGTCGGGCATTCGATGGGCGCGCTCGTCGCACTCGAATTCGCGCTGACGCATCCGCGGCGCGCGTTGAGTGTCGCCGCGTTGAACGCGGTGTACGACCGCACGCCGGAGCAGCGCGAAGCCGTGATGACGCGCGCCGCCTCGCTCGATGAAACCGCGCAGAACGCGGGCATCGACGCGACGCTCTCGCGCTGGTTCGGCGATCCGGTTCCAGGGCATCTGACGCAGGCGGCGCAAGCGGTGCGCACGCTGCTGCTGTCGGTCGATCCGCTTGGCTATGCACGCACCTACCGGCTGTTTGCCTCTTCCGACGACGCGCATGTCGGACGGCTCGCGAGCCTTGCCTTACCCGCGCTTTTTCTGACCGGCGAGGGCGATCCGAATTCGAGCCCGGCGATGTCGCGCGCGATGGCGGCCGCCGCGCCGGACGGTCGCGCGGAAATCCTGCCGGACGCGCGCCACATGATGAACGTCACCGACCCCGAACGGGTGAATCAACGGCTGCTCGCCTTCCTCGCCGAAGCGGACGTGGGCGCCTGCGTTCGCAATACGCAAGCATCGATCCTTGGAGAACGCCATGAATGAACCGGTCACCGAACAGGCTTTCGACGCCGCCGACTTCCGCCGCGCGCTCGGCGCGTTCGTCACGGGCGTGACGGTCGTCACGACAATCCAGCCCGACGGCTCGCCGCGCGGTTTCACCGCGAATTCGTTCACGTCGGTGTCGCTCGATCCGCCGCTGATTCTCGTGTGCATCGCGAAGACGGCGTCGAGCTATGCCGTGTTCTCGGAGACGACGCATTTCGCGGTGAGCGTGCTGTCCGAAGACCAGAAAAGCGTGTCGGGCGTGTTCGCCTCGAAAGCCGCCGACAAGTTCACGCAAGTCGCGTGGCAAACGCGCAGCACGGGCGCGCCGGTGATGTCGGGCGCGGCGGCGAGCTTCGACTGCGCGACGCATGATGTCGTCGATGCGGGCGATCACATCATTCTGATTGGACGTGTGGTCGATTTCGTTCATACGAGCGCGTCGCCGCTGGGATATTGCCGCGGCGCCTACGTGAACTTCAGCCTCTCGCAGGACGCGCTGGCGGCAGCCGGCTCGCGCGCGCAGGTCGGCGCGATCCTCGAACATCGCGACGGGCTCGTGTTGCTCGACACGCCGCAAGGCCTGCAATTGCCGACCGGCATCAAGCTCGAACCCGCGAGCGACGCGGCGAGCCTGCGCGGCGTGCTGGCGAAGCTCGGTCTCGACGTGCATCTGGACTTCATCTTCGCCGTGTTCGAATCGGGCGGCGCGCAAACCGGCGGACAGCCGGCGAGCGTGCAGGTCTACTACCGCGGCCGCGTGGTCGATAGCGGCGCGGCGTGGCTCGACAGCGCGATCCGCATCGTCCCGCTCGCGCAGATTCCATGGGACGACGTGCGCGACGAAGCCGTGCGCTCCATGTTGCAGCGCTATGTGCGCGAACGCAGCGAAGACGCGTTCGGCATCTATGTCGGCGATTCGCAGGCCGGCACGGTGCAAGCCCTCGCGCTTTCGCATTGACGCAACGACGCTCCACTTCGGCAACGAACCCTTGATAAAGGAATCATCATGAAGTTCTCGTTGTTCCTGCATATGGAGCGATACGACGACACGACGTCGCATCGCGAACTATTCGATCAGATGACCGAGCTGGTGCAGATCGCCGAGCGCGGCGGTTTCGGCACCGCGTGGATCGGCGAGCATCACGCGATGGAATTCACGATCGCGCCGAATCCGTTCATCAATCTTTCCTACCTCGCGGCGAAGACTGAGCGCATTCGTCTCGGCACGGGCACGGTGATCGCGCCGTTCTGGCATCCGATTGCATTGGCGGGCGAAGCGGGCATGGTCGATGTCGCGAGCAACGGACGTCTCGACATCGGCATTGCGCGCGGCGCGTACTCGTTCGAATACGAGCGCCTGTTGCCGGGACTCGATGCCATGACGGCGGGCGCGCGCATGCGCGAACTGGTGCCCGCGCTGCGCGAGCTGTTCAAGGGCGATTACGCGCATCAGGGCGAATTCTGGTCGTGGCCGTCGAGCACGCCGGTGCCGCGGCCGGTGCAGCAGCCGCATCCGCCGCTGTGGCTGGCCGCGCGCGATCCGAACTCGCACGCGTTCGCCATCGCGAACGGCTGCAATGTGCAGGTCACGTCGCTTGCGCAAGGCGATGCCGAAGTGGTGAGCCTGATGGAGCGTTTTAACGCCGCGTGCGCCGCGCTTCCCGATGTGCCGCGCCCGCAAGTGATGATGCTGATGCACACGTTCGTCGGCGCGAATGCCGCCGAAGTGGATGCCGCCGTCGAAGACCTCGCGCAGTTCTATCGCTACTTCAGCAAGTGGTTCAAGAACGAGCGTCCGATCGAGCAGGGCTTTATTGAAGCGATCACGGATGCCGATGTCGAGATGTTCCCGCAGTATTCGTCCGAGTCCATCCGCAAGAACCTCGTGATCGGCGAGCCGAAGCAGGTGATCGCGCGGCTCAAGGGTTATGAAGAACTCGGTTACGACCAGTACAGCTTCTGGCTCGACAGCCATATGAGTTTCGAGCGCAAGCGCAAGTCGCTGGAACTGTTCATCTCCGACGTGATGCCAGCGTTCGGCGCGCGCTAATGCACGCTTGTGCCTACCTGTTCCTGATCCGGAGTGGCTGACATGGTCCAGCGGTTCCAGCAATACATCGACGGTGCTTTCGACGATGCACGCGAGCATTTCGACAGCCTCGATCCCTCGACGGGTGAAGTGTGGGCCCAAATGCCTGCCGCGAGCGCGGACGACGTGGACCGCGCGGTGCAGGCCGCGCATCGCGCGCTGTCCGACCCGGCGTGGGCGAATCTCACGGCCAGCGCGCGCGGCAAGTTGCTGTACAAACTCGCCGATCTGGTCGCGCAACACGCGCCGCGTCTTGCCGAACTGGAAACGCAGGACACGGGCAAGATCATCCGCGAGACGAAGAGCCAGATTGGGTACGTCGCCGAGTACTACCGTTATTACGCGGGCGTCGCCGACAAGATCCAGGGCGCGTGGCTGCCGGTCGACAAACCCGACATGGAAGTGACGCTGCGGCGCGAACCCGTCGGCGTGGTCGCGGGCATCGTGCCGTGGAATTCGCAACTGTTTCTGTCGGCGGTGAAGATCGGGCCGGCACTCGCGGCGGGCTGCACGATCGTGCTCAAGGCTTCCGAAGACGGCCCCGCGCCACTGCTCGAATTCGCGCGGCTCGTGCATGAAGCGGGCTTTCCGAAGGGCGTGGTGAACATCGTCACGGGCTTTGGCAACGATTGCGGACGCACGCTCACGAGCCATCCACTGGTATCGCGCATCGCCTTCACGGGGGGTCCCGAAACGGCGCGTCACGTGGTGCGCAATTCGGCGGACAACCTCGCGTCGATGTCGCTCGAACTGGGCGGCAAGTCGCCGGTTCTCGTCTTCGACGACGCCGATCTGGAGAGCGCCAGCAATGCCGTGATCGCCGGCATTTTTGCGGCGACGGGGCAGAGTTGCGTGGCGGGCTCGCGGCTCGTCGTGCAACGCGGCATTCACGACGCGCTGATCGAGCGGCTCGTCAACAAGGCACAGGCGATTCGCATCGGCAATCCGCACGATGCGGCCACGGAAATGGGGCCGCTCGCGACGCGCCGTCAGCTGGAGCACATCGACAAGGTGCTGCGTGCGAGCGTGGAAGCGGGCGGGCGCGTCGTGACGGGCGGCGCGCAGCCGGAGGGTTTCGCGCGCGGCAATTACTTCTTGCCGACCATCGTGGATTGTCCGCATTCGAAAGTGCCGAGCGTGATGGAGGAACTGTTCGGGCCGGTGCTGAGCGTCGTCACGTTCGATACCGAAGCCGACGCCGTCGCGCTCGCGAACGACACGCGCTACGGCCTCGCCTCCGGCGTGTTCACGCGCGATCTCACGCGCGCGCATCGGCTCACGCGCGCGTTGCGCGCGGGCATCGTGTGGGTCAACACCTATCGCGCGGTGTCGCCGATCGTGCCGTTCGGCGGCTACGGTTTGAGTGGCCTCGGTCGCGAGGGCGGGCTCGAAGCGGTGCTCGACTACACGCGCACCAAGTCGGTGTGGATACGCACGTCGGATGAGCCGATCGCCGATCCGTTCGTCATGCGCTGACGGACGAGATGAAAACAGGATCACCAAGCCGGCGCTCGACTGGCTGCCGTATGCGTTGCCCGATGCGTTGACCGATGCGTTGCCTGATGCGAACCCAAACCATGGAGACAGACATGAGCAGCAAGACCCCTTCTTTTATCGCGCCGCTGATTGCCTTGTGTACGGCGACGCTCGTGGCCGCGCCCGCGCTGGCCGCGGACCCGATCGTGTTCACGAGCTGGGGCGGCACCACGCAGTCGTCGCAGCAGAAAAACTGGGCGCAGCCGTTCACGCAGGCGACGGGCATCAACGTGCTGATGGATGGCCCCACCGACTACGGCAAGCTGAAGGCCATGGTCGATAGCGGCAACGTGAACTGGGACGTCGTGGATGTCGAAGGCGACTTTGCCTACGCCGCGCAGAAGGCCGGACTGATCGAGCCGATCGACTACTCGGTCGTGAAGAAGGATGAACTCGATCCGCGCTTTTCCACGCCCGCTGCCGTGGGCAGTTTTTATTACTCGTTCGTGCTCGGCTACAACAAGGCGAAATACGCGGGCGCGCAACCGCAGACGTGGGCCGATCTGTTCGACACGAAGAAATTCCCCGGCAAGCGCACGCTCTATAAATGGTCCGCGCCCGGCGTGCTCGAAATCGCGCTTCTCGCGGACGGCGTGCCGCCGAACAAGCTGTATCCGCTCGACCTCGACCGCGCCTTCAGGAAGCTCGACACAATCAAGAGCGACATCGTCTGGTGGAGCGGCGGCGCGCAATCGCAGCAACTGCTTGCATCCGGCGAGGCACCGATCGGCATGTTCTGGAACGGCCGCCTGCATGCGCTCGAACAGACCGGCGTGCCGGTCGGCATCTCGTGGAATCAGAACCTGACGGCCGCCGACATGCTCGTGATTCCGAAGGGCGCGAAGCACAAGGCGGAAGCGATGAAGTATCTCGCGGCCGCAACGAGCCCGCAGGCTCAGGCGAAGTTCGCCACGGAAACGGGCTATGCGCCGGTCAACGTCAAGTCGGCCGCGCTGATGTCGCCGGCCGTCGCGAAAACGCTGCCCGATCAGTACAAGAACTCGCAGATCAATCTCGACATGAAGTACTGGGCCGACAATCGCGACGCCATTGCGAAGCGCTGGTACGCGTGGCAATCGAAGTAAGCACACGGCGCGCGAGCGCTGCACCGTCATCGAAGAGGATGGGGAGACACCATGCCTGACGTAATGAGTACCGTCGCCCATGCGCCTGCCGCTGCACCACGCCGGCGGCGCGACTGGCGCAGTATGCGCCTTCTGATACCCGCGCTGTTGCTGCTGCTGGTCTTCTTCATCTTGCCGGTGCTGTCGCTGCTTCTACGCAGCGTGATGGAGCCGGCGCCGGGCCTGCAGAACTATGCACAACTGCTCGGCTCGACCACGTATCTGCGCGTGTTCGGCAACACGTTCCTCGTGGCGAGCGTCGTCACCGCCGCAACGCTCGCAATCGGCTTTCCGACCGCGTGGCTGCTGGCCATCGCGCCGCGCAAGCTGAGCGCCGTGATGTTCGCGATTCTGCTGCTGTCGATGTGGACCAATCTGCTCGCGCGCACGTTTGCCTGGATGGTGCTGCTGCAACAGACCGGGCCGATCAATCGTCTGTTGATGGCGCTCGGTGTGATCAGCGAACCGCTCACGCTCGTGAACAACCTGATCGGCGTGACGATCGGCATGACATACATCATGCTGCCTTTTCTCGTGATGCCGCTTCACGCGACGTTGCGCGGCATCGATCCCTCCACGCTGCGGGCCGCCGCCATTTGCGGCGCGAGCCGCTGGCAGGCGTTCTGGCGCATTCTCGTGCCGCTTGCCATGCCGGGCATCGCGGCCGGCGGGTTGATGGTGTTCGTGATGGCGCTCGGCTATTTCGTGACGCCCGCGCTGTTAGGCGGCGCGCAATACATGATGCTCGCCGAACTGATCGCGCAGCTCGTGCAGCAGTTGTTGAACTGGGGTCTCGCGGGCGCTGCCGCGTTCGTGCTGCTTGTCGTGACGCTCGCGCTGTATGCGCTGCAATTGCGCTTTGCAGGTGGCGCACGTGCGCGTACGGGAGGCTGATGATGAAAGACGCCACACGTTCACTTTGTTCGCTGCCGCCCGAGACGGCGATGCATCAGGAGAACTGACATGCTGCTCGATTTCGACCGTCTGGGCGCGCTGCGCTGGGTTCTGCTCGCGGTGGGCGCGGCCGTCGCGCTGTTTCTTCTGCTGCCGATTCTGTTCATCGTCGCGCTGTCGTTTGGCGATTCGCAGTGGCTGATTTTTCCGCCGCCTGGCTGGACGCTGGAGTGGTACCGGCAGCTCTTCACCGACGCCGGCTGGATCGACTCGCTGCTCACGAGCGCGAAGCTCGCGTGCATCGTCACGGCGCTCTCGGTGCTGATCGGCTTTCTGGCTTCGCTCGCGCTGGTGCGCGGCCGGTTTCGCGGACGCGAGGCCGCACGCGCGCTGTTCATCACGCCGATGGTGCTGCCTGTCGTCGTGCTGGCCGTCGCGTTGTATGCGTTCTTTCTGCGCATCGGCCTGAACGGGACGATGACGGGCTTCGTGATCGGCCATCTGATCATCGCGCTGCCGTTCTCGATCATCTCGATCAGCAACTCGCTCGCGAGCTTCGATACCGCTCTGGAAGATGCCGCGCTCGTGTGCGGCGCGTCGCCGCTCGAAGTGAAACTGCGCGTGACATTGCCCGCGATTCGTCTGGGCCTTTTCGCAGCCGCGCTCTTTTCGTTCCTTGCATCGTGGGACGAAGTGGTGGTGTCGATTTTCATGTCGAGCCCGACCTTGCAGACGCTGCCCGTGCGCATCTGGGCGACGCTGCGGCAGGACCTGACGCCGGTCGTGGCGGCCGCGTCTTCACTGCTCGTCGGATTGACGACTGTTTTGATGCTCGCGGGCGCCGTGCTGCGCCGCGCACGCTAACGCATATCAGTTGAGGTAACCAAGCCATGACTTCAGCATTCCTGCAAATCCAGCGCTTGCGCAAGACTTACGACGACGTCGTCGCCATCGACCAGGTTTCGCTCGACGTGCGCAAAGGCGAGTTCATGACTTTTCTCGGGCCGTCGGGCTCGGGCAAGAGCACGACGCTTTATATCGTCGCGGGCTTTCAGGAGCCGACCGAGGGCCGCGTGCTGCTCGACGGCAAGCCGCTACTTTCTGTGGCGCCGAACAAGCGCAACATCGGCATGGTGTTCCAGCGCTATACGTTGTTTCCGCATTTGACGGTCGGCGAAAACGTGGGCTTTCCGCTGCGCGTGCGCCGTCGTCCGGATGCGGAAGTGAAGGCGAAAATCGATCAGATGCTGAAGCTCGTGCATCTGTCGGAATGCCGCGACCGCATGCCCGCGCAGTTGTCGGGCGGTCAGCAGCAACGCGTGGCGATTGCGCGCGCGCTCGCATACGATCCGCCCGTGCTGCTGATGGACGAGCCGCTGTCCGCGCTCGACAAGAAGCTGCGCGAGGAAATCCAGCTTGAGTTGCGCCGTATCCATCAGGAAACGGGCGTGACGATTCTCTATGTGACGCACGATCAGGAAGAGGCGCTGCGACTGTCGGACCGCATCGCGGTATTCAACAAGGGCTGCATCGAGCAGGTCGGCACGGGCGAGCAGTTGTATTCGAATCCGGCGTCGCGCTTTGTCGCGAGCTTCATTGGCAATTCGAATTTCCTGCCGGTGCGCGTGACCGCCAACAGTAACGGCCGCATGAACGGCGTGTTTCCGAATGGTCACGAAATCGCGACAGGCAGCTTACATCCGGCGCTCACGGCCGGCGACGACGGCGCGCTGATGATTCGCCCGGAGCAGATGCGCATTCACGCACTGCGCGATGCACGCAGCGCAGCGGGCCTGCCCGTGACCGTGCGCGACATCACGTATCTCGGCGATGCCATGCATTACGCGGTCGCCACACCTTGGCAGCAGGAGATTTCGATTCGCATGCCGGCCGCGCATCGTCACGACAGCGGCATTTCGATCGGCACGCAGGCGCTCGTAGATTGGGATGCACGCGACGTGCGTCTCTTTGCCCAAGCTTGACGCTGCAATGAGTGCCGCGCTGCCTTCGCTCAAAGTGGAACGCCGCACGACGACGTTGCGCGAACTCGTGCTCGAAAAAATGCGCGCTGCGATTCTGGACGCGCATTTTCGTCCCGGCGAGCGGCTCGTGGAGCGCTCGTTGTGCGAGGAACTGGGCGTGAGCCGCACAGTGGTGCGCGAAGTGCTGCGGCATCTGGAGACAGAAGGACTTGTCGATTCGATACCGAATCAAGGGCCTATTGTCGCGATGCTTGATGCGCGGACGGCGGCGGAGATCTATGAAATTCGCGCGTTGCTCGAAGGCGAGGCCGCGATGGCTTGCGCGCAATATGCCGATGAGCAGACCTTCGTTGAACTGACGGTTTGTCTGCGAACGATCGAAGCGGCGTTCGACGCGCAGGATCATCAAGCGGTGAGGGAGTCCACGACAGCGTTCTACGAGCGCATGTTCAGCGTGGGGAAGAAGCATGTGGCGTGGGAGATCGTTCAGTCTCTGACCGCGCGAATCAACCGTTTGCGGGCATTGACCATCGCTTCCGACGATCGCGGCCGGCAAGCGGTTCACGAGATGAATCGCATATTGGACGCTATTCAGTCGGGCGATCAGGAAGGCGCGCGCGATGCAGCCGTCGCGCACGTTCAACGCGTGGCGGAGATCGCGGGAAATCTTCTGGATGCCGGGCGGGAGACGTCAGCCCAATAGTCGATATGCGGGCATGGCAGCGCGCGTGCATCACGCGTGGAAACACCAGCGTGCGGGCGATTTCTTGAATGGTTTCTTCCTCGGAGCGCTGCCCGGCGAGCCACTTTTTTACGGCTCGCTCTACAGCGGCACCGGCCTGTTGTCGAAAATACTCTTCATGACAAGCGTGGACCTGAGGCGCAGCACGAAGGGCAGCGCGGAAAGATGCTTGTCGTACAGCTTCTGGAATGCGGCCAGATCGTGCGTGACGATGTGCAGCATGAAATCCGGATCGCCGAACAGGCGCTCGGCCCGGATGATCTCCGGAATGTCGATCAGGGCCGATTCGAAAGACCGCACGCTTTTGCTGGTGGACTCGCGAAGTGTGGCAAACACGATTGCCGAAAAATTCAGCCCGACTTTCGCCGGATTGATGTGAGCCCTGTAGCCGTCGATCACGCCGGCTTCTTCCAGCGCGCGAACCCGGCGATGGCACGGTGAAAGGCTCAGCCCAATGCGCTCGCTCAGGTCCGTGACAGAAACTCTGCCATCTTCCTGTAGTTGAGCAAGAATCTTTCGGTCTATTGCGTCCATTTGAAAAATAATAGCGCAATCGGCCGCCCCCAGGTGAAAAGTTGGAAGCACCTTTGGGCCTCCGTTCCGTAGCATCTAAGGCTCATCAACACGGTATATGAGCAGCAGAGGCGGGCGTGGAAATCAGTACATTGGCGGCTTTTTGGGTTCTTTCTATTTCTCTCGTGGTCGTGCCGGGAGCGGACTGGGCGTACGCGATCTCGGCCGGTTCGCGTGGCAGGGCCGTGGCGCCGGCGGTCGGCGGCATGTTGCTCGGGTATCTGATGATCACGCTCGTGGTGGCGGCGGGAATCGGCGCGCTGGTGGTGAGCGTTCCGTCGATCCTCGAGGTGATTACTTTTGCGGGCGCGGCGTACCTGCTTTGGCTTGGCGTGGGCGTGCTCGCTAATCCGTCGATGCCGGGCGTCGGCGAAGACGAGGCCGATAGCGCGCTCAAATGGGTGATTCGCGGCTTCACCGTGAGCGGTGCAAACCCGAAGGCGCTGCTGCTGTTTCTCGCCTTGTTGCCGCAATTCACGAGTCACAAGGAAGCATGGCCGGTTTGGATGCAGATTGTCGCGTTAGGCGCGGTGCAGATCGTGAATTGCGCGCTGGTCTATTCGCTCGTGGGCATCGGCTCGAAGATCGTGTTGCGAACCCGCCCCGCAGTCGCCCGGGCGATCAACCGGTGCTCGGGCGGCGCGATGATCGTCATCGCGCTCATCCTGATTGTCGAGCAGTTCCGCACGCTTTCGCAGTTTTCGCAGTAGCCGACGCGCGGTTATCAAAGGTGGAACACGCCCACCATCGTCTGCAGGCGCGCGGCCTGTTCATCGAGTGATGCAGCTGCTGCGGCCGCTTCTTCGACGAGCGCGGCGTTTTGCTGCGTGACCTCGTCCATCTGCGAGACCGCGCGGTTCACCTGCTCGATGCCGGTGCTCTGCTCGACCGATGCGGCGGCGATTTCTCCCATGATGTCGCTCACACGGCGGATCGACTGCACAATTTCGGTCATCCGTTCGCCGGCGACCGCCACCTGGTCCGTGCCGTCGTCGACTCGCGCCACGGACGACTGGATCAGATCCTTGATGTCTTTCGCCGCCGCGGCGCTGCGTTGCGCGAGCGTCCGCACTTCGCCCGCGACCACCGCGAAGCCGCGTCCTTCCTCGCCCGCTCGCGCTGCTTCGACCGCCGCGTTGAGCGCGAGAATATTGGTCTGGAATGCAATGCCTTCGATGACGCTGATGATCTGACCGATCTTGCGCGATTCCTCGGCGATGCCCTGCATCGTGCCGATCACTTCGTCGACCGCATTGCCGCCACGTTGCGTGGCATCGGTCGCGAGCACCGCAAGCTGGCTGGCCTGCCGCGCGTTGTCGGCGTTCTGCTTCACGGTTGCCGTCAACTGCTCCATGCTGGCTGCGGTTTCCTCGAGAGACGCCGCCTGTTCTTCCGTACGTTGCGAGAGGTCCGTGTTGCCCTGCGCGATTTCGCCCGAGCCAGTCGCAATCGAATCGCTCGAATGCTGAATGCCTTTCACCAGATCGCACAGCCGCAGCCGCATTTCACTGAGCGCATACAGCAAGCTCGAACGGTCCGACGGATCGAGCTTGATGCTGGCCGCCAGATTGCCCGAGGCGATTTGCGCGGCGAAGGCCGCGGCCTCGGCAGGTTCGCCGCCGAGTTCGCGCTTTACGCTGCGCGTCATGACCCACGCCATCCCGCCTACGGCCGCGAGGATCGCGAGCGCAACCAGTATCAGCGTTCTGGCGAGCTTCCAGTACGCGGCGTCGATATCGTCGTAAAAGAAGCCCGTGCCGATCCACCATTGCCATGCGGGAATCGCGACCACGCCTTGCAGCTTGGCTTCCAGCGGACCGTCCTTGGAGCGCCGGATCAACACGTCGACCATCGCGAAGTGTCCATTGGCGAGCCCTTGCCGATAGGCCTGCGTATCGGTCAGGTCGCCGGACCTCGTGCGATTGCCGCCCGACTTGGTGCCGACAAGACTCGCGTTCGGATGCACCAGGTTGATGCTGTCCGTGTTGGTCACCCAGTAGTAACTCTGGCTGTTCGCGTTCAACTGATTGAGCGCCGTCTTCGCGGCCGCCTGCGCCTCGTCGCGGCTCATCTTGCCGCTCGCTTCCTGCGACTGGTAGTACAGCACGAGGTGTTCCGCCTTGGTGAGCAGCGTCTGGATCTGCGCCTGACGGCCTTCGGTGAGCGCGTGGTCGAGCTGTGACAGGGCGATCGCCGCGATGGCGAGAACGCCCGCCAGCGCAGTGCAAACGATCAGAACCAGCTTCGTTGAAACTTTCATGGGTGCGTGGCCGGGAGTGAGTGTCAAAATTAACTATCTGGTACATATAACGACAGGCGTCGCCCAATCTTTAGGCGCACGCGGTATGGATTACCGATTGCGTCGGCGTGTTCGATAGCCATTTCCGATCGACATTAGAAGAGGGGCCGCATCGCTATCGTCTGAACACATTGGATCACGATGTGATATAAATGGGCTTCGAACATTATCGATCTTCGACGGTCAAGCAAGGGGAATCATGAGTGAGCACAAGGGTGATTTCGCAACGGACGTCCGGCTTCTGCGCATTAGTGCCATAGCGGCGGTCGGCGGCGCGTTGAGCACCGTCGCCGCCGATTTCCTGCTGCACCTCATCCGTCTCTTCACGAACCTGTTCTTCTTTCAGACGGTCTCCGCCGAGAACCATTCGCCGTCGCAGAACACGCTCGGCTTGCTGGTCATTGCCGCGCCCGTGATCGGCGGCCTGCTGGTCGGCTTGATCGCGCGGTTCGGCTCCGAGCAGATTCGCGGCCACGGCATACCCGAGGCCATCGAGGCGATCCTGTTCGGCAAGAGCAAGATGTCGCCGAAAGTGGCGGTGCTCAAGCCGCTTGCCTCGGCAATCGCAATCGGCAGCGGCGGGCCGTTCGGCGCGGAGGGCCCGATCATCATGACGGGCGGCGCGATCGGCTCGCTCGTCGCTCAATACTTTCATTTGTCGAGTGCGGAACGCAAGGCGCTGCTCGTGGCCGGCGCCGTGGCCGGCATGACGGCCGTGTTCGGCACGCCGGTGGCGTCCGTGCTGCTCGCCATCGAGCTTCTGCTATTCGAACTGCGGCCGCGCAGCCTGTTGCCGGTCGCCATCGCGTGCGCCGTGGCTGGATTTACGCGGCCACTATTGCTCGGCAGCGGGCCGCTGTTTCCGCTGCATACGTTACCGCTCGGGCCGATCGGCATCGTGTCGTCGGCGATTGCGGGACTCGTCGCCGGTGCGTTGTCCTGGGGATTGTCCACGGGTCTCTACAAGGTCGAGGACATGTTCGGCCGCCTGCCGATTCACTGGATGTGGTGGCCGGCATTGGGCGCGATCGCAGTCGGCATCGGCGGATATTTTCAGCCGCGCACGCTCGGTGTCGGCTACGACGTGATCGGCGACCTGTTGCAGAACCATCTCGCAGTGCAAGTCGTGATCGCGATCGTGCTCGTCAAGGCCGTGATCTGGGTGATCGCGCTCGCCTCGGGCACCTCGGGCGGCGTGCTCGCGCCGTTACTCATGATGGGCGCGGGCATCGGCGCGATTGCCGCGCCTTATATGCCGGGAGGCGAGCCCGCGGTCTGGCCGCTCATCTTCATGGCGGCCGCGCTCGGCGGCATGATGCGCGCGCCCGTGATGGCCGCCGTGTTTGCATTCGAGCTGACGGGCGACGCCAATGCCTTGCTTCCTCTTCTCGCCGCGGCGGCCGTCGCGTATGGCTTTACGGTTCTCTTCATGCGCCGCTCGATTCTCACGGAAAAGGTCGCGCGCCGCGGCTATCACATTTACCGCGAGTACAGCATCGACCCGCTGGAAAGGCATTACGTCGACGAAGTGATGACCCGCACAGTCGCGACAATCGATGCCAATGAGACGGTCGCCGATGTGCTGCGCGTCTATTTCGGCGCGCGGCAGAAGCATCGCGCGTATCCGGTTGTGTCCTCTGGAAAGCTGGTCGGCATGGCGGACCGGACGCTGCTCGAACGGATTCCCGCTGAAGAGACCAGTGCCGCGCTAGGTCAGTTCTTTGTACAGTCGCGGCTCGAAATCGCGCTGCCGCGAGAGACGTGCAGAAGCGTGGCCGCGCGCCTCGCCATCAGCGGGCTCGACCGCGTGCCGGTGGTCGAGGACGAGACGACGCGGCGTCTCCTCGGCATCGTCTCGCGGCACGATCTGGTGAAACCGTCGATGTCGGTTTTCGCGGAGGAGCATGAACTCGAACAATTCCGCCGCGTGTGGATTCCGAGAAGCACGCGTTATGCGCCGACAAACAAGCGCGAAGAAGCCCCGGCCAGGCATGCGGATGTCGAGCGCTAGAAAACCGCTGCACAACGGAGACACAGATGCCTCAGGATGGAAATCTCAGCCGGTGGCTGAACGAAATTCGCGCGCAGATGAGCCGGTCCGCGCACGCGAGCCTATGGGCGCGACGGCCGCAGCGTGATGAACGGTCCGCCCACCGGAAGCTTGCCGCGATGCTGCCGCACGATTGCTACTCGATGGTGCTCGATCCGCGCATGGTTTATTCGTGCGCCTATTTCGAACACGGCGACGAAGATCTCGCGACGGCGCAACTGAAAAAGATCGACCACGTGCTCACGAAAATCGGGCTCAGGCCGGGGCAGAGCCTTCTCGATGTGGATTGTGGATGGGGCGCGCTGGTGATTCGCGCAGCCGAAAAATTCGGCGCGCGCTGCGTCGGCATTACGCAGTCGAAGAACCAGTTCGACTGGGCCAACGAGTGCATCAAGAAAGCGAACCTGGCCGGGCGCGTCGAGATCCGTTTGCAAGCTTATCCGGATGTCGAGGGCTCGTTCGACAGGATCACGAGCCTCGGTATGTTCGAGTTCGATAGTCGCGGCGATCTTTCGGAGTACTTCGCTGTCTTGCAGCAACATCTCAGCGCGGATGGCGTGCTGATCAGTCACGGGATCATGTCGGCGGGACCGGGCAACGGCGATTTCCGTTTCGACGGCGGCGAGTTTTCCAGTCGCCATGTACTTCCCGACGACGAACTGCCCGACCTTGGCTATGCGCTCACCGCGATGCGCGAAGGCGGCCTGGAAGTGTCGGACATTCAGAATCTGCGCCGACATTGCGTGAGGACGCTGCGCTTATGGGAGGAGAACTTCCGCGAGAAATCGGCGCTGCTGCGGCAACTCGTGGATGACCGGCATTTCCAGACGTGGCGCGACTATCTGCATGGATGGGCCTCGGCATTCGAGCATCACGATGTGGCGATCTACGAGATCGTCGGGCGGAAGGCGGGGATGCGCGCGAGCGCGCTGCCCTGGCCTGGCGCGGCGGCTTGAGGATTCGTAGACTTTGCCGCGCCAGTCTGCCTCACAAGCGGCAGCGTGAATCTGATTGACGCGCCACCCTCGACACAGTCGATAAGCGGGATCAGCCAGCGCATCCACGTGGCTCATGGCTGCGTCGCGGCGAACGCGCTGGCGTGGGCGGGCATCTGTCCATGAGCCGCCGCTACCTCAGCCCGATTTGACAAAACTTAAACGATTTATTTTGAGACTGTTTCTATACTGCATCTCAAATTGTCAAATCGGCGTTTCCGAACTCGCGGTTTGAATTAACGAAAGCGGCGGGGCCAGTTCAGCGCGGGCGAGACCATCCCGAATATAGAAGCCGATGCGAATCGGACCCTTCGGCACGCCGCGAAAAGACATAAATTCGGCGAAAGTGTTGTATGCCGTTGTATGCCGTTGTATGCCATGCACCGCCTCCGTCAGCGAGCCGGTCAATAAACATCCAGCAAGAAACAGGCGTTTTTTCGATTATGATTATCTGCCGCCTGGAATAATCGCTGTCATAAATCAAACAATGCGCCCAAATTTTGAGACGGGGGCCGGTAAAGGCTGTGAGGCGAAGGACCGGTAGTCGAAAGTAAGTCGAGGAAACTTCGAACTGAGGATGAGTGGGAAGCCGGATCGTCGGTGCCAGCGAGCACCGGCATCCCGGCCAGTCTGCCGGCTTGCCGGCCGCCGGCAACCGGCGGCGGTTCGCCGGGCGCCAGTTGCACATGACGAAGTTGCGTTGCGGGGTTTTATGAGAATTGCTGTCCTGGATGACGATTCGGCTCAGGCTGATCTTGTTTGCCAAACATTGTTGGCGGCAGGTCATATCTGTCACGCATACGGCGCGGGCCGTGAGTTGGTGCGGCAATTGCGGCGGCAAACCTTCGATCTTCTGGTGCTCGACTGGAATGTTCCTGATATGTCGGGCGAAGAAGTCCTGCGCTGGGTGCGGGAAAGCCTGTCGGAACGCTTGCCCGTGCTGTTCATGACGAGCCGCGGCCAGGAAAGCGACATTACGTCGATGCTGAATACCGGCGCGGACGACTACGTGGTCAAGCCGGTTTCGGCCGCCGTGCTGCTCGCGCGCGTCGGTTCGCTTCTGCGCCGTGCCTATCATCTGAAGCCGCCGGCGGCGCGGGAAATTTTCGGCGAATTCGAGTTCGATCTGCATGCCAAGCATGTGGTGGTGCGCGGCACGGCCGTCGCAGTCACGCAGAAGGAGTTCGAGCTTGCGCTTCTGCTGTTCCAGCATTTGAGCCGGCCGCTGTCGCGCGCGCATATTCTCGACGTGATCTGGAAGCAGGCCACCGACATTCCGTCGCGCACCATGGACACTCACGTCTCGATGCTGCGCAGCAAGCTCGGGCTGCGCCCCGAGCACGGCTACCGTCTGACGCCGATCTACGGCTACGGCTACCGCCTCGAACGGCTTGAGCGGCTTGAGCGGCTTGAGGCCGGGCGTCCGGAAGCGGGGCAGGCGTGACGTTTTCTGTGAATGTCGATGTAGATTGTGTGGCGACTCCGCGCGCCAACCCGGCATCGGCCGGACGCCGCGCCGGCGCATGGCTCGCGGCGGCCGGACTCTTCGCGATGACCTGCCTCGCGCCCGCCGAGGCGCACGCGCAGACGGCGCGGACCCCGAAGCCGCGCGCAAAGGCCGCGCCGCCAGCCTATGTTTCCTATGTGACGCACGAGGGCGACACGCTCTATGACATCGCCGAGCGCTATCTGAGCGACAGCGGCGACTGGGCCGTGCTGAGCCGACTGAATCACGTGCCGGCGCCGCGCCGCATGCCCGCGGGCATTGCGCTGCGTCTTCCCGCCGCCAGGCTGAAGCAGGACCGCGAATCGGCCCACGTGATCGCGACGAGCGGCCCGGCGGAACATGCGTTCGGCGCGGGCCCCTATGTGCCGCTCGCGGCGGGCGCGAAGCTCGGCGAAGGCGACCGCATCCGCACCGGACCAAACGGCTTTGTCTCGCTGGAACTGTCCGACGGCTCGCACGTGACGGTGGCGCAAGACGCCATGCTCGACATCCACAAGCTGCGCCGCACGACGCTGACGGGCGCGGGCGATCGCCAGCTTGAACTGCGCCGTGGCGAAGTCGAAAGCGAGGTGACGCACGCCACGAAAAAAGACGACCGCTTTCAGATCCGCTCGCCGTCGGTGGTGGCGGGCGTGCGCGGCACGCACTTTCGGGTTGCCTACGACGGCGATGAGCGAACCACCGCCGTCGAGGTGCTGGACGGCGCAGTCGGCGTGGACCTCGCCGCGGCGCATGCGCGCGCTTTTGCGCCGGCGCCGGGCGTGCCCCTGCAGGCGTCCGCGCAACTGCTGGCGGCGCGCTACGGCAGTATCACCCGGACCGGCGGCGCGCTCGGCGACGCTGTCGCGCTGCTCGCCGCGCCCGCGCTCAAGGAGCCGGCCGCCGTGCGGGACGGCAAGACGCTCGCCTTCGACCTCGTCCCGCCAGCGGGTTCCGAGGCCGCCGCGCGCGCCACGGGCTACCGCGTGCAGATTTCCCGCGATGCCGACCAGCTCGACCTGATCCGCGAGTTGCGCGTGAGCGCGCCGCACGCGGACTTCGGCGATCTCGCCGACGGCACGTATTTCGTGCGCGTCGCCGCCATCGACGCCAACGGGCTCGAAGGCCTGCCGCAAGTCTATGGCTTCGAGCGTCGCCAGTTCGGCCTCGCGGCTTCGGCGGCCTTGCGGGCCGGCAGCCGCGACTACGAATTCCGCTGGTTCGTCAGCCGCGGGCCGGCGTCAGCGGCGGCGTCGGTGCAGACGCACTTTCGCTTCATCCTGGCGACGACGGACGATCTGCGCGATCCGCTCGTCGACCGGACGGACTTGACGGGCGGTCAACTGGTGGTGAGCGATCTGCCGGCGGGCGTCTACTACTGGACGGTCGTCGCCGAGCAGTTCGAGAATGGCCACTTTTATGAGACGAAGAGCGCGGTGCGCTCGTTTACGCTGGCGCGCTGATGTTGCGGCCCGTTCACTAGCTCACTCGCGCTTCGCACGCACGCCTTGCCGAACTTGTCCACGCGCCTGAGCCTCGACCCGCGCGCCCGTCTCGGACGGCGCGCCGGGCGGCGTTTTCTGATCGAATGGGCGGCGATTGGCTGCCTCGGCTTCGTGACGATTCTGCTGTGTTCGCTTGGGCGGATGAGCGCGAGCGTCGATCATCTGGTGTACGACCGCCTGCTGGGCATGCGGGCGCAGCCGGTGCGCGCCGACATCGTCGTGCTCGAAATCGACAACGACAGCATTGCTCAACTGGGCCGGTGGCCCTGGCCACGCAGTGTCCACGCAAAATTGCTCGAACAGCTCGCGAAGGCGCGGCCCGCCGCGGTCGTCTACGACGTGCTCTTCACCGAATCCAATCCCGACGATGCCGCGCTCGCCCGCGCCGTCGCGCTGAGCCCGACCTATCTGCCGGTGCTGCTCACGGCGGCTGGACACGATGGACGCCGCGCGGTCGTCGAGCCCGTTGCGCCGCTCGCGCGGGCCGCGGCCGGCCTCGGGCACATCAATCTGGAAGTGGACAACGACGGCATCGTGCGCAGCGTCGCGCAGTTCGAGGGCGACGCCGGCTCGCGCTGGCCGCAACTAATGGTGACGGTGGCGCGCGCGCTCAAGCCGCCCGGACGAGCGAAGCCTGACGCCGCAAGCAAAGCGGCAAGCAAAGCCGCAACCGAACCCACAACCGAACCCACAACCGAACCCACAACCGAACCCGCAACCGAACCCGCAACCGAACCCGCAACCGAACCCACAACCGAACCCGCAACCGGCCTGCGCGACGAACAACGTTTCCTGATTCCCTTCAGCCCGAACGCGCAGAGCTTCGCGAAGCTGAGTTTCGCGAGCGTGCTCGCCGGCGACGTCCCCGTGGAGCAGTTGCGCGGCCGCATCGTCGTGATCGGCGTGACGGCGTCCGGCCTGTACGACCGCTTCGCGACGCCGGTGTCGGGCGAGCTGGGGCCGCTGCCCGGCGTCTACATTCATGCAAACGTGCTCGATACGCTGCTGAGCGGCCGCGAAATCGCGCCGGCCAGGCGCTGGCCGCTGTTCGCGGTGTCGCTCGTGCCGCTCGCGGCGCTCCTGGCCGGCTTTCTCGTGTTGTCGCCGCGCCGCTCGCTGCTGTTGACCGGCGCGCTGTGCCTGCTCGCGATGTCGGGCAGCGCGATCTTGCTGCACGGCGCGCGGCTGTGGCTTTCGCCGGTGCCCGGCATCGTCGGCGTGGTCGCGGTCTATCCGATCTGGAACTGGCGCCGCCTCGAAATGACAATGGCGTATCTCCGTCGGGAACTGCAACGGCTCGCTGACGAACCGCATCTGTTGCCGCAGACGGCGCAGAGCCGGCGCGAATTCGGCGGCGACGTGCTGGAGCAGCACATGGCGCTGATGGCGCAGGCCGCGCAACGCGTGCAGGACATGAAGCGCTTCGTGTGGGACAGCCTCGACAGCGTGCCCGAGCCGATTCTGGTCAGCGACGCGCGCGGCATCGTGCTGATCGCGAACCATGCGGCGAAGGCGCATTTCGCGCGGCTCGGTGCGTCCATGCCCGAAGGGCGCGCCATGCAAGCCGTGCTGGGCGGCCTCGCGCTCGTCAAGGCGATCGACAGCGGCGGCCCGAGCGACGCCGAAAACAATCTGTTCGCGCATACGCACTGGCCCGCGCTGCTCGATCCGGCGCGCCGCGAGTTTGCGCCGCTGATGGCGCAGGGCGTCGAAGTGCGCGACGCGAACGGGCGCGATCATCTGCTGCGTTACGCGAACTGCGCCGACGCCCGAGGCGCGACGACCGGCTGGATCGCCGGTCTCGTCGACGTCTCCGCGCTGCACGCGGCCGAGCGCCAGCGCGAGGACGCGCTTCGGCTGCTGTCACACGACATGCGTTCGCCGCAGGCGTCGATTCTGGCGCTGGTGGAAATCGAGCGCGCCCGTGAGGAGCCGGCGCTCGCGCGGGACTTGCTGGAGCGCATCGAACGCTATGCGCAACGCGCGCTGACGCTCGCCGACGACTTCGTGCAGCTCGCGCGCGCCGAATCGCAAACCTACGCGCTGGAGCCGGTGAACCTGGCCGAACTGATGATCGACGCGAGCGACGAGGTCTGGCCGCAAGCGCACGCGAAACGCATCGCGCTGCACACGGAAACAGACGGCGAGCCGGGCGAAGACAGTGGCCGTGACAGCAGCAGCGACAGTGGCCACTGGATCTGCGCCGACCGCTCGCTGATGACGCGCGCGCTCGTCAACATCTTGAACAACGCGGTCAAATACAGTCCGCCGGATTCGCGCATCGTCTGCGAGCTTGCGACGGTGGCGGCCTTTGCTTCACGCGGCGGCGCGCAACGCGTCGCCTGCACGATCCGCGATGAAGGCTACGGCATTCCGGCGGAACAGCAGGCGGGACTCTTCGAGCGCTTCCGACGATTTCACGAAACGGAGCGGCCCGAGGTGGGCGGCGCGGGGCTCGGCATGGCCTTCGTGAAGACCGTGGTGACGCGCCACGGCGGCGACATCGACGTGGTGAGCGCGCCAGGGCGGGGCACGGCGGTCACGATCTATCTGCCGCTACTCGACGACGCGCAGCCGGAGGCTCGCGTTTTCTCGTCATGACGCCCGGGCACGCACTTTATGGAAGCGAGGAATAAACGGTGAAGGCAAACTTTATCTGCGCCGCGCTGGCTGTGGCGAGTCTCGCCGGCTGCACCGGCATGCACGCCGACGTCCACACCGCGACGCCCGCGGCCGCGCTGCCGGGCGAGCGCACGTACACCATCGCGCGCATGCCAACGCAGGACGCGAGCGCCGGCCGCGTGCCGTTCGACACCGCGCTGCATGACGAACTGGCAAGCAAGGGCTTCACGCAGACGGCGGATCAGCCCGCGCATTATCGGCTCTCGGTCGCCTACGCGACGCGGCTGGCTAGCGTCGGCGTGCGCGTCGGTGCCGGTGTGGGTGTCGATGCCGACGAGTGCGCGGTCGCCGCTTGCCGCGACCAGCGCGGCGCGTCGTTGCCGCTCTTTGGCGGGCGCGCTTACCGGCATTCGCTGACCTTGCGGTTCTTCGAGCGCGCAAGCGGACGCGAAGTCTACACAGTCAGCGCGGCGAGCAGCGATCGCGACGCCGACCCATTGCGCGCGATGCCGGCGCTCGTCAAAAGCGCGCTCGCCCATTTTCCGTTCGACGCCCCTGCGGACTGGCGCGTGAAACTGCGCATGGATGAAGCGCGCGGCGTGCCGGATGTCATCTCGGTCACGCCTTTGCGCACGCCTTGACCGAAGTAGCGCCGCGAATCAGGGCGCGGTGCGGCTAGTCCTGCGCGCTGGCGTCTTCCGGCCAATGGTTTTCGAACACGCACTCGGCGAGCGGCATGCGGTTGGCCCAGCGCTCGGTTTGCAGCATCGGTTCACTGTAAAACTGGTGGACGTGGCCAAGGCACAGGATCGCGACCGGCCGCGCGCCTTCAGGCATATGCAGAAGCGCGCGCACCGCCTCGACGTCGAAAAGCGAGACCCAGCCCATGCCGAGCCCTTCGGCGCGCGCGGCGAGCCACATGTTCTGGATCGCGCAGGCCACCGACGCGAGGTCCATCTCCGGCAACGTGCGGCGGCCGAAGATGTGCCGTTCACGGCCGTCCATCAGCGCCATCACGAGCAGTTCGCCGCATTCCAGCATGCCTTCCACTTTCAGCTTCATGAACTCCTCGCGGCGCTTGCCTAGCGCGTCGGCGGTGGCGAGCCGTTCACTTTCGACAGTCGCGTGCAAGGCGGCGCGCAATGCGGGATCGGTGATGCGGGCGATGCGCCACGGCTGCATGAAGCCGACACTCGGCGCGTGATGCGCGGCGTCGAGAAGACGCTGCAACACGGCCGCATCCACGGGGTCGCGCACGAAGTGGCGCATGTCGCGGCGCTCGTAGATCGCGCGGTAGACCGCGTCGCGCTCGGCGTCGTTAAAAGGCTTTGCCATCGAAAAGGGCAGCCGTGAAGGCCGGATTGGAGGGCCAGTAAGCGTGCATGTAAGTCGCGACGATCGAGCCCGCGCGATACACGGCCTCGCCCGGCGCGTCGCCTTGAGGGCGCGTCGCGTGACAAAGCGGCACGAGCGCGATGGAGAGCTTCGAATAGTGAAACGTGTGGCCGGTCATCGGGCCATGCGCGCTGTCGATTTGCTGCATGCCGAGCGCGGCGAAGCGCGTTTGCATCGTCGCATGGCCGGGCAGGAGGCCGAGCATCGGCGTGCTGACGCCCTCGGTGTCGGTGAGCTGGTCGAGCAGATACAGCATGCCGCCGCATTCGGCGACGAGCGGTTTGCCGGCCGCCGCATGCGCGCGGATCGACGCCGCGCTGCGGGCGTTGGCCGCGAGCGCCGCCGCGTGCAGTTCCGGATAGCCGCCGGGCAGATAGAGCGCGTCGGAGCCGGCGGGCAAGGGCTCGTCGGCGAGCGGCGAGAAGCACTGCACGCGCGCGCCGAGCGCTTCGAGCAGCGCGACGTTGGCCGGATAGATGAACGAGAAGGCGGCATCGCGTGCGATTGCGATCGTCCTGCCTTGCAGCAGGCGCGGCAGCACGGGCGGCGTGGGCGCGCCGAAGTCGATGGAGGGCGGCAGAGCGGCCAGCGCGGTCTGGCCGAGCGCGTCGGCGGCGCGATCGAGACGCGCGTCGAGATCGTCGATTTCCGCTGCCTGATGCAGGCCCAGATGACGGTCGGGCAACGCGATTTCCTCGCTGGCGAGAATGTGTCCGCACGAGCGCAGCGCGGGCGGCAACGACTCTGCGAGCATCTGCGCGTGACGCGCCGAGCCGACCCGGTTCGCGAGCACGCCGTGAAACGGCACGTTCGGCCTGAAGTTCGCGAGACCGAACGCGACCGCGCCGAAGGTCTGCGCCATCGCCTTTGCCGAGATGACGGCGAGCACCGGCACGCCGAATGCGGTGGCGAGGTCCGCGCTGCTCGGCATGCCGTCGAAGAGACCCATCACGCCTTCAATCAGAATCAGGTCGGCTTCGGCCGCCGCCTGCGCGAGCAGATGACGGCAGGCTTCTTCGCCGACCATCCATAGATCGAGCGACAGCACGGGCGCGCCGCTCGCGCGCGCGAGGATCATCGGATCGAGAAAGTCGGGTCCGGTTTTGAACACGCGCACACGCCGCCCGAGCCGCCGATGGTAGCGCGCGAGACCCGCCGTGATCGTGGTCTTGCCTTGACCCGACGCGGGCGCGCTGATGAAGAGCGCGGGGCACGCGGGCATCGCTTAGAACTCCACGCCGCGTTGCGCCTTCACGCCTTGCTCGCGATACGGATGCTTGACGATCCGCATTTCGGTGACGAGGTCGGCGGCTTCGATCAGCGCATCGGGCGCATGACGGCCGGTGACGACCACATGCAGCATCTCGGGGCGCGCGTTCAGCACGGACAGGACTTCGTCGAGCGGCAGGTATTCGTACTTGAGCACGGTGTTCAGCTCGTCGAGGATCACCATCTGATAGTCGCCGCTTTCGATCATGCGGCGCGCCTCGTCCCAGCCTTTGCGCGCGGTGGCCATGTCGGCGTCGCGGTTCTGCGTGTTCCAGGTGTAGCCGTCGCCCATCGTGACGAAATCGCAGGTGGCGATGGCGCCGAGGAAATCGCGCTCCGACGTATGCAGCGCGCCCTTGATGAACTGCACCACGCCAAGCCGCATGCCGTGGCCCAGCACGCGCACGGCCATGCCGAACGCGGCCGTCGTCTTGCCTTTGCCGGTGCCGGTGTTGACGATCAGCAGACCTTTTTCGACGGTGGCGGCGGCCTGCTTTTTCTCATGCCCCTCGCGCCGGCGCTCGGTCATGCGTTGATGCGATTCGGGGTCCGTCTTCATGGAAAGTCCTGTTGGATGAGATTAGCGCTGTCTGCGCGCGCGGGCGTGGCCGATGCGATCGCGACGGTCACGCCGCCGCGAACGATCTTGCCGACTATAAGGCGTGCCGTGGCGACAGCGTGCAATTGCGCCGGATCGTGCGCGGCGGTGCTCATGCAGAGTCGATCCGGCACGGGGAGCGACGCCGCGAGCAGCGCGCACGGCTCGCAGACGCCTTCCACGCCGATGTGCTCGCGCACCGTCACCGAGGGCGCCGCGACCGTCGTCGCGGCAATCTGCGCGCGGCTAAAAAATTCGAGCGGCAACGCATGCCGCGCGCAGAACTCGAGCAAGCCCGGTTCGCGCGCTTTCGTTTCGATGCAAGCGACGCGCGCAATCTCTTCGAACGCATGCGAGCCGAGCGCGGCCCGCACGGCCGTTTCGATGTCGTCCGCCGAAGTATGCAGGCGGCAGCCGATGCCGACACACAGGGCTTTCATCGCGTGCCCGATGAACTGGCCGCCGCGCGCGCGAGCGCGAGCGACGCTACGCCGCCGATCACCACGATGGCCGGCGAGGCGAGCCGCGCGCGCGCCACGGCATCGGCGAAATCGGCGAGGGTTGCGAGCACATGCCGTTGTTCGGGGCGCGTCGCCGATTCAATCGCCGCGCACGGCGTGTCCGCGCGCATGCCGGCCGCGAGCAATGCGCCGGCGATATCGTTCAGCCGCCGCATGCCCATATAGATCACAAGCGTCATGCGCGTGGCGGCGAGCGCGGCCCAATCCGGCTCGTTGCTGCCCGCGCCGTGCCCGGTGACGAACACCACGCCTTGCGCATGATCGCGATGCGTGACCGGAATGCCGATCGCCGCCGGCGCCGCGATGCCCGCCGTGATGCCGCTGATCACTTCCACTTCGATGCCCGCGTCATGAAGCGCCCGCTGCTCTTCGCCACCTCGGCCGAACACGAATGGATCGCCGCCTTTGAGGCGCGCGACGCTGTGTCCCGCATGCAGATGGTCGAGCATCTGCGCGACGATGCCTTCCTGCGGCGTGGACGGATGACCGCCGCGTTTGCCGACATGCACGATGGCGGCATCGGCGCGCGCGAATTGCAGCACGTCCGGGTTCACGAGATCGTCGACGAGGATCACGTCCGCTTGCGCGAGCGCGCGGGTCGCCTTCAGCGTCATCAGCTCGACGTCGCCGGGGCCCGCGCCGATCAGCCACGCGCGTTTCATCGCGCCTCGCGAACGGCGTGCAGCATGAAAGGCGCGCGTAAAGCCGCCGCGAACGCAGACACGCGCGGCGCGGATGAGCGCGAGGCGAAGGAACGCAATGCAGTGGAGATCGAAGTCATTCGGAGCAACGTAGTCGGGCACGCTGGCTCACGCAGGTCGCGAACGCATTCGCCGCGTGGTGCGCATCGTGCTTGGGCGCCGGTCTATCCGTCCCTCGCGGATTTCGGCTGCCGGCGGGCGTGAGCGCATGACACGCACGGCCGCCTCCGCGTCTGGCCGGTATCCGGGCTGGCGGCCTCACGCGCTTTGCCTTCCCGTCCGCATTCGCTGGAATGAGTCGGACAGTGGCATTGAAAAACGCATGCGCGGCGCAGCAAAAGCCTTGCGCCGCAGGTCGCTTACCGTTGCGGGGACAGCACAGGTTGAGCGCGCGAGCGCGGCCTGTTTCCCGTTTAACTGCACACGCGAATGCATGTGCGGGCACCAAACGCGCGCATACGATAGCACACGCAAGCCCCGTCCGATAAGCGCGCCGGGCTTGCGTTTTCTTGACGCCAGAAGGCGCGCGGCCTACACTCGCACGCACTTCTGGTGCTCGTGTGCGCGCTCGTGCGCATGCAGTTAAACGGGAAACAGGACGCCCGCCTGACACGGATCGGGTCAACCTGTGCTGCCCCCGCAACGGTAAGCGAAATGTGGCGCTGTGATGGTTTGCATGGCGCCGCGGAGCCGGCTTCGGTGTCCACGCGCAAGGTCGCGTCGGCATCTCACCACTGGGCGAGAAATGACTCGTCCGGGAAGGGGAAGCGGCGCTTTCGCCAGCCCGGATACCGGCCGGAACACGCAGGACGAACGCCGCGGGGAAGCGGCGCTCGGTCCATGACCTCATGTCCGATTCCGTTGTCTGCTTTCTGCGCGTTTCCTGCTTTTAGCGGCAATGCCGTTGTTCGTTCCCTGTCTTGCGATGCAAACGTGCGCCGCGAACACGCGCGACTACACCGGCCGGCATGTGCAACTCCTACGCACGGACTCCACGATGCAAACTCAGATGCGCAAGATTCCCGTCACCATCGTCACGGGCTTTCTCGGTAGCGGCAAGACCACGCTGCTGCGGCACATTCTTCAGCATGCGGGCGGCAAGCGCATCGCGGTGATCGTCAACGAGTTCGGCGAACTCGGCATCGACGGTGAAATTCTCAAGGGTTGTGGCATCGGCTGCGATGACAACGGCGCTGAAACCGAAGGGCAATTGTATGAACTCGCGAACGGCTGCTTGTGCTGCACGGTGCAGGAAGAATTTTTCCCGGTGATGGAAAAACTCGTGGAGCGCCGCGAGCAGATCGACCATGTGCTGATCGAAACATCGGGCCTCGCGTTGCCGAAGCCGCTCGTGCAGGCCTTCAACTGGCCGCAGATCAAAAGCAGTTTCACCGTGGACGCCGTGATTACCGTCGTGGACGGCCCGGCTGCCGCAAGCGGCCAGTTCGCCGAGAATCCGCTTGCTGTCGATGCGCAGCGCAAAGCCGATCCGAATCTCGATCACGAGTCGCCGCTGCATGAGTTGTTCGAAGATCAATTGTCGGCGGCGGATCTCGTGATCCTGAACAAGACCGATCTACTCGACGAGGCGCGGCAAATTGCGGTTGAAGCGTTGATCCGCGAAGACATTCCGCCGCAAGTGAAGATCGTGCGCGCGCACATGGGGCAACTGGATCTGCACACGCTGTTCGGTCTCGAAGCGGCATCGGAAGAGACGATCCACTTGCGTCACGATCATCACGGTTCGGCGGACGACGCCGACCATCACCACGACGAATTCGATTCGATGGTCGTGCATGCCAACGTGCCTTCGCGTGAAGCGGTGATCGCCGCGTTGCAGCGGCTCGTCGAGGCGAACACGATTTACCGCGTAAAAGGCTTCGCGGCATTGCCGGGTGCGCCGATGCGCCTCGTCATTCAAGGCGTGGGCCGCCGCTTCGACAGTTATTTCGATCGACGCTGGCAGGCAGGCGAGGGCAGCGAAAGCCGCTTCGTGCTGATCGGCGAAGATCTCGATCAAGCCGCTTTGCAACGTGCGTTCGACGCGGCGCTTGGCGCGGCAACGCGCGTTGACGCTTCGGGCGCCGTCGCGTCGAACACCGCCGCGCAACAGGCGTAAGCGCATATGCATCTGCTGCGCACCACGCCAGGCGGTTTCGTCGACGATACGCAAGGCGTGATCCGCATCGATCAGCGGCCTGCGGACATCGTCGTGCTTAGTTCCGCGGACACGACGCTGTCGCTGCTGGCGAGCGTGTTTCCTCGTCTTGGCGAGGGGTTTCCGAGCGTGCGCCTCGCGAACGTCACGTATTTGCGGCAGCCCGCTTCCGTCGATTTCTATGTCGAAGACGTGCTGCAACATGCGCGTGTCGTGGTGGTCGATCATCTGGGCGGCGAAGCGTATTGGCCATACGGCATCGAGCAGGTCGTCGCGCTGGCCGCGCGCAAACAGCAGACGCTTGCGATGTTTTCCGGCGATCTGCAAGAAGACCCGAATCTGCTTGCGCGCAGCACCGCGGATGCCGATCTGTGTCATCAGTTATGGCGTTATCTGCGCGAAGGCGGCCCGCAGAATGCCGAGGCGTTTCTGCGCTGCATTGCGTATCGGGCGCTGAAATGGGGACGTGAGCCCGCACCGCCGCGCGCGTTGCCCGCCGCGTCCCTTTACCATCCCGAACGCGACACCCCGACCATCGCCGACTGGCAGGCGCGCTGGCAACACGATGCGCCCGTCGCGGCCATTCTGTTCTATAAGGCACACCTCCAGGCGGCCAACACGGCCGTGTTCGATGCGCTGATCGACGCGCTCGAGTCGCAAGGCGTGAATCCGTTGCCGATTGCCATCACGTCGCTGAAAGATGCGATGAGCCGCGACGTCGTGCAGTCGTTGTGCGCGCAACAGAACGCCGCGCTGGTGCTCAACACCACGGCGTTCGCCGCGAGCGCTATCGACGATCCCGAGCCGCTCGCGCTCGCCGGCGATGCGCCCGTGCTGCAAGTCATTCTGAGCGGCGGCAATCGCGAGGACTGGCTCAAGGACAATCAAGGCCTCAATTCGCGCGACATCGCCATGCATATCGCGCTGCCCGAAGTGGACGGCCGCATCATCACGCGCGCGATCAGTTTCAAGGGACTCGCGTATCGCTGTCCGCATACGGAAGTGGACGTGGTCCGCTATCAGCCGGATCTCGAACGCGTGGGTTTTCTCGCCGAACTGAGCCGCCGTTGGTGCCGCCTGCGTTCGCTCGACAATGCGGACAAGAAGCTCGCGCTGATTCTCGCCAACTATCCGATGAGCGAAGGGCGCATCGGCAATGGTGTCGGACTCGACACGCCGGCGTCCGTCGTCGGCATTCTGTCGATGTTGAGCAACGAAGGTTATCGCCTCGCGCAACTGCCCGCGAATGGCGAGGCGCTCATGCACAAGCTCACCGAAGGCGTGACCAACGACCCGGTGGTGCGCGACCTGCGACCCGCGTTGCAGAGTCTTGCGCTCAGCGATTACCTGGTGCGCTTTAACGCGCTGCCGGCCGCGACGCGCGACGCACTGAACAGACGCTGGGGTGCGCCCGAGCAGGACCCGACCGTGCGGCGCGGCCGTTTCATGATTGCGGGCTGGCGCTGCGGCCACGTGTTCGTCGGCATTCAGCCGTCGCGTTCGCGCGAGCAGGGCGATTACGCGAGCTATCACGATGCCGAACTCGTGCCGCCGCATGCGTATCTGGCTTTCTATTTCTGGCTGCGCGACCAGTTCGGTATCGACGCGGTCGTGCATGTCGGCAAGCACGGCAACCTGGAGTGGCTGCCGGGCAAGAGCGTGGCGCTCGCCGAGACATGCTGGCCCGATCTGATTCTCGGGCCGATGCCGCATCTGTATCCGTTCATTGTCAACGATCCGGGCGAGGGCAGCCAGGCCAAGCGTCGCGCGCAAGCGGTGATTGTCGATCACCTGATGCCGCCGCTCACGCGCGCCGAAAGCTATGGGCCCTTGCAGGATCTTGAGCGCCAGGTCGACGAATACTACGAGGCGCTCATGGTCGATCCGCGCCGCTCGAAGCTGTTGAGGCGCACGATTCTCGCGACCATCGTCGAACATAAGCTGCATGAAGAACTGAGTCTCGCCGAGCCGAACGGCGCGGACGACGAAGACGTCCTGCTCACGCGCGTGGACGCGTGGCTCTGCGAGTTGAAGGAGGCGCAGATTCGCGACGGCTTGCACACGTTCGGCCAATCGCCGCACGGCGTGCAACGGCGCGATACGCTGCTTGCATTGGGGCGTTTTCCGATCGGCGACGGCCAGCGCGGCAACGCCGGTTTGATCGATGCATTGGCGCGCGATCTGCACATCGATCATTTTTTCGATCCGTTGTCGGTGGATTGGTCAGCGGCGTGGAGCGGTCCGCGTCCCGAGCTGTTGCAACGCGTGAGCGATGCGCCATGGCGGCATTGTGGCGACACGCGCGAGCGTCTCGAACTGCTTGCCGCCGACCTGCTGCGCGGCGTATGCGGCGAGCAACGCGACGCGTCGCGCGCAGGGAAAGAAGGCAGCTTGCCGCAAGCGGCGCGCGTGATCGAGCGCTTGCGTCAAGACGTTCTGCCGCGCCTCGATGCATGCGGTCCGCAGGAAATGACACAACTGAAGCGCGGCCTCGAAGGGCGTTTCGTGCCGCCAGGGCCGAGCGGTTCGCCATCGCGCGGCCGGCCCGATGTGCTGCCGACCGGACGCAACTTCTATTCCGTCGATACGCGCGCGGTTCCGACGCAAGCCGCATGGTCGCTCGGTTTGAAGTCCGCGCAGCAGTTGATCGAGCGGCATCTACAGGAACATGGCGATTATCCGCGCGCCATAGGCCTTTCCGTATGGGGCACGGCGACCATGCGAACCGGCGGCGATGACATCGCGCAGGCGCTCGCGCTGCTCGGCGTGCGGCCGAAGTGGGCGCCGGGCAGTCATCGCGTGACCGACTTCGAGATCATGCCGATCGAAGCATTCGACCGGCCGCGTATCGACGTCACGTTGCGCGTGTCCGGCTTCTTCCGCGACGCGTTCGCGAACGTGATGCATCTGTTCGATGCCGCGGTGCAGGCGGTTGCCGAACTCGATGAATCCCCCGAACTCAATCCGGTTCGCGCGCGCGTGCTGCGCGAGCGCGATGCGCTCATCGCGCGCGGCATGGACGCCACGCAAGCCCGCAGGCGCGCGGGCTGGCGCGTGTTCAGCGCGCGGCCGGGCGCTTATGGCGCGGGCTTGCAGGACATGATCGACTCGCGGCAATGGCAGACCGACGCTGATCTCGCGAATGCATATCGGGCGTGGGGCGGTTATGCGTACACGCAGAAAAGCGCGGGCGAAGAAGCGCGTGACGCGTTCGGCGCGCGCCTCGCCGCAATGGATGTCGTGCTACAGAATCAGGACAACCGCGAGCACGATCTGCTCGATTCGAACGACTACTATCAGTTCCAGGGCGGCATGGTCGCGGCTGTGCGGCATCTCGCGGGCAATCAGCCAAGCGTGTATCACCCCGATCACAGTAATCCCGCCACGCCGCGTGTGCGGACCTTGCACGAGGAAATTGCGCGGGTGGTGCGCTCGCGCGTGGTCAATCCGAAATGGCTTGATGGCGTGAAGCGTCATGGCTATAAGGGCGCTTCTGAAATCGCCGCGACGGTCGATTATCTCTATGGCTACGACGCGACTGCGCGTGTGGTCGCGGATCATCAATACGCGCTCGTCACCGACGCGTATCTGAACGATGCGGACACCCGCGAGTTCTTGCAACGGCACAATCCGCATGCGCTGCATTCGATCTGCGAACGTCTGCTCGAAGCCATGCAGCGCGGTTTGTGGCAAGCGCCAGGCGATTACCGCGCGCAAGTCGAACGGCATCTGCTCGCGAGCGAACAGCAGATCGAAGGAATGCAGACATGAATGCAGCCTCACAGCATGAACAGCAACACCAACGCATGGCGCAGCGGCTCGCTTTTCCGTTTGCCGCGCTGATCGGTCAGGCGCCGTTGCAGCAGGCGCTACTGCTCGCCGCAATCGATCCGGGACTCGGCGGCGTGCTCGTGAGCGGGCCGCGAGGCACGGCGAAATCGACGGCGGCGCGTGCGCTTGCTGAGTTGCTGCCGGAAGGCCAGTTGGTGAATCTGCCGCTGGGCGCGAGCGAGGAGCGGTTGATCGGCACGCTCGATATCGAAACGGTGTTGCGCGACGGTGCCGTGCGCTTTTCGCCGGGGCTGCTCGCGAAAGCGCATCGCGGCGTGCTGTATGTGGATGAAGTGAACCTGCTGCCCGATGCGCTCGTCGATGCTTTGCTCGATGCCGCGGCGAGCGGTGTGAATACCGTCGAACGCGATGGGGTGTCGCATAGTCATGACGCGAGCTTCGTGTTGATCGGCACGATGAATCCTGAAGAAGGCGAGTTGCGGCCGCAATTGATCGATCGTTTCGGCTTGATGGTCGAGTTGCAAAACTGTTTCGAGCCTCGCGTGCGCGAGGAGATCGTGAAGGCGCGGCTCGCATTCGATCTCGATCCGCCGGGTTTTCGCGCGAGCCATGCGCAACGGCAGGCGCGGTACATCGAGCGGATTCGCGCGGCCCGCATCGCGCTGCCCCAACTTTCCTTCGACGACGCCGTGCATGCCCACGTGAGCGCGTTATGCATCGAGGCCGAAGTGGACGGCCTGCGTGCCGATCTCGTGATGCTTCGCGCGGCGCGCGCGCTCGCGGCGCTGGAAGAGGCGAACGCGGTGACGTCGCGGCATGTCGATCGTGTCGCGGAGGCGGTGCTCGTGCATCGGCGGCATCGTCGGGAAACATCGTCTGCCAGGAATGCGCGCGATAGCGATGGTGTGCCGCGAGAGTTGCCGCGAGAGTTGCCGCCTGAGTTGTCTCCTGAGTTGTCTCCTGAGTTGCCTCCTTCCGTGTCTCCTCACGCAACCGGTGAAAGCGATTGGGGATATATGCCGCCCGAGCCCGCCGCGACGATGCATGTGAAAGGCGTGATACCGCTTGGCGTAAAAAAACGCTGAGCCATCGGAAGGGTGCCGCCGCTGACTCGCGCAGCGGTTTCCGATGGCGGCAACAGGCGGACATGCAGCCGGGTTCGCGCGGCGATGCGCGAGCGCATCTGCGTGGCACGGATGGCACGCGTATCGCGTGGCCGCAGACATTGGCGGTGATGGGGCAGCACGCACTGCGCGCCGATCATCTGCGTTTCGTGCGCGAGGCGCCACGCGGCGGTATGCTGCATTGCTTCGTACTCGACTGCTCGGGGTCCATGCTCGCGGGCCAGCGGCTCGCACTCGCCAAGGGTTTGTTGATCGCGCTATTCGACCGTGCGAGCGCGATGCGTGCGGAGGCCGCGCTGGTTTGTTTCGGCGGCGCAGATGCGCATCTGCGCTTCGGCCCCGCAGTGCCGCGCTGGTGGAACGAGCGGTGGCTCGAACCGGTGGGCGGTGGGGGCGGCACGCCGTTCGCATCCGGTATGCGATGCGCGACGCAATTGCTCGAGCGCAGCGCCCGCCGCAAGCCGGCGCAGCAGCGCTGGCTGTGGCTGCTGACCGACGGCCGCACGAATGAGGAAGCCGTGCGCCCGCTCGTCGCGGACGAAGTGGTGGTGGTCGACTTCGAGCGCGACACGATTCGGCTTGGCCTTTGCGAGAGACTCGCTCGCGCCTGGGGCGCGCGGCGTTTTACGCCGGAAGAACTGATCGGTTGAAGGGCGAGCGCGTTTGGCGGCTCGCCCGCCTGGTGCTTATTTCAAGCCGTGCGACCACTGCTGTACATCTTCCTGACGATCGAACACGAAGACCTTCATCGCCATCTGCTGCACGGGCTCCAGTTGATCGAATTCGAGTCCATGAATGGAAGACGCGCCGGGACCGCTGCCGGTGTGCACATTGCGGATCACGGCGGTGGTCTGGATTTCCGTATCCATTTCCGCGGACTTGAGCCGGAAGGTCACGCGCAAGCGCTCGCCGACGGCGCCGAGGCTCCACGGCGCCATCAGCGACATGCCGAGCGCGCTGAGGCTTTTCGCAACGCCGAGACCGTCATGCGTATCGCCCGCTTTGTCTGTTTCGCCTGTTTCGCCGATCCCGAAACGCACCGCGAAGTGCGTCTGCACGCGGATCGACTTACGTTCTCGCAGGCGGCGGATCGGACCGGGTTTCGACAACACGACATAGTCGAACGGTGAGCGGCAGACGGCGTCGATGGTGCAGACGAAACGAAACACCGCTTGACTGGCGATCGCGACGATTTCGATGTTCTCGCCGGGGCTGAGGTCGAGCATGCGGCCCTGCTGAAGCGGTGGCGTGACAAATAGCGAGTGATTCGGAGCAAAGCCGATGATGCGGCATGGATGCATGGGCGCGCCGCTGCCGAGCCGCTGGCGTATGCCGATCAATGCGCCGATTTCCAAGTGCATGTCCGCAAGCGACAACACGCTTCCCGCTTCGGTGTGCGGCGCGGGTTGATCGGCTTGCCCGGCGAGTGCGTCGGGCAGGTCGCCGCGGCGCGGCTGGAAGTGCGCGAAGAGAAAGGCGCGCTCGTCGACGGTCGCGAGGACTGTGCCGCTCGCAAATAACAGCGAACCGTCGGCGTTGACGATCGGCCACTCGAGCGCCGTGCCTACCGGCACCGCGTCGGCCGTGAGAGCCGGGGAAGGGAGAGGGAATTGCTGGTCGGCTGGTTGATCCATTGAGCAGCGATCACTTAGGTGGCGGGATATCCAGTGTAACGGCGGCGCCTGGGAAAACTTTAGTCGATCCCAGATGGGCAGAAAGAGATCTGGATTTCCGATAATTACACTGGATAACTAACTAATTTGTTTTGGTAGGAAGAAAGCTCCACTTTTTGCGCTTCTCAACTTTTTTTAAAATAATTGCACTGAGGGGTTGACGGGGTCCGGACCGCATCGCATAATTCGCCTCCCGTTTGATGACGGACGCGAAGAAAGCAGAGCTTCTGAGCGAATGATCTTTAAAAACTAACAGCCGATAAGTGTGGGCGCTTGATGCGTGACGCGGCGGCGGGTTCTTCGGAATCTGCTGCCAGGCGAAAGTATCAAGTCTCACACAGTAATGAAAGGAAGGTTTGG
>NZ_JAYXBK010000040.1:0-1454 GCF_036016995.1 Paraburkholderia sp. MPAMCS5
GGCGGATTCAACCGGTCGTCGCAACACTAGATTGTTGAACAGATTTTAGGTACTCGTCCAGAGCCTCAGCAGGCGTCTGCCAGTTGAGCGTTTTACGAGGCCTGGTGTTCAACGTATTGGCAACGGCCTGAATCTCTCCAGCGCTCCACCGGGATAGGTCTGTGCCCTTTGGAAAGTATTGCCGCAAAAGGCCGTTCGTGTTCTCGTTTGTTCCGCGCTGCCAAGGACTGTGCGGGTCAGCGAAGAAGACCTTCACCCCGGACTCGACCGTGAAGCGGGCGTGATCGGATAGTTCTTTGCCACGATCCCAGGTCAATGACCGCCACAGTTGGGCAGGCATGTCAGTAACGGTCTTCTTGAGTGCGTTGGCCATCGTGATAGCTCCGTAGCCAGCCAGTGCAGGGCCATTCTTTGTCCTGGGAATCAGCCCATAGCCTTCCTCGCGAGGCAGGTGGACAAGCATGGTGAATCGGCTTGATCGCTCGACCAGCGTTCCGATCGCAGACCGGTTCAGGCCGATGATCAGGTCACCTTCCCAATGCCCCGGCACAGCACGATCTTCTGCCTCCGCTGGGCGGCTGGAGATCATTACATCCTCGCTAACGTGCGCCCATGCCTTGGCTTGTGCCCTGGCCCTCGGCACACGCAACGCCCGCCCCGTGCGCAGACAGCTGACCAGCTCGCGCTTGAGAGCACCTCGGCTCTGGATATAGAGAGCCTGGTAAATGGCTTCGTGAGAGATGCGCATGGACTCGTCACCCGGGAAGTCGATCTGCAACCGGTTGGAAATCTGTTCGGGCGACCAGCCATTGACCCATTTACGGTCACCGCGATGCGGTTTGTTTCTCCCTTTAAACGGCGCCTGCCGGGGCCCAGAAATCGCGCGGCCATCAGCGGCGCGAACCTTGCCCTCCAGACGGTCTTGCACGTAGTGGCGCAGCAGTGGGTTAGTCACCAGTTTCGAAGGTTTGGGTCGTTTGGCAACCAACTCCGACTTCCACTGCGCAACCGAAGCTCGATACTCAAGCCGGCCGCTACGAGTTGCAGCATTGCGTGTCAGTTCCCGGGAGACCGTTGACGGGCTGCGTCCGATACGGCGAGCAATCTCGCGGACCCCGATACCCTGGAACGAAAGTAGTCCAATCTCTTCTCGCTCCGCGAACGACAAGTACCGTCCCGATATTGGGCTCGACATGGAAAGTGGCATGCCACCATTATGGCGGAACCAGCGGGCGCCTACTGCCTGCGACACGCCAACCGCCTCTGCAGCCTTCTCACTTGTAATGCCTGTTGCGATTTGCTTCCAGAATCGCCGCTCGATCTCACGCCGATGCGACGGTGCACCTGGCGAGCGCATCGCTCCTCGCCCTGTCAACTTCTGCATCCACCCGGCTGGTCGTCCCATAAACACCTCCCCGATTAAAGGTGTTGCGACAACCGGTTGAATCCGCCCA
>NZ_JAYXBK010000041.1:0-1437 GCF_036016995.1 Paraburkholderia sp. MPAMCS5
ATCTTTCAGCGTCAGATGCGCCGGCTGGTTCTCTTCGTGATTCGTGTTCGAGATGAACACTGACGAAAGCCGGTCGAACGTCAGCTTGCCGTCCGGCTTCGGATACACAATCTGCCTGCATTGCGACGCGGGCTTGAGCATCTCGTGATCGGAGTGCTGATGATGCAGCGTCCACGGCACATTGCCGCCCAAAAGCTTCTGCTCGATGCCCACCATCAAGGTGCCGAGGTACAGGCCCTTGCTCATCCACTGCTTGAAATTGCGGGCTTTATAAAGCTCCGTGTGCAGCCACGAAGTCTTGAACGATTCCGGGTAAGCCGCGAGTTCGTCGCTGGTGCGGCCGGCCTGCACGGCGTCGAAGGCGGCGTCGGCGGCGAGCATGCCGGTCTTGATCGCCGCGTGCGAGCCCTTGATCCGCGATGCATTCAGGAAGCCCGCATCGTCGCCGACCAGCGCACCGCCTGGGAACACCAGCTTCGGCAACGACATCAGGCCACCGGCCGTGATCGCGCGCGCGCCGTACGACACGCGCTTGCCGCCTTCCAGGAAATTGCGGATCGCCGGATGCGTCTTGTAGCGCTGGAATTCCTCGAAGGGCGACAGATACGGGTTCGAATAGCCGAGGCCGACCACGAAACCGACCACCACCTGGTTGTTGTCCATGTGATAGAGAAACGAGCCGCCGTAGGTGTCGTTTTCGAGCGGCCAGCCCGCCGTGTGCATCACGAGGCCCGGCTTGTGTTTCGACGGATCGATCTCCCACAGTTCCTTGATGCCGATGCCGTAGACCTGCGGATCGGCGCCGTCGCGCAGCCGGAATTTATCCGAAAGCTGACGCCCGAGATGCCCGCGCGCGCCTTCGCAGAAAAGCGTGTATTTCGCGTGCAGTTCCATGCCGAGCTGGAAGTTTTCGGTCGGCTCGCCGTCCTTGCCGATGCCCAGATTGCCGGTCGCGACGCCTTTCACCGAGCCGTCGTCGTTGTACAGGATTTCGGCGGCGGGAAAGCCGGGGAAAATCTCCACGCCCAGCGCCTCGGCCTGCTGACCGAGCCAGCGCGTGACATTGGCGAGGCTGATCACGTAATTACCGTGATTCTTGAAGTTGTCCGGCAGCGCCCAGTTCGGCACGCTCTTCGCGCCAGTTTCGGTGAGGAACAGGAAGCGGTCTTCGGTCACGGCGACATCGAGTGGCGCGGCTTTTTCCTTCCAGTCCGGCATCAGTTCGTTCAGCGCGCGCGGGTCCATTACGGCGCCCGAGAGGATATGCGCCCCGATCTCCGAGCCTTTTTCCAGTACGCAGACGCCGATTTCGACGCCTTTTTCCGCCGCCCGCTGCTTCAGGCGGATCGCCGCGGACAGCCCAGCCGGGCCGCCGCCGACGATCACGACGTCATATTCCATCGACTCGCGCGGGCCGTACTGCTCAATGAGACTTGC
>NZ_JAYXBK010000042.1:0-1430 GCF_036016995.1 Paraburkholderia sp. MPAMCS5
GAGATACGGTCAAGTCTGGTGTATGAGCGGTTGATAGCCGGCGACGTCAGGCGGCGAGTTTCTGCTGACCGGGTTGATCGTCTTGCACCGGTTCGCCGTCCCTGAAGGCAATGCCTTCCAGCAACAGCTTGATCTGTTCAGGGCCGTTGATGCGGCGCCAGGTTTTCTCGGCTTCCTCGATCAGCTTGAATGCCAGACCCAGGAAGGTCGGTCGCGACACGCAGTTGCGCGTACGCGTCGTCCGGTGGCGCACGGTCGCGAACGTCGACTCGATCGCATTCGTGGTCCGCAAATGCTGCCAATGTTCGGCTGGGAATTCGTAAAAGGCTAACAGGCTCTCCCGGTCCTTCTTCAGCGTTTCCGTCGCCTTCGGATATTTTGCAGCATAGATCGACACGAACCGGTCGAACGCCGCATATGCTTCGGCGCGCGTGGCCGCCATCCAGATGCCCTGCATATCCGCCTTCGCTCGTGCCTGTTGCGATTTCGGCAGCGCATTGAGCACGTTGCCCATCTTGTGGAACCAGCAGCGCTGGCCGCGCGTTGCCGGAAACACTTCCTCCAGTGCGGCCCAGAAGCCCATCGCGCCGTCGCCGACTGCCAGCAGCGGGCCGGCCTGCAGGCCACGCGCCTTCAGGTCAAGTAGCAGCTCCTGCCAGGACGCCTTCGACTCCCGATACCCGTCGCCGATTGCCACACGCTCCTTGCGTCCATCTGGCCTCACGCCGATGATCACCAACAGGCACTGGCCGTCCGAATTCTCGCTGCGCAGCCCCGTGTGAATGCCGTCGACCCACCAGTACACATAGCGCGCCTTCGAAAGGTCACGCCGGTTCCAGGCCGCATGTTCTTCTGCCCATTGCGCCTTCAGACGGCTCACCACGTTGGCCGACAGACCCTTGGCGTCCTCGCCCAGCAGCACGCTCAGTGCCTCGCTCATGTCGCCCGTCGAGATGCCCTTCAGATACAGCCACGGCAGCGCAGCACTCACTCGCGGCGACTTGCGCACATACGGCGGCACGATCGATGAATTGAACTTCACGCCTGATCCTGAACGATCGCGAACCTTGGGGACCTTCACGGCAATCGGGCCGGCCGCCGTCAATACCTCGCGCTCCGGCAAATAGCCATTGCGCACCACCGCGCGCTGCCCGTGCAACGTCTTGACGTTTTCGAACCGCTCCAGCAGCGCCGTCAGCTCTGCTTCGATCGCCTGTTGAATCACCTGCCGGGCTCCGTGACGGACCAATTCGTCCAGGCCCAGACCGGTTTCCGATAGACCGACAACCGCTTTTTCCGTAAACTTGTTCATGGTGGATGGTTTGTTGTTTGCTGGTTTCCGGCTTCGACAATCAGATTCTCAGCTAAAACCTCCACCGCCTTCAATCTCCCGCCTCAACTCCCCCGTACACCAGATCCGAGCATATCTC
>NZ_JAYXBK010000043.1:0-1186 GCF_036016995.1 Paraburkholderia sp. MPAMCS5
AGGAAGGTCTGCACAACCCGCTTTGGAAGCGTTACCTTTGACATCCAGCGCAGCCTCGGCGCTCAGATCGTTGTTAGTGAGTTGACCACCTGGGTTTTTCCGCAAGCCGGAGCGCTTCAACCAGACATGTGGCCTTCATCGGCCCGGTGTTTCAAGCTTTGCGCAAAGCTCTGCGCGCCATCCACAAATTGCCCAAAGCAAACAGCGTGGTGATCTGGGCGGTGTTTTTCATCAAACCACGATAGCGGGTCTTCGTGTAACCGAACTGCCGCTTGAGGATGCGAAACGGGTGTTCGACCTTCGCCCGAATACCCGCCTTCAGGCGTTCGATCTGATCGTATATCGCATCCAGCGAATCATTCAGATCCAGTTTCCTGCGTTTTGCCGGTCGCATTGCAACATGCCAACGAATCGCGTCTGCCTCACAACGCTTTTCGATGCCCTGATACCCAGCGTCCGCGTACACATCCGTTTCTTCGCCGTGTAGCAACGCTTCGGCGACGGTGATGTCGTGCACGTTGGCGGCCGTTCCAATGACTGTATGAACCAGGCCCGAGTCGGCGTCTACGCCGATATGCATTTTCATCCCAAAGTACCAGTTGCCACCTTTCTGCGTCGATTTCATTTCTGGATCCCGCGTGCCAGAGCCGTTCTTTGTCGAACTGGGCGCGGCAATCAGGGTTGCGTCAACCGCCGATCCAGCCTTAAGCATCAGGCCTTTCTCCGTCAGGATCTCATTGACCAGCGACAGCATTTGCGCCGCCAGCCCGTGCGTTTCGAGCAGATGGCGGAACCGCAGTATCGTGCTTTCATCCGGCAGTCGCACCATGCCTCCGTCGAGACCCGCGAACTCGCGATAAAGCGGCACGTCATAGAGTGCTTCTTCCATAGCAGGGTCCGACAGACCAAACCATTGCTGCATGAAATGAATCTGCAGCATCGTTGCAACCGGGAACGGTGGTCGACCGGTTTTGCCCGTGGGATAGTGCGGTTCGATCAGCGCAATCAGCTTCAGCCAGGGCACAACGCGTCGCATCTCATCGAGAAATTCCCGCTTGCGCGTCCGCTTCGTCGACAAATCCAGACCAAGACCAAGCTGCGTCATCATGTTGCCCCTCACCAAATCCGCTCTGTTTCCAGGATAGCTCGGCAGCAACGTAATGTCAGGACTTTTGCAGATCTTCCT